>CACWTN010000020.1 GCA_902763805.1 uncultured bacterium | reverse complement strand
TCTTATTGTTCCGGGAAACGCAGAATGGTTTTTTACACTTGCGCAAAAGAATTCGGGCGATACTGCAGCAACCGCATAATCAAGCGCGCAATATTACCAAATACAAAAAAGCACGGAGTAAAGTTTGTCTTCACTCCGTGCTTATCTTTATTCAATTATTTATGGCTCTATAATAAATGTTGGGGTAAAGATCAAATAGAGCGAAAGAAAAAGAAAGAGCATATTTGACACATCCTGTAAAATGGAAATGCAACAAGCCATAGAAAGGATGATTAAATATGCTCTGTAATAATATTACAGAAAAACTTCTCGGAATGCAAGATGTAGAAGTAAAAAATATAGAAAATAAAGATAAAAATATTGTAAACATAACATTGCGCCTAAAACGAAAGCCCCATAAATGCCCTTGCTGCGGAAACATGACTAATAAAATTCATGATTATCGTAAACAAAACATCAAAGATATTCCGATGTTTGGCAATAATACAATAATAACCTTGGAAAAACGCAGATATGCCTGTTCATGCGGCAAAAGGTTTATCGAAAAGGTAGACTTCCTGCCAAGGTATCACAGAATGACAAAACGTCTGATACTTTATGTTATCGATAAGCTCAGAAGTCCTGTTTCGTTTACATATATTGCAAATGAAGTCGGCTTGTCTGTTTCTACTGTAATCAGAATCTTTGATTATGTAAGTTACGGTAAACCTGAACTCCCAAAAGCCATTGCAATAGATGAATTTCTTATTTATCAACGTATTTCAGAAGTTTTAACAACAGAAACGATGTCGATTTATTTGTATCTGACATGTGGAAAACTTATGCTGATATTTCTAAAACATACTTTAAAAAAGCTGATTTGGTTATTGATAAATACCATTGGATAAGACAGGTTATGTGGGCTTTTGATTCTGTCAGAAAAGATGTTCAGAAAAAGCTTGGCTCTGAATACAGAAAATACTTTAAACGCTCAAGAAAGATTTTATTCAAAAGATTTAATGAGCTTTCTGAATATCAGAAGCAAAAAGTTATGGTCATGCTTTCTATTTCACCAAACTTATACTCTGCTCATTTCATGAAAGAAGAATTTTTTAAAATTCTCGACTGCAAAGACCACAAAAAAGCCAAAGAATTGCTTTTAGAATGGATGGATTATGCTAAAAGCAGTAATTTCAAACGCTTCCAAAAATGTGCTGATACATTTTATAATTGGTTTTCCGGTATTATTAATTCCTTAAATACACCTGTTACTAACGGATTTACAGAAGGATGCAATAACAAGATCAAAGTTCTTAAAAGAAACGCTTACGGCTACAAAAATTTCTCTCGTTTCAGAAAACGTATTCTTCATATTTTTAATTAAATTTTTAGCGGCAGCAACTTCCGTCACCACCGCTTTTCTTATTTTCAGGATTTATTTACCCCAACTATTGACAAAGAGCCTATATTTACAATATGATATATTAAAATAAATAAATCAGATTATAAGGACTCAACCAACGGTTGAGTAAGCGAAAATCAACCACCGGTTTGTGTTAAACTGCCAATTTTCAGTATATAATTGAGCCGTGAAAGGAGGAGCTCGATATGAATCAGCTCAAAATCGGAAAATTTATTTCATCCTGCAGGAAGGAACAGGGCATGACTCAGGCTGATCTTGCTGAGAAACTCGGAATAAGCGACCGCGCAGTATCAAAATGGGAAACCGGAAAGTCAATGCCGGATACCGGAATAATGCTTGAATTATGCGAGTTGTTAAAAATCAATGTCAACGAGCTGCTGTCGGGCGAAAGAATCATGGATAATTATGATAAACGTGCAGAAGAAAATCTGTTGGAGATGAGACGTCAGGTTGAGGAAAAAAACAGACAGATGCTGAGAATGGAATATCTGATATCATTTCCTACTGTTCTCGCAGGGATAGTTATGTGCTTTGTGGCTGCTTACGTGGAGCTGCCTGCATGGTTGCGTTTAACAATGATCGCATTTGCTCTAGTGATGATTTTTGCAATCGCATTTATCGCTGTCGGGATTGAGCAGAAGGCAGGTTACTATGAATGCCGGAAA
>CACWTN010000019.1 GCA_902763805.1 uncultured bacterium | reverse complement strand
TGCTATTAAAAACGCCTTTTCCTTGATTATTAAAGAAGATTGCTTAGGATGGTTCAAATCCTGTGGCATTTGCTGCTAATTATTTTGATTGCTATAAAATAGAGTTTTCAAAATTCAATTATAAAACTGAAAAAAACGGTTATGGAATCACATATTTAAAACAGTGGCATCAAAAACGTCATCTGATTGTTCATAGATTAGGTCAAACAGATGAACAATATAGAAAAAAATATAATTCTGATGAATCATATATAATATTAAACGAACAAGAACTTTCGGATCTTTTTGATGTAATGAAAAAATTTGCAGATTACATAGAAAAAAAGTTAAGTCAATATGTATTAACTCACCAAGCTGATAATGTTGTTGAAATAATAGTTGAAGTCATTCACGAAACCGCATTGCAACATTTGGAACCAACTTTTGAAATTAAAGTAAAAAAGAATAATTATATTCCACTTTCAGTAATTTTAAAGACTAAAGAAGTTAAACATGATGGTATATATACGATTACATTAAGTGGTATATATGCGTACATAAGAAAATATTATAAAATTTTGCGTAAGGCAGAATCTGCCGGAAAACTTAAGATTATAAGCATGGAAACTATTTCATTAGCACCAACTAATAGAAAAATCAAGCCACAACCTTGGGATGATGTTGAAAGAGTATTGAAAATTTTACCAGAAAAGCCCTGGAAAAAGCATATACACAAAGAAATAGCAAAACAATTAGGATGGTCAAATAGTAAGGTACATAGTATCATTTCATATATTAACAATGAAAAAGAAATTAGTCTTTCACAAATAAAGAAAAGTATCACGTTAAATTTAGGTGAAGAATACACTTTTTTACCAACCATAAAGCCAGCTGAATTAATTGATAATATTTGTTTTTACAGTCCAGATTCAAGTGCTATTGAAGTAAATAATCGGACAATCGTCGCTATTGGTGAAGGAGAAGCCATAGTAAGTGTAATGGTAACTGGAACTTCTTATAAAGAAATTTGCCATGTTACAGTTGTGAATGGTTCTGTAAAAATATAAATGTTATTTTCTTCTGTTTTCACTCATTTCTATTTATCTCTTTTGTGTAATTGCAGCCGCACCCGTCTGTACAGCTTTGACTGCCGCAGCCGCAACCTTTTTCGTTGCAACGATAACCGCACCGGGAACATTGCCAACTGCCGCAACCGTACCCTCAGTTAAGGGAACAGAAGCCGCCTTGAAGCCTGCCGAAGCAAGCACCGCTTTGCCTTTCTGAGTTATAGTAACTATGCCGCCTTTTACATCTACAAAATTCTCTCCTTGCCACTTCTTTACATTACTCAGGATTTGTTTGGACAGTTTTTTGTTCGGGTGATTGATAACTGTAGAAAGATCAATATTATCCGTATGGTTAAAGACTGTAAAATCGTTATAGTAATTACCACGCAAACCTACACACATCTGCACTTCGTTTTCTGCTGTGTTGGCACTTGCCATTTTTGCGACTGATTTCTGATATGCAGCCGTCTGATCTGCCTGTGCTGCCCTTACAAAATCAGGCTGACTTATGTATTCCTTACCTTTCGCCGTAATCCTGATATTATCTCCGTCAAGCTCAATAAGACCTTGCTGTGCGGCTTTGTCAAAATTCTGCTTGACGGCTTCTTTTATGCTTTCGTCACCGATATTTCGGATAGCCGAAAGTGGCATCGTGTCCGATTGAGAAAAATACGACAAATCCGTTGTCTGTCCCGTAAAGCTGAAACTTGATAATTCTCCGTTGTCGAGTGCCTGACTGATAAGATTATCTGCCGCACTATCTTCCTTGCCCGCCAACTTTGCAAAGTATTCAAAAAGATGTTGTGCCTGCTGTATAAATTGGACTGCACCTTGTGTTTTCTGTTTTATTTCGCCTGAAATTTCGTCTAATGTACTCATTTATTTATCACCCGTCCTCTATATCGTCAAAATCTTCATCAGTAAAAGTCGGATCAATGACAGCATCGTTGAATGCCATCATAGCCGTATTACTGCTGTTAAACATTTCCTGCAATTTCTTTTTGTTTTCCTCTGCTCTGTTTTCCTCAAAGGTAACAGGCTGTTCGTAA
>CACWTN010000018.1 GCA_902763805.1 uncultured bacterium | reverse complement strand
GCTTCTTGGAATATGCAGGGAACGGACAGAAATACTTGCAGAGCTTGGTGAGGTAAAGATCAGGGTGCAGGACTGCGGAAATATCAGTCTGAAATGCGACAAAAAATGGATGTCTGAGTCTATTACCAACATCCTGAAAAACTGCATTGAGCATACACCGCCCGGAGAAATAGTTGCTGTGTCTGCATCGCAGAATAAATTGTTTACCGAAATAACGGTAAAGGACAACGGCAGCGGTATTCCAAAGGATGAGCTGCCGCACATTTTCGAGAGATTCTACAAGGGCAGTGGCTCAGATGAAAACAGCATCGGCATCGGTCTGTCTCTTGCAAAGACGATAATTGAGAAGAACAACGGATATATCAGTGTGAACAGCAAGGTCGGTGAGGGAAGCTGCTTTACTGTTAAGGTTTTCCATTCTGCCTGATGGTATTTTATACGGTTGCCAGACATATACAGCATTATAAGTGTATACCAACTCATTGAAAAGCAAAAATATAAACAAACCTAAAAACAGGACTCCCGACATTTACCGCCGGAAGCCCTGAATTTGTTTGCTTGTTCTCTTTATTTGGTCGCAAATTGGTCGCAAATTCTATGTTTAATAGGCTGAAACCCGCATGAATGCTGGGGTTATTTATCCAAACTCTTCATCGTCGGGATTATTCCCCGACACATCTCAAATCTTTGCAATGCTCAATTTTTCCTGATTTTATGCGGCTTTTCAAAGCGGCAGTCTCACATCAGGCAATACTTTTTACTATGAGATCGCTTTGAAATGTGGTAAAATATGTGGTAAATTAAAGCGATCTATGACGTTTCAGCTGATCTTGAAAGCACCTTCCAGACGCTCAAAGCTGGCTTTTTTACGGGATGTATTGCTTTCGCTATATACGTCCATTGTTGTTGTAATATCAGCGTGTCCCATGATCTCCTGAATCAGTTTCAAATCCGTTTCGTTCTCACACAAACGGGTACAGAATGTATGCCTTAATACATGGGCTGAAAAATCAGGCAATAAGATCGGCTGACGCTTTTCTTTTGCAGCCCGTTCCTTTTCCTCTTCGTTATAATCCCTTACAATGCGGTCAATAGCCTTGTTCACATCTGGGTTTATACATTATAGAAAAAAGCACGTGATTTCTTTTTTATGCTTAACCAAATTTTGAAAAAACACAAAATGAAATAAAAAAACAATACAAATCAGACAATGTAATAAAAACGTCTGATATGTATTGCTTTTAGGACTATAATTCCATAAATTTGGAGCAAAAGCCTTAACAATTGGTAAATACACTTCCGAATTTGGACTATATGTTTTAAGTTTTGGAAAATGTTCCCGAAACAAAATATAAAAGAATTGGACTTCAAGCCGTGATTGTTGGTTTTTATGTCGTTGATATTAGACTATATATTTATCAGTTTTGGAAAACAAGTATTAACAGTTTTTTTGATACGCCTTGATCTCCGTTTCATCTGACATAGTAAATAGCGGTACGAATATCATGTTTTTGCAAGGCTAATGACAAAAGCTGCTTCTGAAAAAGTTACTTTTATTAACGATTTAATTGAAAATAAAGTTGCAGAAATAGTTTGCGCTTATTTTGAAAAGAAATGAAACTATTATATTTTTCTGATTATCACTATTCTTATGGGTTAATCGGAAGAAAAAGAAAACCGGAAAAACCGAGAAAAAAGCGGTAAAAGTTAGTTTCGGCAGAAATTAGCAAGTCAGCTATTCAAACATAATTCATATAGCATTTTTTCGCCTTGATCAGCTTTCATTTTGGTGAATCTATCCGAATTTTATGTAGAAAAAAGAGAAATTATATGTTATACTTAAAGGTAAAGATTGCGAGGTCGTTGATATGATAAATATAAGAAAACTTGAAAATGAGCTGTGGGAGTCCGCTGATCTGCTGAGATCGGGGTCGAACCTGACGGCTAATGAATATTGTATGCCCGTGATGGGGCTTATCTTTCTGCGCTATGCGTACAGCAGGTTCAGGCTTGTTGAATCCGAGCTTATGAAAAACAGACCCTCACGAAACGGCAGAGTAAAACCTGTTGAGGCGGCGGATTTCATTTCAAAGAGTGCGCTGTATCTGCCGAAGGAAGCA
>CACWTN010000017.1 GCA_902763805.1 uncultured bacterium | reverse complement strand
AAGACTATAGAAACTGCTTTTTCGTGTATTGCCCAGTCCGACTGTATCGGGTGGTTTAACTCGTGTGGTGTGTCTTGCTAATTTGTTGGATTGCTATAGGACTACCATGTGGATCATCAATGAATACAAATACAGCCGTAAGCAAAAATACTGGACTTAAAACTATCAATGCTATAAGACTAAAGAAAACATCTTGACTTCTGCGTAAAATCCAATATTTTTTATGTGTTCTTAATTCATTCTTTCTGTCTAAGACCACTAATTTAGGTTGTATAGCTTCTAACACAATTTGTTCTTTGCTTTCCATGACTTCAAACATATAACACCTTATCTCCCTTTATATGCGAGCCATTAACGCTCGATACTGTGTTAATATTCTAGTAACCTTTATATAAATAATACTAATCAAAATTGTTATTTCCATCAATAACAATAGAAAATGATTAAAAATACGCTGTGAATATCATAAAGAATTCCACAGCAATTTTTCATTCTTTGTTTACCATTAGATAATATCTTAAAATTCAAACTAATTTACTTAACACAAAATTCAAATCTCTTAATCTCTAAAAAACATAGTAATCATCAGCCTTAAATCTCCATTATCAATAACAATTACTGTTGGGTAAACAAATCGTTGCCCGTCAGGTCGGCTATAAGCTGCTATGTTTCTCTGGTACATAAGACATATAAAAAGTTGCTATATTTGTCAGTATTATGCCATTTTAAGTGAATGTTTTAATCAAAAGCAAGGGAAAAGCCGAGAGTTTTTTGTTCTCTCGACTTCTGTTTTTTAACAAAAAAATACCCACCAAGTAAGCTATTTGGTTGCCGTTTTCAGGCTCCTTAATAACCTACTCAGTGGGTAAGATTTAATTTTTTATAACTGCAAAAAAACTATAAACAAACGAACCTACAAAGTTAAGTATCGTTCTTTACCTTGTAGGTTCGTAAGTATATTTATGCTTTTTGCATTTTTGCGTTTCTTTCAAATTCCGTTTCAGACATGTTAGCTTCATTCGCTGCTTGCGCAAGGGTAATTAAACCTTTTTCTACAAGACCGGATAAAGCTGAAATCATACCTTCGACTTTTCCTTCTGCTCTGCCTTCTGCTCTGCCTTCTGCTCTGCCTTCAGCTGTGTACTCTTCTTTAATCTCTTCAAAGCCCTTACTCATATCAATTCGCTCCTCTCCATCACGAATTTTGAAATTTGCACCTGTAACAGCATTAATTAATCTAACAGCCTGCGGTGACATATCCTTGTATACTAAATCGCTATTAATACAAGTTTCAATTGAATTCTTGTTTTCAGAATGCTTTACCAGCTTAAGAACCGGTCCTAGCTCAGTATGGAATTTCGAGAAATCGTCTTCCTCGATATCCATTGGTTTCAATAAAGTTATATTGTAATTAGGAACATATTTAAGATAATGCTTATCTTTAATATCAAAAAGTTCATGAAGCGATGTAGCGGCATCCCACTCTTTCGTACCCCAATATACAACAACTGTAATTACCGGCTTTAACTTGTCTTCCTTGTGAAATCCCCTGAGAAATTCTCCGCCCTCAGCTTTCTCCTTTGACTTTCTATGCTCATTTGCAATTTCTCTAATTTGCTCCATATAAGCTAAACTATCATAAGTCATAACAGTCGGAACTATCGAATACGTAATTTCCTTTTCATTTTCTTCTCCAACAAAAATATATTCTGCGGAAGAGTCTTTCTTTATAATCAATTCCTTAAATACATCTCTGTATTTCTGAACACCTTTATCCTTTTGCTTACTCTTTACTTTTTCCGAGCCTTCGTTATCAGCAACAGTCTCTTCTTTAGTTGGAAGGATTAAAAGAGCAGTAGAATCTTTATCATAAAGCATTTTTTCTGTAATTTCTTGTTTGCCGTCATGAATCACAAAATTAAAAAGGTCAGCAAAAACTTCGGAATCTTTCATAAAGATCTTTGAAGCAATGTCAGGCATACCCATATAAATTCCCCCTCTCTTTTTATTATATTGTACCACAAAGGAAAATAAATATCAACATAAATTTTAAAATCAAGCGGAGAAAAAGATTATTTGTTACTATTCACACTCTAATAGTCCCATCGCAACACAAAAAGACCGGTTTTAGCCGGTCATTTAGTTTTCGATGGTAGTTTTGTCAACCGAAAATCTC
>CACWTN010000016.1 GCA_902763805.1 uncultured bacterium | reverse complement strand
AGCTCAAGTACAACATACCGCAACGCAAGAGCAAAAACCTGTTCAACAAATTGTGAATGCCAAAGTTGTTGTAGGCTACTATGCAACCGAAAAACAAGCTGAAGTTGCAAAAACGATAATACAGGATGCAGGGCTGGGGGTCGTGCCAACGGTTAAAAGTATGAACGGATATTATACGTTACAGGTTGGTTCATACGGCTCAAAAGAAAAAGCTCAACAAGCAGCTAATAACCTTTTAAAAAGCAACTTCCCCGCAAGAGTTATTGTTGAATAATGCCACGGGCATAGCGACGTAATACTCACATTAATGTGAGAGTTTCTTTATTTTGTCAGCTCCTGATACATTTGCATTAAGCGGGCGACGGTTTCGGATTCTGTAAGCCAGCGGAGTTTGCCGGTTTGTTCATCTTTTATCCTGAATCCGTATGCTTCCATTACCGCTCTGTCGTTATCCTGATGAGCTTTGCGCAACTCTGGCGGCATTGTTAAATCGTCATACAAATCAGCTAATGAGCATTCGGGATATAATGCTCTTGCATCTAATATTCCTTGAGCAGTTTTTTCGATTTTAGCTTTTTGTTCACTGGAAGGATTACACCATGGGAAGTTGTTGTATACTATTGAGTTTGAGTACCTATAATCACTTTTTATACGTCCACATACTGTACGCATCCATGCATTGTGGACATTAGAACACATAATTCCGAATGTAAATAAACTTGCATCAGGTATCAACATGTTAGCATTACTACATATTACATCAGACGATACAAAGCCTATAGGAATATACTTCCTTCGCTCTGAAGAATGGCAAGGAATAATTAAATAGCTTGTTGCAGGTTGCCTTATTTCTCCGAATAAATACGGAGTATCAGCTAATTTGCGTGTAGCTTCTCTGTTGCTTGACTCTCTCATGTCCTTTACTTTTTGTACTGCTGAAAGTACTGGAGGTACGTGTTTTATGTCAGCAGGAGAAATATTCTTCAACCATAAGCACCAACGGGTCTTATTATGCAAAAACTCTGTAGCTCCTAAGAATTTCTTAAAGAACTTCTCTGACGCAGGATATCCTTTTACTATAGCGTTTTTGTCTTCGTCAGAATAATCACATAATGCTCCTCCGTCATTAGGCATACTTCCAAAGTCCATTCTTGGAACATTTTGTATAGGTGTTTTTCTGCTTGATATGAATACGTCAGGAGCGTCAATTAAGTACGCATTAACATTATTGACATACTGCATTCTTTCACTTGAATACAGTCTCTTAGGTTTATTGATATAACTAAAGCCAACTATAACACAGTGAACATGTGCTTTTGAGTTTGATTCACTATCCCAGCGGAATGTCCTGTGTGCAAAGTCTATATGAATACCCTGTTCAAATAATGGCTTCCATAGTACAGGAACTTGTTCTCCTTGTGTAATGGAGTTTGTTGAAACAAGTGCAGTACAAATATTTGTACCATGCATATAGTCAGTTGCTTTCTTGTACCAACATGAAACGTAGTCAAGATTGCCTACATTTTTCCATTTATCACCGAACACGAGTATCATATCGTCTTTTTGAGCTTGCGACATTAGTCTTGCACCAACAAACGGGGGATTTCCCATGATATAATTACATTTACCCCTTGGAATTACATCTTCCCAATTTAAGCGAAGAGCGTTGCCTTCAACTATATTGGCATAGGTTTTTAGCGGAAGAAAGTCCAAATCCATGTGGACAATATCTTCTGTTTTCTTCATCATCTGGGATTCTGCTATCCATAGAGCAGTTTTTGCAACAGTTACGGCAAAATCGTTAATCTCTATTCCGTAGAATTGCTTGATTGAAACTTTTATAGGATTAAGCTCGCCCTCAAAACCTAATTTATTCTGTAAAATTCCATTTTTACTAAACAAGTGTTCAAGAATTTCATTTTCTAATTTTCTTAAACTGATATATGTTTCAGTTAAAAAGTTTCCGCTTCCGCAAGCAGGATCTAAAAAGTTCAGATTAGCAATTTTGTCTTGAAATTCTTCAAGTTTTTTATCCCTTGTTTTATTTTGCGGTAGAGCCTTAACCTCTTCAAATTCTTTATTCAAATCATCCAAAAATAAAGGATCAATAACCTTATGGATATTTTCAATTGAAGTATAGTGCATACCGCCTGAACGTCTTGTTTCAGGGTTTAAAGTGCTTTCAAAAACCGCACCGAAAATAGTCGGGCTGATTTCTGACCAGTCAAAATTTGCGCTCGCTTTTTCTAAAAGTAAGGTTCTAATTTCATCCGTAAATTGTGGTATTTCAATATGTTCTTGTGCAAACAAGCCACCATTTACATAGGGAAACGCCTTTAAATCATCTTCCAAATATGGGTCTCTATCTTCAGGCTTTGTATTTAGGACTTCAAAAAGTTCAATCAGTGCCTTACGCATTTTTGAGGCATCATATTGACGCAAATAATCCAAAAACATATCGTGCTTGCCAAAGATTCCGGCATCTTCTGCGTATAAGCAAAATACCAATCTTACGCACAAAATATTCAAGGATTTTAGCGATTCTTCATTATTGCTGTCTTTGTACTGTTTCAAAAGTGCATCATATAAAAGTCCGACAATTTCTCCAGCTTTTATTGAAACTTCCATTTCTTTTCTTAAGTGTTCATTGCCTGTATCAACCAAAAATGAAAGTCTATAGTATTCTTTTTCCAAGTCTTTGAGCCAAATTTCCTGCGGTTCTCCGTTTGGCCGTTCCATGTCGTAAACGCAGAATTTTTGGAAGTTGCAAGTAACAACCCAACGCGGATGTTGTGATAGCGGAAGTTCAGTAATATATCTTTTTGCCTGTTGGAACGGATTAAGCAAACTGCCGTCAGACTGCTTTATAGCCTTATTTAAATCTTTATCAACACTCTTTTGCTCAATCAAAACCTTTGTAGCAGGAATATAGCCGTCAATAAAACTTGTGTGGTCAAGGTGGACTTGGTCTTCAAAAGATATAAATTGAGCAGGATGTTCTACACCTAATACCTCTCCCAAAAGTTGTAGCCAAAACTTTTGGCTCTCTCCTTTTTCATAGCCTTTCCCCGTCCAATCTTCAACAAACTTTTTCGCTGCAGTTCTTTGTTTTACTTCCGCCATTTTCTCCCACCTGATAGAACTAAAATATCATATTTTATACTATAACGCAATTTATGTATAGAATGTCAGCAGTTTAGGGTTTTGTTTTAAATTATAAAACATTTTTGCTGCCTGTTTGAATTTTTCCGGCGCAGAACTGACATAAAATTCTTCAAAATGACAGGAAGAATTATTTATCAAGTTATTTTGTGTTAAATCGTCTTTTATATACTGCGCAAAAGGAACAGCAGGATCAATAAACATATCTTTTGGCGCAAAAACAGATAAAATATTTAATAAATAAGGATAATGCGTACAGCCTAATACGATTTTTTCAGGGTTATTAGTCAGCATTTTTTGC
>CACWTN010000015.1 GCA_902763805.1 uncultured bacterium | reverse complement strand
CTATTTGTTTTGAATTTGGTCCAAAATTTACATCAGAAGTAAATGCATGTGCAATATTTGCCGGCGTCAAACCTTTTAAATCACCTTTTTTGAGTGAATTATGAAGTTTTACACCTTGTTTTTGCGCCGCTAAAATACCATTTACCTCATCAGATGCTCCTTGTTTATGTAACGTAACTTTTACAGAGTTTACTTCTTTTGCAGCATCTTGGTTTCTTTTTGTAGCAACATGCTTTGAACCTGATTTTTTAGCGATTGATTTTTTAACTACTTTCGGAGTTTCTGCACCTATTTTATAAAGCTCACCTGCATTTTTCGGGAAGTCAAGTTTGCCCCAAATAACACCGTCATAAAGCTTCCCGTTACTGTCAAAAATACTTGGGTTATACTTAATTAAATCAGCTTTCAATTTATCCATTTGAACTTTGTCAGCTTCAATACCATATGTATTCATTAATTTTTCAAGAACTTTATCTGCTGTTTTATCATTATGGCTCAAACTTTCTATTGCTTCTGTTGGATTAGCGTTCTGCCATGCTTTCGGCTGGCTAACTTTTCTAAGTGTTTTAGGTTTTACTGCAAGTCCTTCAGGTGCGCCTTCTGTAGTTTGTTCAACTATTTTTTCACCTTTATTTTCACCAGGTTCAAGCACATCAGCTAATACACCAGGATCTCCTTCGTTAACCGGATCTGCTTTTACTTCCGGCTCAGAGTCAGCTTCTTTAACTATTGATTTGAATACAACTTCCTTGAATGCATTCATAAAGTTTTTATAATCAGAAAATCTTGCGCCCTTAGCGTATTCATGTTTGGTTGATTTTCTTGTTTTTGCTTCGTCTAATTCACCCCAGCCGAGTTTATTATTTTTACCTGCAACTTTTTGGAACCAGTCCATCATAGCAACTTGTTCGTTTCTGTCAAGAACTTCTTCTTCACCTGCTGCAGCTTTCTTCGTGTTAAATGCATCAAAGATTAAACCGATTTTTTGTTTTTGCTTATTACTTAAATTTTTAGTTGCATTTGAATTAATTAAATCACTTTTAGTAATTGATTCATCACTTACTTTGTTTGTAATTTTAATACTGCCCATAATATACCTCTTTCTTTTTCCTCGTATATAAATATAAAGTCAATTACAATTTTAAAATTGCCTAAATCAAAAAAAATGTTAAGAAATATTAAGATATTATGAAGTTCTATTTATGCTAAAATACAATTACCGATTAACTTTAGGGAAGGTAGATATGTCAAAAATTAATGTAGTATTATATGAACCTGAGATTCCGGCAAATACAGGGAATATTGCACGTTTATGCGTATGCACGGGTGCATCTTTATATCTTGTCGGGAAACTGGGATTTGCACTTACTGATAAGTACGTAAAAAGGGCAGGAATGGACTACTGGCAAAATGTTGATTTACATAAAATAGAATCAATGGATGAGCTTTTTAAACAGTTTCCTGACGGAAGATTTTTCTATTTAACGACAAAATCAAAGAAAAAGTACACTGACATTGAGTTCAGAGAAGGTGATTTTCTGGTCTTCGGGCCTGAATCAAGAGGGTTACCGCAGGAATACATTACACAGGAAACTGCAATAACACTTCCAATGGTTAAAGGACAAAGAAGCCTTAACCTTTCAAACTCAGTTGCGGTTACAGTATACGAAGTTATCAGACAAATAGGTTTATAGGAGTAAAGTATGACTGAATATAAAATGCCCGTCAGAGATGAAAATTCAAACAAAGGTTCTTTCGGCAAGATACTTAACGTTGCAGGCTGTGATAATTATACGGGCGCGGCTTATCTTTCATCATACAGCGCTTTAAAAACTGGCGCAGGATATTTAGCTCTGGCATCCGATATAAACGTAATTAGGTCGGTTTCACAAATGCTTCCTGAAGCTGTTTATATGGAAATTCCTTACGCATACAGAAGATTAAATGAATTTTCCACAGTATTGATAGGCTGCGGAATAGGTAAAAGCTTTGCTTCAAAAAATAATTTTAAATTTTTGATTAATTACTATAAAGACAAAGAAACACCTGTCATTATTGATGCAGACGGATTAAATATTTTGTCTGGGATGAATATAGTATTACCAGCAAATACAATAATCACTCCTCACCCAATGGAAGCAGCAAGGCTGCTTGTAAAAGATATTGATGATATCTTAAAGGATTTGGAAGGCTCGGCGTTAGAGCTTAGTGAAAAATATAACTGTGTAACGGTATTAAAAACTCACAGAACAATAATATGCGACAAAGGTAACATGATTATCAATGAACACGGAAATTCCGCGCTTGCAAAAGCCGGAACCGGTGATGTACTCGCAGGTATTATTGCAGGGTTATCTGCCCAGAAATGTTCACCGTTTGAAGCCGCAAAGCTCGGGGTTTATCTGCACTCAAGAGCAGGAGAGATAGCAAGTGAGGATTTAACTGAATACTCAGTTATGGCATCTGATATACCTAAATATCTGCCAAATGCAATAAAAGAATTAATGCAGAATGATTATGAATAATATATTTACCCCGATTGTAACATTATTCTTAATGATTAGAGATTTTATTCACTAATTGTTGTATAATGATTATATTAGATTAAGGAGTATTAAAAGTGAGTATTATAGAAGGTTTACTGACTGTCACAAATGAAAAATTTTGTATTGTAGTTTCACGTTTTAACGAGTTTATTACCAACAAACTGGTTTCAGGAGCATTGGATGAACTTAAAAGACATGGCGTATCAGATAATAATATAGATATCGTTTGGTGTCCGGGTGCTTTTGAGATACCGCTTGTTGCAAAAAAATGTGCTGTGTCAGGAAAGTATTCAGCTGTAATTACTCTCGGAGCAGTTATAAAAGGTTCAACTTCTCATTATGATTATGTGTGTGCGGAAGTATCAAAAGGTGTTGCTTCCGTTAGTCTTGAAACAGGTATTCCTGTTATATTCGGTGTATTGACTACCGAAAACATTGAACAGGCTATTGAAAGAGCAGGTACAAAATCAGGAAATAAAGGTTCTGATGCAGCTAAATCTGCTATTGAAATGGTCAGTCTTATGGATAAAATTAACTAAAATCTGCAAGAATTTATTATGAATATGTGTCTTTAAAAAGCGTTGGCTTTCTGAAGCCAAAAAGCCGGATAGGAGTGTGTCTATGAGTGAAATTATTACAGAGTACAGAAATGAAAACACAAAAAATATTGACTTACTGTCAACACTTGATATTGTTAAAAAAATCAACGAAGAAGACAAGCTAGTAGCACTCGCAATAGAAGATGAGCTTCCGAATATTGCTCAGGCAGTAGATATTATTGCCAAACAGTTTCTTAAGGGCGGAAAATTATATTATTATGGTGCAGGGACTTCAGGAAGGCTCGGTATTTTAGATGCATCTGAGTGTCCGCCGACATTTGGTGTTTCTCCTGATATGGTACAGGGAATTATGGCAGGCGGAGACAAAGCATTTAAGCTGGCTGTAGAAGGCGCAGAAGATAACTTTGAACTCGGGGAAAAAGATGCTGAAATTTTAACAGAAAATGACGTTTGCGTAGCAATATCAGCAAGCGGCAATCCAAAATATCTGCTTGGCGTCTTATCAAAAGCAGAAGAAAAAGGGTGTAAGACAATCGCTCTTACATGCAACCACAAAGCAGCAATTTTAGAAGATGCCGGACACGGAATCTGCGTTGAAGTCGGCCCGGAAGTAATAGCAGGTTCAAGCAGAATGAAAGCAGGTTCAGCACAAAAAATGGTCTTAAATATGCTTACGACAGGTGCAATGATAAAAATCGGCAAAACATATGAAAACTTTATGATTGATTTAATGCCGACAAATGAAAAATTAAAAGACAGAGCTATCAGAATTGTATCTGAAATTGCTGCAGTAAAAGCATCAACGGCATTTGAAACATTAATTGAATGTGACTGGAAGGTAAAAACAGCTATAACGATGCTTGTATGCGACCTTACTAAAGATGAAGCAAATAATGCACTAAAGAAAAATTGCGGTGTATTAAGAAGAACGCTAAAGAGTTTATTAACTAATTAATTATTTGGCTTACGTTATAACCTGCAAATTGGCGAATATATTTAGAAACAGGTGTTCCGCTTTTGTCAGATTTTGTATAGTTGCCGTTAAAATACTCTTTCAGTCCTCCGACGCCGACCAAATGAGCTCCGGCAAGCAGTCCTGACGGAGTGATTAATTGTCCATTTATTATTTTACCGATAAATTTTGTTAGTCCGACTCTCTTTATAACTTTCCAATCTACTTTTTTATAATCCATTTGTAATTTTTCCTGTTTTTCAGGACTATGCAAATAATCGGATAAACATGTAATTCCGTACTTATTTTTAACAAAACTGCCTTTCCAGTTATTATTAAAATAAGCCCTGCCGTTTATAATTTTATCAGGTTTTTTGCGATATACACCCATTTCAATCATTGCCTGTTCACCCATTTGATATTTACCTGCATAACCGGCATAATTTATACATGAATACGGAGTTTTCTTTCCTCGTGTTTCCTGAGCACCAAGTGCTCGTAAAAATGCAATAGAATCTTTTTTGTTTACAGTTTTTTGTTGTTGTTTATCGATAATTGGTTCGCAATTATTCGTCTTTTTTACGTTCTTTGTTTCAATATTCTCTGTTTTTGTCTGTTGCACAGAATCTGATTTTTCACTTAATTTTTGTTCAGCTTTCTGCCTATTATCGGAAACGCTATCGGGTTTGTTTAATCCGAACTCGAGTCTTACGACTTCTCCGTTTTTAAATTCTACAGTCGCAACACCCGCATTAGCATCTAAACCAAATCTTGTAACATCACAATTTTTAAGTACATCTGTTGATGTTCCAAAACGTTTGCGTGCTTTAATCAAATCAAGCATAGTCAGTTTATCAATATCATCGTTAGGATCACCCTGATTACCCTGTGCCAGCAGCTCAATTATGTTATATTGTGCCTTGGTAAGCTTAGATTCTTTTATAACCTGTCCGCTGCTTAAAGCATACGCTAATGCGTTTTCTGCAGTTCCGCCGTTTTTCTTGTTAAAGGTTTTAATTACACAATTTTGTTCCGTTCTAATATTAATTTTTTCATCAATATCGCAAGTCATAATACTCTCACATTAAATCTTATTCTGTATTAATAAAGTATTATTTTTTTTACAAATTTCATTAAATTAATAATCTTTACATTTTTTAATATAATCAATTAAAACTATATTTACCCCTAAAGTTATAGTATAATCAATATATAGAGAAGGAGTATATTATGGGGCTTAAAAAATTGACAGTATTAGGACCGGGGTGCTGGGGTTTAACACTTGCCTGGTTAATGAATAATAACTTTGATAATATAACCGTTTGGGGCAGAGAATGCGACTTAAATGATGATTTGGTAAATAACAAACATTGTTCTAAACCGCTGGAAGTTCAGCTTGATAAAAAAGTTGAGTTTACATCAAATCTTAAAGAGGCTATAAAAGACGCTGACATAATATTAACAGTTGTTGCAACCGGCGGTGTAAGACCCGTCTGCGAGCAGTTAAAAGAGGCAGGAATTAATCCGAATACGCCATTGGTAAATGCATCTAAAGGGCTTGAACTTAACTCGCTTATGAGAATGTCAGAGGTTATAAAAGATGTTCTGCCAAATCAGAAAGTTGTAATTTTATCAGGTCCAACGCTTGCAAAAGAAGTATTAATGGGTAAACCCACTGCTGCATCAGTTGCTTGTGAAGATATAGAAACAGCAGAATACGTTCAAAAAGCACTTAACGTTCCGGGCAAATTCAGACTGTATACTAATACCGATGTAATCGGGGTAGAGCTTGGCGGAAGCTTAAAGAACGTTATCGCAATTGCATCAGGTTTTGCACACGCAATGGATTTAGGTGACAATTGCATGGGTACTCTTTTAACAAGAGGTATGGCTGAAATAGTAAGACTTGCCGTAAAATTAGGCGCAAATCCTTCAACAATGTACGGGCTTTCCGGCATGGGTGACTTGATTGCAACATGTTCAAGTCCGATGTCAAGAAACTATACAGTTGGTTCTATGCTAGGGCAGGGCAAAAAAATTGATGATATTTTATCAACCCTCGGTTCTGTTGCTGAAGGCGTGAAAACATCAAAAGCTGTTTGTGATTTAGCACAAAAACTTGGAATTGAAGTTCCTGTTTCGAGCGCTATATATGAAGCGGTATACACTGATATTACACCGCAGGAAGTTTTATCCAAACTTATGAACCGAAAATTAAAGAAGGAAGAATGCTATGATAAAATACGCGGTTAAGTATCTTAAAAATACATTTCACCCTCTCGTTATAAGCGGAAACGGAGATATAAATCAGGATTTAGACAATAAGCTTGTGTTAGTACGCACTGAAAAAGGTGAAGAAGTTATGAAAGCATTTCTCGTAAACAAAGAAATTGCTTCATTATTCGAAAAATCCGATAAAACACTTGAACCGTTCGAATTTTTGCGTGTAATGACACAGGAAGATATGATGATTTATGAAGAACTTAAAAAAGAAGAAGTTACTTCATTTTTTAAGTGTAAAGAACTCGTTCAGAAACATAAACTTATTATGAATCTTGTTCAGTGCCGCATAACATTTGACAGAAGAAAAATATCATTCTACTATACAGCTCCCGAAAGAGTTGACTTCCGTGAACTTCTTAAAGATTTAACACAAGTATTCAAACGAATGAGAATTGACCTCCGTCATATCGGTGTAAGAGATGAATCATCAATTATGGATGGAACAGGAATTTGCGGAAAACCCTTCTGCTGTTCTTCATATTTAAGAAAATTTGAATCAATTAACGTCAAGCTGGCAAAAGATCAGGGTATGCCTATATCACCGTCAAAAATTTCAGGTACTTGCGGACGCCTGCTTTGCTGTCTTACTTATGAATACAAAAACTATATTGAAGCGGCTAAAGGAATGCCTCCTGTCGGTTCAACAGTTATGACACCTGCAGGACTTGGCAAAGTTTGCTTTATACAGTTCTTAAATAACTCTGTGGCAGTAAAATTTGAAGATGGCAAGATTAAAGAATTTACTAAAGAAGATTTAGAAATGGTTGATGCCGATGTTAATGTTGATATCGAAGATAACCGCATAAGTTCATACTCAACTGATGATGAAAAAGTTGATGCCCGTCAGCTCAAACAGCTTGAAGATGACAGAAATAGTTCAACTGGTAACGTATAATTAAAACTATAGGAGAAATTTACTATGATAGAAAGAATAGAAAAATTACAAATAGTATCATTAGGAATATTGGTAGGTTTGGCACTGGTAGTATCAACAAAAATGGTTGCCTCGACAATACAAAAGAATGAAATATCCGTAACAGGTTCAGCTTATGAAATTGTTAAATCTGATAAGGGTACATTAAATTTTGATATAGAAGTCAAAAAACCGACAAGACAAGAGGCATACAAAACTGCACAGGATAATTTAAAAGTTGTTGAACAATATTTAAAAGATAAGAAAATAGAAAAAATTGAAATTAAAACTCCTCGTTCATACCCTGTTTATAAAAACGATTACAGGGGATACTCAACAAACGAAGTTGATTATTACAACTATACTCAGCCAGTTTCAATATCCGCTGATGATGTAGAACTAATTAAGAATGTATCTACAGATATTACAGGGCTGATTAATAAAGGTATCGTAATAAGCGTTGATACACCGTCATATGATTATTCAAAGCTGCCTGAACTTAAGGTATCGCTTCTAGAAAAAGCATCTACTGACGCAAGAAATAGAGCAGAATCAATGCTTAAGCCATCTCATAACAGAGTAGGTAAAATTTCTGCTGTCAGAATGGGTGTATATCAGATTACCCCTGTTGACTCAACTAATGTTTCAGATATGGGAATTAATGATACATCTACAATTGATAAAAAGGTAACTGCTGTAGCAAACGTAACATTTAGAATTAAGTAATTACTTTGCAAAAATTATATGAGTATTGTAAAATTTTGTTTATAAATTGAAGGATATTAATAATTAAATGGAAATACCCGGTATTTTAATAAATATATTTGTAATAGCATTTTTGCTGTTCGTAAACGGTTTTTTTGTTGCAGCCGAGTTTTCACTTGTAAAAGTCAGAAAAACAAGGCTTGAACAACTGATAAACGATGGTAATTCAAACGCAAAAACGGCTCTAAAACTTGTAGATAACGTAAACAAAATGCTTGCAGCGGCACAGCTTGGTGTAACAATAGCAAGTATCGCTTTAGGTTGGGTTGCAGAAGCAACAATGGTGCAATTGGTAAGCCCTGTTATTAAGTTTTTACCGTTGGGACATATAACAGTTCATGCAATAGCCGTACCGGTTGCATTTTTGCTTGTAACATATTTCCACGTTCTGCTGGGTGAGCAATTGCCGAAATGCCTAGCGCTTAAACATACAGAAAGCCTTGCTCTCATAATTGCTTCACCAATGAGTATGTTTATAACTTTATTTAAACCGCTTGTTTGGATATTACAAGTTTCGGGAGATTTGCTGTTAAAACTGCTTCACGCTGACAGTGAAGAAGCTTCGCTTGTCCACTCAACGGAAGAACTGGATATGCTTGTTGATGCAAGCTATAATGAAGGGGTTTTAAACGAAACTGAAGCCGAAATGCTTCATAATATGTTTAAATTTTCTGACCTTATGGCTAAACAGGTAATGATACCCCGAACAGATATGGTTTGTGTTCCTGAAGATATAACGTATGATGAAATTAATAAATTGGCGTTAGAAAACGGATACACAAGATACCCTGTTTATGAAAAAGAAAATATTGATAAAATAATCGGATTTTTGCATGTTAAAGACTTATATGCAATTGCAATGACAAAAGAAGAATATTCTTTGCCGATGCTTTTACGTCCGATTATATTAGTCCCTGAAACAATGACGCTGGATAATTTGATGCTGGAGTTTAAAAAAACACATATTCAAATGGCAGTCGTTGTTGATGAATACGGCGGAACAGCAGGTTTAATCACTTTAGAAGATGTTCTTGAAGAAATTATCGGTGAAGTTCAGGACGAATTTGATGAAGAAGAAGAGGAAGTTAACATTCAACAGGTTAGCGATAATACTTATCTCGCTAATGCAATGATGCGTCCTGATGAGCTGGCAGAATTCTTTGAGATGAATAATGATATTTTTGAAGAAGATGATGTTGAAACAATTGGCGGGCTTGTTGTTAAACTGCTCGGCAGAATAGCTGAGGTTAACGATACTGTCTCATTTAAAGGTCTGACTTTTACCGTTAAGGAAGTTGACGGGGCAAGGATTACACAGCTTCAAATCGTTAAAGAACCTCAGGAAGAAAATAATAGCGAAGAAGCATAATTAAACATATCAAAAACGGCTCCTTAATAGGAGCCGTTTTAGTTAAAAACTTAGTAACAATTATTAACCTCTGATACCAAGATCTTTGATTAACTTTCTGTATCCTTCAAGGTTTCTGTCTTTAAGGAATGAAAGTAATCTTTTTCTCTTACCAACCATCATTAAAAGACCTCTTTTTGTAGCAAAGTCTTTTTTGTTTGATTTCATGTGTTCGGTAAGTTCAGAGATTTTTTGAGTTAACATAGCAATCTGTACTTCTGCAGAACCTGTGTCTTTAGGAGTAGCACCGAATTTTGCTATGATTTCCTGTTTGTTTTTTAAATTCATTTTTAACCTTCTTTCTTTTGCTGTATATGTATTTGGTATCGACTTCCAAACCATTTTACGCACGTAGTGTGACATATTGGCGTAAGCACTCTACAAGGGTAAATATAATATAAATATAAACAAAAAGCAATATATAAATAAAAAGCCTGAGATTTTATACTCAGGCGAAAAAGGGAAAAGGGATTAAAAAGGGAAATCTTTATCTTACATCTATGAGAAGATACCAAACGTTCT
>CACWTN010000014.1 GCA_902763805.1 uncultured bacterium | reverse complement strand
AGAACGTTTGGTATCTTCTCATAGATGTAAGATAAAGATTTCCCTTTTTAATCCCTTTTCCCTTTTTCGCCTGAGTATAAAATCTCAGGCTTTTTATTTGCTTATTTAACCAGGCCGCCCAGTGCCATAACATCTTCATAATCAGCTCCTGCTTCAAGAATTTCTTCAGCCGTGAAACCAAACAGAGTAATTGTATCAATAACCTCAGATTTATGTTCTATGTTACTGATTACGTTTTTTAGAGCCGATTCTCTTGTCATATATGGAAATTTGTCATTTATTCCGTTATTAAAACTTCTTTTTTTTGCTTTTCCCATTTATAATCCTTGTGATAGTGCCAGAAGCGATATGCCAATCATACCTGAATAATTGCCTGCAGATGCCAGTCTGATTGATGTCGGAGTTGTTACTATATCTGAGTTAACTTCTTTTTCAATTTTGCTAATATCAACGAACTGTGCCATAGAACCCGACAGAACGACGCAATCAGGATCAAATATATTTGCAAGTCCTTTAATACCGATAATAATATCATCCTGCCATTTGTTCAATATATCGGTCATAATTTTGTTACCTTGCTTAACACCATCTATAACGTCGTATGTTGTAACATTTTTGTCGTTAAGCATTTCTTCCGCATCAAGTTTGAGTGCTGTCCCTGAAGCATAGATTTCAAAACAATCCCAGCTGCCGCAGGTACATTTTCTTCTTTTATCGGGATACATTTTAAAATGCATTTCTCCGGCTGCACCTGATTTACCTTTTAGAAGTTTGTCATTAATTATAATTCCGCCGCCGACGCCTGTACCTAACGTCAGCATTACAGAAACTGAGGTACCTTGTGATGAACCGATTTTGTATTCTGCCCACGCTGCTGCATTTGCATCGTTTTCCAGAAATACTTTTTTTGAACTTAAACTCTGAAAATCAATGGTGCTGTATCCTTCTACCAAATTCCCGGTTGAACCGAGTACGGCAGAGTTTGAGTTATTAACGGCTCCTGCCGTTGCAATTGCTATTATATCAACATCTTCTTCATACTTTTTTATCTGCTTCGACAGAACTGTTTTAATTTCATCAAGTGTTTTTGGAGTGCTAAACTTGTCTATTTCTTTTAAAATTTCACCATTTTCATCAATTACGGTACTGTAAATTTTTGTTCCGCCAATGTCAAATGCCAATGCTTTTTTCATACTTAATCCTGTTCCATATAATTTACAAATCTTTTGGTAATAAGCTGAGGTCTTGTTATTGCTGAACCTATTACTACGCTGTGCGCTCCGAGTTTAAATGCTTTTTTTACGTCCCCTGGGACCCATATTCTGCCTTCAAGTATTACAGGTGCTTTTGTTTCTTTTACCAGTTTTTCAAGAAGTTCAAAGTCGGGAGTTTCGCTCTCAGATGCTGATTCTTTCGTGTATCCCGATAGAGTTGTTGAAATTATATCTGCTCCGTATTTATGGCAGTGTATACCTTCCTCAAATGTTGAGATGTCAGCCATTGCAAGCTTGCCGGCTTCGTGTATTCTGTTAATAATGCTCTCTACATTACAACCGTTCGGGCGTTCTCTTAATGTACCGTCAAAAGCTATAATATCCGCATCAGCTTCTATTAATGCGTTTACTTCTTTTAGAGTCGGTGTAATATAAACAACTTCTTTCCAGTTATCAGGAAGTTTGTCGGGTTTTGTAATTCCAATTATCGGCACGCCGAATGTTTTAGCGTTTTTTACATCTCTTACCCCTGCAACTCTGAGCGCTGCAGCGCCTCCGTTTATTACGGAAGCCATCATAGCTTTCATACAGACTTCATCATACAAAGGCTCTCCTGGCATTGCCTGAACCGAAACTGTAATTTTACCCCTAAACTTTTCTAATATTTCCATACTGTTATTTTATCATAAAAAAGATTGATTAAAACCAAAAACAAGATTATAATATTCTTGTAGATATGGGGTTTAATTATGGATAAAAAAAAGATTTTAATTTTATCAGCGGTTGTTTGTGCCGTTGGGTTGCTTGTTTTTAATTTTGTTGAAAGACCGCAGATTGCTGACAATGGAAATAATATATCTTTAAAACAGTCAGAAGCTCCTGACAATAAGGAGGTTAAGGGGAAAAACAAGGTAAGCGGTAATAATAAAAATGAAATAAAACAAGCCTCCGTATCAGTTGCGAATCATGCAAAAGAGCCGGCTGATAATAATGTTATAAGAACGAATCTTTACAGTGAAACATCATCATCGGTTATGCCGTTATCCGTAATAACGGAGATATCATCTCTGCCGGTACACGTTCGTGATGTTGTATCCGATATCAGTAAAACAAATAATATATATATGATACAGAAAAAACATGATAAACTGCTTGTAATTACGGATAATCCTGAAAATATCCGTCACGGAATTGCATTTACAGAGATATCTCTCTCAAATGGTCATCAGGTAAAAACGACTCTAGGTTACAATGACAAAATTAAAGATTCACAAAATGATATATGGGAATACAATCAGGAAACCTCTCAGCCTGTTCGTCATACAAAATACAACTCTGATGGAGATATGGAATTTGTTGAAGTGTGGAACTATGACGCAGAAAATCCTGTTAAATATGAAATGAAGGATTCTGACGGGAAAGTGATTTCAATTAGAAAAGAAACTCTTAATGACGGTACTAATTTAAGAGTGGAACACCTTGTATATGATAAAGACGGAAATACAAAAATGAATGTTTCGGCAACTTATGACGGTGAAGATATAAAACGCTTTACGTATTATAATGCCGATAAGATTAATGAAAGCGGTTCCGTGTTTAGTGAGTATGCTGACGGACTTAAAGTTAAGGAAACTGTTTATACGTCTGATTTAAAAGTTAAGAATACCTATACTTCAGATTATAAAGACGGCAGTCGTGAAGATATAATTAAATGGAATAATAAGAATCAGGAAGTTAAAAAATATATTCCTGAGGATAATTTGTAGTTTGTTCTATTGGTTTTGGCCTTGTAAACATGTCCATAATTTTTCTTGATGCAAATACTGCAAGCCCGCCAAGAACGGCTTTTCCGCCGTATGTTGCATGAGCTTTTATATAGATTTGTTTCATGCTTTTTATCAATGCATCATTTATACCGGCATTTTTAGCAAGTTTTATTCCTCTGTAGCTTGCAGCTGCTTCTTCTATAACAGTGGGCATCATTGCCAGAAAAGCAATTTTACCGCAATTATCCTCAATTACATCTACAAAATTCCTCGGAGCACCTTTTGGTTTTGTACGTGAAAATATGGCAAAATATTCCATTAATCCGGCAATTGCATATCCCGGAACTCTGAGTTTTGCAAGGTATTTAATTCCATATTTGCTTTTCAGGGAATTAAGTGCGTGCCCCAGTTCATGGAATCCTGCTGCTGAGATTCTGTCAGTATTAATAATCACTTTTCTGTAGCGCGGATCATATGCGGCATTTAACCCCAGTTTGTATTCGGCAGGTACGTTGGCATGTTGAGCTTTGACAAGGGTGACACCTTCTTCTTTTAATCCTGATATATCAAATGCTTTATCAAAATAATCTCTGTAAATATGGTTGTTGTGCATTTGTCGGTTTAATTGCTTCTGGAAACTTCTGCCAATATAAGGCAGAGGTGAAACTATTGCACCTGATACCACAGATGCAAGCAAATAGCCTTCTGTTTCACTCAGAAGTGTTCTTTTTTGATAGTCTTGTCCGTTATAACTGTACACACCTGCCATTCTTCTCACCTATATAATATAAAACGATTTCTATATTAAATTTGCGTTATTATTACAAAATATTACAGAAATTTTTTATATATTAAACGTAATAACTCGACATTTAATTATGTTTTCAGTAATATTAAATTATACTAGCCAAATATTAGTAAAAGGAGAAAATAAAATGCAGGTAATACTTAAGAAAGAAGTACAGAATATCGGCGAAGCCGGTGATTTGGTTAATGTAAAAGATGGTTATGCAAGAAACTATCTTATTCCAAAAAATTATGCTGAAGCAGCAACTGAAGGTGCTTTAAAGAACAGAGAACAAAATATGGCAAGAATTAAAGCTAAACAGGAAAAACTTCATCAGGAAGCTTTGGCAAAAGCTGAACAGATTGAAAAATTGGGTTCTATTGAATTGTCTGCTAAAGCAGGTGAAAGCGGCAAACTTTTCGGTACTATTACTACCAAAAAGCTTTGCGAAGAACTTAAAGAAAAATCAAATATTGATGTAGACAGAAAAACTGTTTCTTTGAGTTCACCTATTAATAAAATAGGCGAATATACAATGCTTATTAAATTGACTTCTAAAGTTAAAACTGAACTTAAGGTAATTGTTACAGCTTCTGAAGTTGTAAAAGAATCTATTGAAGAAGTTGCAGAAGAAGCTGAAGCATAGTATAATAATATTATAATAAACATAAGGACGTACAATTTATCTATATTTTGCACGTCCTTATTTTATAAATCGGAGCTTATATGAAATTAAATTTTAAAAATTTGCCTGTTGGGAATTTACCCTATGAAAACATTCAGTCTTGCAAGCAGTTGATGCTGCGTCTGTATGAGGACATTCCGTTTTTACCCGAACTGCCATTGATGAATCCGAATGACGATGTTTATCACAAGGTCCTGGATAATATTCCTTTTGTTCAGTTTAAAGAAGGAAAAATTCTAATTTCTGAAAGTTCTAATGATAAATTGATGCAAAAGGTTATGCATCTTGAAAAGGTATATAATTCATTTAATTTGGGGGAAGATTTAGAGAATTATGCTTTTGAATCCCCGTATATGGAGATGTACATTGAGATTTTAAAAAGACTTAAACCTACAATGACCGTGTTTAATATTATTGGTCCTTTTACTCTTGCAAATTCTTTTATGAATAAAAATGCCTCAACAATGATTCTTGATAAAACTTACAGAAAATTTGTAATGTATTTAATTATTGCTAAAGCACTATGGTTCATAAAAAAAATTAAAGAGGCATCTCCTGACACAACACCATTGATTGTTTTTGATGAAAGAATGCTCTTTAAATTCGGTACCTTAAAACGTACTAATGAAAGTATTACAAAAGAAACTGTTTCAATGCTTATGGCAAGGGTATTTAGCAGACTCCGCAAAGAAGGTGCAAAAATTTGTGTTCAGGCATTTGAGAAATGTAACTGGCAGCTTGTTTTTGATACGGAATGCGTTGATATGATATCGTTTGATGCATATAATAATCCGTCAAGTTTAAATATTTTGGCACACAATGTAAATAATTTCCTTGCAAAAGGAGGTTGTATTAACTGGGGGTTTGTCCCTGTAATGAATGAAAATGCTATTCGTTCACTAAATCTTGCAACTTTACAGAACAGGTTAAAGTTAACAATGGAAGGCTTGGCTGATCAGGGTGTGTCGTATGATTTGTTATTAAATAATTCTACTGTATCAGTACAAGGAGATTTGTATAAATATCCTATACTTTTTGCGGAAAAAGCTCTTATGCTTGCAAGCCAATTGAGTGCGAAGCTGTCTGATAAGAATTAAGACTGATTTTCTTCTGATTCTCCGTCTTCTTCAGTTATTGCATTAGAATCAAGGTATATAGTGTTGCGTATGAATGCGTGTGCCATAAGCAGGAGGTACGGATTCATTTCATTTGTTGCAGACAAATTTACTTTTGCTTCCTGTTTATCCTGCTTTTGTGCTTTTTTTGGTTCTATAGCTTCTACGTCAATGTTAGTTGTCATTGAGTGAGAGTTTCCTTCGTCTTTAAGACTTTTTTGAAGTAATGTTTTTGGAAAATCTTCCGAACATACTATAAATATGTCTACAGAGTTTGATGTGGTTAATGTAAATACACCTTTTACATTTCCGTAATTTTTAGTCTGAATAAGAACTGTGAGTTTCGAGTCGTTAGAATCATTTTCTCCGTTGTTTGTTTCAACCTCCAGATCAAATCCTATTTCTTCATTTAGCGGAAGCCACGGCAGATATAAAAGCATAAGACTTTTAAGTGTTTGTGCGGGATTTCCAGACTCAGCCATAGAAATGCAGGAGTTAATAACGCCCAGCGTCTTATTTATTTGTTCACCTGTCATTCCGTTTTTTGATGCAGTTGACATTGCTGCTATAAGTGCAGTAACTGCCTGCTTGCTGTTTTTTAAAATCATTTCCGATACGGCAGGCAAATGAATCATTCCCGTAAAAATCAGTGCTGCAGCTTCTTTTTGTGCTGAAACCTGCTGTATGGTTTGCTGCAGTATTTGATTTTGTATTTTATCGGGTGTAACTTCTTTTGCTTCATTAAAAATCTGAGCAAGTGCTTTTTGATTTGAAAGCATGTTTTCGTTAACATTCATTATCAGCGAAGGTCCTGCATTAATCGGTGTTTTGCTTTGTGCAGACATCAGCATTGCACTCAGTGTTTGCGGAAGCCCCAAAAGATTTTTAATGTATATTGACCTGTCCATTGCTGCAATCTGATTCATCGGAAGCATGTTATTCAATACAAGCTGATTTATGGGGTTCTGAGGAAGATTCGGACGTGCCTGCGAAAATGCAGAGTTGAAATTCTGCTGACCTTGAGCAAATCCGTCCTGTTTTAATCTTTTTATATAAAGCTCGGGGTTAGTTAATCCTGCGAGTATTTTGCCTATGTTCATTCCTTCCATAGTCTTATTATAACAATTTTGGGGGGTAAATCAACGGGTAAATCAACGGGTATATCTTAGCGTAAAATTTGTGGTCTGCGATTTTTAAAACTTATTCGTTTTCTTCTGCCATATATTCCTTAATTAAGTTAACCGGGGTTGCAAAGCCTATACCGATGTTTGAGATGTTGTTATCCGGGTTATATATTGCCTGATTTATTCCGATTATTTCGCCGTGAGTGTTTAACAGCGGACCTCCTGATGAACCGGGGTTGATTGCTGCATCGGTTTGTATTCTGTTTTTAAAGTAGTCTATTCTTGATATTATACCTTTCGTTAACGTTCCGTTAAAGCCAAAAGGGTTTCCTATTGCCAGTACTGAATCACCTACTTTAATTTTCGAAGAATCGCCAAGCTTAACGGTTTTAAGCGGGTATGGCACGCTGATTTTTAATAAAACTATGTCTTTGTTTTTGTCGAATTTTTTTAATATATTTGCTTTATAGTCTTCTCCGTTGCTCATTGTGACTATAATATCTTTCCCGTCTTCAATAATGTGCGCACTTGTAAGAATTGTGCCGTTATTGTCTATAATACATCCTGTCCCGCAGGATACTCCATCGTTTAATTGCGTATCAACTGATACTATTGCAGGATTAATTCTTTCATATAAAGCACGTATGCTTTCGTGATGTATTTCAAACGAATATGCCGGTAAAAATGTAAAAAGCGCAGTTAATAAGATAATTTTTCTGAACATAACTCCTCCTTAGGATTAATAATATTCTATCTGCTTATGCGTATTTATCATCAGTTTTAGATTATTAAAGACGGTAAATATTGCAAGGAGTATAATTTTAATGTATAATTTTCTGTAAAGTTGAAAAAGTACTTAAATCGACACAAAAAGGAGAATATTATGTCAAGAATTGAAAGTTTTAAAAGAGCTTTGGACGAAAAAAGAGCAGTAAAAATTATCGCGGGTATTGATAATTTTGATGCTGATAAAGTTAAAAAAGTTGTAGTTGCTGCGTCTAACTCAGGCGCAAGTGCTATTGATATTTGTGCAGACCCTGATATTATAGCTATGGTAAGACAAATGACAGATTTACCGTTGTTTGTATCTTCTGTTGATCCTGAAGAACTTGCACATGCAGTAGTGTTAGGTGCTGATGCAGTTGAACTTGGTAACTTTGATGCACTTTATAAAAAAGGTATTTCTTTCTCTGCTGAACAGGTTTTAAATTTAGCTAAGAGGACTAAAGAACTTATTGAAGATACATTCTTCTGTGTTACAATTCCGGGTGAACTCGAAATTGCTGAGCAAATTGAACTGGCAAGAGAACTTGAAACTTTAGGTGTAGATTTAATACAAACAGAGGGACATTTCTCAAATGAAGCACCTTCAAACGGTGTAAGAGGCTTAATCGAAAGAGCTGAACTTACTATTTCTAACACAATTGAACTTACAAGAAATATTGAAATTCCTGTTATGACAGCAACAGGTATCAACCCGACAACAGCATCTCTTGCATTTGCTGCAGGTGCTTCTGCTATCGGCTGCGGTTCTTGTGTAAACAAACTTGATTCAGAACTTTCAATGCTTGCTGTATCAAGAAGCTTGGTTGAAATTGCTGACAAGAGCGCTCGTTATACAATGGAACTTGTTTAATAAAGCGTTTTGTTAATTATGTATATAGAGGCGGATTTTTAATCCGCCTCTTTTAATGCAAAAGAAAAACCGAGCTTAGAACTCGGCGCTAAAATTTTAGATGTAAGATGGGGGTTAAAATTTATTTTTATATGCTCTTTTTTAGACATTATTAATTAGTCTTGAGCGTATTTTTCTATATTTAAAATCTTGTATGCTTTTTCAGATGCTTCAAAATTCTTTGGACTGTTTTCACGCATTGTTTTTAATATTTTTGCGTAAAATTTCATTTTTTCAGTATCATCTGATTTTTGTGCATTGATGAACTGGTTAAATGCGCCTCGGATTTGAGCTTTTGTTGCTTCAGCCGGTTTTCCGTCCTCATTTTTACCTGTGTATCCTTCAATGCTTTTTTTGCTTGCTCTGTTAATCCAGTTACCGTCAGCCTTATCAAGAATCTTAGCATTATCTTCATTTCGTTTTTGTTCTACAAGCTTATCATACTCATCTTTTAACGGTATTAATGCATCAATTGCTTTTTGTACTTCTTCTTTTTTTGCATCTCTTGCTTTTTCAGCTGCTTCAAGAGCTTTTTCTTCTTTTTCAACTTGCTTTTCAAGAGATTCTAAATTATCTTTTGCTTCTATGTATGCAGCCATGTCTTTTTGGAATTGTTCTGTGTCTGTATAATTTGATTTTTCCGGTTCTTTAAGACATTTAAATTCTATTTCTGCTTTTTGTTTTGCTTTTTTTGTTTCACCAAGCTGTGTACTTGCTTCATCTACTTTGCTCTGTAAATCTACAACAGCGCCATATTCTTCTGCACTGTCATAGCGGTTAAAAGTTTCGAGAGTTTTGTCGCTTCCTAAGACAGCTAAATATTTTTCTGCGTTGCTTTCAACAACACCGATTTTATCATCTAGAGATTGTTTATTTGCTTTTTTCTGAACAGCACTATTGATACCGCCAATAATTACATTTGTTGTAAGATTAGCCAATTCCCCTTCAAGAGAATTTTCAATATAAGCATCGTAAGAAGCTCCGTACATGCCTGTACCGCAGCCAATGTTGTACATTCCTGACATATTCCAAACACTTCCGTTCATTCCCATACCGCCTGTCATTGTACCGAGCGCACCTATAGCGATACCTTCAATGAAGTTTGGATTTTTTTCTCTGAAATTGTAAGTTGTGTTTAGAACTGCCATCTTCTTAAATATCCTATCTTACTATTTGTATATATATAAAGTATATATGCAAATGTTAATTTCAGGAAGGAATTAATTTGTTACAATTCTTAACAATTGGAGAAATGCTCGATATAAAAATAATGTTTATACCCTAGTAATCTTCTCTGCCTCTGGCTTTTAAGTATTCTCTGATTTGATTAAGTGAAAATTGGATGATACGCGTAATGCGTGAAGGTGAAAGACCAATCATATTGGCGATATCTTTTGCCTGCATATTTCTGTAAAAACGATACTCAACAACTGTTCTTTCTTTTTGGGGTAATTTTGCTATAGCTTGTTTAATAAGTTTGCTCATTTCTACAATTTCTGCCTGTTCATCCGGCATTGCGGAAGGATCCTTAAGAAAATCGAATGGAGAAGCATTATCTGTAGCAGCTGCAGCTAAACCGTCGATAGATAAAATTGTTTCGTAAACAGCTTCACGAACTTTTGTCGGAGAAATAGAAAATCCCATATCTTCGTCATTTGTATCTGATTCCTGTGAAGCTGAGTCATTAATATAGTCATCCCCTTCGGCTTCATCGTCTTTTTTGTGCTTGAGTGTGTACCACTTATATCTGTGGCGAAGTTCATTTCTGATAGCCCATTTAACAGCCGTGCCTATATAAGCATCGTTATATCTTGCGAGCTGTTCTTCTGTTTTGTCTTTAATTAATGTTTGTATCGCAATAATACCAATACTGACGAGTTCTTCATACTCAATCATGTGGTTTGGTATTCGTCTTTGCTCTACTCTTGCAATTTTTTGTACAATACCTACGTATTGATTAATTAAAGTCTTACTATCCACTATCTTCACTTATTAAACTAACCTAACACTATATTACCTAAATTTCAATTATTTTTCAAGATTTGGGACTACATTATATAAATGAAATTTCAGTCATGGTTAGTTGTTATTTTTATTTTTCAAACCGTAAACAAACAGTAAAATTTCGGCTACGGCCTTATATAGTTCAGGCGGAATTTGCTGATTAATATCAACCATTCTGAATAACGCTCTTGCGACAGGCGGATTATCAATAACGGGAACATTGTGCTGTACGGCAATATCAATAATCTTCTTTGCAATTAACTCGGTTCCTTTTGCCGTAACAGTTGGGGATTGCATTGTTTCGGCATCATACTTTAATGCGCAGGCAACGTGGGTAGGGTTTCTTACTACAAAATCTGCTTCGGGAACTGAGTCCATTGCTCCCTGCTGCAGCATTTGCATACGTCGCTGTCTGAGAGCTGCTTTTACATGCGGGTCGCCTTCCGAGTTTTTATATTCATCTTTAATTTCTTTGAAAGACATTTTCTGATCTTTCAGGAACTTCCATTTTGTAACTCCGTAGTCGGCAGCAGCAATTATTATAAATGCAATACACGCTTTATAAATAAATTCGACTATCAGTTTACCGAATTCTATCATTACTGCAAAATGGTTATCTATTGCAGTCAGCATAAGTATACTTTCAAGATGCGCTCTGTATACGGTCCATCCGACAATACCCAGTATTGCAACTTTTACAATGTTTTTAAATAATTCAAACAGAGTTTTTACCTGAAATAAATTTTTAAAATATTTTGTCGGATTAAGCTTGTCCAGTTTCGGAACTAAAGGTGCAGTTGCAACAAGCGGTCCGACCTGCATAAAATCTCCAAGAATAGCTATAAAAGCAGCGACAAACAATATTGACCCGATAATAACAACGGACGGAATCAGCGTATTAGTGAGAATATATGTTATTCCTATATCATCAATATGTTTGTTTGGTATTTGTTCATATAGTGTTCTGAACAGACCTACAATCATTCGCCAGATTACGGGTGCCAGCATGTTTATAAACGTGAACATGACAAGCAAAGATAATGCGGTTGAAACATCTTTAGATTTTACAACCTGACCTTCTTTTCTTGCTCTCTCCAATTTTTGCGGAGTGGCATCAAATTGTTTGTCTTCATCTCCCATTTGTGATTCCTGCTTGTCGGATTATTTATATGTTACCATAAAATTTATTATCGGTAAAATGACTATTGCTTTTATGCTAGAATAATATAACAATTCACGGAGGAACAGATGAAAAAATTTTTATACAGTGCATTATTTTTATCACTTTCAGCTTTGACGGGCTGGGCAGGTATTATGTATTTAAACGGTAAATACGAAATACTATGCGTATTTGTATCGGGTATTATTTTCGGTATATTTTTAATGATGCTTAAGCTCAATGTCAAGAATGACAAAATAAACTCTTACAAACGTGAACTTGAAAAAGAATCGATTACATCAGATGAGAATTCTGCAAGGGTAAAAGTTCTTGAGTCTAAAATTGAAGTATTAGAAAAAGCGCTTGAAAATGCACTTAAAAAATAAAGCTATTTTATAATGTCCGCTATTGGCACAAGCGTTTGGTCCGTTTCTCCGACTAATGCGTTTTCAAATTTATTCTGATTAATAAAATCTCTCAGAACTTCTTTATATTTATCCTCAATTTTGGCATATTGGTCATTTCCTTTAATATATTTGAAACGGCCGCCGTGGTTGTTATGTCCTGTCAAACAAAGCTGAGGTATACCTTTACTGTCAACAAATATGTGAAAATCATTACCGGCAAAATCATTTACAAGTATTTTTGAATTCCTTGTACACCAGTTTGAGCCCTGCGAAAGTACGGATAATAGTTCTAATGCTTTTTTGTATCTCCCTGGTTCCTTTGCTGCTTCTGCATAATCAGGCAGTTTGATGCTGTACCATTTTCCCCTGATTCCGTTGATTGATACATCTTGTGTTTTCAGGCTGTCAATTGAACAAAATTCTTTGTACAGCTTAAAATAAACTTTTTTAAATGAAGCTCCGAATTTTCTTACTTCATTTACTGCGTGGTTGAAGATTTTTTCGTTAATTACTGGAGGTAAAAGTGAGTTGTTTTCTTTTAAATCGCTTATTATTGATTTAAAAATTTTTAGTTTTAAAAACGGATTATTTTTACATAATTCGTTTTTATTTATAACTTCTGCCCAGGCTTCGATTTCTTCAGTTCTGTATTTTTCAACAAGAGCTCCGTCTTTTCTGTTTGATTTATATTTGGTTTCTTTTAACGCACTGAATTTATTTAATACCCATTCCAGCATTTTTTTTGGATTTCCCCAAATTTCGTGGGATAGCTCCGAACGGTAGGTTTCAATAATTTCCCTCTCCGCGCCTTTTATGTTTTGCATAGAACGTAAACCTGTTTGTTTTGAATAAGACAAAAGGTTTTTATTATAAACAAAATTCTGAAATTTTTCTACGCATTTAGTCATAGTACAACTACACTTTATTATCTATTTAAAGTATTTTTCCTTAAATAAATTGCTAAATCAGCAGATTTATTGTAAAATTATCTTAACATGAGGGCGGATATTAATTAATAATGCCTGAAGCTAATCTTATACAAGAGGAGAGATTATATGACAGAAGAAATTAAAAAAATAGTTGATTATGTTCCTACGGTTATTGAACAATCTTCAAGAGGCGAAAAGTCTTTTGATATTTTTTCAAGACTGTTAAGGGAAAGAATTATATTCCTGGGAACGGAGATAGATGATGATGTTGCAAACTCTATTGTTGCTCAGATGTTGTTGTTAGACAGTGAAAACCCTGAAAAAGATATTATGCTTTATATCAACTCCCCCGGAGGAAGTGTAACAGCAGGTTTTGCTATTTATGATACTATGCAGCACATAAGAGCAGATGTTCAGACAATTTGTCTTGGTCAGGCAGCTTCAATGGGAGCATTCCTTCTTTCATCAGGTGCAAAAGGCAAAAGAATGGCTCTGCCTCATTCAAGAATAATGATTCACCAGCCTTTGGGCGGTGCAAGAGGTCAGGCAACAGACATTGAAATCGAAGCTAAAGAAATTTTGAGAATGAAAGAACTTTTAATCAAAATTATGGCAGATAATGCAGGTCAGGATTTTGAAAAAGTTAAAGCCGACTGTGAACGTGACCACTTCTTATCAGCTCAGGAATCTGTTGATTACGGCTTGATTGATAAGGTTGTAACTCAGGTTTAGCTTAAAAGTATTACAAATGTTAAGAAATCAGCAATTGTATTTATTACAATTGTTGATTTTTTATGTCCCCCATACTACAATATTGCTAATGTGTAATAACCGGGTCGGAATTAAAAACCTTACCGGTAAGTATAAATTAAGGAGACCGAAATATGACATCAAAAAATTATTTATTCACGTCAGAGTCCGTAACAGAAGGACATCCTGACAAAGTTTGCGACCAAATTTCAGACGCAATATTAGATGAATTTTTATCAAAAGACCCTTCAAGCCGTGTTGCTGCAGAAACAACTGCTACAACAGGTATGGTTCTTGTATGTGGTGAAATAACTTCAAACTGCTATGTTGATATCCCTCAAATAGTCAGAAATACTGTTAAAAATATCGGTTATACAGGCTCTGCAGGCGGAGGCTTTGACGCTGATACATGCGCTGTATTAACAAGTATTGATGAGCAATCTGTTGATATCGCAGGCGGTGTAAACAAGGCATTGGAATCAAGAAGCGAAAATGCTGATACTTCTTCAAATGAAACATCAAATATCGGTGCAGGTGACCAGGGTATTATGTTTGGTTACGCTTGTAACGAAACTCCTGAGCTTATGCCTTTGCCTATCAGCTTGGCTCACAAGCTTTCATACAGACTTGCGCAAGTCAGAAAAGAAGGTATTTTATCATACTTAAGACCTGACGGAAAATCTCAGGTTACGGTTGAATACACTGACGGTAAACCTTCAAGAATACATACCGTTCTTCTTTCTACTCAGCACGCACCTGAAATTAACGGTATAAATGATAACTCAAAAATACAGTCAATTATTTATTCTGATTTGAAAAAACATGTAATTGATTACGTATTTGAAACAGAATCTATAAAACCTGATTCTGAAACAATTATATTAATCAATCCGTCAGGAAGATTCGTAGTTGGCGGTCCTCAGGGTGATACAGGTTTAACCGGACGTAAAATTATTGTTGATACTTACGGCGGTTATTCACGTCACGGCGGCGGAGCATTCTCAGGAAAGGATCCGACGAAGGTTGACCGTTCAGCAGCTTATGCAGCAAGATATGTTGCAAAAAATATAGTTGCGGCAGGCTTGGCTGACAAGTGCGAAATCGAGCTTGCTTATGCAATCGGAAAAGCTGAACCTGTTTCAATTTTTGTTGATACTTTCGGAACAGGTAAAATCTCTGACGATGATATATCAGCTATCATAAGTAAAAACTTTGACCTCAGACCGGCTGCAATTATATCAAACTTTGATTTGAGAAACCTTCCGGCTAAAAATGGCGGTAAGTTCTATCAGAAACTTGCTGCATACGGTCATGTGGGAAGAACTGATATTATTGTTCCTTGGGAACAGCTTGATAAGGTTGATACCTTAAAAAAGTGCTTGTCTGACTCTTATGCTTTATGCTAAGAGCCTGATATGATTAAAAAAAATAACCTTTGCTAAAATGCAAAGGTTATTTTTTTATTATGCCGTATATTTCATCTTCACTGTCGGCTATTGTATAGAGTTCTTCGGGCTTTGTCGTTATTAATCTGTTTTTGTAAAGCGTCTGATATTGCTCATCTAACCCTTTGAAGTATTCTTTTCCGACAAGAATAATCTTCTTTTTATCTTTGCTTTCCCCGTAATAATTTTTCTGTATAAGAGTTGTAGCTTCCTGCAGAGTTGTTACGCTTCCCGGAAATACAAGAATTGTATCCGCAACTTCAGCAAATTTATCTATTCTGTCAGATTCGCTTCTCGCAGACGTAAGCATAACACAGTTTTCTGTATCTTCATTACCCCATAATTTATCTGTAACTATTCCGAGATTTTGTTCGGGTTTCCCTTCGGCATTTGTTCTTGAGTATTTTACCCCTGCATAGTGTGCAGCACCCATTATACCTGTAGTTCCGCAGCCGTGAACAATCCTTTTGTCAGATAATAAAAGTCCTTTTACCACGTTTGAACACATACTCATATAGCTCATTATTTTATCTGATGATCTGGAACTCCCAAGTACAGCTATAGTATCTTTTTTAGCCTGAGCTGTTTTATATATTTGCGGTATGTTTTTAGGAATGTACCCCTGAAATGTTACTTGCATAATATGAGTTTATCATGAAAAATTCAATTGAATTGTAAAAAAACGTTCACATTTAATGACAAATAAACATGATTTTTATATTATATAAGTATAAAAGGGAATAAAGGAGTTTGGGCTCAATGGCTAATAAGAAGATTGAAACGGTAAATCCTATTCAAAGCAGTTTGTCTACTGATGAAGATGCTTTTACATCGCTGTCAACATCTGCATTGCTTGCAAGAAGTGCTGTTCCGTATTCGCACAGACGAATTGCTGATAATTATGTAATTATAAAACGTGTTTATCGTTTTCAGGCTGTTCAGAGCCGTATCACTAATTCAGAACTTCAGTTACTTAAAAAGTACGATTTTAATACATTAGAGTTCTCAACAATTAAGCAGATTAACGATGAACTTTCTTACCTCAAAAAATGGTCGGTTTCTAATAATGAACTTTTAAGAAAAGATGCAGACCAGCTTCTTCAGATAAGATGCAAAGAGTTAAAATATATTGTTGCAAGCAGATATTCAACTGTTACCAATGAACTGTATAACGGTTATAAAGCTTTAGAAAGATATTTTGAAGAAATTTCTAAATTTTATTCGCCTGTTTGTTAAGATTTCTTAATAATAGAGCAATTTTAATCTTTCACCGTTTTTATACCGTTGAAAGGTTTTGTTATGAACATTAGTCCGATAAATATAAATAGCACAAAATCACCGGCTTTCGGTCACAATAACCCTTGGGCAGACAGTCCTTATAATACAAAGAAAAATCTGACTGTAGCGGCAACTACTGCGCTTGGGGTATTTGGAAGCATGGCTTTGCTTGCTAAACATGAAGGTCATTCTCTTAAGCCGACAAAATTCTATAAGAGTATTAAAACGTATTGGGAAAACGTAAAATTTGATGATACTCCCGTTATTGCATTGGGTGCCGGCTCTTGCCTCGGCGGCTTAGTTGGGGGTTATATTATAGATAAAGATAAAGAAAACCGTAAAGCTAAAAAAAGAGAAGCTTTGCTTCAGATGACAAATATATCATTACCAATTGTATTTACGGTTCAAATGTCAAAGTTTGGCGAAAAAGTCGGCAATAAATATTGGGATAATAACAGACCCAAAGCTTTGCATACTTACAGAACTAAATTGCCCAAAGCAGCTTCTGCAATGGCAGGACTGTTTGCCGGTGTGTTTACAGCAAATGTTGTTGCAAATAAAATAAATGAATACCTTTTCCATCAAGGAAAAGGACGACCCGTTCAGGCAAGTGATTTTTCTGCTCACCTGGATGACTTCTGTGTAGCGGCTAACCAAGTTAGTGATGCAAGACCTATTTATTGGATCTCAAGACTTGTACCAATAGCATTAATGATTGCAGGTAACGAAGTAGGAAATACATCTGTTGAAAACGCTGATTCATAAATATTAAACTGAAATATGTAAGAGCGGAATTGTTATCACAATTCCGCTCTTTTTAAAGCTTGTTTATTTCCCAAATCCATCCCTTTATATATAAAAAATGAATTTAAGCAAGTCCTAAAGCTTTTCTATACCATGAAAATGATTCAACTTCCGAACCGTTAAAAGTTGTTTTTACCTGTTGTTTTTTTAAATAGTTTTCGAACTCATCATTGAATGCAGATTTAACTGTCTTTGATTCTTTAGAGACGATTTTCATTTTTCCTTCTCCTATATTAGTAACACATATATATAAAAAATTAGTTGGTTTGCTTACAGTTAACCTACACTTTACGCTTAAATTCTATCATTAATTTACATGACTAGCAATTGAATTGTAAAGAAATATAACAAATTTTGACAAAAATCATTCTTTGGAGTAATAGTGCACATAATTATTTAGAATAATAAATTTGTAGATTTTTAGTAAATAAACGTTATAATAAATAGTATGAAAAAATATATATTCTGTTTATTATTTCTGATACTAACGTGCTTTTCTGTTGATGCATCTCAAAATGTAACACTAAATGCGGGTATATCTGTTAACGAAGTCCCCAAAACGTTATACGGAACATGGCGCGTTGTTGCGAAGCTTGATGACTCTGACAGCTATGGTACATTTAAACCACAGAGTGTTGACATGTGGACTTTACAGCGAACAGGCGATATAATAACATTATCAAATCCATTTACGGGAGCAAATGCAGAAATTACGGTAAGGACTGTTGAGGGTAGTCTTATCGTTTTTTCAAAAAAATCGCCGTATGATAATAAAACGCTTACTGATACTGTATCAATAAGACTGGATAAAAATAATTTTACGGGGATTAATACATTGATACTGGAGCAGTTTTCTCTTGTTGACGGGCATTTATTAAAGACGGAAAATGCAAGGTATGTTATAAAAGGGGAAAAAATTTCAGGTGAAAATGTCTTAGAATAGGTAATTTTGTGTAAAGGAAAAGGGAGTAATGAAATATTATGTTTATCAGCCCTGTCTGACAGGGAATGAAAAGAAATACGTTGATGAATGTATTGATTCTTCATGGATTTCAAGTAAGGGGCATTTTGTAACCGATTTTGAAAAATCATTTTCCGAATATATCGGTACTAAGTATGCTGCCGGTGTTTGTAACGGTACTGTTTCTATTCAGGTTGCAATGAAATCATTGGGAATAACATCGGGTGATGAAGTTATCTGTCCGACATTTACTTATATTGCTTCTGCAAACCCTATTGCCGAAACAGGAGCAAATGTTGTATTTGTTGACAGTCTGCCTGATACATGGCAAATGGATCCAGAAGATATTAAACGTAAAATTACAAGTAAGACAAAAGCAATTATGGTTGTTCATCTTTACGGGCATCCTTGTGATATGGATTCAATAATGAAAATTGCTCAGGAGCATAATCTTTATGTTATTGAAGATTGTGCAGAGGCAATAGGCTCTGAGTATAAAGGTAAAAAAGTCGGTTCTTTCGGTGATATTGCGTGTTTTTCATTCTTCGGCAATAAAACCATTACCTGTGGTGAGGGTGGCATGGTGCTGACAAGTAGTGATTATCTGCATGCAAGAATTCTGAAAATTAAAGGTCAGGGACTTGCGAAATACAGAGAGTACTGGCACGACACAATGGGATTTAACTACAGAATGACTAATATTCAAGCAGCTCTTGGTTTGGCTCAGTTTGAACAGGTTGATAAATTTATATCCCAAAAACGTAAAATCGCTGAATGGTATAAAAAATACCTTACGGGTCTGCCTGTTGAACTTCATAAAGAATCCGAAGGAGTTAAGCATACATTCTGGATGAACTCACTTTTGGTCGAAAATATTGAACTTCGTCCTGAACTCAGGGAATTTATGAAAGATAAAGGTATTGAAACGAGACCGACGTTCTACCCAATTCATACAATGCCGATTTATTCCACTAAATATGAAAAGCATCCTGTTGCGGAAGATATTGCATTAAGAGGAATAAATCTGCCGTCTTATCCTGCTTTAACAGAGGAGGACGTTAAATATATTTGCGGAGTGATTAAGGAATTTTACGATAAAAGGTTATGACAAAAGATATTAATATTTTATTTTTAGGTGCATCAAAACGTGTTACGCTTCTTGAACAGTTTAATAAAGCTGCAAATGAAGTCGGAGTCAAACTTAATATGTTTTCCTGTGAGATAAAAAAAGATTTTTATCCGATATCTCATCTTGCAGAAATTATGGAAGGTCCGAAGTTTTCTGATCAGAGGTTTCTTTCTTGGCTTGATGCTGCTATAAACAGCAAAAATATTAATATTGTTATTCCTAACATGGATCAGGCGACTGTTGCACTTTCCTATTTTAAAGAAAATTTTAAAAAACCTGACTGCTGGTGCGTAGTAAGTTCGTATGATTTATGCGTAAAAATGAATGACAAACTTCTTGCTGATGAATTTTTTAAAACAAATAATATACCGACATTTCAAAATACATCAAGATATCCGAAAATGGTTAAAGCTAAACTTGGTTATGGTGCAAAGGGGCAGTATTTGGTTAATAATCCTCAGGAGTTAAAACTGCTTCAGGAACGAATAAATATGTCAGACTATATTGTACAGGATTATAAAAAAGGGCAGGAAAGCAGTGTTGATATATATAAAAGTCCTAAATTCGGTTTAGTCGGTTATGTTGTTCGTGACAGGCTCGTTGTGTCTGATGGTGAAGTTATGGACTGTTTAACCCGAATACCTGAAGGTGATGAAAAGAAATTAATTGAAACTGTTGCTTCAATAGACGGTTGGGAAGGGTGTATTACTCTGCAGTATATGAAATATTTTGATAATACGTTTAATGTTGTTGAAATTAATCCGCGCTTCGGCGGGGGGTCGACATGCGGTATTGCCTGCGGATTAGATATGCCGAAGTATATTTTACTTGAGTATATGGGACAAAACTTTGATAAACCTGTAATCAGAAATTTAAAAATGGTACGTGCACGAAGGGATTTTTATTATGAATGCTAAAACAATTTTTATTGATATAGACGGAACTGTGTGTACTGAAGAACGCACTTTTGACAGACCGTTGGCGAAACCTATTGAAGGTGCAAAGGAGCAGATTAACAAATGGTTTGAAGAAGGTCATACTATCGTTTTTTGGTCTGCAAGAGGCTGGGAGCAATATAAAGTTACCGAAAAATGGTTAAATGATAACGGATTTAAGTATAATCAAATCCTTTTGGGCAAACCTCAGGGCTCTGTATATATTGATGACAGAGCAAGACAGTTTACAGGCTGGAATAAGGATTATCTTAATTAGTTGTTTGGTATTGTGAGTGAAATATGAAATTAGCAGTTACGTACGATTTTGAAAATATTGCAGATTGCCGCAGGGAAGGTTTGGGAGTTTACGCAAAACATTTAATTACTGCTCTTATGGATTATAATGATGATTTAGAGCTGGAGTTTTGGACGTATAAGTTTAATAAACACAATCTGAAACTGTTGTTTGATGAGATTTTTAAAAAGTATAGTAATAGGGTCACTGTTTTTTCTATTGACTGTTATAAAATACCTTTAGATAAAAGAAAAGATATTTATATCCCTTTTTTATTCTCATATTACTTAAAGAAAACGTTGTATTGCATAGGAAAAGTATTTAATTATAATTGTTTTGAAAATAAATTAGCGAAGCTTGAGCATAATAAATTTTGTGCGTTTTATGATTTTAACTCGCCAAAAATTTTTCGTTATGTAAACAAACATTCAAAAGCGGATGCTGTTTATTCAATGTTTGTTACATTGAAGCTCGGAAAACATTTTAAGTGCCCGAAATTTATACAGGTTCATGATTTGTTTCCGATTAGATTCAGAGATCTTTTTGCTCAGTTTTGGTCAGATAAAACATTGGACGGTTATAATTTACCTATTTTACAAAATTTAGCTGAGTATGCTCAAACGGATACTACATTCATAAGTTCTTCGCAATATACCGTAAGAGAGCATAGTCTCAAGTGTATTTCAGGGATTAATCATGAACAGACTGCAGTAATTCCCTTTCCTCCGCTGGTAAAGGATTTTAATAATATAAAAGTATTATCAAAGGAGGCTTTTAAGGCTAAGTATGGAATTTGGGACAAATATATTGCAGTTCCCTGCCAAAACAGACCTAACAAGAACTGGGCGGTTATTTTCAGAGCTATTTCACGACTTAAGCAAAAAGGTATCAATATACAGTTTGTTACTACGGGCAGAGTAAATAATATAAAGAGTGACGGTATTCTTGCTGATGAGCTTGGTATCAGGGAAAATATACTGGAAATTGGCTCAGTATCAGAAGAAGATTTGTACATGCTCTATAAATATCAAGATGTTGCAGTTGGTTCAACTTATATGGAAGGTATGGGCATATCAGGTCAGGTAATTGAAGCCTTAAAAGTTGGGAATATTCCGGCTGTTCATTCAATTTGCTATGGTATAAAAGAAAGTCTAGCTGCCGTTGGTTTAACAATGGAAGATGCTGATTTAAACTGGTTTGAACCGAACGATGACAAAAAGCTTGCACAGGTTATAGAAGATATATTGTCAAATCCTGTTCCTCATATCCTGAAACAAAAACATGTAATTGACGCATATTTATCGGTAACTTGGGAAAGTGTTGCCTCGAACTTTATAAGGCTTGTAAAAAGCAAGTTAAATGCCGCATCCTCTGATAATGAATATAAAAAATCTTTTGCTCAGTTTGGTGAAGACCTTATACTTTCAGAGCTGCTTAGTTTTTTGTTCTCCAGAGATGAAAAATTCATAAACTATGTTGATATATGCTGTAACGACCCCGTTATTAATAATAATACTTATTATTTTTATAAAAGAGGCGGTATTGGTGTTCTTGTCGAACCAAACCCTGCGTTTCATTCGTCATATTTAAAAATTAGACCCTCTGATATTGTCTTAAATGTCGGAATAAAGTATAAAGACGGAGTTGATTCAGCTGATTATTTTGATTTTGGAAAATCTGCAAGCGGATTAAATACGTTTTCGGAAGAGAGAAAAAATTCCTTAATAAATGATTATAAGCTTGAAAAAGTTCACAAAATTAAGCTTCTGAATATAAATGATGTATTTTCAAAAATGGATTACATTGATTTTGTATCATTAGATGTTGAAGGTCTGGAGCTTGATATATTAAAAACAATTGACTTTGGTAACACAAAACTCAGACCTAAAATATTCTGTATAGAAGCTAATAAATCTGAACTTGAATGCGGTTTTAATAACGAGATTACTGAATTTATGAGAAAACAGGGGTATGTGCTTGCTTCTGACAATTTTATAAACGGATTTTTTGTTGATGTTACTCAAATTAAACTATGTGATAACATAAAACTTCAATATGACGGCAAAATATTACAGTAATTGGTTGATATTACTTTACAATTACCCCTAAAAATTGTAAAATATAAAGGTTAAAAAGCTTAAAAGAGAGGATTCTATATATGAAATTTCACATGCAGGTGCTAATTGCGCTGGGTTTGGGTTTAAAACGTAATTGGCATATATTTGCCGGACTTGTATTAGGTGTGTTGGTGGGTATCTGGCTTCATCATCATCCGAATGATCTTCTGATGAATTCGCTGACTTTTATCGGACAGGTTTTCATAAGATTGATTCAAATGGTAGTAATTCCGCTTGTTATATCTGCTATAGTAATAGGAATAACAAGTGTTGGTGACAGCAAACAAATTGGCAAACTTGGTACAAAAATGGTTGTGTATTACGGTATTATTACCGTAGCTGCTGTTTCAATAGGTGCAGCACTTGCGTTAATATTTCAGCCGGGGCTGGGCGCAGCTCATTATATTAACGCTGATATTGCAGGCGATATACAGGCAAAAGTTGCAGCGTCAATTGATGCCCAGAAGGGTAATTTGTTGAATATAATTCTTGGATTTATACCTAAAAATCCGCTTGAATCAATAGCAAAAGGTGATATGGTCCCGATTATAGTATTTGCTTTGATGTTTTCAATTGCACTAGCTAAAGTTGGTGAAGTTAACAGACCTTTCGTAAGCTTTTTTGAATCTGTTTTTGCTGCTACAATGAAAATTACGGACTGGATTATGAGCTTTGCAGCTCCCGGCGTTTTTGCTTTGACAGCAGTTGCAGTTTCTTCTTTTGGTGTTGATATTTTTGCAAGTATTTCAAAATATCTTGGAGTTCTCGCTATTGGCTTTATGATACAGTTCTTCATTGTATATCCGATATTTTTAAAAATATTTTCAAAAGTACCTGTTATGATGCTTTATGCGGCAATTGCAGAAGCAATGATGGTTGCTTTTGGTACTGCAAGTTCATCTGCAACATTACCGTTAACTATTGCGTGTTGCGAAAAGAGAGGTATCTCTCATAAGGTTTCAAGCTTTGTTTTACCGCTTGGCGCAACATTAAACATGGATGGTACGGCAATGCTTCAGACAATTGCAGTTATATTCTTAACTCAGGCGTACGGTGTTGCGCTGACTCCGTTCCTGATTATTCAGATTGCAATTTTGGCTATTATTGCTTCATCTACTTGTGCAGGTATTCCGGGAGCAGGTTTAATAACTATAGCGCTTGTACTTAACGGTATGGGCTTGAGTCCTGAACAATTAGTTGCAGGTTTTGCATTCTTATTCACTATCGAAAGAATAACAGATATGATGAGAACCCTTTTAAATGTTACATCTGACGCTGTTGTCTGCGCTGCTATAGCTGATAATGAAAATGAGATTAATTACGACTTGCTGAATAATCCAGAGGAATACGGAGATATAATTAATTAATCAGATTCAGAGATATTAAATTAATATAAAAAAGTCGGCATAAAGCCGGCTTTTTGTTATATAATAAATAAAGTATGGAGGGAGTAAGAATGGCTAAAGATATTGACTGGGGAAATCTTGGTTTTGGATATATGAAAACGGATTATCGTTATGTATCCGAATATAAAAACGGAAAATGGGACGACGGTGCAATTACAGCTGATGAAAATATTGTCCTGAATGAGTGCGCCTGTGTATTGCAGTACGCACAAACCTGTTTTGAAGGACTAAAAGCATACAGAACAAAAGATAATAAAGTTGTTTGTTTCAGGCCTGATTTGAATGCTAAGAGAATGGCTGATACTGCAAAAAGATTAGAGATGCCGCCATTCCCTGAGGAAAGATTTTTGGATGCCGTTAAAAAAGTCGTAAAAGCTAATATAGAATGGGTTCCTCCGTATGGTTCGGGTGCATCGCTCTATATCAGACCGTATATGTTCGGCTCAAACGCAGTTATGGGTGTTAAACCTGCTACTGAATACCAGTTCAGAGTATTTGTATCGCCTGTCGGACCATATTTTAAAGGCGGTGCTAAGCCTATTACACTCAGAATACCTGATTTTGACAGAGCAGCTCCGAGAGGAACAGGTCATGTTAAGGCTGGTTTAAATTATGCCATGAGCTTACATGCCATTGTTGATGCGCATAATAACGGGTTTAACGAAAACATGTATCTTGATTCAAAAACCCGTACAAAAGTTGAAGAAACAGGTGGTGCAAATATTATATTTGTAACGAAAGATAACGAAATTGTTACGCCAAAATCATCAACAATATTGCCTTCAATTACAAGGCGCTCTCTGATGTATGTAGCAGAACATTATCTTGGTTTAAAAGCAACCGAAAGAGAGATTTATGCAGAAGAACTTAATGATTTTAAAGAATGTGCTCTCTGCGGAACTGCTGCTGTATTATCACCTGTCGGTAAAATTAATGACCATGGCAAGGAGATCCTTCTGCCTTCAGGAATGGAAAAATCAGGTGAGATTACTCAAAAGCTCTATGATACATTAACTGGAATTCAGATGGGCAGATTAGAACCTCCAAAGGGCTGGATATTTGAAATTAACTAAAAAATTATTATAATTATATTATGAGATATTTATTAACATTGTTAATACTTGTTTTGTTTAATCTCGGCTGCTTTGCAGAACCTCAGCTCCGTGATTATTCTGAATTTGATATCCCTACGGGGTATCATATACCTGTAATTTCTTTGCAGGAGTTTTCAACTGCATATTGTGAGGAAGGGGATAAAGTCACCTTTGAATCAACTTCAGATATCTATTTGTACGATAAAAATATAATCCCGCAGGGTACAAAGTTTACGGGGTATATAGATAACAAGCATGAGCCCATTATCGGTACCAATGCTTCTATGAAGGTTTTTGTCAACAAAATGTATCTTCCTGACGGATACGAAGTTCCGATTAAATCGTATATATATACTGCAAATGATAATTTGATAGGAGGCGAACTTACTGCTCCCGCCAGCTATATTAAAATGCCGCATTATCAGAGATGGGTTATGTTCAGGGCATATAGTACAACTCAGTTTGTTCCCGGCAAGCAGCGGAAAATGGGAGAACACGTAACAATATCTTCAGGTGCAAATCTTATATTGGTTCTTGTGGCACCTATTCATTTGACACATACTGTACTATATGACTAATAATGAACAATAATTAAACAGAGTCGTTAAATAAATGTAGCCAGGGTTACAAATTGACAAAACCCGGTAACAAAAATAAAATATTATAAAGGAGAGAACAATGAAAACAAATAAAATATTATCAATTTGTATACTAACATCTTTATTATCATTAAATTGTGCACTTGCTGCACCTAATTTCCAATACTCTGAACAAAAGCAGATGCCGGTAAATAATTATAATAACCAGCCGCAAATGTCATATAACGGTAATCAGCCTTTAAGAGGAAGTGTTATAACAGTGCCGTCAGGTACAACTTTTAACGCTACTTTATCATCAAGGATTTCGTCTGCAGAAGCAGCAGTTGGTCAGCCTGTGTATATGATGTTAGGCAGTGATTTCTACTGCAATGACAAACTTGTGGCACCGGCAGGAAGTTCTGTTGTCGGCAACGTTATTGAAGTTTCACCTGCAAAACACGGAAGCATTAATGGCAAGTTATCAGTAAGATTTACTCAGATAACTACACCCGCAGGTACTCAAATCCCGATATCAGCAGTAATTAAAACAGACGATAATTCAGGTTTGTTAGTCGGCGGAACAAAGAAAGATGTTGCTAAAGAATATACAAAAGATTTAGCAGTTGGTTCTGCTGCGGGTGCTCTTTCGGGACTTGTATTCGGTGCTTTGGCAGGAGGCGATAAACTTGGCAGAGGAGTTGCACTTGGTACCGCTGTAGGTGCAGGAGGCGGCTTGGTTAAGTCGGCAGTTGATAAAGGGAATGATGTAGAAATCCCGGCTAACTCAACTGTTGAGCTGTATTTAACTCAGCCTATTACGGTTACTTCATCTAATTACAGTTTTGAAAATTAAATATTTTTAATTAAATAGATTAAATCAGATACACGGATAATTTATTTTGTTTTATAATAAATATATTCTGTGGGGAGAATAATAATTAATATTTCCTGTATATACTGCAGGAAATGTAAGGGTAAGAGATTAGAGAGATAGAGATTGTGTCGATATTAGAGAAGAAAAATTTTTTATACGAAGATGAGGATACTTCCTCTGATTATAAAATGCCTAAATTGGTAACCACAAAACCTGAAGTTATTCCAATAGGCAGATCTTTTGCTATATCAACGGCGCTGCACCCGGGTGTGGTTCTTTTAATATGGCTTATAACAACAGCTTTGGCATTAATGGGAATTCATCTTTTTACATTTAAGAAGCCTGACGCCAAGTTAAAGAAAGATATTGAGTTCGTTCTTGTTGATAAAGAGGCTATGCCTAGAAACATGAACACAAAATATCGTGCGGATATTAACTCCAGAAGCGGCGGAATTAATGACCCGAAAAGAAAAGTATCTATGCCGTCACCTGCACCTAAAAAAACGGTTAAACCGTCACAGGCAGCAAGTAACGCTAATAAACTTATAAAAAAACAACAACAGGCTGCTCAGCAAAAAGCGGCTCAGCAGAAGGCAAAAGCTCAGAAGGCTCCAGTAAAATCACCGCAGCCTTCTTCAGCGATGAAGCCATCACCGTCAAAACCGGCACCGCCTACAGCAAGGCCGAGTGCAAAACCGACTTCATCTCCGGCTCCTGTTGCTAAACCGACTATGCCGTTTGCAATTCCAAAGCCTTCTGATGCACCTGCCGGCAAAACACTTGCAACAGGTCCAATTGGCGGTACATCTGCGCCTGTTGGAGGTGTAAAAGGCGGTAGCGGCAGCGGATCTCCAAGCGGTTCAAGAACGGGTGCTCCTACTCCGTCTCTTGCTCCTGGTTCAGGCTCTGGAACGCTGAGACGTTCGGGTAGTTCAGGCGGTGGAAGCGGTAATATCGGCAATCCCGGCGGAGGCGGCGGCGCTCCCGGTATTGATGCTCTCAGAGAACCGGATTTCGGTCCTTATATGAGAGAACTTCAAAGAAGAATTAAAATGAATTGGGATCCACCAAAAGGAAATGAATCAAAAAGGGTTGTCTTATTGTTTAAAATTGCTAAGGACGGAAGATTACTTTCTTGTCGTGTTAGCAAATCATCAGGACTTCCGTCAGCGGATCAGGCTGCATTAAAAGCTGTAGAATTAACTGCACCGTTCAGACCGCTTCCGGCTGACTTTAAAGGTCAAAGTATAGACATTCAGTTTACGTTTGATTACAACGTATTTAATGCAACAAGATATTAATAAACACGATATGAAAAGAAGCTTAACAGAGATATATTTAATAGTTATTGTAATTTTAGCAGGTGTATTTGCATTTGCAGATATATGTCATCGTGTATACAGATATGTGTCTGATAATGATAAAATTAGTCTAAATAATAATCAGCAGCAGTATAGTGATGAGTATCAGGATGACGGTTTCACTAATTTTGTTAATAATGACAGAAATTTCACTGCACAACAAAAGAAATCAATGATTTCAAACCACAATTATATTAAAAATTTACAGAAAGATCTGGTTAAATCTGGTTGTTTTGACAAACTTGAAAATGATAATGTTGTTTCTGTTTCATTTAATATCGATCAATGGGGATATTTATCTGATTATCAAATCAATGTTACCGGTAATTCCAGACAAGCCGTAGATGTTATTAAATCAATAAAAAAATTCAGGTCATATAAACCGCTTCCGGCTGATTATAAAGGCGAATTTATGCATGTTGATTTCGAGTATTCTAAAAACATATATAAGAGATTTCAGAGTTATCCTTTAACAAATGAAACGAGATTATCTCACAATAATAGTCCTGAACGTGCGAATATACTCAGTTCTCGTCTTTTGGCAGATGATCATATGTCAGGTACTGATAATAATAGAGTAGAACATAAAAGAATCGACAGAACCGATATATCAAATGATGGTAATACGACAGTATCGTATATTAATCTTCAGGGGCATGATTCTACAGGACGTGTAGTTTTTGCCAGGTGGGTTCCTGTTGAATCAGTTAATTTGCAATGGGAGCCTGTAAAAACAAGAAAAAGTCATGTTGTAATTAACCGCTCTATAGTTAACGGTAAAGCAGAAGCTCCTGTGTTTGAAAAGAGATCTGAATATGAAGCTGCAAATCAGGCGGCGCTTAAAGCGGTTAAAAATTCAACACTGCCTAATCTCACAGGAATGGAGAAATATGATGGTGTTTCAATAATGTATAATTTTCAAGTTAAATAAATGACAGTATAAAGAAAGAAAAGGGGAATAAATTATGGAACTATTATTACATTCAATTCAATTAGACTGGCCGGTATTATTACCGATTTTGATTTGCTCAATCTTGACAGTTATGGTTGCAATCGACAGAGCATTATTTTACAAAGCTAACAAAAGAAACGTAATTGAGTTTATACCGAGATTACAAAAAGAGCTTACAAGAAATAACCTTATGGGTGCTCAAAATCTTGCAGTTCAATGCGGAGGTATAATCGGTGAGGTTACTGAAGAAGCAGTAAGAATTTTATCTGAACAGAAGAAAGGCTTTTCACGTTCATTTGATATTGCATCAGCTCTTGCAACAAGAAAGCTTGAACACAGATTAACTATTCTAGGTACTATCGGTGGTGTAGCTCCGTTTTTAGGTTTGTTTGGTACAGTTGTAAGAATACTGTACACGTTCCAGGACTTGGCATCACAGGGTAACCAGTCTGCTGCGGTTGCAATGGGTATAGGTTCAGCTCTTATTGCTACTGCATTTGGTCTTGGTGTTGCTATCGTTGCGGTTATTTGTTACAACACCTTCCAATCTACAGTTAAAAGATTCGAAGATGATTTCCAGCTGATAAAACTTTTATTCTTAAGTTTCGTTGACTCTGAAGAAGAAGTTAAAGTTAAATCAGCATCTTCTACAGTTGCGTTATAAAATTAATATCGGGTGCAGGCAGACACCTCACCCCTGCCCTCTCCGTTCGGAGAGGGGGAGGAATAAATAAAATGGCTATAAAATCTGGTAAAAAAGCGTTATTTACGGAAATTAACATAACTCCGTTAACTGATATTTTTCTCGTGCTTTTAATTATAATGATGGTTATTGCACCGACATTTCAGACTATGGATAATTCAATATCCATACCTGAAGTTAACAGCGGTACATCAATTGAACAGGGAAAAGTTACAGTTGCTGTTACAAAAGACGGCACAGTGTACGTTGACGGGAATAAAATTTCAATGGGATTATTAACAGGTGAACTTGAACGACTGAGGGGCAATGACGAAAAAGCAGAGGTTGTTGTTAAGGCCGACGAAAAAGTAAAAAGTTCCGTAATTATGGATATAATGGATGCTGCTCAGGATGCACATTATAAAAAACTCATTGTAGCAGGCGAACCGCTTAATAAGAAAGAACAAAAAGAACTTGAAAAGGCTATAGAAAACACTGATAATCCAAATACTTTAGACGGTGCGTCAACGGCTTTGCCTCAAGACGGTTATGAGACTTGGAATTAAAGAGGAGTAAATACTATGCGTGACAGCTTTAATGAAATTAATATTACACCGCTTACCGATATATTTTTGGTGTTACTTATTATAATGATGGTTATTGCTCCTATGCTTGATCAGCAAGGTTTGAATCTTGCTGTACCGGAAGTGGTCAATAAAGAAAATATTGTAAAAGATTCTAAAATAATGAACTTTACTGTTACAAATGATAATAAATACTTTTTTAATGACACGGAAGTTGCAGCTGCTGATTTGGAAAAAACCGTGTCTGACAACATGAAAGATTACCCCGACGGATTACTTATTCAGACAGATGATGATGCTGAACACGGCGCAGTTGTTAAGTTAATGGACTCTGCGCGTAACGTTGGCGTTACGAGTATATCATTGTCACGTTAATCTGTATATACTATATATGTAACGAAATGTAACAATTTAAGTCAAACATGCAAAAAAATCCTAAAGTTTTCCTAAAAAGTGCCGATAACGAAAGTACAAAAGGGACAAACGAAAAGGACACACACACTCATGGGAATGGCGGCATCACAAGCAAGACTGCTGATGTTAACAGCAAGGATACATGACACG
>CACWTN010000013.1 GCA_902763805.1 uncultured bacterium | reverse complement strand
ATCGGATTTTGGCAAGTGCTGCGTAAACAAAACCAAAATCAGTTAAATCACTTACATAACACACTCTCTTATATAATCTTACATCTTACTTACAATTTTAGCCCCTGTTGATATTTATATTGCGGGGCTTTTTTTTGTATAATGGTTGTATGGAGTTTAATAAGAAAATATTTTGTATTCTGTTATTATCATTAATGCTTGCAGCATTTTTGGTAATTAATTTTATATTTAATAATAAAGAAGAAGTAAAAATCTCGGTTATCAGCACTCCATTGGAATTTATTACAGAAAAGGGTGAAAAACACGTATTAAGAGATGTTGATACTTTTTCACCCGATTATACCGAAGGAAATAAAAACCTTGCATTAAATCTCGGCATAAGTGAGGATGAAGCTTTTATACTTGGTAATTTGGGCAAATACTGGGCAAAAAATCTTTTAGACGGCAGAAAAGTTTTAATTAAAGATAACGACATTATTTATTATAAATTTAGATATCTTGTAAGGTTTAAAAATACTCCGTTTGCTTTAAAAGACGGAAAACCTCTTAATGAACAGGCATATAACCGTCAGTTGGCATCAGTAAGGAGGGGGCATTTTGTAATTCTTGATTTGGACACGGATATAGCTTATCCCATTTCAAAAGAAAACAGGGCAAAAGTTAAGAATTTTGTTGTTGTAAGAAAAAATCATGTCAAAAAATCAGCTCCTAAAGTTCAGGAAATAGCAGTAACGGATTTACTCTACAAACCCGTGTATAAATCCGGCAGTATAAAAATAATAGTTTCTGATTTGACTACAAAAACCAAGCCTGACAGAAATTGCACGTCTGAGATTTGCAAAGAAATAGTATCAAATATCAATTCCGCAAAGAATACTATAGATATGGCAATTTACGGTTATTCTTCAACTCCTGCTATAGAAAAAGCGATTAATAATGCTAAGCTAAGAGGGGTTAAAATCAGGCTTGTATATGATTTGAATGCAAAAGGCGAGAACATATATCCTGATACAAACTCTTTTATCGGTTTAATTCCTGACAGCGTAAGTGACAGGAACTCTGCCGAAGCTAATAATACGATGCATAATAAGTTTTACATAATTGACGGAAAAACTGTTATAACCGGTTCGGCAAATTTATCGCATACCGATATGTCGGGATTTAATTCAAACTCAATTGCGGTTATTAACTCAAATAATGTCGCTGACTATTATACAAAAGAGTTTAACCAAATGTATTCAGGAAAATTTCACTCTGATAAAAAACCAGAAAATAATAAGACATGCGAAAATATAACAATATTCTTTTCTCCTCAGGATAAAGCCGTGGAAAAAGGGGTTTTGCCTCTGATTAAGAATGCAAAACGGTATATTTATATTCCTGCGTTCGTTATAACAGAAAAACGTATAACGGAAGAATTAATAAAAGCAAAGAAGCGCGGAGTTGATGTTAAAATTATTGCCGATGCGCTGAATACTGTGACAAAACATTCAAAACATAAATATTTGCGTGATGCGGGTATTCCTCTGAAAGCGGAAAATTATGCGGGTAAAATGCATTCAAAAACAATGATTATAGATGATGAGTATTTAATTATAGGTTCAATGAATTTTTCGTACAGCGGTGAAAACAAAAACGATGAAAACATGCTTGTAATCAAAGATGGCGGCATTGCTGAATTTTATAAAAAATTCTTTTTATATCAGTGGAACAGAATTCCTGATAAGTGGCTGAAATATACACCAAGAGCCGAAGGTAAGAACTCAATCGGCTCCTGTTCGGACGGGATTGACAATAACTATGACGGAAAAACCGATAAAGAAGATGCAGCATGCAGGAATTAAGGATAAATATAACAGTAAAAGGAGAAAACATGCAGGAAATAATAATCGGAAGAACATACAGGCATTTTAAGGGAAATTTGTACAAGGTTGTCGGGTTTGCAAAACACTCTGAAACATTAGAGGATATGGTTATATACAGTCCTCTTAAAACGGGTGATACCTGGGTAAGACCGAAGGCGATGTGGAACGAAGTCGTTGATGATAAAGGAACGCTGAGATTTACGCTTTTGGATGAGGCTTAAAAATGATTACGAGAGAAGTTAGGGAATGGCTTCAGAAAGTTGAGCGCAGGCAGTATTCTTATGAAGATGCGATGTATGAGTTTATGCGTTTTTCTTCTTATTTGACAAAAGAAGAAATGAAAATGATTAAACAAAAAATAGAAGAATCTTACAGATAAAATTTTGTTGTTCCCCTTTTTTGTTTTTGGTAAAATAGTTCTGTGGAGTGTATTAATATTTTAAGTATTTTTGTAACAAAATGTTAAAACCATGATGTTCAGCTAGCAAAAAAAATCCTTTACAGGATTTTCTATGAACAAATACCATATGGGGCTTGTATGATACAACAATTAAGATTACCGAAGAATACTGTGAATTTCAGGCAAAATGACATTACCAAAAAGCCTGATAAACATTCTGAATCAGAAATTGTTGCAAATACTTTGAGAACGAGAGTTTTACAAAAATACGACAAGACGCTGAATGCCATGACGGAATATCCAGTAAAAGGCTTGAAAGGTGACGTTAACTCTGATTTTTATGAGTTTCTGTCGATGGGTATAATCCCTTATTTGGCAGGCAGTGGTATGTTTATGGCAATGTTTAACCTTATTAACAAGCATCTGACAGCAAAAGCATCGCTAAGAGGCAAAAAAATGGGGTTGGGTGTTGTTCTTTACGGTATCGGCAAGACATTATCGAATGATTTTGTAACAAGACCTGTTGCGTGGTCAACTGGTGTTGATGTTGAACTTCCTTACAGAAATATTTACTGTACGCTTCCGACAAAACCCGGTGCAGAAGCGGTAATTGACCATAAACATCAACAGAGAAAAGTTTATGACAGCATAGAATTTTTCAGAAAAGATTTGATAGCAAAAGACCCGAGATATGGTGTTAAATATTACGACGGAATTGCAAAAAAATTAGGTATGGGTGATAATCTGAACGATTCCGTAACAGAAACAACTCCTATTATACAAAGCATTGTTTCATCTACAAAAACCGCAAAAAGTCTTACTTCATATTGCTGGGCAGCTGCTGCAGTGTGCGTTGCAGCGCAGGACAGCTGGGCAGAATTTTTCAAAGCATTTTCCGACAGACCGAAATATTTTGGACAGGAAGGTGAAGGCTTCCTGTCAAAAGTAGGCGGAAAACTTGTAAATACGGGAAAAAATACATTGAATTTATCCAAAACCTTCATTAAAACATTCGGTAAGGCATGCAAATCTTTATGGTGCGGAGGAGAAAATGTTAACGCGTTCAGGAAACATGCCGGGAAAGCTTGGCTGTTATTTACGGCAGCACTTACCATAGGATTAACATACAATGTTATACACAGGGCAAAACAAATGGGTAAATTGGCTAACAAAGATTTGATTGATAAAAAACAGGAAAGAGTGGTGATATAAGATGGCAATAACTCCTGTACAATCAAATATACAAATGCCTCAGGCAACATACAGAGATGTCAAAAAACCTATTAAGACCGGGTCTTTTGTACACCCGAATGCTGCACAGGGACATCTTGTTCACGATTCATTATTATCAATACCGATATATTGGTTAAAAGATATTGCTTATGATGTGAAGGCAGTTAAAGACGGAATAAAAGGAACTGCTAAAGACCATCAGTTAGGACGTTTAAATGATGTCGGTCTTAAACTCGGCGGTATCGGTATTGCAACTTATTTGGCAACACAAACAACCGACCCGAAAATGCGTCTTATGGAATATGTCGGTTTGGGTTCGTTCCTTGCGTGTATGTCATTATATCCGATGATAGCTATAAATACTCCATCAAGGCTTATTCAGGGGTATGATATAGGTAAAGAATACATAGACGATCAGGGTCGTAAAAAATCGGTATTTCAGGACGGAAACTACATCCCGTATGACTTGTACAGAGGAGAATACAAAGGTGAAAATCTTGATATAATCGGTGACAGAATGGGAATTCCGCGTGACATTAAAAACCGTCACGAACTCATAAAAGAACAAATGAGAAAAATAGCTATCCAGAATAATACACTGTGGATGCTGGGTGCAGGTTTTGCAACTCCTGTAATGACAGCTCTTTTATGCACAGGGCTTGAACAGGTTCTTTCTCCTGCTTTGGAACGTGTCAGAAACAGAAGATATAATTCAAAAATTTCAGATATGCTTAAGAAAACAGAAGATATGCCGACAAATGTTAACGATGTTGACATGAATGCTCTTGGCAGAAAAGTTAAAGATTTGCTGAATGAGCATCAGAATAAAGAGCTTCCTGCAAGAGATTTTGAAAAACTGGTTAATCTGCTTGTAAAAGGTACTGATGATAACATTGAAGCCGGTATAAAAGATGACCTTGTAAAAATACTGAAAAAGGGAAAAAATGCCTATGTTCTGGACGAAAGTTTTTATGAAAATCTAATAAATGAGATAAAAACTTCTGCAAACGGACGTAAGCAGGAAGTATTTAATAAAATATTTAATCCGACAAGAATTGAAATAGAAGATGCACTTAAAAATTCGGGTTCTGACGGAAAATACATAACAACGGAACAACTGGCTGATTTTAAAGCAGAGCTGAGAAAAATCTTTTCCGCAAAAATTGAAGCAAGTGCTGAAAATAAACAAGCACTGTACATGCATCAAAACAACGTTATTGAAAAAATCTCCAAACTTGTATCCGCCACGCCGTCATCATATCTGACCGAAGAAGCATATTTTGATATTACAAACCTTGCAAAAATACTTGGCGAGTTTAAAGCTAACGACAGAGTTCTGGACAAATGTAAATCAGTTAAGGTTGAATATGCTCCCGAAACAATGCTTGCACGTTCATACAAAAAATTTGAAAATGCTTTATTTGATGCCCTTGATATTAAGTTCAATGACCTGAAACAAATGAAAGAGTCCGAAGCTTTCACAAGACAAATACTTGAAAAGAAAATACAGGCATTGGTAAATAATGAAGAAAAATATCAAAAAACGGTAAGAAAACTGGCTAACATAATGGCTGATACCGAAATCAGGCTTCATGGCAAGTCCGAAACGGAATCTTACATCAAAGACTTAATATCCGCTTATGAAAACAACTACAATAAAACAGCAAAATGTATCGGCAGCATTGGCGGAGGTAAGTTTGAAAATACAATTGGCAGACTTATCAAGGAAAATGTTAATGACACTCTTGAAAATACGGTTAAATCAAGACAGGATATGTTTGACATTATAGACGGAATCAAAAAACCGTTTGTGTCCGAGGAAAAAGACTACGGCGCACAAAGAATGCAAAACGCAAAAGTTTACGGCAGAGGTACAGGTTCTTCAAAACGAATGGCTATATCAAGGATAATTGACAGAATACAAGGTGTCGGAAACAGCCAGCGCAGAATGCTGCATACTCTTGATTTCTTCAAACGTGAGGTTCCGGCTGATAAATACGGCAAGCATATTTACAAGACCCTTAGAAACGTACTGCTTAAAGCAACTATTGCAGACCAGACATTAAAACTGAATACTGATAACAACCCGAATTACTACATTGATTTGATGAGAGAAGGTTGGGACAGACCTGTTCAGAAATCAACAGAAAATGCGGTTAAATCTGCAGGTGATATAACAAGAGGCGATGTCTACGGAAGATTTGTTAAATATCTCAAGAGATTCAGAGATATTATGGGGCAAAATAACATAGACTTTATGAAGCCGGGGCACAGATTTGGTGACGCACTGGAAAAATTGTACGGTCCCGATTCGCAAACTATGATGCAAAAATTTGATTTGGTTGCGCAAAATCCTGTTGATTTCTTCAAAAAAGCTGCAAAAACAAGATTTGAAAATCAAAAATGGTTAAGAATTGCATCAGGCATCGGAGGTGCTGTTATAGGGTTAACTGTTCTTGCACAATTCAGTTTCGGAAAAATTAAGAATCCGCACAACATACAAAAGCAGGTGAAAGATGACAATATTGGTTAATGGTGTTAGTAATGTCAGCAGAATAAATAATTATATGGCATTCCGCGCGGAATACCACACTTCTCCTGCAATAAATGCTGCAAAAGATAACAAAGTTACAGAAAAATATCTGGATAATCTGGCAATGATTAATGCTCCCGCAGTAAAAAAAGCAGGTGACAGAAATCCTGAAAAACAACAGTATCACAATAATCTTCGCTCAATGATACGAAATAATGAGTCAGTAATGCTTGCAATTGTACCCAGAATTTTTAATGCAAAAGATTTGAACGGAGATGACAGAATCTCTCTTAAGAGCGGTGAACAAGTCGGTACTTTTTTAAATGCGATAGAAAGATTGGATGAGGTAAAAGAAGATGGATTTAATACTATTCACATACTTCCTATTCACCCTACGGGTAAGAAAAATGCAATGGGAACAGCAGGTTCTCTGTATTCACCATTAAAGTTTATTGAAGACAACGGTGATTTGGCAATCGACCCGACGCTCATAGACAAAAATGACCCGAGAACTCCGAATGAACAGTTTAAAGCATTTATTGACGAATGTCACAAACGTAATATAAAAGTTATGCTTGATCTTCCGAGCTGTGCGTCGGTTGAGCTGTTTGAAAACGAGCCGGAACTAATGGCATTTGGCAGAAATGGCGAAGATAAAACTCCTCAGGGCTGGGAAGATATCAGAATGTTTGAGCCGTGGGCAGATATTACAAAAAGAACGCTTAATCCTGCGCTGTATGAAATGCACAGGCAGTACGTCGATGCCTGCATAGATTTGGGTATTGACGGAATAAGAGCTGACGTTGCACGTGCGAAACCGACAGAATTTTGGGATAAATTAATAACATATTCTCATACAAAAGATCCTGAATTCGGCTGGCTTGCAGAAAGTTATACTTATGAATGTGCATCTCCGATGATTAATATGCCGTTCGACAGACCGGAAGATTTGTTAAGAGCCGGATTTGATGAATACTACGGACAATATCATATTTTCCACGACTGGAAAGGCGCTTCGGAATTTAATGATTATATAAAATCTAATTTGGACTTGTCTCATCGTTTACCTTCGGGTAAATCGGTAATAGGTTCATTCCTTACTCACGACGATGTTTCATCAATGCTCCACGGCGGGGAAAACTTCTGTAAGATGACTACCGTGCTTCAGTCAACAATCCCGATGTGCAATCCGTATTTTGTCGACGGATTCCAGACAGGTGATTATTATGATTATAAATACAGAAATACAATAGACCCTGAAACAATGACCGACAGAAATGAGTCAAATGAACACAGATTCCACCTTGCGATATTTAACCTGGCAAGAAAACCCGGCGGAAACAGTCCTGATATTGAAAGGGTTATTAAAGGCTGTACAAAAATGAGAGCCGAAAATCTGGATGTTCTTGCTGACAGAAACTCAAGCTTTATAGAACTGGATAAGCGTGAGGATTTGAATGACCAGATTATAACATTTGCAAGACATAACAACGGAAGAACAATTCTTGTTGTTGCAAATAAAAATCCAAACAGAAATGTAACAGGTATTATAGAAATCCCGGGCTTAAAAGAAACCCAAAAGCTTGTTAATATGGTTCCTGAATATGGTGAAAAAAGTGAATTCCAGGTGGAGGAAAACGAACTTAGAGTAAATCTTGCTCCTGCAGATGCGTATGTCTTTGAAATAGATACACCTCATATAGAATATGAACGCAAAGAACATGCATATAAGCAAAAAGTTTAGCTTATTCCATATAGCACTTAGGTTCAGCGCCTTCAACTCCGGCGTATAGTTCGACAAATTGTTTTGACGGACTCATATTTATTTTTGTGATTAAAACTTCTTCTATCTGAAAAAATCCGACTTCACCCGACATCTCGATATCGATTCTTATCGGTTTTTTCTCGCCTCTGTGGATGCTTATTCTGTCAATAGCGTTTGCCGAATATTTATGGATATCGCCTACTTTCGGTGTGGTATTCAGAATGAGCGGAATTCTTGCACGTCCTTTTGTCATATCGCAGCCATCCGCAATAAGAATAATTCCTGCTTCGATAGAGTGAATTCTCCGTGATGCCATATGACCTATAATCGCTTCTATTGCAACAGATTTTATAACGGTTCTTCTGTGGAGATTGTCAGGGAAAAGGTGCATTACCGCTCTTTCAAGAATGGGTTTTGCAAGAATTACAGACATTTGTTCGTGACCTTCCCGCCCAATCATCATTCCTAAGTCATGCATAAGTCCGGCAAGAATAATTGCACACAAACTGTCTTCAAAAGTTCCTATTTCTTCCGCTTCAAGAGAAGTCTGAATGCCGGCTTCATGTAAAATATTAAGCATTTTTATCGCATTCGCAGTAACCTGACGCATGTGAACAGGACCATGGTCATTGTATCCCAAACGCTTTATTGAAACATTGTTTGCATAATCCTGCATTTCCTGCAGCTCTGCATCATTAAACAGATAATTTACAAGCTCAAGGCATTTGGGGTGTGTCTGTAATCGTTTTAAAATCTTTGATTCTATTGAAACTTCTTTTACTGATTTCATCATAATACTATTTTAACATACAATTTAATTCTTTCAATAAAACAAAAAACGGAAAATGAAATAACAGAATTATTAAATTCAATTAGAAACCGCATTCCATTTGATGTTAAAAATTTTTAAATCTTGCCTTATATGAAAAATATGATATGATTATAGTAGGTTGTTGTAATTAGAAATTCATTTTTTACATTATTTTTCAACCAAATAGTATAAATAAATGATTTAACAAGTTAAAAGTCATTATATCATTTATTACAGATGGAATAGTAAAAGAGAGATTACAGTTAGAAGTAATGAGTAAGCATAGTATTATGAAGGATTTAGATTCGGAAACATTAATGCTGACGGCTGACGGTTTGGAAGAAAGTTTTTCTCGCAGAAATAAAAAACCGCAAATATTAAAAGTCTGCTCGCTGTTGTTTGGAGTGCTGATTATAGTCTGCTCCGGGTTTGCGTTTGTAAATTTAAGAGTTGCGGATAATATGGAAAGCGGGAATCTGATTTCTGCAATTCCTTCGCCAATGGCATCAATGTCAGCAAAAAAAGATGTAATTACAATACCGTCAGGGGTTGTTAAAGCAAATCCGTTTGTTCCGTACAGAAAACTCGGAAATGAGATACAAACCTCTCCGGAATTGGTGAATGATGTACCAAAGTTTGACCTGATTGCACCGCCAGACGGAATGGCTGTGAATCCGGAAGCTGCTAAGGTTATGGAGACGGTTGTGTCCGGTATTCTGTATGACAAGTACAGCCCGTCTGCAATACTTAGTATCGACGGAACTGATTATCTGGTTAAAAAAGGCGATACTATCAGCAAATACAAGGTTTTATCAATTGCAAAAGACAGTGTAACTGTTAAGTTAGGAAATAATACTTATACCGCAGGAATCGGAGAATTGTTAACTGACGGTTCGGTAAATTATAATGACGTTTCAAATTTAAGTAAAAAATTCGGAGGAGAAAAACGATGAAATATAGTCATATAAAAAGATTTTTATCAGCAGCGTTATTATTGGCGTTTACTGCACCTTCATCATATGCGTATCCGGCTTATAACAGCGGTTATGGTTCATCATCATATTCAAGCCGTCAGGCAGCTGCGGTGTCAACTTCATTGGCAGGAGATGTAAGTCTTACCTCTGCAAATGAAAAGATTACATTAAGTTTGCGTGATTCGGATGTTAAACAGGTGTTAAGAATGTTTGCAGATAAAGCAGGAAAAAATATTGTGTTTCACTCATCTGTAAACGGAAAAGTTACGTTAGACCTTGTTGACATGCCGATTAATGATGCATTTGCTTTGGTTTTGCAGGTTACAGGATTAAATTACTATTTACAGGACAATACATTGGTAATTATATCTAAAACTGATAAAGACAATGCTGTATTTTCTAAGCAGGAAATGATGGTATTCCCGGTACAGTATGTAAGTGCGGCAAGTGTTGCGCAATTCCTGAACAAGAATGTGTTTGGAATGAAAAAAACAGGTGTATCCGGTGTTGAAGCTGCTACAGTAAACTCTGCAACAAACGAAGTTATTGTTTTTGGCATGCCATCAGATGCTGAAATCGTAAGAAAAGTTATTGCTCAGCTTGATAAGAAACCGGAAACCAAATCATTTACATTAAGTCATACTACTCCAAAAGAAATGGCAGATATGATTTGTAATATGCTGTTACCTGCTCATGGTTCAAAATCAAGCGGTGGCAGTGGCGGAGGTGGAAATGACGGTTTTGTTCCTACTCCGGGTGTAAGTACCGGCAGTGCTGCTGGTATTATGACCGGCGGAGCATCAGCTGCCGGTGGCGAACAGGTTGAATCTGTAGTATTAGGAGAAGGCGTTGTTGCTTGTCAGACAAAACAGTCTGCAACTGCAACTTCAAGCGGTAATGTTGCTTTTGATGCTCAAAACCTGGCAATTGCTTATTATCAGTCAAGAGGTGTGATAATGATGGTAGGCGGTTCTGCTGCGCAGCAGGCAATGGTTGAAGAGTTCATAAGATCTAATGATATAAAACAACGTCAGGCATATTTAGAGTTGTCTGTTGTTGAATTAAACGAAGAAGGTATGAAAGAATTCCAAAACAACTGGTCGATTCAGTCAAAGAACTGGGGTGTAACTTTTAACAATGGTATAACAAGCGGCGGACGTCAGGGCGGCGTCGGAGATCGTTTGTATCCGGTTGTTAAGTCCGGTTGGTCTAACGGTGAGGATGGATCTCTAAAATACTGGGAAGTAAGTGGTAAAGATCCTAATATATATGGAAGCGGATCATATATTACTTGGCAAATGAACTACTTAATTGAAAATAACAAAGGAAGAGTTCTTGCTAATCCAAAACTTTTAATTACAAATGGTCAGCCGTCTATGATTGATTTAACGGAAGATTATGTAGAAAAAGTAACATCTGAATTCCTGTCATCTACTTCTAACGGAGAAGGTGCAACAGGTTCTGTTCAGAGAACATATACAATTGGTGATGATAAAGGTATAAAGATATCATTGGTACCGTTTATATCACCTGATGGTTATGTGACTATGAATATTAATCCTGAATATTCAACAGAAGCAGGTAAAGAATATTCTACAAATAATGACGGTACAAAAGACCTTGCCGCTACATTATTAAACAGAAGAAAGCTGAATCTGAAAAATGTAAGAATTAAAGACGGAGAAACATTAGTAATAGGCGGCTTAATCAGAGAAACAGAGTTCAAAACCGTTCAGAAAATCCCTGTATTAGGTGATTTGCCGGTTATTGGTGCAGCATTCAGATCAGTCAGCACATCTAAAACAAAAAATGAGCTGGTTATTATGATTACGCCAAAAATTATTCATGATGGAGAGGATTCCGTAGCGGATAGATTATAATGTCTAATCAACTGGAAAAGTTAAAGAGCAGTATTAAGCAAGAATACGTTAGTCAATTTGAATTAAACCTGATGAAAACATCAGGTTTTATTCCAGTGGATAAAAGGCAGAATAATTTTTATATAATTCTTAATAAAAATTATGCACAAAATAAAAATTCAATATCTTCCATTATTCAGGAAAAATTAGGTGAACTTGTTCCGCAGTTTATACCGGTTGAATCAGGAGATTTTGATGAGATTATGAGAAATATCTCGTCAGTTGAGTCTCAGGAAAGAACTGTTGATGTTTCTGTCGAGAACCCGCAGGTGCAGGAACAGCCTTCTGCAGGTTCAGGTGAATTATCTGCTGAGGATATGCTTGTAGGCATAGGCTGGCTGACGGCAGAACAACTGCAGGAGGCAAAACGCTTAAGCGTTGAGCGTTCTGTTCCTTTAGACGGAGTTTTTTTTGAAAAACAAATTTTAACTCCGGATAAAATTGCATCTTATCTTCAGAAAAAATACGGATGTAAAGTTATTTCCAAATCGGATATCCGTGTAAATGAAAAAATATTAAAATTGCTTCCTGACGATTTTGTTGAGAAAAAGAAGGTTATAATTCTTTCTCTAGAGGAGGGTAATAAGCTTGGCGTTGCAATGCTTAACCCTGAAGACAAAAATACTGTTAAAGAAATATCTTTATCAACAGGACGCAGTGTTAATGTGTATACAGCTCCATATCATGTGTATGAAGCATTTTTGAAAGAATATTTTATCAAAAGAAAATCGGAGCAGTCTGCAAAAGAAACTGAAAGAATTATCCAAAGTATTGAGGAAGAAACCGCAGAGTATGCTGATGAAGACCAGCTTTGGGCTCAGGTAGAAAAAGAACTTCAGGATGCAAGCGGAAATGTTGCTAAGTTTGTTTATAAGATTATTACCGATTCTATTGATGCGAAGGCTTCGGATATTCATATAGAACCGCGTTTGGGTTATTACGTAGTAAGAGTAAGACATGACGGTATTCTGAAAAAAGTTCTTGATATCCCGGGAAGTATTGAACAGGCGGTTATCACACGTTTTAAGGTTCTTGCAAGAATGAATATTGCGGAACACAGACGTCCTCAGGACGGTACGTTTTCTATCAAATATAATGACAGGATGTATGACTTCCGTATAAATACTTTACCTGTATCTGGAAAAGAAAAAGTTGTTATTCGTATTTTGGCGCCGGCGGTAAGTTTAAAAACTGCAGGACAAAAAATGGTTATTCAGGGTGCTTCGGAAGAAGATATTCAGAAAATTCACGATATGGTTCAGTGTCCTAACGGTATTATCTTGACATCAGGTCCTACCGGTTCAGGTAAAACTACTACACTTTACACTATATTAAAAGCACTGAACAAAGAAGATGTTAATATTACTACAATTGAAGACCCGGTTGAAATTAAACTTGAAGGTATAAACCAATCTCAGGTAAATACAAAAGCGGACATTACTTTTGCCTCTTGTATGAGAGCAATATTAAGACAAGACCCTGATATTATTCTTGTTGGTGAAATCCGTGACTTCGAAACGCTAGAAACTGCGATTTCAGCGGCTCTTACAGGTCACCTTGTTCTGAGTACCGTTCACACAAACTCTGCTGCAGCAACAATTACCCGTCTTATAGAAATGGGTGCTAAGGATTATCTTGTTTCATCAACATTAACAGGTGTAATTGCCCAACGTCTTGTAAGAAGGCTTTGCGACCACTGTAAAGAAGCTTATTTCCCTTCCGAGGAAGAAGTAAAACACATATCTACAAACCCTAAGATGCAGCAGGAAATTCTGCAGACCAAATTATACAGAAAAAAAGGCTGTAAAGAATGCGGTTACCTCGGATACTCAGGTCGTATCGGTATTTATGAGATTATGCCAATCACAAGAGAAATTAAACGTCTTATTGCGCAGGGCGCGCACGATATAGAAATTGAGGAAAACGCTGTAGGAGCGGGTATGAAAACTCTTAAAACCTCCTGTCTGAATCACATATTAGCAGGTGAAACAACTACGGATGAGTTTATAAGAGTTTTAGGTTATGCAAATGAATAGAAGGATATAGAACAGTATGCCAATATACAGTTATCAAGCATTAAAAGCAGGAAAAGAAATCATAAAGGGTGAAGTTACGGCTTCAAACTTAAAAGATGCAAGAGATGTAATCAGAAAGATGGGTTTGGTACCTACTCAAATATCTGAGTATGTTGACAGTAAGGCTAAGAAAGGGCAGAATGTTACTTCGCTTTCTTTGAATGAAAAGATAGATTTTATATCTACGTTGCAAATTTTGCTTTCTTCGGGTATTCCTGCCGTTGAATCGTTAATGTTTATGGAGCAGGAAGCTGCAAAGAAAAAAATAAGGGATTTGTCTAAAATCCTTAAAACTCAAATTATGGCAGGTTCTACTTTTGCGGATACTTTAGCACGTTATCCTAACGCTTTCGGATATATTTTTATCGGTTTGGTAAAAGCCGGTGAAGAAGCCGGTGAATTGGAAAAAACTCTCGGGCGTGTTAAGGACTTGCTGACAAAACAGGCAAATACAAAGGGTAAAGTTATCGGTACTTTGATGTACCCGATATTTGTTATTGTACTCGCAACTATTGTTTCGCTCGTTATGTTGATGTTTGTATTTCCTACTTTTAAGGAGATGTTTGCACAGCAGGAAAAAGCGCTTCCATGGATTACTCAGCAGATGATTAATGCCGGAGATTTTTTACGGTCTTATTGGTATACAATTCCTATATTTATAATAGCTATTGTTGCGATTAGTTATTTCTCATATAACTGGAAACCCACAAGAGAATTGATAGATAAAACGATGCTGAAAATACCTTTGTTTAACAATTTGGTTATGTATGCAAATTATTCTAACTTTTTCTCTGTATTCAGCGTTTCGTATGATGCAGGTATTCCGATTGTTGATTGTTTGCAGTTAGGTGTTATAACTTTGACAAATACTATACTGAATCAAAAAGTTTCTGCCGCAATAACAAAGGTTTCTCAAGGTTTACAGGTTTCACAGGCGCTTAAAGCTACAAAGGTAATGCCTAAAATGCTTCTGTTTATGATTGCAACAGGTGAACAATCCGGTCGTTTGGGAGAAATGCTTGAAAAGGCTGTTAACTTCCTTGATAAAACGCTTGACGGTATTATTGATACCGTAACGAAGATGATTGAACCTATAATGTTGTTGATTATCGGTTCTATCGTTTTGGTTATGGCTCTTGCTTTGTATTTACCGTTGTTCCAGTCTTATCAGCAGTAGTAAGCATCGTTTTCGGGAAAGGTAAAAATGAATAAAAAAGAGATATCTAACTTAATGGATTCTGTCTGGAAGGAAAAAGTTTATATTGAAACTGCCGAGTTTAAAATAATCGGTTACGTCTTTATGCCAAAAATAGGAAAAAGGAACAGGCTCCTCAGTGAAGTTCTGAACAGTAATAAGCAATTTATTGCCGTCAAAGATTGCCGTTTGGAATATAAACTTATTCCTCAAAAGGAAGTTGAAAAGCACGACTTTTTGCAGGTTAATATTTCTACTATTCTTTTGATGAGACCTATGTATGAAGACTAAAACTTATGTTGTTACAGGTGCTTCTTCCGGTATAGGTAAGGCTTTGATTCAAAGACTTGGCGGAGATAACATTGTTTTTGCCGGATACAGAAATAAATCTCACGAAGATGAACTGAGAAAAATATCTGATAATATTTACCCGTTTTATGTAGATTATGCTGTTTCTGAAACAATTAAGGATGCATGCGGCTACATTTTGTCAAAAACCGCAAAAATCGATACAGTAGTAAATATTGCAGGCTGTGTTGTTGCAGGCCCTGTTGAGAATCTGAATATAGATGAGCTTCGACGTCAGTTTAATGTTAATGTATTCGGACACCTTGAGCTCACTCAGAGGCTTATGCCCGTTCTTGAAAACGGAAAAATAATAAATGTAAGCTCAATGGCAAGTTTTGGAATATTTCCGTTTATTGCGCCTTACTGTGCTTCAAAAAGATGTCTTGATATGTTTTTCAACTCACTTCTTATAGAAAACAAAAAAAATATTAAAGTTGTTTCGGTAAAGCCAGGAGTTATCTCAACTCCTCTGTGGGGAAAATCGATAGACGAAAATTCAAAGTATTTTGATAATTTCGGTGATTATTCGGCAGAGATGAAATACGTAATAGCGAACGCTCAAAAAAACTCAACGAAAGGGCTTCCTGCAGATAAGGTTGTTAATGTAATCTTAAAAGCTGACCGTTCGGATAATCCGAAGTTGTCTTATACGGTAGGTAAAGATGCATTTATGGCAGGTTTGATTTCAAAACTGCCGCAAGGTTTGATAAACAAGCTTGTTAAGCTTGGAATAAGATTAAAGATTAAGAGTGTAAAATAGCAGTTATGTTTCAAGAAATAATTTGTCTGATAATAATTTCAATTTGTCATAATCTGCAGTCTTGCTCATTTGCGAAAAAAAAAGACCTTGTGTATAATACCAAGGCCTGTCCGTTTAAATAAGAAGAGAGAGCTTTATGTTTTTCTTAAAAATACTCAAGAAAAAATTTTGCTATTTAAAAGCAAAATTTTTTACAAATGTTTACATAATATCTCTAAGCCTTAATTTATGTGCCTGACAGGCTTGGCGGACTTATTCCGCATCCTGGGGAGTTGTCAAAAAGCCCTGTTTGAAAGGAACTTCTTTATCAACAAAACCTGTTCTGACAATATTCCTGCCGAATTTTTTCTCAAGTTTATCAAGGCTTTTACCCAGTTTTTCGTTTTGTTCCCGTTTTGTATTATTTTCAAAAATAAAAAGCTGTTCCTGCGATGTTTTGTTAAAATCTTCAAAAACAACGCCAATGCTTCTGTATAATACTGACGGATTATACAGCTTGTCCAGAATTTTGAATGCTGTTTTTGAGATATCAAATTCAAAATCAAGCGGAACTTCAAGAGTCTGCTTATCGTAATATGTCCTGAAGTCCTTTGTTTTAACAAAAACTCCGACAACGGAGCACTTACAGTTAATTTTTCTTAGTCTTTTGCAGCACGAGTGAATATGAATAGAGAGTTCGTTCCTTAAAAAGTTTAAATCTGATGTGAACTCAAGAAAAGATTTAGAATCACTTACCGATTTCGGAAGTTCGGTTTCATTTGAAATCGGAGAAATCATTGTTCCGATTAGTTCAGCTTTTGTAACAAGTCCGTTTTTCCCGAATCGTTTTTGAATCCAGCCGTTATCTCTGTTTGTGAAATCGTAAGCAGTTTTTATGCCGTATCCTTTTAATCTGACGCCAAGTTTTCTTCCTATTCCCCAAACTTCATCAATTTCTGTGTTTTTCAACAGTTTGATACGGGTTTGTTTACCCGCCAGTGCTACTCTGGTTTTTGAATTTTTAGCCTTGTCCGAAGCAAGTTTTGCAAGTGTTTTGGAAGTGCTTACTCCTATTGTTACAGGAATATTTACCCCTTCCCAAACCCTTGTCTGAAGTTCTTTTCCAAGCTCATAATAATTTTTCTTATACAATTTTGTCAGTCCCGTAAAATCAACGAAAGCTTCGTCTATTGAATAAATTTGGACATTGGGGCTGAAATCTTTGAGAACAGACATAACTGTTTTGGAAATTTTTGTATAAGCATAATGATTAGCAGGGATATAAATACATTCGGGATATTTTTCAACAGCCTGAAATAACGGTATTCCCATTGGTACACCGAGCTGCTTTGCTTCTTTTGAACGTGCAATCACGCACCCTCTTTCACCCGACACTACACTTACGGGAAGGCCGTTTAGTTCGGGATTAAGTTTTCTTTCGCAGGATACGAAAAAACTGTCGCAATCAACTAACGCTATATATTTTTGGTTTGTCAAAAAACTTCCTCTATTCGTTTTTCTTTTTGATTATATACTTTTTTCTTAGGTAAAATTTCCATATAAAGTCCTTCACGATATCTCGCTGCATAGTTTTTTTGAAAAGCAATTGCGTCATTAATATCGGTAGTTTGGAATTTTTCTTCCTTTTTTCCGCCTTTTATACGGAATAATTTGTAAAGAGCCTCTATTTGCTCCCCTGAATCGATATCTAACATAATATTAGTTTAGCTGATATTTAATACATTGTAAAATTATAACGGCATATAATCAGAGTAAATGACACTTGACCAGTTATCGACAAAATAACTGATTTGCGTCAGAGAACCTGTTTTTACAAGATTTTTAAACTGGTTTTCAGGTGTCAGGTTTAGTGTTAATGCTATTGCAGCCTGAACAACATCCGGAGTTGTTACAACAATAATTCTGTTGCCGTGATTTTCTTCTATTAAATTGTTAATTACTTTCTGTACTCTGGTGTTGAATTCGCTTATTTCTTCTCCGCCTTTTGGAGTCATTGTGATTGCTTCTGCCCCGTATTGTTTGTATATATCATTGAAGGCTTGTCCGCTCCATTCGCCCATTTTTCTTGCCGGCAAATCAATTGTTGTTATGCGTTTTTTGAAAAGCTTTGCAACAATTTGCGCAGACTGTGTGCATCTTGTTGACGAGCTGGTATAAATCTTATCGTAATGAACACCGCGATTAGCAAGGTATTCACAAACTTTTTCTATTTCTTCTTCACCTATATCATTAATTTTAGGAAATTTATCCGAGTCATTTATTATTGCGTCCATTGTGTGAACGGTTGCTCCGTGTGTGATAAAAGTTATTTTACATTTACGTTTAAACATAATTAAAATCCTTTTCTTTTATTACATATAAGTATAGCTTAAATCTTGTAAAAAATAAATCATTATTGTATAATAAAGTCGAAAAGGATTAGGGAAATGTCAGAAATATCAGATTTAGGTTATATATTGCAGAACTCTTTGCGTATGTACTCTGTCGGTAACGGCAGTCAAACTTCTGATACTCTTGCGGCTGTTCAGAACAGACTCAGTTCATTACCGTCGGTTCTTGACGAAAATTCTCTTACCAAACTGAGAAATGGTGAATATGATATATCTTTAAAAGAATATACAAGTATGTCTACCTATAACACGATGATGTCTGCTCTTTATGGTAACAACTCTGCTAATCCCTTCCAAAACACTTTGAATTTACTGACTGCATCTCCTGAAGACGGTCTGGCTAATGCAAAATCTTTTCTTGACAAAATGAAAGCAAACGGTATGTCTACAAAATCTGCTGTCAGAACTTATACCGCCCTTCAGAAATACTCACTGATGTCAGATCTGGGTAACAATTACAGCTATGTAAAAACAAGCGTATAGCAATTTATATTTTTACGTGTTTTAGTGTATAATATGGTAGATAAAAAATATAGAAAATACATAATGTGAGGTTTCTTAAAAAATGAAAAAGATTGTTATTTGTACATTCCTTATCGCAGCAGGTGCTGCAGCATTGTTGAATATTGACAACAAAATTGAAACACAAGCCCCGGAATTTGCTTTAAAAAATTCTTATGCAATTACTCTTGGTTATGATAAATCAATGAGTGAAAAAACAATTAAAGCTGCCGTTATTGACAGTTATTTCAGAAATGTTGCAAATGGCGGAAAAATAATAAGATGGAATAAATCAACATTCCCTCTGAAGGTATATATCCAGGATTCTGCAGATGTTCCTGAATACTACAGAGAAGTTGTTATGAATGCTTATCTTGCTTGGCAGAGAGCAAGCGAAGGTCTTGTACAGTTTGACTTCGTAGAAGATCCCGGTGAAGCTGATATGAAATGCTATTTTAAAAATACCGATAATAAAAAATCTATTGGCGTTCACGCTTTTACAATTAACGGTAACAAAATAACTGCTTCAACAATTATATTTAACAAACTTGATGCAAAAAACCACAGTCTGGATTCAAAACAGCTGTTCTCATCAGCGTTGCAGGAAATAGGTCATTCTCTTGGTTTGACAGGCGCAAGCCCGAGTATTTATGACGTAATGTATCCTGTAGGAACAAAATTTAATACAGAAATCACACCTCGTGATTTGAAAACATTAGCTTTGGTTTATTCAGTAAAACCTGATGTTACAAATGTACCTTTGACAGCAACTGAACAATCTAAATTGTTTACGGTTTCTGAAATTCTTAATACTCTGAATGTTCCCGTAACAAATGATACTAAAAATCTTGATGAAGTTGTTGCTTCAGATGTTTCAACTCACTTAGCTCTTGCAGAAGAATACAGACGCAGAGCTGAATATGAAAAAGCTGCAAAAGAATATCAGGCGGTAGCTCAGGCAAAAACAGACAGAAGAAGCAAGTCAGAAGTTTATTACGAAATAGCTGTTATGTACCTCGATGATGAAGAATTTGATAACGCTAAAAGCTGTGCAGAAATTGCAATGGCAACTGATGAAAACGATTTAACGGATACACTTCCTGCTTTAATCGATTATTATATGAAACGTTCAAACTCTGCTATTGATCAGCTTGAAACAATTCTGAAACATAATCCTTACAATAAACATGCTTACAAGCTTCTCTGCCAGATATACAGAGATAAACACCATCAAAATCTGTTGAACTCTACAATCAGAAGATATGGTAAAACAGCAGGTGATGAGGAACTTTAAATAATAATTTGATAATAAAAAAAGACGAACATTTTGTTCGTCTTTTTTTATTGTAAACATTTCTTAATAAAACTAAACAAAAAAGGCAATTATTTTTCGATTATATACTTTATATATATAGGAAAAAGAAAATACGGAGGATATGTATATGCAAGGATTATCAATCGAAGAGTGCAAAAAAGAGAAATTTGTTACGGACAGTTGTGTTTGTGACGGTTATGCAAGCCAACCTGTTATTTATCAAACAAAAGATGTTTTTGATGAATGTGTAACGGAAAAAATGCCTGAATCATATAACAGATGGCTTGATGATTACGGCTGGCTCTGATACGTAAACTAAAATATTGTTTTTAGTTTATAATTTTAATATGAAGAGTCTGCATAAACAGTTTTTCATATTAACATCCGCGGTTATTATATTTTTAATTACCGTAAGCGTTATTTTGTATAAATGTTTTTTACCGGCAGTTGTTAACAGTTCTTCAACTGCAAGGTTCATTGAAAATCAGGCTGAGAAGGCTCTCGCTGCTGATGTAAAAATAGAAGGTATGCGTCTTAAAACCGGCATGGAAATTGCTTTTACGGTTGATAAATTTACTATAGACAAAGATGGCAAAAACCTTTTAACTTTGTCGGATATAGATACACTTTTTTCTGTAAGAGAGCTTTTCGGAAAAACGATTGTTGTAAAGAAAATGCTCGCAAAAGATATTTTTGTCGATGCATATAATTTATCACGGATACTTCCGAAAGAAGAAAAGAAAAAAGAGAAAAGGAAATCACCCGTACATTTTGACTTTTATAATACGCTTCTGGGTGTGAAAAATTTAACTCTGGTGTATTATTCACCTGAATTTTCTGTCGATTTAAAAGCAAAGCACGCAATTTTTGACAGAACGGAAGACAGAAAGTATCTGCACCTTGATTTTAATCTGGATATAAGTAAAGCTGGCAGAAAGATTAATATTTCCGCAAATGACCAGAACCGTATTTTTATGGAAAACCATGTTGCGTACGTTAAAGATTTTCCGATAGAAATAGAGAACTCTAAAATTGTCATAAATGCGTTTATGACAAATAAGGGTAAATATGAGATAAAGGTTGAAGCGAAGAATTTTAATGCAGGTGATGTTGCGGATATTGTTAACTCAAATTTGGTAGTTGCAAACGGAAGCCAGATGCTAGCTCCTGTAAAAGACATTAAAGGTACGGTTAATTTTAATGTGAAGATGACTAAAGATGATTTTTCAGCCGACATAAATATTAATGAGGTTAACTTTAATGTTATTCCGCTGCTTGATATGCCTGTCAAAATTACAGGCGGTAACGTTAAAGTCGGGAACTCCGATATAGCATTTGATAATTTTAAAGGGTATTACAACAACAAAAAGTCTAACACTCTTTCTCTCAAGGGTTATACAAAAGATTATAAGAAAACATGTGATACGAAGCTCGATGCGGATATCTTTGTAACGAACGATTTCTTTAAGAATTACCTTTCAAAGATGCTCGGTTCGTCTGTTGAAATCGTCGGCGATTCTATGTCAAAGCTGATTATCAGGTCTAAAAACGGCTCTGTGGACATTTTATTGTTCTTTCTTCTTAAAGAAAATCACGGATTTAAATTCGGTGAGCAATCAATGGTGCTTAGCGATTACAAAACGTTCTTTAAGGTTGATTTAAGCGTTATAAAAAATATTCTGAAAATTAATACAATAAACTACTATATTACAAAAGAGCTTAAGCGGGGAATGACACCGCTTGTCCAAATCAGCGGAAATCTTGATATGGCTGATAATATGAAAATGCTTGATATGAATATTGATATGCCCCGTCCGCTTCCCAGTGAGTTTCTGAATTTTCTTGCCTGTCAAAAAATATTTAAAAAAGGTCAGGTATCGGGCAAAATGAGGATAGATAACCACGGCAAAGTTCCTACTATGTCAGGAGAATTCGCTCTTGATAAAGTATTTATTCCTGCTCAGAGGCTTTACATTCGTTCTGCAAAACTAAAAGCGGAAGGAAATAAAATTGCTCTTGTAACAGAGGGAAGATTCAGACGGGAACAGTACAAATTTGACGGACATGTCCTAAATGAGCTTAAGCTTCCCGTTGTAGTAAAAGACGTTAATCTTACGCTTGATAATATAGATGTCGAAAAAGTTCTGACAGCAGGCGCAAATGAAGGTGCCGGAGCAAATACCGATAATGCTCAAAATGCAGCACAGGCTCTTGTATCTAACGGAGCTGAAAACGAAGAAAATTCGGATATTATTCCTCCGTTCCCCAAAGGTTTACTGGTCATAGAAAAATGTTCGCTTAACCTGCTTAAAGGTGTGTATAAAGAGATTAATTTTGCCAATATCCGTGCTGATATGACGCTTGACAGGAACGGTATTTTAAATCTTAAGTCAAATCGTTTTGATATTGCAGACGGTCAGTCCTCATTGAGGGTTAAGGCAGATTTGGTTAACAGAAAATTTAATTTAAAACTTGGCGTCAGAGATGTTGATTCTAATATTATGGCGACGGCAATTCTTGGTCTGCCTAATCAAATAAGCGGAAAAGCAAAAGGATTTCTGGATTTAACAACGGATAAAACATTAAAGCTTAACGGTACCATTAAATTTAACGTAAAAGACGGAACTATCGGTCAGGTCGGATATGTTGAATATATTCTGAAAGTAGCATCGCTTTTCAGAAATCCGCTTGCTATGATAAGTCCTTCAATGCTGGTTGATTTGGTAAATGTTCCTGACGGAAGGTTCAATGATATTCAGGGTGAGATGAAGCTTGAAAACAGCGTTATTAAACGAATGAAAATTACTTCAGTTGCACCGCAGCTTGCAATTCTGATATACGGTCGTTACGATTTGATGACAAATGATGCAACGCTGAGAATTTACACAAAAATATCCGATAAAGGAAAGGGCTTTACAGGATTTTTAAGAAACATTTCTCTGAACTCTATTGCTTCAAAATTACCTGTCAGCGGCAGAAATGAAGGGAATTATTACGCTAACGAACTCGAGATGATTCCTAAACTTGAAACGGGTGAGGAAATTTCACAGGTCTTTTTAACCAAAGTTGATGGTGATTTGATTAATTATAACTTTATTTCTTCACTAAAAAGAGTAAAATAAAAGTATATGGAAATTTTTAACGAAAAAAATATTCAAAAAAGAGTAGATTATCTGGCTCGCAGGTACAAAGGCAAAAAAGTTGTTATATACGGTGCAGGCGATTATTTTTTAAACCTAAGGGATAAGTGTGATTTATCGGGTCTGAATATAGTAGGAATTTCTGACAGAAAATTTGAAGTCTCAAAAGATGAAAACCCCGCAGGTTATACTCCGCTTACCCCGGAAGAACTCAAAACATTTGATTTTGACGTTATTTTTGTGCTTCTTAAAAATGATGAAAAAATGTGTGATTATATTGAATACCAGCTTTTAATGAACACAAAAAACGAAGATAAAACCGTTATACCGATGTTAAAAAACAGATTTAAAAACAAAGCCAAAGAACATTACAGAAAAGGGAAGCGTCTTTACGGCTTTATCAGCAGAATTGCCGGTGATGAAGATTTGGAAAAGCTTGAAAAACCGTTAACGGATATAAGAAAAGAGCTGAAACAGTTTTATCCTATAGAATGGTTTTATCCCGCTAAGCGGTATAAACGGCTCAACAAATGTTATAAAAAGATGACTGATTTGCTTCTTGAAAACATTGATATTACAAAGCTCAAGCCTGCGCCTGAAAAAAAATACAGAACTTTTCAGCTAAAAACTGCAGAGTTTTGCAAGAGGATGACGGATTTCCTTGATGAAAACGGTATAGAGTATTTTATATCCTCAGGCACTCTTATCGGTGCAATGCGCCATAAAGGTTTTGTTCCGTGGGATGATGATTTTGATACGGGGGTTTTGAGAAAGGATTTTGAAAAAGTCAAAAAGATTTTAAAGGATAATTTTGAAGAAATAGATAACTCTGATGTTTCAATATCCAAAAATAACCGTTTGAAGATTATTGACAAAGCATTAAGAAAAAGTATGGGTAAAATTCTGTTTTTCCACGGAATCGAATATATTCAGCTTTATCAGGGCAAAAATATTAATGATTGTGTATCCATGGATATTTTTTCTCACGATTATTACAGAGATGACTACACATGGGAAGAACACCGTGAGTACCTTAAAAAAATACGTGCAAAAAGAATTGAGCTTGATTTGTTCCCAAAAATTATTGAGTATCTTGATAATGAGATAAAAAATAATTCGGACATTGTTGAAAAAAGTAATAAAATTTATTACGGTATAGATAATCTAGGCGGATATATTGTTACTCCGACTGCTTTTATGCAAGAGGATACAATTTACCCCAGAAAGAAAATGGTTTTTGAAGGGTATGAGTTTTATGCGCCAAACTCTCCTGAAGGGTATACAGAAGTTCAGTATAAGGACTTTATGAATTTTCCAAAGGAAATTCCGCTCGGTCATGACGGGTTTAATCGTGGGTAAATATTTTTGCCGGCTTATATAATCTAATCGATTATATCCGATAAAATATTGTTGATAATTTTTTCGGCGCTGTTGCTGTTTTTGAGGTTAAGTTTTTCCAGCAGCTTAACCCGTTCTTCTTTTTTAAAGTCATTTTTATCAAGAATAACCTGATGCAGATGTTTTAGCATCTCGTCCGCATCGTGAGCCGTATAATACGTTTTATCTATTTCCTTAATAGTGCTGTTTGGTTTGAGATGCTCTGAAACAAGGTGTATAACAGGTTTTTCTGTGACAAAATACTCGGTTAAGAATGAACCGCAATCCGTAATCATTGCGTAGGATTCTTTGAATAATTTTATATAATCTCCGCCTTCACTAAATGTGGCAAAAGACTTCCATTCGTTAAAGTAGTTGTCTATTTCCTGTTTACGCATAAATCCTGATGTCAGGATGTAATTATACATAAGCGGATGCGGGCGGAATACCCAGTTTAATTCCTTGTGGTTTTTTGCAAACTCCAGTACTTTATCTCCGCTCCAGTCAAATGTTCCGAATCTGAGGTTTTCTCCGCAGACGGTCCAGTGCGGAGCATAGATAATATATTTTTTTTCTTCATTATTATCAGCATTCAGGCTGTCTAAGACAGGATGCCCAACTACGCTGAAAGAATGTTCAATGCTCGGCATATTTTTTGCATAATAATCTCTGACCAGTTTGGTCGGAACAAAATGTCTGTATATGTATTGATGAAACCTTAATCCGTATTCATGCCATTGTTCCGAAGCCGGCAAAAAATAAGGAATATAATAGGTCAGAGCAAATTTTGAACAAATTACAGGACCTTGTTTTTCCTGAACATACCACGGATGAGAGTAAATAATTATATCAGGATGAAATTTTTCAAACGGAATAAAAGTATTTCTTTTAATATCATACCCAAGCTCAACTTTCATCCCTTTAGATTTAAAGTATTCATAGCACTTGATTACATTTTCAGCCGTCTGATAATTTGGATTTTCTTCCGGCGCACAGTTCTTTGTAACGACAATAAGCGGTTCAAATCTGTCATCTTTTTCCATTAAATCGTAAACAGATTGAGATTTCCATTTGGATTCATCATAAACGTAAAATACAACATAGAGGGGTAATCCGTTTTTAAGCTCTTTTAAAACAAGTTTTTGGTTATTTTTAATATAATGAATGTTTTGTTTAACCTTCATGTCATAAAAAAACTTTTTTCCGAATCCTAATATTTCACCTATTTTTTCATAATCTATGTACAAATTATTTACCTCTGCTCCTCATTTATCCCAAGTTCTGATTTTTTGCTGTTTCTTTTTATGATTTTTTCCTGATACTTTTCATTGTACTGGAATTTGTATCCGTTAACAAAACTCTTTACAATTGCATTTGAAAAAGTACCTCTTGCTGTCCAGTAAGAAGTATGTGCAAGTGCAAAAAATCTTTTGCTCCAGACGCTTGAGTTATCATAAATTACCCCTGTAGGGTTATCTATATCCAGTCCGATACGTTCTTCAATTTCTTTGGCGGTCATATTTCTGCTTGTCGGGAAACCGAGAGGATCTTCTCTGAAGTTTACCGTCATCATAAATATACCGTTTTCCATTATGTATTTAATTAACAGTTTGTTGTAAAAATTAAGTTCATAATTTGAATCGGATATATCAGAGTAGAACAACACCAATGGGCAGGCAAAGTTTACAACTCCTTTGACTTTATTTTCGGGAGCACAGGCAAGCTCTGTCATCTCATCAATTTTCAGGTAATTTTTCTTTAGCTGTTCTTTATCCTGATTTAAAATCAGATGTCCGGCACTTGAAACATTTCCTATACCGGCATAATCATAAGAAAGAGCTGATATGCAGGTGTTCTTTTTCGGATTTGCTTTTACAAAGTTTTGTATATCAGCGTCGGGTTCAAGTGCATCAAAAAGTTTTTCCAAATTGATATATGGAAGCTTATTGAATAAGTACTGATATGTAACGAATGTTCCTGCTGAATATCCGTAAAGAATTACATCATTACCTGTTTCGGCTTCTTTTTTAACTGTTTTGTTAAGTTCATCTAATATCGGAAACATGTTGTGGGGTTTTTGAACCCAAATGGCGTCGTGAAGATATTGTGCAATCAGGCTTCTGGCAAAATATGCACCTGATGAGCTTACTGCTTTTGTAAGGTCAAGCTGATTTTTTACAAAGTCCAAATCGGCTTTGCTTTTATCGCCCCAAAAGAAAATGACAGGGGTTTCTTTTATGTTTATACCTGAGTTCAGGCTTTTATAATACTTTTTTATTGCGGAATTTTTGATGAATTTTTTTCTTAAAACGGGATGAAGTTTGTGAACGCCGTTTTCATACCAGTTTTTCATTTTTTCATCATTGTTATTTGAGCCGTTTATGTAAATAAAGCTCAAATCATTTACCGCGTATGCAGAATTTAACCCCAATAATAAAACTAAAAATAATATAATCTTTTTCATAGAAACAGTATAGCATAATTATCTATGCATTACATTTTCTTTTGTAGTTATCCCATCTTGTTTCGTACTCTTTTACGGCTTCTGCAGCTTCTTCTTCGGAATATTTGTACCTTCCGAGGCTTATCATAATTCTGCCGTTTGATTCTTCCATCAGTTTCTTTTTGATTTTGTACGGATAAGTTTCGTTTCCTTTCAGTCCGCCTTCGTGAATATTTCTTATAACATCATCAATGTACGTTTGCATATAACGGGGAATGTTCGGGTGGCGCTTAATATATTCGGTTAAAGGCATATTCTCCCTGTATCTGTTTCCGTCTGCAGAAGTCAGAAGGAAGTTGCCTATTGTATTAATCCCGCCTAATGATTCGGGTGTTACGTGTTCTATTGAACCTGTTGAACCTATAAACAAACGTCTTACGGCTTCTTCCTGCTCGCGGCGTGAGTATTTTACGACAAATGCGTTTTTACTGCTTCCCGATGTCGGAAGGAACAGAGCTTTGTTTTTAATATCATTAAAAATCTCCCGTTCGTTTTCGTTCGGAATAATTTCATCAAGCGAGTTTAAAAAGGTTTTGCGTTTGAAAGAATCCTGAAGCTTGTTATCCAATATTATCTGACGACACCTTGTTGTCTTGTGTCTTAGTTTTAGTGCGGTACTCGGGGAAAGCTTTCTTGACATAATATCGACTTCATCAAGTACATAAAATTCTTCAAGTTTTAATTTGGTCAGACAGTTTGTATAGAGCATCTGTAAACAATTTCTGATATTGTCATCAGGATTTAGCATAGAAAAATCTTTAAAAATCGCAAACATTGATTTTTCGGTAGGGAGCAGACTCTCGTAATACTGGCTTAAAAGCGCGACTATTTCTTCAGAAGAACGGCATTTTGCAAGATCTTTTTCGAACCCTCTGAGCGCTGTTCCCGGGATAATTTTTATTCCTCTGTATGGACAGGTAATATCTTTAAGCCTTCTTAAAGGCTTTCCTGCGGAGGTTGAACCCTGAAACGGGATGTCGTAATAGTAATAGAGGTAATTTTCTTCTGTTATTCGCGGTTTATGTTGCTGTGGCTTAGACACAGTTGATGTGCTCCTATATAATAATGTATATGGTTTATAAAAACTCGTGACCGACTGAATACGCATAAAAACTAATCTTAAATCCTATTTCATGATAACAAATTTTTTGTTGTGGTGCAATATTGTAACTATGATATAATTTTCTTGAGGCTGATTATGTCAAGATATATTGCAATAACTGATATTCACGGAGAATTGGATAAACTGGAGAGCGTTTTATCTCAAATTGAAACACGCCCAGACGATATATTTGTGTTTATGGGCGATTATATCGACCGCGGGAGTAAATCAAAAGAAGTCGTTGACAGGGTTATAGAACAATCAAATTATAACAAATGTGTTTACCTTATCGGTTCTCATGAGTATGCAATGCTTCACGCAAAAACAGACGAGTACTACGGCTGGCTCTATGATAATTACGGCGGACCTGCAACTACAAGAAGTTACGGCGGATTTGATAACATTATGAAAATCCACGGTGATTTTTACAGAAATCTGAAGTTTTATTACCTAACCGATAAGTATTTGTTTATTCACGCAGGAATTAATCCGGCTTACTCTCTTGAAGACCAAAACGAAGTCGATATGGTTTATATAAGGGGCAAATTTATTTATTCAAAGCACAATTTACCCCAAAAAATTATTTTCGGTCATACGGAGTTTGACAAACCCTATATATCAGATGATAAAATAGGCATAGACCTAGGCTGCGGAAAGTATAAAAATGCTCATCTCTGTGCATTAATACTTGACGAGAACGGAAAAGAAGAATTTATTTATTCATAAGGAGAAATTATATGAAAAAATTTTTTACAATGCTATCTATTTTATCTGTAGGAATGTTAATGACATCAGCATCGGTATTTGCTGAAGAAGCTGTTCAGGAACAGACTAAAGCAGAATCTGCATGGGAAACGGTTTCCGTTATGTCACAAGCTGCAGCTGAAAAAACGGCTGAAAGTGTAAAATCAGGTTCAAAAAAAGCGGGACACGCAATAGCAGAAGGTTCTAAAAAAGCTGCTGATAAGGCAAAACCGCATATTATAAGCGGAGCGGAAAAAGCAAAAACCGCAACCTGCAGAGGTGCAAATAAAGTTTCAAGAGCAACGGCAAGAGGTATGAAAAAAATGGGCAGCAAAATGGAAAGACACGCAGATAAAACAATCCAAAAAACAGATAAATACCTTGAAGAAACAGCACCAAAATGCAAATGTAAATGTGATTGCGGTGAAAATTGCAAGTGTGATGAAACAAAAAGCTGTAAATAATTAAATAAAAAAAGCTCTTAACAAAGAGCTTTTTTATGAAAAACTTGTGTTTCATGGTATAATTTAACAGTGTTATTATCAATTAAACAGGACAGAGAGTATGAAAATAGATTGGAAGTCAAAACAGACTAAAGTTATAGCAGTAGTATTGGCGGTTATTTTTGTGCCGATTCTTTGCAATCAGGGAAAATCGCTTGTTATGGGCGCTATTCAGGCTTATATGGCAAAACAGCCTAAAGAGGTTGAAGTTGCTACCCCTTTTGCTAAAGACATTAATCCTGAGTTCAGTACGACAGGCAGAATAGAAGCACAAAAATCGGTCGATATAATTGCCAGAGTAAGCGGCTGGCTTCAGGAGAGATATTTTCAGGAAGGAGATATAGTTAAAAAAGGACAAAAATTGTTCCTTATAGAGCCTGATGAATATATTCTGGCTGCAAAAAGTGCAAGAGCAACGGTTAATGAGAATTCTGCCGTATATAAAAATTCGGAAATAGCTCTTAAACGTGCAGAACAGCTTTTGAAAGAAGATTTGGTCAGTCGTGAGTATTATGATGATGCTCTTGCTGAAAGAAATAAGAACAGAGCTTCTTTAGACGGTGCAATATCCGATATGAATAAAGCCAACCTTAATTTGAGCTACACAAATATAACTTCACCAATGGACGGAAGAATCGGCAAAAAACATGTTTCCGAAGGAAATTACGTTACACCTTCATCAGGAGTCCTTGCAGAAATTTATACAACAAATCCTATGAAAGTTATATTCTCCGTAAAGAGTGGTGATTATATAGAACTTAAGAAATATTTTAAAGAAAAAAAGAATGAAAACCCGAGTCTTGATGACAATGTATCAATAATTTTAGGTCTGTCTGACGGAACAAAATATGAAAAAGAGGGAAAAATTGAGTTCGTAGATAATAAGGTAGATGAAACTACCGGCACGGTTACACTTAGAGCGGTCTTTGAAAACCCGGACGAACTGCTTATTCCGGGTGATTATGTTAATGTAACTATAAGGGTTAATAAACCCCAAAAGGTTATGCTTATTCCGCAAGCTGCAACAAAAACGGATGTCGGTACAGGATATTATGTCTGGACTGTTAAAGACGGAAAAGCTGTTAAAAAAGATATTATTGTAAACGAGAACTACGAAAATAACTGGATTGTAGAAAAAGGTCTGAGCTATGACGATGTTGTTATAATGAAAGGTATTCAAAGCATTTACAAAACAGGTCAGAAAGTAAAAACAAAACCTTATGTTGCTGATGATGCAGCGGCAAATGATAAAAAGGAACAAAAAAAATAAATGCAAATAACTCCTGTTTCAAATCAGAATTTTAATGGCAGAGTAATTGGATGTTCCTGGTTAAAACCTAAACAAAAAAAGGTTTTTAAACAGGTTTATCCTTGTCTTCAAAAGATGGTTAAGGGTAAAGATTTTGATTTAAAGATATACAAGTCTTACGGGGGTGAAATTAGAATTTGCACTACGAAACAGCCCGAATACAGTGTTGTAGATTCCAATAATCCTGCTATATGGATAGACAGGGCAAAAGAGGTTATAGAAGGTCTTTAATTTAAGAATAAAAAGGAAAACGGATGGCTATTAACAAAGAAGATTTATATTTTTTCATTAAAAAACCGAGATTTGCGGTTGTAATATCAGTGATTATTGTAATCTTAGGTTTGCTTTCACTGTTTGGTTTGCAGCAGGAAAAATATCCTAATATTACACCGCCTCAGGTAACTATATCAGCGTACTATCCGGGAGCAAGTGCTTCGGTTATAGAATCTTCTGTTGCATCGCTTTTGGAATCTCAACTTAACGGTGTTAAGGATATGATATATATGTCCTCAACAAGTTATGACGGTGCTTATAATTTAAACATATATTTTAAAACAGGTACGGATAATGACATAAACTTAATGAATGTACAAAATAAACTTCAGCAGGTTCAGGCACTTTTACCTCAGGAAGTTATGCAGCAAGGTGTTACGGCAGAAAACAAAGTTGGTGGTGCCGGTGCAATTATATTAAACCTTGCTTCCGAAAATGAATCATGGAATCAGCTGGATTTAACGAACTATGCAAATATATACGTAAAAGATGCTATAAAAAGAATTAACGGTGTTGGTTCCGTTAATGTATTTGGTGCGGATGATTATTCTATGAGAATTTGGCTCGACCCTGCTAAACTTGCGAGCTATAAGGTTTCAATTGCAGAAATACAAAATGCAATCAGGAACCAAAATATTCAGCTTTCCGCAGGTGCATTAGGGGATAAGCCAACAAATGCAAATCCGAGTTTAAAACTTTCACTTCTTACAAAAGGAAGACTTCAAACACCGGAGGAATTTGGGAATATTGTAATACGCTCTAATTCGGATGGTTCAAAAATAAGATTAAAAGAGATTTCAAGAGTTGAATTAGGTGCAAAATCTTATTCTATGTTTGGTATAGTTGACGGAAAACCGGCTGCCTTGATTCAGGTTATGCCGCTTCCTGGAGCTAATACTGTTGAGATTTGTAACAATATATATAAAACTATAGATGAGGTTTCCAGAACGCTTCCTGATTCTTTGAAACTTGATATTATGATGGATAGTTCGACTTTTATTAATGAATCAATGGAAGAAGTAGAGTTCACCATTCTTTTAACCTCATTAATAGTTATTTTGATTATATTTGTTTTCTTAGGTGATTTTAAGGCAACATTGATTCCATGTGTCACAATTCCTGTGTCTTTAATCGGTACATTTATTGCATTGAAAGCTTTGGGCATGTCGCTCAATTTGTTAACCTTGTTTGCTTTAGTGCTTGCGGTTGCGGTAGTAGTTGACGATGCTATTGTTGTAATAGAAAACGTAAAACGGCATATAGAGGATGGTAAATCGGCACTGGAAGCGACACAAATTACGATGGGAGAAGTAGGCGGCTCGCTTGTTGCCATGGCGGCTGTCCTTATGGCTGTATTTGTTCCGATGTGTTTTATGTCAGGACTATCTGGGACGATGTATAAACAATTTGCAGTTTGTATTGCAGTATCAATTGCATTTTCAGCTATTTGTGCGTTGTCACTTTCTCCGGCAATGTGTTCAATATTGTTAAAAGAAAATAAAAATCCAAAGCCTCTGCCTGAATTTTTAGAGAAAATAAATGCTTATATTAGCGTAGGTATAACTATTTTTAACGAAAAATTTGAACAGCTTACAAAATATTATCTGGATTTGGTCAAAAAATTTGTACACGATAAAAAGTTAACGATAATTACTTATGTAGCGATTATTCTTTTAATGTTAGGTTTATTTAAAGTTATACCTACCGGATTTATTCCTGATGAGGATCAGGGGATGTTGATATCTGTAGTAACCCTTCCTGACGGTGCATCATTAAACAGAACAGAAGCAGTATGTAATAAGTTTATTAAAGCGATTGATGGTATAGAAGGGATTGATAAGGATAGGGTTATTGCTTTTGGCGGGTTTGGACCTTCAAATCAGGCAACAATTGTTATACAGCTGAAAGAATGGGGCGAAAGGAAGGTAAACCCTATTGATTGGGTAGTGCGTTTAATTCAGGGAAGACAAACTGATCTTTCTCATAACGGTATTTTAAATGAAATATATAAACGAACAGCTGATATTAATGAAGCATCGATATTTACACTTTCTCCTCCGGCGATAGACGGTTTAGGTATGGCAGGCGGTTTTGAATATCAGCTAATGTCAACAGGAAATGCAAGCGTACAAGACCTTGCAGCATTTGCAAACGAGTTTATAGCTAAAGCTAATCAGAATTCAGCATTGCAAAATGTATATACACAGTTTCAGGCGAATGTTCCGCAGTATCGATTGGATATAGATTATGAAAAGGCTCTTGCACAGAGTGTTGATTTAAATGAGCTTCACAATACCTTGGCTTCAACATTGTCTTATTCATATATAAATGATTTTAATAAACTGGGTAGAGTATTTAAAGTATTTATGCAGGCAGAAGGAGATTATAGGAATAAAATAGAAGATTTACAAAAAATTTATGTAATGAATACAAAAGGGCAGCCTGTTCCTATTATGACAATGATTACGCCGCATCAAACAGTTGGTGCCGTTTCAATTACAAGGTTTAATCAATTCCGTTCCGCTCAAATTCAGGGTTCCCCTGCTAGTGGTAAATCTTCCGGCGAAGCAATGAATGTTATGAAAGAATTGTCAAAGAAGTATTTGCCGCACGATTACACATTTGCTTGGTCGGGAACTTCCTTACAGGAGCAGGAATCTTCAGGGCAAACAGGTTTGGTAGTAGGTTTTGCACTCTTGTTTGTTTATTTGTTCCTTGTAGCACTTTATGAAAGCTGGATGATACCTGTTGCGGTACTTCTGATATCGCCTGTAGCATTGGTCGGCGCATTAGTATTCCAGTTAATGATGGGACAAGCGCTTGATTTGTATTCACAGGTAGGGTTAATTACATTAATCGGTCTTGCAGCTAAACAGTCAATCTTAATCGTTGAGTTTGCCAAAGATGAGCATGAAAAGAACGGTTTAACCATTCAGGATGCGGCAGTACAGGCAGCTCTGTTAAGATTTAGAGCTATTATGATGACCGAAGCTGCGTTTATCTTAGGTATTTTACCATTGTTATTCGCAACCGGCGCAGGTGCAAACAGCCGTATATCCGTAGGTTCAACCGTAATCGGCGGTATGCTTGTTGCAGCAACATTAGGTACTGTTTTAACTCCTGCATTCTACGTAATTATACAGGATTTGGTTGACAGAAAATTTAATAACAAAAAGGATGAAAACTAATAAAACCAAACAAAAAGATGATATAAATTGTTATGTTTCGTGCAATAATGAAATAAAGTAACAAGCATTGGAAAGAAGAGTATGAGATTTAATAAAAAACAAGTTTTAAGCCTGATATTAGCACTATGTTTTGCTGTTTCAACCGTAAACACGGCAGAAGCATTCAGCTTTGGCAAGAAAAAAGCAAACAATGTTCAGGCTGCTAAGGTACAAAAAACAAAGCAGACAAAGAAAAATAAGAAAACAGAAGAACAGCCTCCTTACACAAACGAGGTTCATTCTGTATTTACGCTTGAAGATTGTATTAACAACGCAATTAAATATAATCCAAGTATTAAGGCATCAATGTATAGCAGTGATGCTTATGAAGCACGCATAGGTCAGGCTTGGGCTAACTATTTCCCTGTTATAAGTGCAGGAATTCAAGCATCAAGAAGCGGTAATAAATACACGGGCGATGCTCCGATGGGGGTAAGAAGCCAATACGTAACAATGGGATACGTTCCTGCCGTTTCTGCCGAAATGCTGATTTTTGACTTTGGTAAAACAAAAGCCACTGCAGATATGGCAAAAAGATTGTTTGAAGCAAGTAACGAAGATACAAAAGAAACAATTAATACAATAATTTACAGTATTAAATCTGCCTATTACAATATCTTGTTCGCTCAGGCTCAGGTTCAGGTGTATGAAGATACTGTTGCTGATTATCAGCTTCAGTTAGATCAGGCATGGGGTTTTTACCGTTACGGTACAAAGCCGAAAATTGATGTTGTAACAGCAGAATACAACTTGGGGAAAGCAAAATTAAACCTTGTAAAAGCAAAGAATGTTCTTGATGTTGCTCATGTTCAGTTATCCCAGATAATGGGTATGCCTGAATATACAAACTATGAACTTTCAGACCAGCTTACATTGAATTTATTTGATATAACAGAAGAAGATGCAATTAAAACAGCACTTGATGTTCGTCCTGAACTTATTGCAGCAAAGAAAACTACTGATGCCGCAAAGATGAATTTAAGGGCCGCAAGACGAGAATTTGCTCCTGATTTGGGACTTTTCGGGAGTTATTCAAACGGTCAGGGCAATCACTATAATTTGCAGTCAGGACAAGTCGGTTTTGGTTTGAGTTATAGCGGACTGAATATTCTCAGACTTAAAAAACAGGTTGATGAGGCAAATGCTAAGTATAAAAAAGCAAAAGCTCAGTACCTGGATACAAAACATTCGGTATATTTTAACGTTAAAAAGGATTACATGGAGCTTGAAACAGCAAGAGAGGCTATTGTAATTGCAAAACTTGCACTGGACCAGGCAAAGGAACAGTACAGACAGGTTACAGGCAGATATAAGGCAGGTGTAGGCGACGCAATTGAACTTAAAGACGGTGAAAATACATACCTGAATGCACGTCTTGATTTTTATAACGCAATGCTAAACTATAATACAATTGCTGCAGAGCTTGAAAAAGAAATCGGTTTGCCTTTGAAGCTTAAACAGGAAAAAGTTCTGGAAGTTACCAAAGAAGATTTGTAAAGATAAACATATTACAGTTTCAGCGTTTTATTGAGTTTCGGAATAAGCAAAGCGAGGATTAAGAATGCCGTAAATGACAGAACTGCAAGCGGTGTGAAAAGCTGAGTTGAGCTCAGAGTTTCATATTTTCCGCCCCAAAATCCTGCCAGCGTATCACCGACAAAGCAAGTTAAAAACCAGCACCCCATTGTGAGCGAAAGGAATTTTCTAGGTGCAAGTTTTGATACAAGAGAAAGTCCTATCGGGGATAAACAAAGTTCTGATACAGTCATTACAAAATATGCGGCGATAAGCCACAAAGGTGATATCTTTGATGCTTCGGCGGATATACCTGCCAAAATCATAATTACATAAGAAACTGACATTAAAAATAATGCGATACCAAATTTTTCAACAGAGCTTGGTTCTTTGTCTTTTTTTCTTAAGTATTCCCAAAATAGTGAAAATAACGGCGCCAACGTAATAATAAACAGCGGATTGAGTGCCTGAAAATATCCTGTAGGGATTTCGTGTCCGAAGAAAAATCTGTTTGTCTGGTATTCGGCAAAAAGGGTCAGTGATGAGCCTGCCTGTTCAAAGCATATCCAAAACGGTATTGTAAACAGCATAAGAACAACAAGAGCATAAAACCTTGAGTTATCAGTAGTTTCTTCTTCCGCTGTTGTATTTTCTGCTTTTTCTTTTGATGGTTTCAGCCCATTTTCGCCCAAAAGTTTGTTTTCAAATGATTTGTAGCAGCCAAGTCCTATTAACATTCCGATTCCAGCTGTGGCAAAGCCCCATTCAAAACCGCATTTTACGGCGAGAGTTCCGCAGATAAGCGGTGATAAAAAAGCACCAAAGTTTATTCCCATATAAAAAACAGTGAATGCGGAATCTTTTTTAGATTGGTCATCACCGTACAAAAGTCCGAGAACAGAGCTTATATTTGATTTAAAACAACCGTTTGCGCAAATCATCAGGAACAGAGAAAACAGAAACAGGCTCTTTGGTCCGAAGGCAAGTATAAATAACCCCAGAGCCATCAAAATTCCCCCTGCCGTTATACATTTTCTCTGCCCGAAATATCTGTCGGCAAGGTATCCGCCGATAAGCGGAGTTAAATACACAAGACCCGTATAAATTCCGTAAATGCTGCCTGCTTTCTGAGATGAATATAAAAGTGTCTGTACCATGTACAAAACAAGCAAAGCTCTCATTCCGTAGAAAGAAAACCTTTCCCACATCTCTACAAAGAAAAGCAGATATAAACCCTTCGGGTGTCCTTGTCGCAAAAGATTAATCATAAAATTATTTTAACCCAATATAAAGCAAAGATACCAATATTAACGGTACAATATATTTTAATCCTATGTCAAACAGTTTTGCCAAAAATCTGTTTGAGATAAACTGTTCTCCTCTGATTTTTAAGAACCATCCTGCTATAATACATAAGAACAGTGCGTTTAAAGGCATTAAAACATTTGAAGTTGCAAAATCAAGAAAATCAAAAATAGTTTTTCCGATTATTTTTACATTGTCTAAAACCCCGAATGAAAGCGATGCGGGAATAGCAATAGCGGATATAATCCAGAACAAAATAAAGCAGGCTTTTTTGCGTGATATTTTAAATCTTTCAGTCATTGATGCAACAGGAACTTCAATAATGCTAATACCTGACGTTACTGCAGCCGCAAGAAGCAGAATAAAGAAAGCCGCAGAAACAATACTTCCGTGGGGAATATTGGAGAAAATATACGGCAGAGTTACAAAAACTAACCCTGCTCCCGAATTCGGTTCAAGACCGAATGAAAATATAGCAGGAAAAATCATTATGCCTGCCATAAGTGCGAATAAGGTGTCTGAAAAAATTATCATATAAGTTGATTTTGTAATGCTTTTATCTTCTTTTATGTAGCTTCCGTAAGTCAGCAGAGCACCCATTCCGATACTTAAAGTAAACAATGCCTGCCCGAGTGCAGCCAGAAACATGTGTGCGTTAACCTTCGAAAAGTCAGGCTTAAACATATATTCAAGACCCAGATGAGCATTAGGAAGGCTTAATGAAAAGATTATTAAGCCGGCAAGAATAAGCGCAAACAAAGGCATCAAAACATTGTTAGCAAACTCTATTCCTTTTTTTATTCCTCTTGCCGTGAAAATTATACAGATGAGTAAAAATATTAAAGTAAATCCGCAGGAAGGAATTGAACTTTGTGTGAATAATGAAAAATAATTTCCAAAATCATCTATTTTAGTGTTAGAAAGGCTTAAATATATGTAGTTCAGTATCCAGCCGCCTACAATAAAGTAGAAAGAAGATATTAAAACGCCTGTAAACGGGTTCAAAAATCCGAGAAATTTAAACTTAGGATTAACAGATTCATAAGCTCCGATACATTCTTTTTTTGTGATTTTACCGACTGCAAGCTCTGCAAAAAGCGGTATAAAACAAATTGTCAGAATAAGCGACAAATAAACAAGCAGAAAGATTGCTCCGCCGTTTTGTCCCATAATGTACGGGAAACGCCAAATGTTGCCTAAACCAACAGCCGAGCCAACCGCTGCAAGTATAAACGTTACTCTTGACGTCCAGTTAGGTCTGTTATTTTCCATTATTTAAAGCCTTCTCTTTTCTTCCACTGTCTTATTATATTACAAAACGCATGAAATGTAATTTTCTTAACAATACTAATGTCTGATAAAGCGCCCCTGTTGAAAACAGGGGCGCTTTGTTAAAGGTTATATAATTTTTTCTTTTTCTTCTTTTCTGGCTTCGTGCGTGTCTATCATTTTCTGCAATTTGTCAGGAAAGACCGTATTATGAGCAGAGGCTTTTTTCTGAAGTCCTTTTTCAAGCAGTTCGACTTCTTTGTTTTTCAGATTATCGCTTGCTTCAACGATATCCCGGTCGTGATAATGTTCAACAACATTAATACAATTTTCGGAAGGCGCGGAAATCTCTGCGGCTTTTTGCTGTACAGAATAGCTTGCCCAATCATTTGGGATTTCTTTCATAGAGTTATAATATTTGCCCTCAGGTGCAAGCCGTTTATCAACTTCTTTTTCCAAAACTTTTTGTACGTAAGCTTTTTGGCTTTTGAACCGGCATGGAATAATGATTTCACTTCCGATAATTTCTTCAGGGTCACGATTTTCGTATTTTTTAAACAGTTCCGATGCAATTTGCAAATGTCCGAGTTCTATATCGAGGAATAGTTCCCAGTATTTTTTTATCTCATCATCAACTTCGTCCTCAAGGCAGGTATAATAGTTGCAAACCTCTGTAAATTCGTGAAGAAGCAGTTTTTCAAACATTGTTTCAGCCGGGTCGATTAAAGATTCATACATTGTAACGTGTTCTTCTTCAACATCTTTAATCTCGGCGTAAGTTTCTCTTAATACGTGGTCACCGTACATAAAACCGTGTTCTGCGTAAAAATTATGAGTCTGCTGTTCGCCTGAAAGCACTGTTAAAATATTAACCTTTGTTTGCGGTGTCGTTGTATTTTTATCATAGTGTGTGCGAAGTCTTAAACCGTTACAGTTATGATGATGCTGTGTAGGACGTCCCAAAATAACATCGGTTTGATTTTGTACAATACTATTCGGTTCTATACCTTCTCTCATATAAGCGTATTGGGCATACCTGTAAAGGTGGTCAAAATCTTCCAGTAAACCGAAGTCAAAAGTTTCTTTGACGTATTTGTCAGGTTCGTTTTGTGCAAGCCATGCAGTCAGGTCAACTGCAACCTGTTCATATCCGAGCGTTGTTTCCAATACTGACTGATCTTCTGGGCACATCCAGTTGCATGTCATCTGCTGCTGGTTTTCTATTCGTCCCATTCTTGAGATATTTGCTCTGTCTTTATCATCAATTTCTGCCATAAATCTGTTGAACTGGTGTTTACACCCCCAGGCTTCTACTTCTATACCGTTCATAAGGATTTGGCGTGTTCTTGTATAACAGTCAACTTTTTGTTTTTTATATGGTTTACCGACTATTTGGTGCCAATTTCTTTGCTGTTTTTCTAAGGGTAATCCTTTTTCTTTTAATGGATTAAAAGTCATAAAATGCTCCTTTCTATGTATACAACATTTTATGAAAATCCGTAAATCTATAAATTAACCGTCAGTATATTTTTTAAGGTAGTGTTAAATTTGTATATTTTTGTATTAAAAATCCGGAGATGGCGGGAGTGTCTTGAGTCGCTCGCATTAAACGGCAATTCCGTGTTTTGTTTTTTGTACTGATGTAAAAGAACACATGGTTTGAGACAATTTTACAGATGGTTTGAGATTTTGGAAAGGTTGTTATAAAAAAACAGTCCTAAATTCCAACAAAATTTTTATAAAAATTTTAATAAAAAACGGGACAAATTTTATATTAATAAATCATAGATGTAAAAGAGCAAATGACATACGATTATAAAACTTTTTAAATTTATTGTTCTTCGTGGAAACATTTTGTTTGAAGTATCTAAATTCAAATAAAATGTCCATGTTCATATTGAACTCCTTTCTCTCTAAACATGTCTAATTATATAGATTTATCCAAAATATGCAATATATTAAGTCATTTAATCAGATAGCAAATTTGCAGTTGTAAAATTTTATTACAAGAGTAGCAAATTTATTTTTTCTCG
>CACWTN010000012.1 GCA_902763805.1 uncultured bacterium | reverse complement strand
TAATCGTATCGCTACGACTAGCTCAAACTACGTTGTGTTGTCCGTTCATTCTTTGTTAGAATTAACAAGTTTTTGCTTTTGTCTTTCTTTTGTTTGATTTTATCAAACGTTTCACTATTCTTTTATCAAGGTTCGATTTGCTATTTATCAACTGTTTTTTGCAAACGACTGAAATACTATAATCTTCCTTCAGCTGCTATTTACTGGCTTCGTTTACAAGGGTCTTTCAACCACATCTTACATCTTATATCGTCAATAACTGAAATCAACATAATTAAAAAAACTATTTACATTTCGTTACATCAGTATATAAGTGTAAATTCTTAAATCTTTTAATGTGCTAATATTATATTTCGGCTTTTCAGTGGTGTCCTTCCGTTCTTCACGGCTACCGTTGGCACCTAAGTGTAAATCGTTTTTCTTTACGCATCATTTCAACGCGCATTTCTAATTATACACATAAAAAATTTTAATGTCAAGCATAATCCTTAAAAAAATTTTTTAAATTATTACTGGGTTTTTAAAGTATGTATCACATAATATTTATAGAGAGCATGTATATTATTATATTTGTCATGTTTATTGTATAAATATTTATATGGAAAGTTTAGCAGAATATATTATTAAGAAAAGAGAGCAGGCTGGATTATCAACAATTGGTCTTGCTAACAAAACAAGTATCAAATTAGAAATATTAGAAGATATAGAATCCGGTAAAGAATTATTCTTATCCGTAACCCAGCGTCAGCAACTTGCGCGCGTTTTTAAAGTTTCACCGAAAGAAATCAAACAATACGAGCGCAGTTACGAGTTTCAGGAAATCTCTGATGATGTTATTGATAACATCAAAACTCAAATACTTAATCATAAAACGGATTTAAAATGCCCCATGTGCGGAGAACCCTTGATTACAAGAATCGCAAAGATGTACGATTTGGATGATAACCTTGTTTTGCAGCCGAAAGCTCACTGTACTAAATGTGTTTTTCAGATTAAGGAATAAATTTACCCCATTTCATGATAAAATATTATTGTGAGGAGTAATAATTATATGAACAAGAGAATGATTTTATTATTATCGGTTCTTTTTGCAATTTCAAACTGCTGTTTTGCAGGAGAAAACAACAATCTCAGAACCATGTTTCTCAATAATCAGACAAACATTTTGGGAATAAACATTAGGACTTTTAACGCAAAAGACCTTAACGGTAATGAAATCATTGACGAAAACGAAGAAAGCGGAAATTTCATCAATGCGATAGAAAGACTTGATGAAATAAAAGGCTTGGGCATCAACACGCTTCATCTGCTCCCGATTACTCCCGTAGGAAAGCTTAAAGCTCTGGGTACTGCCGGTTCTTTATATGCAATAAGTGATTTTGAAAATATTAATGAACAGCTATCCGATAAAAACTCGGCTTTGACACCAAAAGAACAGGCTAAAAAATTTATTGAAGAATGCCATAAACGCGGAATTAAAGTTATAGTTGACCTTCCCAGTTGCGGTTCTTACGATTTATTCCTGAAAAAACCCGAACTTTTCATAAAAAATGATAAAAACATCTCAATTGTTCCAACGGACTGGACAGATGTAAGACTTTTGAACACAGGTAACAACGAAAAATTAAATCAGGATGTACTTGATGTTCATAAAAAATTCATAGACATGGTTTTAGCGCTCGGTGCCGACGGAATAAGAGCTGATGTTGCAACCATAAAGCCTTATGATTTTTGGGTTGAAATAATAAACTACACAAGAGAAAAAGACAAAGAGTTTATGTTTCTTGCGGAAGCCTCTGATTCTTGGAGAGAGCCGCCGAGCAAATATGCGGAGTTCACGCCCTATGACGAACTCTTAAAAGCAGGGTTTGACGGATATTACGGAAGTTTCTTCAATCTAAAAGATTGGAATGCAAATGAGTTTATTGAACACTTAAAATTTAACAATAAGCTTTTAAAATCATACAGTGAGCCTAAGAGTGCAATATTAAGCTTTACGACCCATGACGAAATAAGTCCCGTTATAGTTCATGGCAAAGAATTTTCCGTTATGATAGCATGGCTTGAAGCGATTCTTCCTTATAATCCTTATTCAATAGACGGATTCGCATACGGGGACAAATATATTTACCCGTGGGCAAACGGAAAAGCCGAAGTCACACAGACTGACGACGATACATACTTTGTTCACAGAGGTAAATTAGATATATTCAACTTTTCAAGAGCCTTGAAAGGCGGTAAAAAAGGTATTAATAAATACATTGCAAGAAACTTTAAAGAAGCTTATAATTTCCGAAACGAAAACATTGAGCTTGTAACAAATGGTGAATTCAGTCAAATAAAAACAAAAGACGATAAGATTTTTGCATTTATGATAACCCAAAAAGGTAAAAACCCGGTAAGGATAATTGCTTTGGGTAATCTCGATTTTAAAAACACAAAAGAAAATGTAACAATTAAAATTCCAAAGCTCAACAAAGAGTCTGAAATTGAGTATGTTCATGGAGACGGAAGCCTGAAAATACACAAAAGCAAGCTTCATACTTCTTTGACACCGGGAGAGATTGAAGTAATAAAGGTTAATTATTAATTACTTTTTGTAATATAATTAACAATATAATCAAATAAGGAAGATATTATGAAACAAAAGATTATGTCAGGGATGCGCCCGACAGGAAGATTACATCTGGGGCACTATCTCGGAGTTATAGATAACTGGGTTAAACTACAAGATGAATATGATTGCTATTTCTCGGTTGCCGATTGGCATGCTCTTACAACAAAATATGACAAAACAGAAAACCTAAGACAGGATATTATTGATGTCGTAATGGATTGGCTGGCATGCGGTATTGACCCTGAAAAATCAACAATCTATGTTCAGTCGCTTGTTCCCGAAACAGCAGAACTCCATATTTATTTAAGTATGATTACTCCGCAAAACTGGGTAGAACGCGATCCGACCTTAAAAGACATGGCAAAAATCCTTAAATCAAAAGAAGGCATGGGCACTCAGGTTAACTATGGTTTAATGGGATATCCCGTTCTAATGACGGCTGATATTTTGACTTTCAATGCCGATTTGGTTCCTGTAGGTATAGATCAGGTTGCGCACGTTGAACTTACACGTGATATTGTTAGAAGATTTAACAACGTATACAAAACAGACTTCTTTAATGAACCTCAGCCAAAGCTCAACAACTGCTCGCTAATTTGCGGTTTGGACGGAAACAAGATGGGTAAATCGTTCCATAATGATATAAAGATTTCGGACTCACCCGAAGAAACCGCAAAAAAAGTCATGACTGCAATAACTGACAGAAGCCGCATGAGAAAAGATGACCCCGGACACCCTGATGAGTGCGAAGTAGCATTCAAGTACTGGAAAATCTTTGGCGATACAAATGAAATTGAAACAGTAAGATGTGAATGCGAAAAAGGTCAGCGTGGCTGCGCAGACTGCAAACGTCAGCTTGGTGCAAAAATCAACGAACGAATGAAAGAAATTCGTGACCGCAGAACATACTACGAACAACACCCCGAAGTTGTCGAAAAAATCATAAAAGAAGGTTCGGAAAAAGCAAGAGTCGAAGCTCAAAAAGTTCTGGCAGAAGTAAGAAAACTGGTAAAAATGTACTAAGAGTAAATGTAATATAAAAAAGCGGCGGTTGTGTTAAACACAACCGCCGTTTTAAATATTTTCAATTATACAGAAACTTTAATAGCTTTTTCAGCTCTGTACAGAGAAGTTTCTTTGCCCAAAATTTCCAGTATACCAACCATATCGGCACCGCACGTTCTGCCTGTTATAGCAGCTCTTACAGCCCACATAGTTACTTTTGGTTTAATACCGTCTTTTTCTTTCCAGTAAGCACGGAAATCAGCAAGTTTTTCGTGAAGATTTTCTTCTGTCCATTCCCAGTCTTTTGCCTTAGAAACGAAATCTACAAGAACTTTTTGAGCTACTTCCGTATCCAAAGTACCTGTCTGAGCAGCAGGATCAATTTCAACATCTTTTCCGAAGAAATACGGAACGGCGTCTGTAATATCAGAAAGTAATGTCAAAGGTTCTCTGGTAAGCTCAACCATCTTTGTATAATTTGCATCACCGAGTTCTTCAAGATTATATTTTGTTAAATAAGGTTTCAGTCTTTCTTTAAGTTCTTCTATCGGTAACATTTTAATATAGTGGCTGTTCATCCATTTCAGTTTGTCATACTCAAAAATTGAGTTTGAAGAAGAAATTTCACCGATTCTGAAATCCTGTGCAATCTCATCAACCGTCTTAATTTCCTGACCGTCAGAAGGTGACCATCCCAATAAAGCAACGAAGTTAATCAGCGCATCTGTTAAGTATCCTTCTTTTACAAAGTCTGAAACAGCTGTTGCACCGTGTCTTTTTGAAAGTTTGCTTCTATCGGGAGCCAAAATCATACCTAAGTGACCAAATCTCGGAACTTCAAAACCTAATGCTTCAAAAATCAGGATTTGTTTATATGTATTAGAAATATGGTCCTCACCTCTGATTACGTGAGATATTTTCATCAAAGCGTCGTCAATTACAACCGCAAAGTTATATGTCGGAGCTCCGTTAGATTTCATAATTACAAAGTCGCCGATAAGATTTGTATCAACGTGTAATTTGCCTTTTACCAAATCATCAAATTCCAAAATTGATGAGTCATGAAAAGCTTTTTGAGCCTTTTCAATATTAAATCTGATAGCAGGTTTTCTGCCTTCTGCTCTCAGTTTTGCCTTTTCTTCTTCTGTTAAGTTTACGCACTTTTTAGAATAAACATAAGCTTTTTTTGCTGCTGTTGCTTCTTCTTTTTCTGCTTCAAGTTCTTCAGGTGTGCAGAAACATTCATAAGCAAAACCGCTGTCCAAAAGCTGCTGAACATATTTAGGATAAATATCAAATCTCTGAGATTGTGTATACGGACCAAAATCTCCGCCTACATCAGGACCTTCATCCCAGTTCAAACCCAATGCCTTTAATGAATCAAAAATATTATCAACATATTCCTGAGATGTTCTTTCAGCATCAGTATCTTCTATTCTTAATACGAATTTACCGTTATTTTTCTTTGCAAATAAATAGTTAAATAATGCCGTTCTTGCAGTACCGATATGTAAGTTACCGCTTGGAGAAGGCGCAATTCTTACTCTTACTTCTGACATATTTATATTCCTTCCTCTTAATTACATTTACCCCTTTATTATTGCACAAACAAAAAAAAGAGTTATAAATCTTACTTTTATATAAACCTTTTTATATTTTAATATCCTTCTTATACACGGTGGACTTTGGAAGTCTGAATAGTTATACTTATATTATGCAGAAATATACGTATCTTAATAACAGCATTCGAGAGGGAATTGTTTCAAGATGGTCGGCAAGCACTTTAAAAGTTTATATTGCGCCGATGAATTTTTATACCAAAACGGGAGAAGATAACAAATACAGAAAAATGGTTATGGATGCTTTTACGGAATGGACAGCTGCATCAGGCGGTAAACTCAAATTCCACACCGTAAGTTCATACTATGATTCCCATATTAATATTGTTTGGCGAAGGGTTGACAGAAAAGCTCTGGGGCATTGTCAGTTCAACTGGGAGCCTAACACAATGATACTTTACGGTGCAGAAGTTTCCATCGGATTAACAGACGGAAGAATTCACAAGCAGTATGACAGCGATTCTGAAGTATACCACACAATCCTGCACGAAGTCGGACACGCACTCGGTTTAGGACACAGCCCATACAGGCAGGATATTATGTACACTCCGCATCAGTACGGTATTGCATCGCTTTCGGAAAATGACAAATATTCACTCCAATGGCTCTACAGAATTACCCCCGGAACACCTGTTAAAAAGCTTGCCTCACAGCACGGTATCTCTACTTCAACCGACCTTGACGCCGTTATAAGAAAGATTGATTCAAAAAACAGTCCCGTACAAAAACCTGAACAAAAATTACAATTAGGCACAAGAAGAAACCTGCTCGAAGAATCCGCAAACATCGGCGATTTAAAAAAATACAACATGCTTCTGCAAAATATTTCGATATCATCTGATGTTGACAACTATCTTAAACAAAGCAGAGTTAAAGATGACCAAAACAAATAATTATTCGGCTTTCACTTCTTTCAGATATTTTACCGAATAAGAACAAACTGCCGGAACAACGCTTAACACAACAAGCACAGTCATTATACCAAACTTTTGCGCGACCGCACCCAACACTGACATACAAAGTGCTATTGTTCCCCAGCAGAAACCGTTGATAAATCCTGATACAACACTTTTGTACTCCGGAAGTATTCTCTGCGCCCATACCATTGTAACCGGCTGAGCAAGCATTGTTGTAAATCCCACAAACCCAAAAATTAACATTGATAAAACGGAATGCGTTTTATATGTAAGGGCAAAGGCTATCATCATTGGTAATGTAGCCCACATTGAAAAATATATTACACTCTTTGAACCAAAAATTTTCTCAGCCTTAGGACTCAAAAACGAACCAACCGAACCTGCAAATACAAACAGAAACAGAGCCGAACCGATATAAAACGGCGTATACCCCATTCCCTTCCACAAGAACGGAAGCAATATACTGCAGCTGTTTGTCATTAATGATTTCATCATCGCAACCAGTATAAGTAAATTCATCTGAGATGAACTGAAAATATCCTTAAATGTTTTTATAAATTCTTTATGTTCAGGTTTCTTTTCTATCAAAGACAACTTCGGAACAAACAAAAACATCATTGATGCAAGGCTTAATCCAAGCAGGGAAGTCCAAGAGATTACGCCAAGTCCCAAAACCTGAGTAATCAACGCTGCAACCAACGGACCAAAAGCAAAACCCAGCGAACCAAGACTGATAAAAGTACCCATATTGCCTGAGGTATCAAGTTTACACTCTGTTGAGAATTTGTTTACAAACCCCATTCCCTGAGGATGAAAAAAGCTTCCGCCTAAACTTCCCAATACCATAAATATTATTAAAAGAGGTATATTCGGAGCATTTGGAGTAAGCGGAATAAACGTTGAAACAAGAATTAATCCCCAAAAGATGAAAAATCTTTTGAGCATATTATCCGCAAAAAATCCGAAAACAGGCTGCATCATTGATGAACATATATGAGATATGCTTATTATGACCGCAGCAACAGCCATTGAAAAGCCCAGTTTTGCTGCAATAAACGGCATTATCGGATTTAAAAAACCCGTATAAATATCACATACAAAATGTGCGGCACAAAGCCATATAATCGCTTTTTTCGCCTGTTTTACACTTATTTCCATACCTATATTCTACTCCAAATCTTCCAATATTTCAGCAACAGAGTTATAATGAGTATATGGCTAATGATATAGAAGAAGATATAAGTTTAAAAATGGTTGGCTTGGAGCTTATGTTCCTTACCCCTGAAAAATACAGTAATGAAGACGGCATTACTGCTGTTGAGCTGGCTAAACTTGTTAATCTTCCCGTTGAAACAGTCAAGAAAAAACTTAATATACTCAAAGAAAAAGAAATCGTCAGAGTAAAAGGAATAAATCCAAAATACTGGCTCTTTGATGATTATAACTTTCAGCGTTTAGACGACGATGATGAGATTTTCCACCTTTTATGCAACTTTGAAGATGTAGACTTTGACAAGTATTTTACATACTAACTATCTTAAACCCTTTAATAGCGGTCTTTTTTTTATTTTCTCTTTTATCTCATTAATCATATTCATTGGCATATACATTTTTTGTACACCCAAAAAGCCTATTGATATAAACTCGTTTTTTTGCAATTTTTTTAAAATTTCTGCCAAAAAAACATTAACTCCTTCATTAATAAAGCGTTTGCCGCGCTTAAAATGCTTGATAGGAGAACCAATGGCCGCCAGAGATTGTATATATGGTTTTTCTATTCCTCTTTTTAAGCAGTGTTCCACCTCAATTTGGTCTGCCAAATAACCAAAATGCCTGTATAAGTGAGGCTCCTGATTTTTTATATACAACACTTTGGCACCATTTTTTGTATCCTGCAAATCAACATATCCGATTTCTTTGAATTTTGAATCATATGCTGTATAACGGGTCATATAATCATCATAATTACCGCAGGAAAATATAATTTCTTTTTCAATCTTTACGGGTATCTCTTTATGTAATAGAAGTGAATAAACCATATTTTTTACAAAACCCGTAAAATATTTTTTTGCGCAAAAATGCGGAGCAAGCTCCGCATTTTTAACAATTATTAATAATTATATTTTGCACAAATTAAATATTCGGCAGTTGTTTATAATAATCATGAGCCTGTTCAAATTTGTATGCAAAATTAAACAACTTAGCTTCTTTAAGCTGAGGTGCCATAATCTGCAAACCAATTGGCATGCCATCTCTGTCAAATCCTGCCGGAACCGATATTGCAGGAATACCTGACAGGTTTGCACCGATGGTTGCGATATCAGTAAGATACATTGCAAGCGGATCTTCTGTCTTTGCACCCAAATCAAAAGCAGTATTCGGGCAAGTCGGAGCAATAAGTACATCTACTTTTTCAAATGCCTTCAAAAAGTCTTCGTGTACAACCCTTCTCATCTGAAGTGCTTTTTTGTAATATGCATCGTAATAACCTGAACTTAAAGCATAAGTACCAAGCATTATACGACGCTTAACTTCAGGACCAAAACCTTCAGCACGTGATTTGCAGTAAAGTTCAAGCAGATTTTTCGGATCAGAGGTTCTGTGACCGTATCTTACACCGTCAAATCTTGCAAGGTTTGAACTGCATTCTGCCGTTGCCAGAATATAGTAAATACCTATTGAATGTCCGATATTAGGAAGTGAAATCTCAACGACTTCTGCGCCCAGTGATTTATAAGTATCAATAGCATTCTGTATAGCTTTTGAAACATCTTCCGCCAAACCCTGACCGATAAGTTCTTTTACAACACCAACCTTCAAACCTTTGATATCATTATTTAATGATGCCCTGTAGTTTTCAACGGGAAGATTCAAAGATGTTGAATCGTGATAATCATAACCTGAAATAACTTCAAGCAATGCTGCCGAATCTTCAACAGTTCTTGAAAAAGGTCCGATTTGGTCTAAAGATGAAGCAAACGCAATCAATCCATATCTGGAAACTTTACCGTAAGTAGGCTTCATGCCGACTATACCGCAGAAGCTTGCAGGAAGTCTTATACTTCCGCCCGTATCCGAACCAAGAGCCAAAGCTGCTTCACAAGAAGAAACCGACGCTGCAGAACCGCCTGACGAACCGCCCGGAACTTTATTTAAATTCCAGGGATTGTGAACCTTTTTAAATGCAGAGTTTTCATTTGAAGAACCCATTGCAAATTCATCCAAATTAGCCTTACCGACTATCGGAATTAAATTATCTAGCAGTTTCTGAGTTACCGTAGCATTATAAGGTGAAACAAAATTCTCAAGAATTTTGCTTGATGCGGTTGTTTTTGAACCGATTAAATTCATATTATCTTTTAAAGCCAGCGGAACACCAGCCAAAAGAGGAAGCTCCTCGCCTTTTGAGATTTTTTCATCAACTTTTTTTGCCGTATCAAGGGCTGTGTCTTCTGTCAAAGAGTTAAAAGCACCTAATTTGTCATCAAGTTCTTTAATTCTGTCTAATGAAGCCTTTGTCAGTTCTACAGCAGATACTTCTTTATTTTTAAGAGCCTTAAATTGCTCTGTTGCACTTTTTTTCAATATTTCAAGCATATCTTCTCCTTAGGGACAACTATCGCCAAAACGCCCCTTTCATAATTATAACAAAAATATAAGAGATTTAATGTTTAATATTTTCTTGTTAATTTTTGTAACAAAAAATTCAATATTTAGTCAATTTCACCCCTTCAGTCGTTTTATATCATCTGAAGGAGTGTCGTATGGCAATTACAACCGCAATAACAAAAAAACTGGATACTAATTTTGTACAGGTTGATTCAACAGAAAAAAACGGATACAAAAGGTATTACAAAGTACCTCAAAATCATGCGGATAAATTTGCCGATGAACTAAAAAAACAAGATAAAAAGCTAAACATATACTCTAATTTAACGTTCTTTTCCGCTGTATTTTTAGGCGTTCTCGCTGCCAGTCCCTTTACAAAAAAAATGGAGGGAATGAAGAAATTTTTAATCCAGACCGCTTCCGGTATCGGTTTTGCAGCTCTTTCATCACTTGGATTTAGCAAATACGCAGAAAACGAAGAAATTAAACTCCTTAGAGAACATAAAGCCAAAGAAATTTTCTACCGGGCATAATATAACGATGTTTTTCGTAAAAGCTCATTATAGATATCAATTGTTGCCGTACAAATTGTAAGCTTTCGGTCAACCAGACTTTTAATGGTGTTGGCATAGCATAAGAGCAATGCCTTGTCCAAGCCGTTTTCTTCATCAAGAAGTTTTGTAATCGGTTCTCTGTATTCAACAGGGCGTGTTCTCGTTTCAATTTTATCCGCCAGAAAAATAATTTTTTCAAATAAAGACATCTCAAGTTTTCCGATTGTATGCCATCTTATAGCGGAAAGGACTTCCGAATCCTCAACCCCGAATTCTTTTGCAGCAAGAAAAGCTCCCACAGGAGCATGGTGTGTTTTCGGATTTTCAAACTCACCCTCCTCCAACTGTATATAGTGCAGAATTTTTTCTGTTTCTTCCCAATCTAGACATTTTGCACAATCATGAATAAGTCCTGTAAAATACGCTTTTTCTGAATCGACGCCATATTTTTCCGCAAGCATTTTTGCACAGTCCGCCGTTCCCAGAGAATGTTCATAACGTTCTTCATTCAAATGTTCTTTTAGCCAGCTCTTTATATAATCAATTGTACAGTCCATTTTTAACAATATATTCCTTTACTTCTTTTATCTCTTCTTTTTTCTGTTCTTCTCTAATCTCCGTTGATGAAACATCGTACTTGTTCCAGTTTACAAGCTCATAATCGTACCCTTCAAAATCATCAGGGTTAATCACATCTTCACCTCTCGGGAACACTAAAAAATGCACAAATTCTTTAAGTTCATCTGCTTTGTACCAAGTTTTTATATTTTTAAAAGCATCTGTTCCTATGATGAAATTCAGTCTGCCGTCTATATGATAAAGTTCTTTTATTTTTTTCACGGTTATTAGAGTGTACGATTTTCCTTCTGATTTATACTCTATATCGGATATCCCAAAGCGAAGATTTCTTTCTGACGCAAGCTTAACCATATTATATCTGTGCTTTGCCAGATTTGAATCAACCTGTTTGTGCGGAGGTATGTATGACGGTATAAATATAACTTTTTCAAACCCGTATTTCTCCACAGCAAACTGAGCCATCCGAAGATGAGCCAGATGAATTGGATTAAATGTTCCGGGAAATACACAAATCGCCATACAAACATTTTATAACAAAATTATTTTTCTGTACTACTGAAAGTTTGATATAACATTTTTTACATAAGAATAATATTCGTTATTTTTGTAGTCTTTAACAAACTCATACAGCTTTTCTTTTGAAATAAATCCCATTCTTAAAGCAACTTCTTCAAGGCAGGCAATCTTAATGCCCTGATTATCCTCAATTGTCTGAATATAAGAGCTTGCCTGTAAAAGTGAACGGTGAGTACCTGTATCAAGCCAGGCAAAGCCTCTGCCCAAAGTATTTACGTGCAGACTTCCCTGTTCAAGATATATTCTGTTCAAATCCGTAATTTCATACTCGCCTCTTGCTGAAGGCTTGAGATTTTTAGCATATTCAACAACTTTATTATCGTAAAAATACAAACCTGTTACCGCGTAATTTGATTTCGGTTCTTTCGGCTTTTCTTCAATAGATATTGCCTTATTATTTTTGTCAAATTCAACAACACCGAATCTTTCGGGATCTTTTACCATATAAGCAAAAACTGATGCTCCGCCATTTTTCTCAATATCTTCAATAGCCCTATGCATCATACCTGAGAATCCAGGTCCGTAGAAAATGTTATCACCCAGTATTAAAGCAGCAGAATCATTTCCGATAAATTCTTCACCCAAAACGAATGCCTGAGCCAAACCGTCAGGTGAAGGCTGAACTTTGTACGATAAATTTATTCCGAACCTTGAACCATCCCCCAGTAATTCTTCAAAACTTGGTAATGCCTCCGGAGTAGAAATAATCAGAATATCCTTTATTCCTGCAAGCATCAGAACAGAAAGCGGATGATAAATCATCGGCTTGTCATATACAGGCAATAACTGTTTGCAAACCGTCATTGTACTCGGATATAATCTTGTTCCGGCTCCGCCGGCTAATATAATACCTTTCACTATACCATCGCTCCTTCCGGCCTTAATGCCATATAATCTTTTAACGCCGCTTTCCAATCTCTGCACAAACCTGCATTATCCATAACGCTGTATTGCGGACGTTTTGCAGGTCTCGGGAATTCATCTGTTGTACAGGGTTTTAAATTGACATTTAATCCGCCAAGATCAAAAATTTCTTTTGCAAAACCGTACCACGAAGTTTTCCCTGAACCGCAAACGTGATAAATTCCATACTCAGCTCTGTCTTCAAGAAGCTCAACGATACCGTTAGCAAGCTCTACCGTCCAGGTAGGACAACCGACCTGATCATCAACAACTTTCAGCTCAGGTTTGTCTGCCAGCGATAACATCGTTTCAACAAAATTTTTGCCGTGTATACCATAGAGCCATGCCGTTCTGGTTATATAGAATTTTTTACAGTATTTTTTAACGGCTTCTTCGCCTTTCAGCTTCGTCAAACCGTAATTATTAATCGGATTTGTTTTATCATCAGGGGTATAAACACCGTTTTTTGTGCCGTCAAACACATAATCCGTTGATATATAAACCAGCGTAATATCATTGTCACCGCAAACTTTAGCAAGATTTTCAGTTCCTTTTACATTAATTTTTTCAGCGGTTTCCAAATCTTCTTCAGCCTTATCGACATTTGTATAAGCCGCACAATGAATTACAAAGGATGGCTTTTGAGAAGCTAAAACATCTTTTACCATATTTAAGTCTGTGATGTCCAGCGTATCAACATCTGTTTCAATTACGTCATAACCTTCATCCTGCAATATCGGGCATAAATCCTGCCCAAGCATCCCTTTTGCGCCGGTTACAAGTATTTTTGTCATACAAGACTCGCTTTCTTATTTTCTATATTGTGTATCCATTCCTGATTGTTGAGATACCAGTCAATAGTAATTTTAATACCTTCCTCAAAAGTAATTGACGGCTCCCAGCCAAGTTCAGCAGTAATTTTATCGTTTGCAATAGCATATCTTCTGTCATGTCCAAGACGGTCTTGTACATACTCTATTGAAGATTCGTCCTTGCCCATTGCACTCAGGATTAATTTTGTTATCTCAATATTGGTTTTTTCATTATGACCGCCGATATTGTAAACTTCACCAACTTTACCTTTATGTAAAACAACGTCTATTGCTTCACAGTGATCATATACATATAACCAATCTCTTACATTCAGTCCGTCACCATATACAGGAACCTTTTCACCTCTCAGCAGTTTTGAAATAAAGAACGGAATTAATTTTTCCGGATACTGGTACGGACCGTAGTTATTTGAACATCTTGTATTCAGAACCGGCAGTTTATATGTTTCATAGTAAGCTCTGACAAGGAGGTCTGCACTTGCTTTACTTGCTGAATACGGGCTGTTTGGTGCTATCGGGGTTGTTTCATAAAAATATCCGTCTTTTCCCAGTGTTCCGTAAACTTCATCGGTTGATACCTGCAAATACCTTTCAACACCAAGCTCTTTTGATGCCTGCAACAGATTTAACGTTCCCTGAACATTTGTTTCTACAAAGATTTCAGGATGTTTTATTGAGTTATCAACGTGAGATTCCGCAGCAAAGTTAACAACATAATCACAATCCGCAATAATATCTCTTACTAAATTCCTGTCACAAATGTTTCCGTGAACAAACATATAATTCGGATTCGCTTCAACATCTTTTAAATTTTCAAGATTTCCGCAATAAGTCAGCGCATCCAAATTTACAATTTTATCCTCAGGATGTTTCTTTAAATAATGTCTTACAAAGCAGCTTCCTATAAAACCGGCACCGCCTGTTACTAATACTTTTGCCATATTATATTACCTCATCTTTATTTATTTCACTCAACTTTGGCTGAATCCTGTCTTTATCGGAAAGCAGAGGTTCGAAATCAATTTCCCAATCAATATTGATATCTTTATCAGACCAAAGAACCCCTCTGTCAGCCTTCGGATTATATTCTCCGCTTGCTTTATAAAGAAGTTCTACTTCATCCGACAAAGCAACAAAACCATGTGCAAACCCTTTTGGGATATAAAGCATATGTTTATTTTCTTCAGATAATTCGACTTTAACATACTTCCCAAAAGTCGGTGATTTCGGGCGAATATCAACTGCAACATCATAAATACGTCCTTTTGCACATCTAACAATTTTCGCCTGTCCGTATGGTGCTGCCTGATAGTGAAGCCCTCTTAAAACACCTTTTGTCGATTTTGAATGATTATCCTGATTAAATTCATCTGTTATACCATTTGCAACAAAATCTGATTTTTTATAAGTTTCCATAAAAAATCCGCGGCTGTCGCCAAATACTCTCGGTTTGACAAGTATTACATCTCCAATACTTTGTCTTTCAAACTCAAACGGCATTTCATACTCCTTATATAAGATACTGATATTTTACCACATCAATATATTATCATGAATATGCACTTTTAATTAATTTTTTCTCTGTAAATAAATCTTGAATTCAGATACGGTATGATATAATCATTAACCTCTTTATTTATTGCACTTTGAGCTTGTTCGGAAATATCATGGAGTTTTGTTGTAAGTTCATATCCGCGTTTGTCATATTCTCCTCTCAGCCATTCTTCATCGGTTTTTGTCCATTCACAGTACTCTGTAACCAAATCATCCTGCAGGGTATTTTGTTCTCTTAATGATGCCGAACATTTTGACGCATAATCAGGAGGCATAAGCAAAGCACCTCCATCAAACTGGTCATATACATTCTTTGCAATCTCGGGATTTTTCGGGAGCTCAATTTTCTTAAACAGGCTCTTTATATAATCTCTGTTATTTGCCACCTTAAGAGATAAGCTCTGTTGAGCTTTTGCTGAAGTTATTGCCTGAAAACCTATGTCCGCAACTGCTTCATTTGCTCTGTAATACAACTCTTTAATACTACCGATATACATCATCGGAGTATTGTAATCGAAGTTTTCTATCGGCCTGATTTGGTTTAAATTCTTATCATAATAAGTATATGCAAAAAAGTACGCAACCATCATATTTCTTGTTACGTCAATATAATCGGAAACACAGTTGTACTGATTAGCAAGCGCCTCCGGATTAAATTCATAACTGATACCCTTAATATTAAATTCGCTCATTCGTTTATAATAAGGAGTACCTGATATAAGTTTGATAAACTCTTTCTTCTTTATCCACTCAACGCTGTGTCTTATTCTTTCATTCGGGTCAAAAAGTTCATATCTCTGAGAGGAGGGCATAAAAGGATAATCATTGCACTGTCCTCTGTAAATAATCGGATTAAATTCCTGACCAATCATAATCCCGAGTTTGCCGTTCTTTTTCTTTACAAAAACCCCGCGAACATCAGGCGAAGTTACGGTACCTTCTCTGTTAATCAGACTGAGAGCCAAATCAGCATCGTTTAAAAGACTGATATAATCCTCAAAACTCTGCAATTCTTTTTCAACAGCTTTTTCACCATCCAATACATCAAAAGACAGTAATTCTTCCTCTTTTTCCAATACTTCCATCAGGATACTCCTTAAAAAGACACACTTACTATTATACAATATCCTGCTACTTTAAAAAAATTTGCTTACAAATGTTTACATAATTTATTGGTAATGATTCGGATTTTTTATACTATAATCAATTGTATGGAAAATAAAAAAAATATTGCAATTATTACGGGAGCAAGCAGCGGTTTCGGAAAAGAGTTTACCAAACTGCTCGTCACTGATAAAACGCTTGATGAGATTTTTGTTCTTTCAAGAAGCGGTGACAAACTTGAAGCTCTTAAATCAGAACTGGGCGAAAAAATAAAACCTTATATCATCGACCTTTCCGTTCCAGAAAAAATAAAAGAATTCGGGGAATATTTAAAAGCTCAGAATGCAAACGTAAAAATTTTAATTAATAATGCAGGTTACGCTAAATTCTGCTCTTATGATGACCTAAGTATTGATGAATCATTAAACATGATTAACCTGAACATCAGCGGAGTTGTTGCAATGGGACTTGTATGTATTCCGTTTATGGAAAAAGGCTCACACATCCTAAACATAGCATCTCAGGCAGGATTTCAGCCTGTTCCATATCAAAATATTTACAGTGCAACAAAATCTTTCGTTAAAAACTATTCTCAGGCACTTAATATTGAACTTAAAGAAAAAGGCATATCCGTTACGGCAGTCTGCCCCGGCTGGATGAAAACAAACCTTTATGAAAGAGGGTGCATAGGGGCAAAAAAAGCAACTAAAAAATTTATGCTTATGGTTTCACCTGAAAAGGCTGCAAAAAAAGCGTTAAAAGATGCTTACAACAACAAAGATATTTCAATATACGGTCTGCACGTTAAAATTGCGGTTTGGTTCACAAAATTTTTGCCCGAAAAATGGATTATGAAAATCTGGTTGCTCCAGCAGGGAATAAAATAGTATAATCTTGGTATGGGATATTTTATTGATAATCTTAAAAACAGCTTTGATTTTTTCCTCAGAAACCACATAATTTTTTCACGAAAAAACTACACGGAAAAGCCGGTTAATCCCGAACAGTTTTTTGAAAATGAAGAAGAAAAATCTTTGTACGGTTCCCTGAAAGAAAAATACGACTTAACCCCGCTTTATAAACTTAATGAAATTAATTTTCTAACAAACCTTTATTATCTGAGCATCTTTGACAAGCACTTAACCCCCGCAAAAAAAAGTTTAAGCGTTCTTGATATCGGCTCAAAAAACTGGAATTATGCAGGAAGCGAATACGTATTTTTTAAGCATTTTGCATCTGATTTAAAACTGGACGGAATAGAGCTTGATGCGTACCGTTTATGCACAAATCTTTTTAACAGATACGAAATATCAAAGTTCTATACAAAAGACCTCGATAATGCTGAATACCATGCCGGCGATTTTATGAAACATAATGAGAAATACGATTATATAATCTGGATTTTACCTTTCATTACGGAGTATCCGCACGTAAAATGGGGACTTCCGCTAAAATACTTTAACCCCAAAGGTATGCTCTCTCATGCATACAGTTTACTTAATGAGAACGGGAAAATGCTGATTTTTAATCAGGGTGAAAATGAATACAACATACAAAAAGAGCTGATATCTGAGTTAAACCTGAACTGCGAATACATTGGAGAAATTAAAAGCGAATTTAACCCGTACAAGAACAAAAGATTTTGCTCGGTAATTGTCAAATATTAAAGATGGTAAAGTTTTCTGTCAAAAATGATTTGTCTGTTTTAGAATAATAATTATGAGAATAGAAAACAGTACATATCCCAGCTTTAATGCAAAGTTTATTAACAAAATAAGCATCGGAAAAAAAGATTTTTACCCGAACTATTTTCGTGAGCAGGTTTCGTTTGTCCGGATAGAACCACAAAACAGTTCTGACATCAAGGCTCTGGAACAAGTTTCAAATTTCTGGATATACGGAGGATTTGCAAAAAATGTTTATTATATGGCCTGCGCAATAAGAAACAAGAGTAAATATTACAAAAATCATGAGGTTTATGCCCTGACCTCGCAAAACGATAATTTTGAAAAATTAGACAGCAGAAAAATATTGGGAGTAGCAGGAACCTGTCCCGAAAACAAAGATAAACTCTTTATTGAATATATTCAGGCAAATCCTCAGGAAATTTATGCAATAGAGCCGGAATACAGAGGAATCGGATCTGCCATTCTTGACTCCCTGAAAAATTTATTCAGCAAAATATACTGTTACCCGTCAAATACAGATTCCGTTATTAATTTCTACACAAAAAACGGGTTTCAGAAAAAGCAAAACGCACTAAACCATTATTTCTGGGAAAAATAGGAACGAAGTTCTTTTTTGATATCATCAGAAACTCTGAACGATTCTCTGATTTTTTGGAGTGTTTTTTTAAATGTTATTTTATCCAGATGACACTTGTCCGATTTTAAATAATCCATGCATTTATCGGGATAATAAGCCATAGCTGTTGCAACCGCCCAGGCAACACCCATTTGTGAATAATAATCATTTGTACTCAATCGGTCTAAAACTTTTATAACTTTATCTATATACTCATCCGTAAGAAAATGGGACAAAAGCATAACTGAAACAACTCTGCTTTCAAACTCTTTTTTGGATTTTTTATACCGCATAAGATAGTCCCACACGGTATCACGATATTTTTTAGTTATTTTAAAACTCTGACAAAAAGTATCACATACTGCCCAGTCGCCAACGTAGGGTATAAAATCGTCAAAATATTTCAAAAGAACGTCTATATCGTCTTTTGCATACCCTAAAACATACCCGTGCAGAAGTTTCAGTTCAAAGGTTTCATTTTTGTTTTTATCTAGAAACTCTTTATAGTCTTCTTTCGCTATCTTTTTTGCAAATTTCCTGAGTTCAGGCAGAGAAATTCCGAAAGTTGTCCTCTTTATATTTTTTATCTCTTTTCTTATGTCGTTAATTTTCAACGTTACAGTCCCAATTACATTTCAGCAAGTCTTTTGCCCAAATCAAATGCACGCTCCAAATCTTTCGGGAATTGAGTTTTCTGAACTTCCGTCTTTAGTTTTTCATCAAATATGTCGCAATTATATTTTGAAAAATCATCAAACTGCTTCGTATCATACGCATATACGCTTTCAGCATATCCCATTATATGGTTAAATGCATTTACGTTATCACCAAGCGTAACCGAATAATTTAACCCGTTTGCCATACCCTCGGGACAATTCATCGTAAATATTATACCTGTCGGAATATTTTTATCCATACGTCTTTTTAAACCGCCTTTTTCTTTATCAATTAAATACGTATGGTTAGCAAAAAGCAGCCTTTCAGCAAAACATCTGAAAACACCGGTAGGATATGAAAAATAAACAGGAGAGCCGACAATTATCGCATCTGCCGCCATACATTTTTCAAGAATGGGTCTTAAATCATCTTTTACTGCGCATACACCGTTTGTTTTACTGCCTTTTCTCTGACATGCCAGACAGCTTCTGCACCCTTTAAAATCGTAATCATACAAATCAAAAAACTCAGTCTGTGCTCCTGCAGTTTCAGCTCCTTTTTGAGCCGCCTTAAGCATTTTTGCCGTATTAAAATTTTTTCTCGGACCTGCATTCAATACAATAACTTTTTTCATATAAACACTCCTAAACACATATTACTATTTTATAATATCATATTTAAACCAATACTCAAACCCGCCTCTGAAATTCAGCGGCGGGCAGATCATTCACTCTTGCTTTATGTAGAAAATGTGAGATGTAAATGTCAAATTATTAAATTTTTGATATTCTGTAATCCTTTCTGATTACAAGCGTATGAGAAAGAGGGATTCCGCCTTGTACAGCAGGTTTGTTAACAACCTGACCGTTTACGTACATAACTGTTGAACCGCCTCCGTCAAGATTCATTGCGTTTACACAACCGAGTTGTTTCATCAGTCCTGCAAGCTCATTAAGCGTCAGTCCGACAGAAGCACCCTCTCTGCCGTCTGCAGTAATCAGTATTAAATGATTATCTGCTGTATAACCAATTGCTGTTCTCGGGTTTCTGCCGCCTACCGAACCCAGTTTTTCTGCGGTCATATCAACAAAGATTTCACCTTCTTTTACCAGATAGGGGCCTCCGCTCAGTATGTGGTTGACCCCTTTCCAGTCCGGGCTCATTTTTACGTCTAAATTAAATCTTCTTGCTGTTAAGAACTGTGAAATTCTGCTTTCCGGACCAACGATTACATAACCGTTTTCAGGGATTTCACACTGTCCATAAGATGTTTTTACCAGTTTTCCGTCTTTTATAACAGCCTGAATACCGTATGTAGGGGTTTTTGGAGAAACAGTTCCCCAGTCCGGTGTATATACAATTACATGAGTCGATAACATTCTGGGTTGATTAATGTTATCAATTTTAAGCTCTCCTCTGTTTGTCGCAATTTTAGCATCCAGCTTTAACCTTGCCATATCATATCCGTCATCAAAAAATCCTATCGCAACTCTGTCATATATGGGACCTGTATAAACCTTTTTATTAATCATCAGCGTTCCGAGAGGAGTCCCCGTCTGAGGTTTAAAATACCCTCCGTTTATCGCAACCATAGCATTTTCTCTGTCCGCGATACCTGATATTTTTCGTCTTCCAAACAGCTTGTCCGATGCAATTGCCGGTTCAATTTTCAGTTCATCGTTTACCGTTTGGGAAACTTCTACAACGTTTATTCTTACCGGTTTTCCGTTGTAGTACTTAACCATGCGGATATGCTTCACTCCCTTATCCACTTCGTTAATATGTAGGTTATGGTACTTGTTTATTATCTCTTTATTAAATAATTCTTCCTGATTAACAGTCTGCTCCTGAAGCTGAACAATCCCCTCAGAAATCCCCGTCAGACCTCCAATGTCATTTGCAAGAAGGCTTGAATTCTGAAATACCAGCAAGCAAATCGCAATACCAATCCCTGCAGCACTCGTTGCAGTTTTTTCAGTCTGGGGTCGTTGTAAAATCAGCGTATCCATTTTTGATTACCAAATACTTTTAGTAACGGATACCTTTTTTTTTAAAGAGTGGTTTGGGGCTAGTTAACACTCTGGGTAAATGAGGTTGTGTTATATATTAAGCTCATTAACTTCAAAAGGGGTGTATATTTCGGCTATATGTGCAAAATCCAAATACCGCTCGGCTAGTTGTAAAACCATTTATGATTTGAGTAAGTGTTGGTTATTTTTACTTCCACTATTATTATAACATACACTTAATATTTTTACAACCCTTTATCAGTAATACTTTTGGATAATTTTAATATAGTATTTTTTACACTTATTATTTTCTGTTTTTCTGTTATTATATTTTTATGAGCATAATTAATATCTTAAGAAAAACTAACAATAAAACACTTTTTACTACACCCAGCCACGACGGTAAAATATGCACTATGCATAAGTTTTACCAATGGTACAGAAATGATATTTCCGAAACAGATGCCTATAATCCCGAAGAAGCTCTGGAAAAAGCAGAAAAAAAAGCATCTGAAATCTACGGAACAAAATCCACGCACTTTCTTACCAACGGCTCTACAAGCGGAATTATTGCCTCAGTTTTAACCTGCTGTGACAAAGATGACAGACTGTTGATTTGGGAAAAATCCCACAAGTGTCACAGAAACGCAGGAACTCTTGCCGGAGCGCAAATTATTGAATATGAACTTAATTACAATAAAGAATGGGGTATTTATGAACCGCTTTCTGCGGAAGAACTGGAAATTCTGATAAAAAAACACGAACCAAAAGCCGTTATAATTACATCACCGACTTATGAAGGCATGGTTTCAGACGTAAAATCAATATCTGAACTCTGCAGAAAGCATAATGTAAGATTTATTGCAGACGAGGCTCACGGCGCACTTTATCCGTTCAGCAAAGACTTACCGCAAAGCGCAGTTAATTTTGCTGATTTTACGGTTCAGTCGCTTCACAAAACCGCAGGCGGAATAAATCCGACTGCGTTATTACACTGTAACTGTGAACTTTCACCCAAAGATGCCTTAAATAAAATTAATACAACTTCGCCGTCTTACCCTATGCTTGCAACTATAGAAGCAACTATCAATTACTTAAACTCGGCAAAAGGGCAAAAAGAGATTAAAAACCTGATTAATAACATAAAAGAACTAAAATCCAAACTCACAAACCTTGAGTTTTACGGTGACGACATCACAAAAATTCTAATCAAAAAACAAGGACTTTCAGGCTTTGAACTCTCAGAGATTTTATACGAAAAATTCGGCATAGAGGACGAAATAACGAACGAAAAGTCAACTATGCTCTTAACGGGAATCGGCACGACAAAACAAAAGGTTAACCGTTTATTAAAGCTGAAAGCTATTTAATTAAAGCCTGAACTTCTTTAAACTTAATATGTCTTGCGCTTTTCAGCCATTCAAACAACGCTATTTCAGTTGTAATAATATGAGCGCCGTTTTCTTTCATTCGTTCTAACCCTGCCGTATGTTCACATTCAGCTCTGCTTCCGCAGGCATCTGAAATAATAGTTACATCATACCCTTTTGAAATAAGGGCATTTGCCGTCTGACTTACACAGATATGAGTTTCTATACCGAATAATACAATTTGTTTTCTTGCAGATTTATCAACCGCACTTGCTATATTAGGATTTTCTATCGCAGAAAAAGATGTTTTTTCAAAATATGCGGCACCTTCACCCAGAGCATCTTTTATCGGCTGAATAGTATTACCGAGTCCTTTTGGATACTGCTCCGTAACAATAACAGGTATACCGAGTATTGATGCTGCGGAAGATAAAATTACAGATTTCTTTTCAAGAGTTTGCTTGTTAAAAGCAGCATTAAGCAGTCTTTCCTGTACATCAATTATTAATACCTGACTCGTTTTTTCATTCAATATTGTCATATACTTATCCTCTTTTTAACTTATACTTCTTCAACGGCTTCTTTAAATTCTCTGATAAATTCTTCTGTCAAATCCTGAAGCAAACCCGGTTCCAAATCTTCAGGTTCTATTGTAATCCTTTTTGGCTGAAGACTGAAATTGTCTGCTTGCACATTAATTATATCAGTATTTTTATTATATGATATATCGACATTAATTGTTGCAAACCCCGGACTTGAAATTCTGAAAACTGCCGTATATTTTTCGGATTTTATGTACAAAACGCCGTATCCGTCACCAATACCCTGTTCAATTTTCATACCGAACAATTTATCGTTATACGTTTGCTGAATATGGTAAAAAACCGGCGAAACTATTTGGGTTATTTTTTTATTAAACTCCTGCCTGAAAAATTTAAAATTATTATTCAAAGGCTTCTTTTCGTTCGCGATAAACGAAGTTTCCGCAGCCATTGATGTATGCAAATTATTCAGAACTTCGCTGACGACCTGCTGGCGGGTTTTATTTCCTATAACAGAAAATCCTGCATATACACCTTCGGGGAGAGATACCTTAATTTTTTCCCAAACTTTTTCCGCTTTTTCAATATTTGTATTATTTAGCAGCAGAAAATACTTATTATGCGAATAATTCATAAGTCTGTCATTTTTTCTGATATTGTTTAAGATAACGGTTTCAATCTTGTTTGGAGTCAGAAAATATTTTGATTTATCATCAGGAGATATTGCAAGTAAAACAGCGTTTAGGGAATTTTTCTTAATTTCGTTTATTTCTCTGTCTAACAAACTTGTAAAATCAAGAAAAACTTCGTTATTTCCTGTTATCAAATTATTCTTAACAAGCATTTCACGATATAATGCATTTTTTTCATTGACAGAAACCATCTTAAGCGCAGGAACAAGCTTTGCTTCGATTTCTTCATCAGAAGCAGACAGAGTAAAAAATTCGTACATACCTTTCCTGTACGCTTCTATCCTGAAATCATCATCGTCATTATACCCAAAAACCATAACAGGTACATCTTTTGCTATTTCAAGCAATTCAAGCGTCTGTTCACGGCTATGTTCGCTGTTAATAATTAACAGCGACGACGCCAGCAAATGAATTTTATCAGGAAGTTCAGAAAACTTAAAGCTGAATAACTCGTCACTTTTCCGCAGTTTTAACTTAGGTATTATGTACTCGAAAAAGTCAGAATCATCAGAAATCAGAATAATTTTGCTTTGCATCCGACTACCTTTATAAATGCTATGAAAGTTGTGAAATCATGACTTCAGCTTTTTGCAGAATTGCTTCACGCAAATCTTCCAAATCCTCAATATCAATACCCAAGGTATTGCAGAAGTCTTTGTCTATAGCATTAACGTCCAGATTAGTCTGAACGATTTTATCAATAAAGCAAACCAGGTTACACGGAATCGGTATTGATGACAATCCCGGAGCGTGGTGATAAGTAATTGTATTTGCAAGCAGAATCGGAAGCTGCCATCTTTTTGCAAGCAAAGAACCTGTTTTTACGTGGTCTGAATCAAAATATTTTCTTTCTACTTCCAAAATATCAGCATTCTGGTTATCAACTGCATCAATAACCTTTGTATATTTCTTTTCATCAGTCATGTGCAAAACAATTTTACCTACGTCGTGAACAAAACCTGAAATGAACGCTTCATCAGGGTCCATAATCTTTGTCAGGTTAGCAATATACTCACAGCCAGATGCAACCCTCATAGAGTGTTTCCAAAGTTCCTTATCACCCTGGTTTGACATCATCGGTTTCATTGCAACGGCAACGATAATGTTTTTAACTTTTACCATACCCAAAAGCGACAGTGCAATATTGATTGAACTTATCTGCTGTGAAAATCCATAGTAAGCGGAGTTAACAAGTGCCAGGAATTTAATTGTTAACGATTGGTCAAACATAACTATTTCACCAAGCTCCTTCATGTTTGCAGTCGGCTTTTTCATAATATTCAAAGCCTTTACGATTACTGACGGCATTGCGTGAATATCTTTTACGCTGTTAACTAATTCAATTGTCTTGTCCATACTAATAACCTTCTTCTATACTTGTAAGTGTTTTTTTATTGACAGGAAACTGCCAATTGCACCAAACGCTGTTCCGATTAATAACAAAGTAATGATAACTATATTTTGTGCATAAACAGGCGGCGGAATCAAGAAAAACTTATGCATATTCTGGAGCGGAACCTGTATCCAGCTTAGCGGAAGAACCGCTATTACCGCCGATACAAAACCATAAAACGCGCCCTGCATAATCAGAGGTGTTTTGATATACCAGTTGCTTACACCCATCAGACGCATAATTTCTATTTCTTCTTTTCTTGCCTGAATTACCAGCTGTATTGTATTATTGATAATTGTAATTGTCAGAGCTGCAGATATAATTATAACAAATATCATTGTCGTATTTACGACATGCATTAAGACCTGCATTTTCTTTGCAAGCTCTTTTGCATAACCCATATCTTCAACACCCTGAATAGGCTTGATTTTATTAAATACTTCATCAATATTGTCAGGTTTATCAACTTTTACACGCAGAGTATCGGGAAGCGGATTTTCAATATCATGAAGTCCCAATTCCTGTTTCAGAGTACCCCAGGATTCATCCTTCGTTTTGAGTATAACTCTTTGTACGTGCTTAATTTCATTAATTCTGTCTTTCACGACTGACGGAGATGTTCCCGATCTCAGATAAACCGAAATTTCAAGAACATTACCAAGCTCATTGGCAAATGTCGAAAGCGACAGGGTAAACCTGAACAGGACTCCGAACAATGTTAATATTGCAGCCATGGTAGTAATAATAACAAGATTTATAATTCCTGTTCTTTTGATATCATTAACAGCTTCCATCACAATACGGTAAGCTATCCTGAGCTCGCACAGCCAGTCTTTCGGTATATGTTTTTTTACTGTTCTTTTTAATTGCTGCTTACTATCTTCCATAAGTTCCTGCCTGCTCATCCTTAATAATTTCGCCATTTTCGAGTGTCAGAACTCTTTTTCTGAATCTGTCAACCAGAGTAAAGTCGTGAGTTGAAACAATGACTGTTATTCCTCTCTGGTTAATCTGTTCAAGAATCTGCATAACCTCTAATGAGTTTTTCGGGTCAAGATTGCCCGTCGGTTCGTCTGCTATCAAAAGCGGAGGTCCGTTAACAAGCGCACGTGCAATACTTACCCTTTGCTGTTCACCGCCCGAAAGCTCAGACGGTTTTGCTTTTGCTTTATCAAGAAGGTTTACAACTTTCAGCGCACCGTTTACCCTTGTTCTGATATCAGCGGAACTGATACCGAGCGTTCTGATTACGTATGCGATGTTATCAAATACTGTCTGATTCTGAAGAAGTTTGTAATCCTGGAACACAATCCCCATACATCTTCTGAGGTTTGGCACTTTTTCAGGCGGAAGATTTGCTATATTTATTCCTCCAATCAGAACAGTACCTGTTGTTGGAGTTTCTTCCTTGTACAGCATCTTCATCAGGGTTGATTTGCCTGCACCTGACGGACCTGTAATAAATACAAACTCTCCCGATAAAATATCAAGATTGATATTTTTCAGAGCATAATTGTTTTTATATTTTTTTGTTACCGATCTTAATTGTATCATTTTACTATCTCTAATATCCTGTCAGCAATATTTTTTGCATCCAATTTATAATAACTCAAAAGTTCTTTCGGAGTACCGCTTTGACCAAATTCATCGTTTATACCCATTCTGTATAATTTAACAGGGCAGTTTTCTGACAGACACTCTGCAACAGCAGACCCCAAACCGCCGATTACCGAGTGATTTTCAACAGTAACCGCAAGTTTTGTTTTCTTAGCCGATGCAATAATTGTTTTTGTGTCTAAAGGTTTTATCACAGGAACATTAATAAGCTCTGCACTTATACCTTTTTCCTCCAGGAGAGTTACTGCCTGATAAGCTTCAGAAAAAATATCGCCTGTTGCAAAAACGGAAACATCTTTGCCTTCCCTAAGCGTTACAGCCTTATTTGCATCAAATTTGTAATTTTCATCAAATATACACGGAACATCTATCCTTGATGACCTTATATACACCGGACCGTTGTGAACTACGGCGAACTTAACCGCCTGTTTTGCCTGTTCGTAATCGGCAGGAGCAATAACAGTCATGTTCGGAAGAACTCTCATTAGAGCAACATCTTCAAGCGACTGATGGCTTGCACCGTCTTCACCGACTGTTATACCGCCATGAGCTCCTATAATTTTAACATTTCCGTTTTGATAACATACGGAATTTCTAATCTGGTCATAAGCCCTGCCGGTTGCAAAAACAGCAAATGTTGCCGCAAAAGGGATTTTGCCGGTTAATGATAAACCCAATGCTGTAGTTATGAGATTTTGTTCGGCAATACCAACGTTATAAAATCTGTCAGGGTATGCTTTAGCAAAGATTGAAGTCTTTGTTGAGCCTGAAAGGTCAGCATCAAGCACGACTATTCTGTCATTTTCTTTGCCTGCTTCTGCCAGCGCCTCTCCTATAGCTGTTCTTATTGATTTTTTTACATTAAAGTCCGGTTGCATAATCCCCCTTTTATCTGATTTTATCATAAAGGAACGGTAAATGCAAAAAAGGTAAGAACAATTATCCCTTAAAATAGTCGCAAATCAGCTTTTCTCGTCTGGGCATAACTTTTTTTACTGCTTCAACAATAGGATTCTTTTCAAGCTCCTGAAGCTCTTTTTTCAGGATAGCTTTTTCCAGTATCAATGTATTGTATAACTGATTGCAGACCTCTGAGGAGGACTGATGTAAATGTAATTTTTTTATTTGGAGCTCTTTTTGTTTAATACGTTTTAGTATGATTTGTTTGTTGTTCACGAAAATAAACCTTTCATATATAAGGATAAACTTTTTTTCATGTTTTATCAATCGACTTTTCAGAGTATTCTTTGATGTTTATACAACAATTCTTAACAAATTATCAAAATTTATAATAAAGGATATTATAAGGACGTAACGTAATCAAAGATAAATAAATATTTTAGGAGATTTTTTCCGAGAATCATTGTAAATTTTTGTAACAATATTTCCGAAATTCCTAAAGTTTTCAAAAAAAATACCGATATAAACATGGTAAGTAAGTTTATAAGGTTGCTATGAAAATATAGAAAGGAGTTAATGGCAATGGGACAATTTGATGCAGCACAGGTTCGCAATATGATTATCACATATGGTGCGGACGAAACAGCAAGAAGACTTGCGGCAGAAGGTATGTCACAGGAACAGATTGAAAGTTTGATTAACAATTCTGTTTTTGAAGGAAAAGCACCTGCTGACGAGATTGTAAAATTTCAAAAGAAAATTGGCGGTAAAAATGTAGAATTAAGAATTCCATTGGGAAAAGACATGGAAATTCCTATGAATGCAATGGCAGATACGTTTGTAAAAGAAGGTTTCAACAAATTAGAAACCAAAGATGATAAATTATACGGCGTTTATTATGCTACAGGTGAAAAAGAAGAACTTGCTGACGTAAAACAAGAAAAAGCAAAATTCCTGAAACAACAGGAAGAAGAAATGCTGGCAGAACAGAAAAAACAAGCAGAAATAGAACAGCAAGGAAGAGATGGTTTGTTAAGCAGTGCTTGGAAAGGTTTATGGATGTTTGGTGCACCGGCAGCAGCAGTGGCCGCACCAGTAGCAACAGCAATTGTGGGCGTTGGCGTTGCAGCGGCAGCTTGCGGCGACAAGGACGATACAACAAGGATTGAAGTTGGTCTCAATCAAAACACTTTTGTCCAATTCTCGCTTGGTGAAGCTTTAAAATCTGTTCTTGATGCAGCGCTGAAACCGGTTACTGACAGATTGGATACTCTGATTGAAAAATCGGATGAACACCACAAGGAGATCATTAATAAATTCAATTCATACCTGGATAAACTGCAAGATATTTATAAAGCTCAGTATGAGACAGAAGAAGCAATGGAAAAAGCTGTAAGCAAAGCAGTTTTAGATATTATCGGCTGGCTTGCTACTCTTAATGAAAATCTAGACGCTAATACAACCAGAATTACAGACATACTGATGGAGATTCTAAACAGCGGTAAACCTATAGAGGATATTCTTAAAGAAATTCTGGCAAAAATGGATGAAGTAAAAAATACTGTCATTGAAGCAAAATTGGCGATTATAGAAAAGCTTGGAGAAGACAACAAAGCTGTTCTTGAAGAGCTTGAAAAGCATGGGGATATACTGAATCAAATCAGAGACTTAATGCTGCAATACGGTGAAAAAGGTGAAGCATTTGCAAAAGCTGTACTGGAAGCACTTGGTAATGCCGGAGGCAAAGATTACACTGAATTATTAACAGAGATCAAAGAACTGATAGCAACTCTTGACGCAAACAATGAAACAAGAACCCAAAGAATTATTGATGCTATCGGTAAACTCGGCGCTGATATATCAGGTGATATAACAAAAATAATAAACAAGATTCCTGATAACAAGGATTACTCTGAGGTACTTGATAAGATACTTGCCGCTATTGGCACATTGAAAGAAGATGTCAACGGTAACTTTGAATCATTACTGGAAGCTATCGGCAACATTGACATTAAACCTGCTGACTTATCATGGATTAAAGACCACCTTGACGCTATCTTAAAAGCTATTAAAGACCATGATGTAATCGTTAAGGTTGAAGGAGGCAAGTGCTGCTGCTGCAACAATGACGGAACACCTGTTAACGAAGGTATCATTAAAAACCTGAACGACCTTCTGGGATAATGTCTGTTTTACTAACATTAAAAAGGCTGAGTTTTCAACTCAGCCTTTTTTGTTACCACGCATTTACCCATGAGATTTCGGATCCAAAATATCTCTTACTGCATCACCAAGCAAATTAAAGGAAAGCACCGCAATAAAAATAAGTCCGCCGGGAGCCAAAAGCCAAGGTCTGTAAAGTATATTCATAAACTCCTGCGCCTCTTTTAACATATTTCCCCAGCTTGCGTCAGGCTGCTGTATTCCAAGACCCAAAAAGCTTAAACCTGATTCCGCAAGAATATATGACGGCACGCTCAAAGTCATTGCTATTATTACATAACTCGTCGTCTGCGGAAGTATATGTTTCAGAATAATCCTCAAAGAAGATGCTCCCATAACCTTTTCTGCCTGCACAAAATCCTCCTGTTTTACAGATAAAACCATACCTCTCACAACTCTTGCAAACCCTGCCCAACCGATTAATGCAAGAATAACTACAATAAGCGCAAACCGCTGTACGCTTGTCATTCCGGAAGGAAGTATTGCCGCAAGAATAATAAGCAGATAAAAGCTCGGAATTGCCATAACAGCTTCCGCAAACCTCATCATCAGCATATCAACTATACCGCCGAAATATCCCGATATACCCCCGTATAAAAGTCCTATCGGAAAAACTATTAAAAGCGCAAGAAATCCGACTGTCATTGATATCCGTCCGCCGAACAGAAGTCTTGAAAATACATCTCTGCCGTTAATATCAGTTCCCAGAAGATGTACTTCGCCGCCGTTTTCAACCCCGAACAAATGTCTGTGAGTCGGGATTATACCCAGAATTTTGTGTTTTTCAGCTTTTACAAATGGTTTTATAAAATATTTTTTTGACCGGTCCTGTTTAAATACAGTCTGCATCAAATAAGGGTCATACTTTCTTACATAATTATATGTATAAGGTAATGACGGCTTGCCATTTTCGTTTATTGTATAAATCTTAGAAGGCGGAGCATAAGACAAATCTCTGTTTGAATACGTACTTGAATACGGTGCAAGAAAATCTGCAAACAGTATAATTAAATACAACAAAGCCAAAACAACGAAAGCTGCAGCAGCAAATTTATCCTTAAATATTTTTCTGATGAACTCCATCTACTTTGCCTCCTGACTTTTTCGTGTTCTCGGGTCAGTCAGTAAAAGCAGTATATCCGCAATCAAATTTCCCGCAACAAGCATTATCGTACCCATCATCAAAGATGCCATAACAAGATTTATATCCGATTTCATAACCGCTTCAAGGATTAACCGTCCAAGTCCCGGATACTGAAAAACGTATTCCGTAAGCGCAGCACCGCTGAGCAGTCCTGCAAACTCAAATCCTAAAAGTGTAATCAACGGATTTACCGCATTCCTTAGTGCGTGTTTAAAGATAACCTTCCATTCGCTAAGTCCTTTAGCTCGCGCAAATTTTATATAATCACTGTCCAAAACTTCAAGCATATTTGCTCTCATCTGCCTCTGCAATCCTGACAGTGATATAGTAAACAATACGATTACCGGCAAAACAAGGTGTCTTGAAATATCGCATATTTTCCCGATAAAATTCATATCATTGTAGTTATAGCTTGTCAGTCCGCCTGCCGGAAACCATCCCGTTTTAACGGCAAACATAAGCATTAATATAGCAAAGAAGAAGGAAGGAATTGCCATTCCTATACTGGAAAAAACCGTCAAAAGCCTGTCCAATGCCGTTTCTTTCTTAACCGCTGCCAATATTCCAAGCGGAATTCCCGTTATCCATGTCATAAAAATAACAACAAGTGTCAGCAATAATGTATTCGGAATACGCTCTTTCAGTTTAACCGACACTTTTTCACCGTCTGAAGTGTACCCTAAATCAAGCTGTACAAATGATTTTGCCCAATAAAGATATTGTACGGCAATCGGTTTATCCAGTTTTAACCGTTTAACTTCTTTTTGCAATGTTTCTTCTGATATAGAAGGATTTATTCTGAGCTCCGCAAGCGGATCAATAGGAGCAAGTCTGATTATAAAAAAGCTTATCATTGATACAATGATTAAAAGCGGTATAACCTGCAATATTCTTTTAGCCGTAAACCTTAATAATCCCACTTAAACCCCCGATATTACTTCTCAATATACAACTCATCCAGATTATAAATCAACCCGTTCAGTGCTGAAGGGAACACGTTTTTAAATTTTTTACGTATTGCATAAATCTGTGCGGGAGAATACAAATATATGACAGGGTTTTGTTCATATATGATTTCCTGATATCTGTCATAGACAGGTTTTCTGTCCGCAAAATCTATCTTTAGCGCCCCTGCCTCAAACAGTTCATCAAGCTCTTTTTCCCACTCAAAACATTCATTTTTCGGAACACCCTGATTAAAAAGATGCAGCGTACCTTTTGATGTCCATACGTTTTTGCCGTCGTGAGGTTCCAGAGGTGAACCCGTCAGACCCATTATGACCATATCCCAATCAAAAGTATTTGTCAGTTTATTCACAAGAGAATTAAACTCAATCGGTTTAAAATTAACCTTCATCCCGAGTTCTTCCAAATCTTGTTTTACCATAACTCCCAATGCTTCACGCTCAAGATTTCCGGCATTTGTATACAAATCAAACTCAACAAAATTGCCCTGTTTGTCATACAATTTATTATTTTTATACACAAAACCGCTGTTTTCCAAAAGTTTTTTTGCTTTATCCGTGTCAACATCATAACCCTTTATGTTCTTATTAAGATAAATAGAATTCGGACTTTCAGCAGTATAGAGAGGTTCTGCAACACCGAATGCGATATTTTGAATCATATTTTTTCTGTCAACTGCACGCTCAACAGCTTTTCTGAAATTCTTATCCCTGAACCATTTTTGTTTAACGGGATTTACGTAATAATGTCCGTTCTTATCTTTTCTGTTGTTCAGATTTATTGCAACAAACAACGTACCCGTGCTTGCGCCGAGATTATATATTGTATAATCTGACTTGTCTTCTCGCTCTTTGTACCTTGCAACGGTATTTCCGTTCAGACTGATTACATCCAACTCTTTTGCTTCAAATTTAAGAATACCGTTGTTTGTATCACCGACTATCAAATAAACGATTTTATCAAGATACGGAAGCTGCTGATTATTAAGGTTAATCTTGTAATAATTCGGGTTTCTTTCAAAAACCACACGCTGTGCCGCAACATACTCTTTTAACTTAAAAGGTCCGTTTGAAACAATAGTTTCAGGTTTTGTATTTGTGTTCAAAAAAGCGTTAAACTCTGATGCTCCCTTATCCGAATAAGGCTTAAAGTAATGTTTTGGAACAACAGGATATGAAAGCTGACGCAAAAACGGAGCAAAAGGCTTTGATGTGGTAAATTTAACCGTATAATCATCAACCTTAGTCAATGTCGGAAGTTTTCCGTCAACTGTCATTGCATCTGTTATGGAAGGGTTTCCCAGTCCCTTAAATACAATTTCTTCATAAGTATACAAAACATCATCTGCCGTAATCGGCTTACCGTCAGACCATTTAATCCCCTTTCTCAGAGTTATAATATAATCATTTCCGTCTATATAATAAGATTTAGCAAGCTGAGGAATAACTTTTCCCGTTTTAGCATCTGTTGTAAGCAGTCCTTCATAGAGAATTGATGCCATTGCAGAAGAAGTTGCATCCTTTGTGTTGCAGGGGTTAAAAGTTTTAGGTCCTTCTCCTATTGTCGATAAAACAAGCTCGCCGCCAAATTTTCCCACAGGCGCCTGTGTTTGTATATAATCAACTCCGTTTAATGTAACATTCTTATTATCATCAGGATAACTAATATTATTTATATCAGGCGTAACCGTTTTTACGTTTGTAACCTCAGGAACATCGGCACGAATACAACACCTCAAAACCAATGCCGATAAAATAAAAAATACTATTATCCCAAACATTCTCTTCATAAGTATAAGATTAGCATATAATCAACTTTTTTTTAATACCGTATGGTCTAATTTTGAAAAGAAAATAAAACTGCGCCTTTAATACGTATTAAAACCTTAACAAACCTTGACCTTTGTCCGAAAAAGTTATAGAATAATTGGCATGGCTTTTGTTTAAAGCCAAATGGTATTTAATTATTTAGGAGACACGGTCATGTACGAAGATGAAAAGCTTATTTGTGAAGATTGCGGCGCTGAATTTGTATTCACAGCAGGCGAGCAGGAATTTTTTGCAGAAAAAGGTTTAACAAATAAGCCAAAAAGATGCCCTGACTGCAGAAAGGCAAAAAAACAACAACGCAGAGGTAAAAAGAGAATGTTTGATGCAGTTTGCGCAAAATGCGGCAAACAAACACAAGTTCCTTTTAACCCGACACAAGGCAGAGATGTTCTCTGCAAAGAATGCTTTGATGCAGAAAAAGCTGCTGCAGAAGGGTAGAAAATATATTTGAAAAAAAAAGAGGCAGGAACAAAGTTCCTGCCTCTTTTTTATATACCGTATCTCTGTTTCAAATCAAATATCCGCCTGTTTGATTGTAAAACTCGTTCTTTAAGTTTTTCATCACCGTTGACTATTTCTACAACCTTATCTATTGTTTCAACAGTTTTATCATCCGCATCTCTGAAAATAAACATATCAAGTCCTGCCTCAATACCCATTATCACCGCCTCTGCAGAACCGTAAGCCTGAACTCCTTTCATTACCATATCATCAGATATTACAACCCCATTGTATCCAAGGTTATTTCTCAAATATCCAATTGCATTTCCGCTCAGTGATGACGGAATTACTTTTTTGTCAAAACACATACAATGCAGATGCGCAGCCATTATCATCTCTATACCGCCTTCAACACCTGCCTTAAAAGGTGCTATATGAATCTTCTCCATCTCATCTAAAGGCAAATCTATCCGTGGCAGGGTTAAATGACTGTCACTGTCTGCATCACCATGTCCCGGATAATGTTTGATGCAAGGTATAATACCGTTTTTACGGTAAATATCAGAAACAACCCCAACCCCTTTTATAACCTCATCAGCCTTATCCGAAAAAGCACGTTCGCCGATAATCGGATTGTCAGGATTTGTATTAACATCAGCACAAGGCGCAAAATTTAAGTTTATACCGTAATCCTTAAGCTCTTTTGCAATAGTTTCGGTCTGGTTCTTTAAAAAATCCATCCCTTTTGCATAAGCATATCGCGCAGATAAATAACGGGGATGAATATTTTCCGTACGTTCAACCCTTCCGCCTTCCTGATCAATTGAGAGAAACGGTTTTGTTACACTTTTTAAACATACATCCTTTATCAGATTTTGAAACTGCTTTTTGCTTTTTATATCACGGGTAAAAAAAATCACACCGCCTAAATTCTTTGATAAAGCGTAATCCAGGTGTTCACCCGTACCCAGAATAAACATTTGATAAATTAATTTTTCCATAAAATAATCATACATTTAACTGAGTGAAAAATCCAACTTTTAATTATAATAAACTTAGGGTATAATTTTTATACGGAGTATAAAGATGAAAAAAATAATCTTATCGATAATAACTGTATTTTTGTTATTAACAGCAATAAGCCTTGACGTATCTGCTGCCAAAAAATCCGCTAAATTATCAAAAGAAGATATTACGGAAATGTCGAATACAATTGACAGACTTACACAAAAAATATACGGCAGATCACTTTTATCCCCTCAGGACAGTGAAGAACTTATCGGGATAAAAATTAAGCTTGATAACCAGATGCTTATGGCATCAAACCCTGCACTTGCTCCGCTTTACTTTAAAGCAGGCAATATTTACAAATTACGTGAAATGAAACCCGAAGCAATCGAATGTTATCAAACTGTTCTTGAAAACTTTTCGGATACGGCTCTTGCCCCAAAAGCCAGAGCGGCACTGGAGCAAATGGGCGTAGAAGTTGCAGCTCCGCAAGCAACGGAAGAAGAAGCTGAAAGCGATGACGGAGTATAAGTAAAATTTAATAAATAAAAAATGGCGGTTCTTCGAACCGCCATTTTTTATTGTCATTTAATATTTTTATTTTGTAGTCTGAATAAACAAACTGATTAAATCATTTAACGCAGAATACTGTTTCTGATAAGTTTGAGATTGTTTTTCAAGAGCAAGAATTTGTTTCTTGTATTCCTGAATAGATGCCTGACATTCTCTTGCAGAAACTTTCAGACCTTCCTGAACCTGCTGCGCATCCTGCAATACGCTTTTCATTGATATACCCAAAGCTTCCATAGTCTGCTTAATAATCTGAGCACCTGTGTGTCTTGAAACACCGCTCGGCAATTGCGAAATAAGCTTTTTCAGAACTGCGATATTGGCAGGCATTTCAAACGTATCTGATGTTTCAACAGAAGGAATTGCTGCTTGTTTTGGCTCTGCATAGAAAGGTTCTGCTTCATCGTCATCATCAAAGAAGTTTTTCGCTGTTTTTTGCGGACGTACAGGTGTTTCCGGCTCTGCAAAAATATCAGTTTCTCTTGTTTCAAATACATCTTCTTGAGAAACGGGTTCTGAAATTTCGTCCTGTGCAAAACTCATATCATCTGTAGTTTCTATATTTTCTGCTTGTTTTTTCAAAGCTTCAACTATTTTCTTTCCTACGGTTTCGTTATTAGGCATAATTATACTCCCTCGTAAAATATATACTCTTTGAAAAAAATTATATTTTAAACATGTTTAATTTTAAAGTAAATGTTATGAATTGTAAAAACTCTGAAAAATTGAACGACTAAACCATCATATCATTAAAATCATTAATGTCGTCGTAATTAAACATGTGAATAAATGTATAAAGCACTTTTGCCGAGAATTTTCTCGTTCCGATATCAAGCATTTCTCTCAGAACTTCGCGGTTATTACTAACAACCATATGTGTTCTGTTACTTGCAAGATTATCATAATAATTTGCTACATTTACTATCTGCGCAGGCTCTGATATAAAGTCATTTGATAATCCTCTGGGATAACCTGAACCGTCATTGTTTTCGTGGTGTTCAAGGGCTACTTTTGCAATTGCTTCGGACAAGCCAAACTCGTCTTTTATCATTTTATAACCCAAAATCGTATGTTGTTTAAGTTCATCTTCATTTGTTGAAAGTATTGCAGATTCTCCGTCAAGTTCAATTCTCATTTTCCCGATATCGTGCAAAAGTGCTGCCAGAAGGAGTTCTTCCATTGCTCTTGGAGTATATTCAAGTTTCCTTGCAATCAAACCTGACACAACCGCAACATTTAACGGATGGCAAAGCTCATATTCACCCATAAATCTGACTCGCGAACCTTTGCCTGATTTATACAGATTCTTGAATATTTCATTCCTTATTATATTAACCAAAGACTGAAGCTTTAGAATAGCGTCATCATAATATCCCTGCAAAAATAAATCAAAAATACGTTTATAAAAATATTTTATCTTTATCTGTGTTTCCAGACGCATTGAAGACTCTTTATTTATAACTGTACTGAAATCTTCAGGATCCAGAGATTCATATGAAAAATTTCTCAGACGCTGAGAAGGATTTTTTTTCTGTTCATCTTTTTTCTTTTGTTCTTCCTCTCCGTCAAGAAAATCTTCTGCGTATATTCTTACGTAATTTTTTAGCATTATAAGTTTTCCCGGAGTCAAAACTTCTCCGGCTTCCAGAATCTTTGACTTGTTTTCCGTAAACAGGTCAAACGGTAATACCTTATAATTGCTTAACTCACTGCTCTCTACAATACGCATACTAAAATTATAGTGTTTTTTTCTAAATTAACCATACATTATTTGGAGTAAACAACAAATTTATAGACCGGATGGTCTATATAAAACATGAAAATTTAATCTTCTGATTTATAGTATTGGGCATGCCAATCATGTACACTGTAGATAAGGGAGAGAGAGTATTTTATGATTAAGAAAACGTTGTTATTTTTTGGCTTAATATTGTCCATGCTGACAGTTTGTGCAGAAGAAAATGTGTTGCAGACAATTGAAATTGTTCCTGTTAAAGACACTTACAATATCGTTCTTACTGCAGACAAATCAGTTGATGTCAAGAAGAATGTCAAGGATTCAAACAGAATTACTCTTGATATGAAGGGTATCAGAGCATCAAAAACCCTGAATACGGTATACAACAACGCTTCCAATGTAGATACTGTTATGGTGGAAAACACAGCTAACGGTCTGAGCATATTTTTCCAGGCAGAGAACGCAGAAAACGCAAGTATTACTTTTGATTCCGCTTTACCTGCGCCCGCTCCGGCAAAACAAAAAGTTACACTCAGCAGTCCTGTTGATTCCTATGCTCCGATATACAGAGAAGATTTAGCTCAAAATAAAAAATCAGACTTGTTTAACAAACTTACACAGAAAAAAGCTTCTATAGAAACAGAATTTGATGAATCAGTTTCAGATGTATCCGATACAATGAATAAAGTTTTTTCCTACGGTTTGCTTGGTCTTTTGGGATTTGCAGTTCTCAGATTATTCAAACGCAAAGAATCTAATATGGCAATTGGGCTCAGTCAGGGACTTAAAGACAGAGAAATCGATATGTACAAAAATGCAAACAGCTCTGTTGAAAATACATACACTAATCCTGACAAATCATTTACAACAGTTAACTATGGTTTAAATGCATACAAAAAAGAAAATCAAAATCCTTACGAACAGGAACCTGTTAAATTCCATAATCCCAGAATGCAGCAATATATCAGCCCTCTTCTGAGAAATCAAATGGCACAACAGGCAATGCAGCAACAGCTTGCACAACAAAGACAAAGTGTTGCAACGCTGACAGCTCCGGTAACTCAGCCAATGAAAAAACACACAACACCTGTTAATACAGCTCCCGTTAATCAGGGAAATCCAAACATTGATAACCTTAAGTTCCTGGAATCAATGACTGCTATTTATGAAAAAAGCGGACGCCACGATTTGGCGCAGGGTTTAAAAGCTAATTTATTAAAAAATAATATTAAGGCATAAGAAGAAAAGAAGAGAGAGGAAAACGGTGTTACAAAAGCACCGTTTTTTCTTTATTTGCTTATAATATTAGTTTAAAATATCAGAAAAATGTGGTAATATAGAAGTATGAGAGTTTGTTTTATTCCTATTGATAACCGCCCGGTCTGTTATAACCTTGCAAAAGATATTTGCGCAACAGATGAAAGTATTGAATTATTTATACCGCCCCGCGAATACCTCGGTGATTTAACAAAATCAGCTAATGCAGATTACATAATAGATTGGCTTTATCATCTTCCGCATATTGATGCAATGATTCTTTCACTCGACACTATTGCGTACGGAGGACTTATTCCTTCCAGAAGAATTGATGACAGTTATGATGAAATAAAAAATCGAATTGAAAAAATAAAACCAATCCTTCAGGGCAAACGGGTTTACGCATTTTCTAGCATAATGCGTATTTCAAATAACAACTACAACGACGAGGAAAAAGAATACTGGAAAGACTGGGGTAAAAAGATTTTCGAATACTCATATAACTCCAGTAAATACTGGCACCCCGCAAAAACGGATGTCCCTCCTGAAATACTTCAGGATTACCTGAAAACAAGAAAACGTAATTTTGAGATAAATAAACTTTACCTTCAGTGGAAAAAAGAAGGACTGTTTGATACACTAATCTTCTCAAAAGACGATTGTGCAGAATTCGGTTTTAATGTTGAGGAAGCAAAAGAACTTGAAAACCTTGGTGGCAGAACAAAAACTGGTGCTGATGAAATCCCTCTTACACTTCTTGCAAGAGCAATAAGAAAAAATATTAATATTTATCCTGTTTTCACAGAACCTGAATACAAAGACCGTATATCAAATTACGAAGACATCCCAATAGAGCAATCTGTTATGGAACAGCTTGAACTTGGCGGATTTAACGTTGTTGACAATGAAGAAAAAGCAGACATTGTACTTCTCGTTAATAATTTTATAGAAAAACAGGGTGAGCTTGTTATGGGCTGGGACACAATACCATATAACAAACATTTTTCAAAACCTGACAAGCCATACGCAGCCGCAGACGTAAGATTTGCAAACGGAGCAGATAACAGTTTTGTTGCTGAACTGTTTAGTCATCAACCCCTTCCGGAGTTTGGTTTTTCTGCGTGGAATACAAGCGCAAACACTCTGGGAAGCCTTCTTGCAGAAATTAAAGTAAAATTCAGAGCATCAAATTATAACGATGAAGCGTACAAAAAATTACAAATAATACGTTATCTTGACGATTGGGCATATCAGGCAAATGTCAGAGGAGAGATTAATGAACCTTGCGACATAAGAGAGCTGATGAAACCTTATGAAGAAAAAATACTGAAAGCTTTATATGAAGGGCAGGAAATTCCCGATTACAAATTCAATTACACCTACCCCTGGAACAGAAAATTTGAAATAGAAGTGGTTATTACAAAATAATAGCCTATGCATTATTTCTGTATCCGATTCCGGCTTTATAACCGGAAATTGAATATAAAAACGGTAACATCGGCTCTATCCATTTTAAACCTGACAGCAGCGATACCGTAGCAATATCGTCAGTATGAAGTGATAAATCCAATAATTCGGGAGTACGTTTCTCTTTTTCACCTTTTTTAAGAATAATAGGATTAACTATCTTATTTCCTATAAAATTAGCAATCGCACTTCCGCCAATTACTCCTGTAGTAATGATACCTGCAATCATACCTATACATCTTGCTGCTTTGGATTTAATATTCATTTTTTCCAGAATACCAAGTGCTGTACCTGCACCGATATTACATAAAAATATATTTGCTAAATATTGATAAATACCTTCATTACGAAGTTTACTTAATTCTGCTGACATTGCACTTCTTTCAACTCCTAAATAATCGGCAAGTGCTTGTCTGTCGAAAGAGATAGTAAATTCTTTTGAATTATTTTTTATAGATTCCATATTTAGAAATATAAGTAATTTTTCTCTTGTTGTTCTCTGTGACATACATTCGATTTTTTCTGTCAGATTAACATTTTTGTTAGAAATAATATAGAGCAGATTTTTTACAAGTTGCTTATGAAATGAACCAATCGGCATCTTAGCCGACAAAACCGCATCCAAATTGTCCGGAAAGGTTATACCAAAAAACCTATAAAAAAAGACCTGCCTTTTGGCAAGTCTTTTAGTAAATGCTCCAGGCCAGACTTGAACTGGCACCGAGGGTGAACCCCGATTGGATTTTAAGTCCAACGCGTCTACCGATTCCGCCACTGGAGCGCGGTTTGTAATTATTTAATTTTCATGCTTCAGCGGATTCGGTAGAGCGTCTACCTCCCCTCCTCCTCGGACGTAACATTTAGTTGCCTCCTCGCGGAGTCCTTGCCACTGGAGCGCGGAAACGAATAATTCATTCGCCTTTACTATACTAATATAAAAGATTTTGTAAGTCAAACAAAAACAGGGCGAAACATCTTCACCCTGTTTTTGTTTGTTTATTAACTGTTTATTATGCTTCTTCAGGTTTATCTTTATTAAGCATATCCTGAAGTTTTCCGATAATTTCTTCACTCTTTTCCTGAGCATCAGAAATCAGATTATCTGCTTTTTTCTTGATATCCTGAACGGTTGCGTCTGTTTTGTCTGCCAAATCAGATGCCATTTTGCCTAATTGTTCTCTTGTTTCTTCACCCGATTGCGGAGCGAGAAGAATACCTGCAACAGCACCAATTGCTGCACCAATTGCAAAACCTGCTAAAAATCTTGTTACTGACATATTATTTCTCCTTATATTTATTTACACATCATCATACATGAACAGTATAACCCATGTACGTTATTTTTGTAATTGTCTTTTTTGCTTACTTCTTTTTACCAAAAGATTTCAACCCCGCAAACAAACCGCTGAAAAAGCCTTTTGCTACGGTTCCTGATATAGTTGACAGTTTGGTAAGAATTCTAAGCGGTGAATTTGCGATAAACTCTTTTATTTTATTCACACCTTTATCGGCTCTGATTATTATACCGCTTATTATCTCTACCGATTTGTTAACATTTTTCAGCGTCGGAACGAGTTCTTCTTTCACAACCTCTGCAGTATCATTTATATTATTTGTAAGTTTTGATATATCAAATAATACTTTTACAAGCATTATACCCACTATAATTACTATAACACCCGTCGCATAAGCCAAAAAAGTTAAACCCTGATATAATTGTCCTATTTCCATCATCTTTCCTTTAATATTCCTGTCTTCAGTCTTTAATCGTGATCAAAATTGAAGTTTGATTCACTTTCAAGCTCTTTTGCTTTTCTCATTTTTTTTGATTTCAGCATATTTCCGATTTTTTTATACTGTTTTTCAAGTTTATATCTCAATAAATCAACAGATTCCAAAGCTTGCTTTTTTGCTTCCTTTACTTCGGGTGAATACTTTTCGGCAAGATCACAAACTGTATCTTTAACCTTTTCACGCATTTCTTCACCGGATTTTGGAGCATATAAAACACCGGCTACTATTCCGCCGATTACGCCAAAAAGAAGCCCTACTCCGAAACCTATTGATGTTCTGTCTTTATCGCACATAATATACCTCGCTTTGCTTATATATTTTATACATCATATTGTATCATATTATTTTATCAAGTTAAAGTATCTGTTAAGAAATATAGTACGGTCAGGTATTAATTTTTTATTAAAAATTTTATCCTGATAGCAAATTTGTATTTTAGGGGTTTTTATACTAGTATATCAAATATGATATCCTGTGATATATCAAAGATTTTTAAGGAGTTTTCATGAGAATAAACAGTATTAGCCGCAGTGATAATCAGACTTTCGGAAGAAAGCTGAATCCGGCAGAAATGCAAGTTTATACATCTTCACTTAATGAAGGTTTAAAATTATTAAATAAAAAAGTTGATATAATAATCCACAATTCCGCAGCACCGTCTTTTCCCAAAGAAAATATCGGAATAGGAACATTATTTTCTGATACTGTTCAGAAAAAACTTATACCGTTTCTTAAAGCTCACGGGATTACGGGAATTCAGCAGGAACCTAATAATTTAAGAAAATTGGGAGATCCTTCACCTTACGCTCCCGAATCTTCGGCAAAAAATATTTATATGATTCCGCTTTATAAGTTAACAACTGAAAAATACGGAAAAATTCTTCCCAAAAATGTTTTCCTGGAAATGCTTGAAGCTAATCCGAATCCAGAGAAGGTTAACTATTCTTTTATAAGCAAAGAATATGACGTTGCGCTCAAAATTGCATACAGTATTTTTAAACTTCGTAAGGCTTTGGTACCGAAATTTGAAAGTTTTAAAAAACAAAATGAAGAAAAACTTGAAAAGGCGGCAATCTTCAATACTCTCAGTGATATATACAAAACAGACTGGAGACAATGGCCGGGTTTAGACAACAGGCTTTATGCACCAAAGACTAAAGAGGAAGAAGATGCTGTAAAACACAGAATTGCAGAAATAAAAAGAAAATATAAACAAGATATTGATTTCTTTATGTTCAAACAATTCTTAATTGATACGGAAAATCAAGAATCCAATAAACTTGCAAAAGAAACAGGCGTAAAAATTATTGGGGACTCACCTGTTGCCTCACCTGCGGCAGATGAATGGGCAAACCAAAATCTGTTTCTGGAAGGAAAAGCTATAGGCTGTCCTCCTGATGCATTTTCAAAAGACGGTCAAAGATGGGGATTTGGATATTTCAACCCAAAATACATATTTAATCCTGACGGAACACTCGGAAAAGCCGGACAAATACTGAAAGAAAAATATGACAGTTTCTTTGCAAGTTTCCCCGGAGGGTTAAGAATTGACCACACAATTGGTTTAGTAGACCCGTTCATTTACAAAGTATCAGAAAAAATTCTTCCGGAAAATTCAGGAAGAATATACTCCCAGGGCGAATTCAAAAAAACAGAAGAAGAATATTCAAATATTCTTGAAAAAATCGTTTTACAATCCGCAAAAGAACACGGTATGAGCAAAGATGACATTATTTGTGAAGACCTCGGAGAACCTAACATTCCTACCCAAAAAGTTATGAAAAAGCTCGACTTATCAGGCATATCAGTTACCCAGTTTGACTACAGAGGTTCTAAAGCTCCTGAAAGAAACGTTATTATGATTGGCTCGCACGATAACATTTCATTTATTGAATACACTGACCAATTGTTAAATAACATTGTAGAACAATATTTAAAAACAAAAAATATAATTACAAAACTTCTGATAAAATCTAAAAACAAAGAAAAAATAAACCATTTCATGACAAAAACAAGACTTCTTGCAGAAGATACCGCGCCTAAAGACGCCACATTAAAAGATGTTGATAAATACACAAAAGAACTGAGAACAGATAAAAAGAAATTCATGGCGGCAAGTTTTGCAGAATTATTCACAAGTCCTGCAAGGCGTGTTCAGATTTTCTTTGCAGATTTCTGGGGTCTGGGAAAAACATACAATCGTCCCGGCACAAACAAAGGTAACTGGGAACTCAGAATACCTTCCGATTTTGAAGATGAATACTACAAAGCCGTTGCGGAAGGAAAAGCTCCTAACCTTGCCGATGCAATAGGAAGAGCCCTCAGACAGAGAGGGTTAGATAAAGAACACCCGCAGCTTATGATGAATCTTGATGAATCTGCAAGAATTTTAGCAGAATAAATTAAGCCAGTTCTGCTTTGAACACATATTCAGCAGGACCTGTCATATAAACATCGTGGTTTGCGTCATATTTGTTGCCGGGCCAGTCAATATGAACTGTTCCGCCCAGGAGTTTTACATCTACAGAATGCTCGGTAAGACCGTTTAAAACAGCTGCAACAGTAGTTGCACACGCACCTGTTCCGCATGCAAGCGTAATTCCGCATCCTCTTTCCCAAACACGGAGTTCAATTTTATCCTCAGATATTATTTTTGCAAACTCTACATTCGTTTTTTCAGGGAATTCTGCACTTGTTTCAATAGATGAACCGTACTGTTTTGCTAAAGCCAGCGTATCATCTTCAGCTTCCGTAAAAATTATAAAATGCGGATTTCCCATTGAAACAGCATTACCTTCAAAAATTCTGTCCTGCACTGATATTTTATAATTAAGATTATTTGTGGGAATAAACGGTATTTTTTCCGATTCCAAAATCGGCTTTGACATATTAACTCTTACTCTGCCATCTTCCAGAAGTTTTGGCTTTATAATTCCAGCCAAAGTCTTTACTCCAAACTCTTTTTTATCTACAAGTCCGTTATCAAACACATATTTAGCAAAACATCTTATACCATTTCCGCACATTTGTGCGGTTGTTCCGTCTGAGTTGTAAAAAAACCAGCCGATATCAGTTTCATCTGTATTTGTATTGGGAACAATAAAACCGTCTGCACCTATTCCAAAGTTTCTGTCACACAGTTTTTTTGCGGCATCTGACATATCAGTCCATCTGTTTTCTGCCAAACCCCTCTTGTAGTCCTCATAATCAAGGATTACAAAATCATTTCCGCAACCCTGCATTTTTGTAATTTTTATTCCCATAATTTATGAAAATCTGCCTTTCCTTTATTTTTATTTACCCCTATAGTACAATTAATTATATAAAGGAAAGAAAATTATGGCAATAATAAAAGTACAAAAAGGAACAAAAGATATATTACCTGAAGAAATGCCTATTTGGCACTTTATGGAAGAATCAGCAAAAAACATATTCACAAAATACGGAGCAAAAGAAATCAGAACTCCTATTTTTGAGGCAACAGAACTTTTTGCAAGAGGGGTTGGCGATACAACAGATATTGTCAACAAAGAAATGTACACTTTTGAAAAAAGCGACCGTTCTCTGACACTTCGTCCCGAAAATACAGCAGGCGTTGTCCGCTCATTTATTGAAAACGGTATGCACAGATTATCAGCTCCCGTAAAGCTCTGGTATAAAGGTCCGATGTTCCGTTACGAACGTCCGCAGGCAGGCAGACAAAGACAATTTCACCAGGTCGGTGTCGAAGTATTCGGCATAAAACAGCCTACTGCAGATGCGGAAGTTATTTTAATGGCGGTTAATTACCTTAAAGAACTCGGTTTAAATGACCTTACGGTTGAACTTAACTCTCTTGGCTGTCCGAAATGCAGAGAGGAGTTTAAAACAAAGCTTAAAGACGTTATTCGTCCCTATTTACCGCAGCTCTGCGAAGATTGCCAAACAAGATTTGAAAAAAATCCTTTAAGACTTTTGGATTGCAAATCTCCAGAATGTCAGGAAATTTATGCAAAACCTGAAATTCAGGCAGTTATACAGGGAGATTTTATATGCGATGAGTGTTCGGAACACTTTGAGCAGCTAAAATCATATTTGGATACACTTGGAATAAAATACGAAAGAAACAAGCTCCTTGTAAGGGGTTTGGATTACTATAACAGAACCGTTTTTGAGATTAAGTCAAACAATTTGGGTTCGCAAAATGCAGTCTGCGGAGGCGGAAGATACGATACTCTTGTTAAAAATCTCGGAGGCGAAGATGTCCCTGCCATAGGTTTTGCAATGGGTATGGAAAGACTTGCATCTCTGCTCGGCAACAAGCCTGAAGAAAAACTCACAGCATACGTTATTTCAAATAATACGCTTGAAGCCGTTAAGCTGACTGAAGAACTCCGTGCTAAAAATATTACCTGCGAGTTTGATTTAACAAACAAAAAATTTGTTAAACAACTTGAAAAAGCTTCGAAAGTTGCAAAATACGCTGTAATTATCGGTGAAGACGAGCTTGCAAAAGGTGAAGTTACGGTTAAAAACCTTGACAGCGGAGAACAAAAAACAGTTAAAAGAAATGAACTGCAATTAAATTAATTATATATTTACCCCGCAAAAAAATCTTTTACGGTACTTATATAGAATATGCAAATAAATTCTGTTAACAGTTATACTCAATATTCGCCCATATTCGGGATTAATCTGCAGTCAAAAAAGCTTCGTTTTAAAGAAAGCGATTTTTACGTTCGTATAAAAGGATACGGACAACATTCCGGCTGGGCAAAAAAAATAAAAGAAACTGCTGATAAAACTGTGAATTATATAAGAGAAAAATGTAATTTTGAAGAAACTCTCAGGTGGATTACAAAAGGCGTAACCGAAGCAAACCGTCTTCTGACGGAAGATAACGATAAGGTCGCACATACCGGTATTTTAAGAACAAAAAGAGCCGGCTGGAGATTTGGTTCTGATTGGGGCGATGATTTAATTACGGTTTACAGCAAAAAAAACCGCTACAAAAACTATGCCGACAGACTGGATTATATTGTAAAACATCCGCTTAAAAATCCTTTCAGATTAGAACTTACACGACCTAAGCACGATAAAGACTTCGGTAAATACCTTGAACACGGAAGCGGAAGATACGTGAATACGGCATTTTATTACATAAATAAAATTTATGAATCGCTTTATAATAAATATATTGCAAGAGAAGTCAAAAACGAAAATTTGCCTGATGTTAACGGTTCTATTGCAGAAATTCGATGGATACTGGCTCACACAATGCCTTGGGAAAGGGGCAGTGACGCAATATCAAATACTTTCATCCGCTCAATCTATAAAGCTATGGGTATAAAAACATATCCGCTTAAAAAAGGGGTATCCCTCGATATGGAAGCTTTTTGTACAAATCTTAATGAATACAAGATGAAGTTTTCGGATTATTTTTCCAAAAAACCTAAAATTGTTGATTAATCAATAAAAAGAACATTTCCTTTGAGCTTTGCATTTTTTCCGACAGGGATTGTAATCTTTTCTCCCGAATGCGTAATTTTGAACCCGCCTGACACAGGAATCTGCAAACGATTAGCCAATTCTGACAGATAATCTTCAAGCCACAGCTCGTTATCAACTCCGAGAAAATCACCCAATACTATTCCTTTACAATATCGTGTAAACTGCGGTATGTTAATTAACTGCTGAAACATTTTATCTATCTTATATACAGGCTCATTCAAATCTTCAGCAAAAAATATAAAATTTCTGTACGGGATAAAATCTAAACCGCACAGAGATACAACCGTTGCAAGATTTCCACCCCACATAACACCTTCAGCCGAGCCGGCTCTGTATATTTTAGTCCCTTCGTACCTAAGTCGTTCTTCTTTTACAGCCTTGAAGAAAGTGTGTATGGTATTTATACCTGCAGGGGTTTCATCACCGGCAAAATCAGTACACGCCATCGGCGAATGATATGTCACCATGCCGGTTTTTCGGTAAATCATAAGCAAAAGTGCAGTAACATCAGAAAAACCGCAAAATGGTTTCGGATTTGATTTCAGAATACTATAGTCAATCTTATTGATAAGCCTGATTGCACCATATCCGCCTCTTGCACAAAGAATCAGCTTAATCTCATCGTCCTTGAAAAAATCATAAAGTTCAGAGATTTTGTCCTCATCTGTTCCTGCAAGGTACAGGTTTTCATCAGAAATATTCCTAGAAAGCCTGACATTAAGCCCTATAGCTTCAATATTCGCTTTTGCCTGCTCTGCTTTATTTCTGTCACAAACCCCCGACAGAGCAATTATCCCAACTGTATCGCCTTCCTTTATCATATTTTAATTATATATTCATTGTTAACTTTTGTAAACTTTTTTATTAAAAACGCAATTTTTCGGATTTTGGATACTTTATATATATGTACAGAGAAATAATAGGTATGATTACATGGTCACAGGAATAGATGCAATTAACAATTATAATTTCTTTATGAAGCCGGTTAACGGAGTAGACGGTATTGGTCAAAACGGAGGTTCTGCGCGCGTACGCAGAGTTGAAGGAATTGAAACAACCGGCGGAGATCCATCTGTTGCAATTAGCAAGATCGACAGAGAACTTCATCCTGACAACAGCGGTAGCACCTTTCTGTACGGCATTAATAAACACGGAAAGAATTCTATAGATATATTAGGTTAATAAAAGAAATATAAATAGCAAAAAGGCTCATTTAGAGCCTTTTTTTATGAGCAAATATGTGTGAATACTAATACAGAGAGAGTTTGTAACAATTTTGTAACATTTCTCCTTTACCTCTAAAGTTTTTCAAAAAAATGCCGTTATAGATATTACGGATAATAAAAATACATTTACAGGAAAGGACAAGCAAGGATATGTTGAAAAAGATTGCAACCCCATCGAATAATATTTTCTGCGGAGTTGAATTTATATTAAGAGGGGCTAAAAAACGAAGGGCAATGGCAGTATCTAACGCAGTAGCAATAAATGCCGAATCGGGAATTCAGGTCAAGCTGCAGGCAGTAAAATGATAAAGAAGAAAAGCTTTAACAAGGCTGTTCGGATACGTAAATAAGCGAGAGTATAGAAGGACTTTGTAAAAAAACAAAGTCCTTTTAAATTTCCCTTTTACAAAAAAATTATTTATGCTAACATGAGTATAGTGCAGATGGAGACATGGCCGAGTAGGCTGAAGGCGGCACCCTGCTAAGGTGTTATGTGGGGCAACCTGCATCCTGGGTTCGAATCCCAGTGTCTCCGCCATTTTAAGGCTTGTATGTAAAACATACAGGCTTTTTTGTTTGCGGAGACAGTAGGGATGAGTACCTTTTAACAGGACATTTGCTCGGAAGGAGTAAATGTATTTTTTTGAGTAGTTTGCTCGGAAGAAAATAAGGGTAGGTTGGGCATACTTGCCCAACACCACTAAATTATAGCAATCGGAAAGCGATTGAGAATCTGAAAATCAAACTGCTCCAAAAGTGACTTTCTTTGCACTTTTTTACTCATTTTTTGCACTATTCTTGCACCCTTTTGCATAAAATTGCACTCAAAAGTTATCGTTGGGCAAGTATGCCCAACAAACAAACTCACTACTCGCCCTATATTAACGATTTTTTGTTAGTAACAGCTGTCCATTAGATGTTGCATATCGTTCATTGAACCAAAAAAATAAACCATTATATGTATAATTTTGAAAATAAGAATACTTTTGTACAACAGCCCAACAAGTTCCTAACATTTCACTAGAGCCTGTGACAGTGAAAAATTCAGTTTTATTTAATTTATTAATGCATCTTATATATAATCCTTCTTCATAATCAGAAAACTGAATATAAATATTTTCATTTTCTATACAATTAACCAAGGTATTATTTTTCATATATTCTTCTATATCATTAGCCGAATATACATCAGGTGGTCTTTGTGAACTTTTTGTAAAAATTGAATAAATGATCAGAACAATAACTATGATTATTAGAAAAACTGGTAATAATAAAGCTATAAGCATTATGATTCCAAAAATAACAGCTAAAATTTTGTCTAGCAATCTCCCCCCCATTTATTTTATCTTAAATATAAAATTTTTACGTTCAAAATGTCCGTAAGTTACAATTATTTGTGCCAATCAACTAAAACAAATCACTATGCGTACCCGTTCTAAAAAGGACAAGCGTTAGTATTTCATTTTCAATTTTATAAATAAGCAACCAGTCGGGTGCAACATGACATTCTCTATATCCTGTATAATTACCAGATAGTGAATGGTCTTTATACTTTTCTGGTAACAATTGCGTTGTGCAAAGTATGTCGATAACTTCGTCCAGTTTAGATATATCATACCCTCGCTTTACGGCAAGTTTTAAATCTCGTCTCATTTGTTTACCGTAAGTAACGGTTTTAATCTTCATCATCACCTTCTAATATTGCTTTTGTAACATCTTTGCCTGATTTGTACGGAACAGAGTAACTGATGCCGCTTTCAACATCTTCTATTGCTTTCTTGGTTATTTCGTTTGGAATATTCAATGATAAATCAAGCGGAATTCTATTTTCTCTTACTACTGCTTTTACAAACATATTTATTGCGGCAGACATTGTTAAACCAAGTTCATTACATAAATAATCAAACTGTTTTTTTAAATTGTCATCTAATCTGATACAAATATTTGATTGTGCCATATAATACCTCTATATATTTCTATACATTGTATAAACATTGTAACACATTATTATGAAAATTCAACACAAAAACTCTCTGATTTGTTCAATCGTTTCTTCGTTATGCAAGCACAAATGCATAAGTATATAGGTCGGGTTTCAACCCGACAAAACAAATAAAATATGTGTCGGGTTAAAACCCGACCTATTATTTATAATTCTCATACTCTCTGTTTTACTTCTCAAACCGACTGTTATTTTTATTTATGTTAAAATTTTTTCATGAATAAATTTAAAAATATTATTTATTATTTTTTGGTTTGTCTTTTTATCTCATTCGGAATATTTTTAAGAACAAAAGCTTACATATTTGATAATGTTTTTGAAGATGACGAATGCCGTTTGATTGTTTCAATGATGGCAAACAATATCTGGCAAATGTTTGAACCGCTGGGTCCCTGGTCTTCTTCACCATTATTTATGTTCATATCAAAAATTATTGCTGATTTTTCCGATTACAGTGAACGCGCACTGAAGTTCTTACCATACGTTACGTCTTTAATAAGTATTATTTTCTTTTACAAACTGTCGCTCAAAATGTTTACCCAAAAAGCTTCTCGGCTTTTTGCGTTATTTCTTTTTGCATCAAGTATGCCGGCAATATTTTTTTCCGCAACTTTTAAGCAATATGAGCTGGAATTGTTAATCGGAATTTTATGTTTGTACTATTTGCCTGAAATCAATATTTTGAAGCTTAATACAAAACAACTGGTTACTTTTAGCTTTATACTGGCTATTTTACCTTTAATCTCACTGCCTTCCGTTTTCTACATAGGAACTTTTGTATTAATAAATATCTGCATAAACAAAAATCACCTGAAAGAGCTCTTTAAAAAGGTTTTTGTTCTGCTTTCTCCGTTTATTATCATTATTACATTTTATTATCTGTACAACCTTGCGCCTGCAAAAGCCTATCAAATGGCATTCTACAAATCAGAATGGAATAATTTTTATTCGCTTAATTTGTTGGATGTATTTGCAAATAACTTAAAATATTTCTTTTGGGGCTGCAACTATGTAATGTTTTTATTTATACTCCTGATAACCTCAGTAATTATAGTCTGCACCAACAAGAATCAACAGCGCAAAATTGATATTTTTATAATTATTTTGTTTGCTTCTAACCTACTTGCACAGATTCTGCATCTGTATCCGTTTATGGGAAGAATCGTGTTACACCTGATTCCGGCTTTCGTGTATTTAACTGTTAAACCGCTTGAATCTTTTAATAAAAACAGCCTTAGTTTCTACGTAATTTTGTTAATTGCGCTTGCAGGATTTCACGAATATTTTATTCCGCAAAAATTCCTTGAAAATGTATACTACTATCCCGAAAACATGGTTTTCTGGTCTCCGGACAAGCTTATGAAACAAATATCAGAAAATTTTTCGCCGAAAAATGACAAAATCCTTGTAAATGAAGCTTCTGTATTCAGCTATTATGTTTATGCAAAAAAATATAACATTCCTGATTATTTAAATATTAAAACTGTTATAGAAACTCAGGAAAAAGAAAAAAGCATAGCAGATGCTATCAATAACATAGAACAAAACAAAAACTACTGGCTGTACATCGTAAAAGATTTCAGCAGAGATCAGGATGCTGAAAATATATCAAAATGGGCAGATAAACAAACTGTTAAATTTTATATGAAAGATAAATCTTCAACTTTATACTATATTGTTCCGCCATATACAAAATATTAAGAATACTGATTTTTCATGCCGGCTTTCAGTTGCGGATTTGTTACAAAATATGGTACCGGGAATGTGAAAATATACAAAAAAAAGAACCCTAAAGGTTCTTTTTTTAATTTCCCTCCATTTGCTTCTATTTTGCTCCGCATATTTTGCTATACTTCACGCAAAACGTGACATTTAGTCACCT
>CACWTN010000011.1 GCA_902763805.1 uncultured bacterium | reverse complement strand
TTCTAATTACAAATCAAAACCTATGACAAACAACAAAGTGTCATTCGGTCGTAGCATTAGTTATTATACGGCTTTAATGGATGCAGAACATTCCAAAGGGTGTATAGAAAGCAGTAAAGCTGCATTAAAATATTTATCTGAAAAAATCTTGCCAAAACGCAGAGTACCCAAAGACGGAGTTTGGGGTGTTGTCGGCTCAAAACTAAATAATATGATTACAGCCGGTGAAATTAATCCCGAAAAACTAACCGATTACAAAATCAGAAAGGTGCATGTAGAAGTGCCTTATGAGGGTAAAAATTATTCACATCTTGAAAGAGTATTACGCAGAACATTCACACAAGATAACGGACAAATCAAATACTATCAAGACCTATACCCTAACGGCAAATTAGAAACCACTATTGTAAAAAGAAATCCGACAGGCGAATTAATATCTGATAACAGTTGGATTGAAATGGTAGGTTAGGGTAATTTGAAAAATAGGAAGTGATTTTTCACTTCCTGTTTTTTAGATAGCAAATTTTATTATTACGGGTTTTATAATATGATATAGCATGCGAAAGTAGAAGGAATAAAATAAAATGCAAGTACAAAGAATTCAAAACAATAACAATTACAATACTTCAAACAGACAGAATTTTACCGCAAAATTTTCAGAAAAAGAAATTGTTTCTATGGCAAAAGGAGCAAGAGAAACTTATGGTGCAGCAGGAATTCCAATGTTAGATATTCTATTAGGGTATTTGGAAAAAATTGGAGGAAAAATTGCACATATAAAATCTAAAAAAACAGAGGGTGTTCTTGGTTGTACGGTAAAGAACAAAGCTCTCGCAATTGACAACAAAATTGTTTTAGTGGGTGATGAATATTCTTCAGGAATAGATTTATTGAAAAACCACTTGGTAGGTGAACCAGCCTTTGATATGCAAGATTTTGTACCTATGCCTGAGAGAATATTTGAGAGCAGATGGTTTGAACAGGGTACTCGTGACGAGAAAGCATTATTAAAACATGCTCTTTAGGATAAATGTATAAAACAGCTTGTAGGTTGGGCATACTTGCCCAACAATAACTTTTGGGTGCAATTTTGTGCAATAGGGTGCAAGAATAGTGCAAAAAATGAGTAAAAAAGTCCACGAAAAGTCACTTTTGGAGTAGTTTGAAATTCAGATTTTCAATCGTATTCCGACCGCTACAATTCAATGTTGTTGGGCAAGTATGCCCAACCTACTTTGCTTTGCTTATCGTCAAAACGGACAAAAAAATACAACCTGAAAGGTTTCTTTTGTCTTCTTATCTCCACCAAAGAAAGGGCTTATACCCCCTCTTTGGTGGAGGATTTAGTCCTCCCAGCAATATTCTCTTGTCAATTCCTTGATACCACCGTTTTTACAGGGTTATTTTTTAAAAATTCAGGGATTCGGTACGTTTATTATAATGGCAACCCCTTTGTTTGTAAAGTTCTCTTCCCCAAATTCCCTAAACAACCTAACAGGGAATTATCAGGGAATAAACCTATATAAGTACTGATTTATACTTTAAAAGAATATTATCAATCTCTTCAATTAATAGTTCTGAAATTTTTTTATTGGATTTTATATATATGATATTTGTATTCAACCATTTTAATACTTGTATTTCGTCCATATCTATATTATCAAGCAAAAATTCTTCTGCCTCTGTTACAATTTCAAATAATTTTATGATTGTAGCACGGGATAATCCTAATGTAATCATTGATTTTTGAGTTTTATTGTCAATACCGTATTCTAGTAACATTTCAATATCATCATCGTTATAAATTAAATCGTTATATCCATTTTGTTCTAAATAAAAATTCAATACATCTATATAACAACTTAAGAGTTTTGGAATTAGGTATCGTGCATAATCATCAATATCTTTAAAACTTTTTCTTATAGATATTTTTATGTCCTTATCTATTTCTTTGTATTTTTTGTATCTAAGATTTATTATGACACTTAAATTTTGAAAAGTGATCCAATGTTTAATTAGAAATGCAATATACCAGGTAAATTTGTCTCCAGATATACCGGTATTGAAGCATTTGTTCATTCGGTTAAGAAATCTATATATTGATTCTGACATCTTGTTTTTATCTTTCAAATTTAGTAAATACTCTTCAGGCTTATCAGGATGTCTTGATTCAAAATATTCTAGTAGTTTTTGCATAGAATAATGATATATAACCGGATGCTTTTCTAATATTTCTTTGGGTATTTTTATTTTTTGTGTATAGCGTAACAAAGCTTGATTTAGTTCTTCTATTTGTTGAGAAGAATAAACACCTTGAACCTCTCTGTTCTTTCGAATATCTCCAAGCTTTATAAATTGTGTATACAAATATCCTAAAGTCGCTTCAATGCTATCCTTGATATCTTTATCTTCTAATTCTAAATTATTAAAATCATCATCTAATGCATTAATAATTTCGTTAAAATTTTTATGCAAAATTTTATGAATAGTTCTTTCAACTATAGCATCTTCCATTTTTAAAGGAGCTTCATCCCAGTCAATATAAAATATATTGCCATAAAACTCTTTTCCTAATCTACCAGCACGCCCAACCAGATTGAAAACATCAGGAACTGACATTTTTGTTTTTCTAGATCTTCTTGGATTTTTAATAAAAATATTTTTACATGAAAGGTTAACGCCTTCTAATAGTGTTGATGTACAAATTAAATACTTTATAATTTTTGCATTAAACAGTTCTTCAATTTTTGCTCTTATGAGTTGTGGCATACTGCCATAATGAAAAGCTATTCCTCTTTCTAAATATTTTATTAAATTAAAATCTTTATGTACAATTTCTTTGCATAATATAATTAACTTTTGAATTTCTTCATTATCTTTAACGTCATAGTCAGAATTTGTATATAACTGTTCTGCAATGTCTTCAGCATTAGATGGATAATTTGCATATATCAAATTTCCATTGTTATTTCCACCAGTCAGGGTTTTAACAAACTTTGAAACTATAGCTGGGACAGAAGAACTACTTATTTTAGCATCAAGTTGTATTTGACCAATTGTTATTAAATCTTCATTATATATTAAAGATACATTCCAAATTAATGGTTTTCCTTTAATTTTTTCGATCTTAAAAAAGTTTTGATTTATGGTCATTAAACTATCTTTTAAAATTTCGGTATCTGGATATATACTTTGGGGATTTTTTACAAATGGACTTGTAAAGATAATTTTCGTAGAATTGCTAGTATTTTTAATTTTCTCTATTATGCTTTCTAATAGAACACCTCTATGACCATCACCTATTTTTTGTGCTTCATCAACGAATAAAATCTTAAATTTTATACTTAAATTTTTATTTATAAAAGCATTCATTCTTTCTTGAGTAAAAATATATATTGTTTTATTTTTATTTAGAATATTTCCATTATGAAAGGGCATAGTTTCAATATGAACTTTATCTATATTGCTTTTCAATTTTTGATTCAAGTCTCTTTCATATTGATTGATTAATGCCCTTGTAGGGACGATAATTGCAATATTTACTTTATTACTGTTTTCCAATTCTAAATTTTTAATAAGCCATTGTAAAACTATATATGATTTTCCAGACGATGTTGGGGCTGAAATTGAAAGAATTTTTAAATCAGAGTTCGTTACACTATCAATAAATCTTTTTTGAAACGGATTGCAAACTATATTCGCATTTCCATTTTCATAAGAATATCTATTTTCTATTTCTAACATTTGTAGAGATAATTTCAGTGGTAAATAATACTCTATATTATTACCAAGTAAATTATTCTTTTTTGCCAAATTAATGGAGGGTTCATTAACTAATGTGCTAACAATAATATATGCATATTCTTTTTCTGTTTCATTTCCATATTCAAATGTAAATTGAGCAATTCTTAAGGCTTTCTCCTTCAAATCATTATTATTTGTTTTTGAAAATATATTAGCGCATTTTAGCAGATAATGTAAATTACATTTATCAATATTGAATGAAGTAAAACCAGGAACAGTTCTAATTTGTTCAACGGCTAGATTTAAGCATAATTTTTTATATTCTGTATTAAAATTTTTACTTTTAATAATCTCTAAAGATAGGTCCAGACAAATATCAATCATACTCTATCCACCTATCTTATTTTTAAAAGTTTCCCTGAAAGTATCAACACAGGTCATTGGAATAAAAAATACATTAATAACAACATCTTTTATGTTGTTATTAATTTTTTCTTTTTGAAATGCCTCTATCCAATTTGAAACTTCTGGCATAATATTTTTAGCATTTTGTTTAAATTCATAACCATTATATTTTTTTTCATCAAAAGCAATTAAACATAATCCTCTTACTTCGGTTAATTCTATGTTTTCTACTCTATCTGGATTAAAATATTCTTTCAGTTTATTTGTTATTTCTGGATTATTTCCAATATCTATATTTGAGCTTAATAAATCTAATTCGAATTTTTCTTTTTCATCTCTCTTTAATAACGGAGCAAGGCTTTCTAAACATTTTTTTATTGCTGTATTAATGTTTTGATAAACTTTAACCTCAGAATAATACAAAGCGAGTTTAGAATTATCTTCAGTAAGTCCGATATGAATTCCATCTGTCCCATGGAAATGAACAGCTCCTGATGTTTTAAAATTCATTTTACATAAAGCTTGTGGTAATCCTAAAATTTGTTCTGCAAGCAAAAATAAAAGCTCTTCTCCTCCCTCACCACTTTTTGTAATACTTTCGTCATCAATATTTTCTTGTTTTAATATTTGTTTCCTTTTTTCCCAATAAGTCACAAATCTTCTTTTTGCTTTTGCTTCAAGCTCAATTATATATGATACATTCTTTTGTTCTTGTGCTTTTTCGATTTCTGACCTTGGTATTGTATATTGAATAATGTGTTTGAATAAAATATTTGCTAACTCTTCATAACAATAGTTTGTTGAATTTCTATTTGGTTTTAAGCAATATGAATAAATATTTGTATTAATATCGTTGAGAATGATACTATCTTTATTTTCGGTTATTTGAAATATATTTGCCAAACATGCAGCCAAAGATTCATCAAAAGATTGAACATTGATTAATTCAGGAATATAATTTTCTAACTGTTGTAAAGTTTTTATGTTATCTTCTCTACTCATGATTTTTTTTGTAATTAAATGTAATAGTTGCAAACATTCTCTTTGTTAATTTTATCATGTTTACAAAGAGAATATAAAAATATTAAGAAGGGTTAAGTAGTTGACAACACTTTTAATTATATATTTACAATGAAATTATATATTTTGTTGCAGCACTTTATAGCTTTTTCAAAAGTTATAATTTCAGAATCTTTCGCATAACTCATTGAACTGACAAAATCAGTATACTCTTTTTTATAAACTTTATCTTCTGATAATTTATCAAGAGTAATTCTCATAAATTCAAGTAAGGTGTAATTATTATCTAAACCACCGCGACCTTTGTCGGCTTCAAAAGATTTTTGCAAAAGATTAACAAAATCTTTTGTATAAAGATAAAGTACATCCTCCAATGCAACAATATCGTGTAAGTGTCTTACAATGGTCGGGTCATTTTCTTTTGAATGCAGCGGTTTTGTTCTATCTTTAATAAAAACCCGCCACATTAAAGCGCTGAATTTATTTGCAATAACTTCAATCGGCTGGATGCAATTAACTTTAATCGGTTCTTCATTAATAAATTTGCCGATAAAAGAAGATATTTTACACTCTGTACTTGGTAGAATCAAATTCTCAAATGTAAATTCTGCTTTTATATTTGGTCTTAAATTTGAACCTTCATACAATTTTGCATATTCAATTTCAAAGCTAAAGAAGTTATTCTCATTACCCTTTTTAATTGATTCCAGAATGATATGATAATCTTCTTTGTTATCAAGTTTTTCTAATATAAAATTACAGAAAGCTTTCTTTTCTGCTCTTGTAAAAGATTTATTTATATGGATTCTAAAATCAATATCTTCGGAAAATCTTTGAATTTTATTATATGCTTTTGATAAACAAGTTCCGCCCGAAAAAACAACTTTCAAATCAGGGTAATTAATTTTGCTGATTTCGGATAAAACCTTAACGACATAATAATCTTTTTCAACAAATTGCGGAGCTATGCCAAATTCTTGAGAATAGTCATTAACTATATTTATAATATTTTTCTTTGTTTCTGACGGTTTCATAAACTATATAAACTCCGTTAAATCCGATTTTCCTTATAATTGTGCCTTTTATTGCGATAACTTTTCCGCTTGGGACTTGTGTTGTCTTACCTTCATTATACCACAGTTCATAACGGCTTGGCAGAACCTTAATATTGAGTTTTTGAGCTACAGCCTTACCAATGTCAGCCAAATCAATTTGCGGGATAATTTTACCTGTCAGTTTTGATTCTTTTGCTTTTACATAAACACCCTGCCCAACTTTCATAATCAGATTTTTTGCGATAAGTTTGCGTAATGCTCGCATGACTTGATCTCTATCAGACAAATCCAAAAAATCCGGCAGCATAAATACGAAGTTCTTTGACTTCTTTATACGATATTGGATTCTTTTTTCTAAAATATCTGATATTGGCATAGTTTTCTCACTTTTATATTTATAAAATACGACATTATATATTTATATTATACGACATATTAAATGATTTTTAAAGTGTTTTAATGGTTAATTTTAAATAATATTAAGCAAATATATCTATTAAACGAAATTAGAGTTTTTCTATAAACCAGTTTGACATACCAAAGTTGTTAAAATTCCATTGCAGCTCGAAATAAAAATTTGATTCCGGATTTTTATTGTATTTGAAATAAGATTTAATGTTCTAATATTCAATTATTTACAAATATATCTTACAATTTTGTAAAACTTATTTGTCAATCAATGTAAGATTAAACAAATATTGTAACAAAATCATTATAATAATGACTAATATATGAGTTAAAAAGTTATATAAATTTCCTGATAAAAACCAAAGCCAAGTTGCAACAAGTAATAATAGGCAGATTATGAGAGATATTTTAAAAGGTTTGCGTATATGTGCTTGCTTATTGTGAGGTACATTGATCCATTTTTTAAAATCGTTTGGTTTATGCTTTCTCCACCATTTTTTTATTTTGAAAAATATTTTTTTGTGCATTGGTTCTATTGATGCAATTTTTTCAATTTTTTCTGTAGTATCTGCTAAATTAATCTTTATAAGTTCTAAAAAAGCTTTATTTGATAGTTCATTAACTATGGACTTCATTTCATCATAACTAAGATTTTTTTGAATATTTTTATACTTTTTTCTATCTTTCTTCGAGTGTTTATTTAAAACATTCAAATATTGAAAAAATAATCTTGTTTCTTGCCTTAAGTAGTTTTCAAATATTTCTTTTGCTTCTGTTAAAATATTATTTATACTTTCTTGGGATATAGTGAATGTATTACCATTACCCAAATTTTTCTTTATATCAAGATTATTCAGATTATTTTCGAATGCAGTGAAAAAACTATTTAACATTAATGCATCAATTTCTTCTGGTTCCATATAAATTTTTTCATTTTCTACTACGATATTGTAAAAATCTTTCCATTTATTCAGCCATTCTCTGAAATTTTGTATAATTGCATGTTCATCTTGAAAAGTAATAACACCCATTAAATAGTTAATAGGATTTATCATATGTTCAAGAAATGGTTTTATCCTAAAAAATTTTTTACTGAAATCCAACCAAAATTCGTATTTATGATTATACAAAGTTGATAATTGTGCAATTTTACCATTACGAAGGTTAATAGCACCCGTTACTATTGCAGAAATTAAAGCTGCAACAATAGCAGGATTTTTTATAGATTCCCAAAATATAACTGTATTATTACAAAATTGTTCTTGCATTTTCTATATCTCCTGTTTCTTAAATTGTATTATCAAATATTCTATAATAAAAATAAAGTTAATTTATGATATTAGACATTAAATTAATAAGTAAGTGCATTTCTATAATTGTTCAATATACCAATCGGAATTTCTAAAATGGTTAAAATTCCATTGCAGGTCGAAATAAAAATTTGATTCCGGATTTTTGTTGTATTTAAAATATGGTTTGTTATTATCTGTTTGAATAAAACTTTCAAGTGCCATCTTGATTTCTTTTGCAAAGCGGGATTGAAATTCTGTGTATGATAGTTGGATGCGCTCTTTTGTTCTTTTATTTTTCAAAATCATCTTCAAACCCTCTTATATTATCAAGTTCAATATTGTAGCTTGTAGGTTGGGCATACCTGCCCAACAATAACTTTTTAGTGCAATTATTGGACAAAAATTGCAAATTTGCGGACATTTTTGTTACCAAAATCAGACTTTCTGGACTATTCAGTCACGCAACGTCCGACCTCATAAAATCGCTAAAGCTTACTAACTCTGTGCTTATGCCGATTAAAAATATTTACCCCTTCCGACCAAATGTCCTATTAAAAGGTACTGTGCTATTCGCACTTCAAGCAAAAGCACTCCATCCTCTGCTCGCTCCTCGCTCGAACCTGAAAGGTTTCTTTTGTCTTCTTATCTCCACCAAAGAAAGGGCTTATACCCCTTCTTTGGTGGAGATGGCGGGAGTCGAACCCGCGTCCGATGCGGATACAAACTGATGTCTACGAGTGTAGTAACTTATTATCTCGACATTCGTAAGGAAAGTTACTAAACCTGACCGAAGTCAAAGACTTTTTAACGGAAGTCTAACCTCCAATGGTTAACTTGATACGCATACCATCATTTGCGTACTGCGTCTTGCATACGGTCGCTCAATTCCTGACGGCAAGCTGGTCAGGATGAACGGGCTGAACTGCTTAATTAAGCAGCGAGTCTTTGTGCTCTGTAATCAGCCATAGAAACAACGTTATTGTCGTTTAATTTAGTTTGCCCGTTGATAACCGAGAACAGCTCTCGGACTCGCAATCCGGATATACCAATCACAACGTCAAAACCGTGGCATCCCCATGATAGTTCTTGCGAGCAGACGGCTCCGCTCGGAAACCTGCTCGTCTTTGCCTTCACAAAGCCGACTCTGTTTCCTCGACTCCACCTCAGAAGCTTCCGCTTCTTCGGCTTGCCTCTTGTGCTCGCCGCACGGCGTCAAAACCGGTGCATCCCCATATAACTTTATCGTTCTCTGTCAAAGTGCGTACTATCAGTATAACAAGGCGCCGCTTGTTTTTCAAGCGGCGCCTTAAAGTTTATAAATTTTTATTATGCACTCTCTTTTGATTTATTATTCGGAAGCTGAATCAGCTCGGCATCATGCTCTGCCGGTTTTTCTCCGTCTTCATCTTTTTTATCCTGAGCTTCTACCATTTCTTTTGTTATAGTAAATTTCTTAATATCGTGTTTTGACGGTATATCATACATAACATCAAGCATCAGTTCTTCAACGATTGAGCGCAAAGCTCTTGCGCCTGTTTTACGTTTAATCGCTTTTTTCGCAATTAAATCAACTGCTTCCGGCTCAAAATCAAGCTCAACGTCATCCATTTCAAGAAGTTTCTTGTACTGTTTAAGAACTGCGTTCTTTGGTTCAGTCAAAATCATCTTTAATGTATCTTCGTCTAATGCATCAAGAACTGCAAACACAGGAACACGACCGATAAATTCAGGAATTAAACCGAACTTCAAAAGGTCTTCCGGCTGAAGTTTCTTAAGCAGTTTAGAAGATGCCTGTTCTTTTTCTGCCTGAGTTTGTGCAACGTTGCCAAAACCTATTGAGTTGCCGTCTTTAACACGGTGTTCAATGATTTTATCCAAATCAACAAACGCACCGCCAACGATAAACAGAATATTCTTTGTATCTATCTGAATAACTTCCTGTTGCGGGTGTTTTCTTCCACCCTGAGGAGGAACGTTAGACAAAGTTCCTTCGATAAGTTTCAGAAGTGCCTGCTGAACACCTTCGCCCGAAACGTCACGGGTAATTGAAGTATTCTCGGATTTTCTTGCAATCTTATCGATTTCATCAATATAAATAATACCTTTTTCGGCTTTCTTAGCATCGTAATCAGCGTTCTGATACAAGCGCAGAAGGATGTTTTCAACATCATCACCTACATAACCTGCTTCGGTAAGTGTTGTTGCATCAGCAACCGCAAACGGTACATCAAGCATTTTAGCCAATGTCTGAGCCAAAAGCGTTTTACCTGAACCTGTAGGACCTACAAGCAGAATGTTTGATTTCTGTATTTCGACATCGTCCTTACCGCTGTTTACATTATGTTTAAGACGTTTATAGTGGTTATAAACCGCAACCGATAAAACCTTCTTTGCATCGTCCTGACCGACAATGTGCTGGTCAAGGTATGCTTTAATCTCATGCGGTTTCGGAATTGGTTTATCTTCTATATCGTCTTTTTTCTTGTCTGTTTCTTTTCCGTCTTTGTCTTTATCTTTGTCTTTTTGTTCAAAAAATTCTTCATCAAGAATTTCGTTACAAAGTTCGACGCATTCATCGCAGATGTATACATCAGGACCTGCAATAAGTTTTTTTACCTGATCCTGTGTTTTTCCGCAAAATGAACATTTTAGTCTGTCGTTTCCCGGCATAGTGCCTCCTCTGATTTAATCCCCTTTACGGGGATTTAGCAGGTGTAATCTAATTAAGTATTACACCTATTCTTTTGTAATAACTTTATCAATCATACCGTATTCAAGTGCTTCCTGCGGTGTCATGATATAGTCACGGTCTGTATCTTTTTCAATTTTCTTAATAGATTGACCTGTGTTTGAAGCCATTATTTCGTTTAATGTCTTTTTAATTCTCAAAATTTCTTGAGCCTGAATTTCAATGTCAGTTGCCTGCCCCTGAGCTCCGCCTAAAGGCTGGTGGATAAGAACTCTTGAATGAGGAAGAGCCATTCTCTTGCCTTTTGTGCCTGAGCAAAGTAAAAACGCGCCCATAGATGCAGCCTGACCTAAACAAATAGTCTGAACGTCAGCTCTGATGTGCTGCATTGTGTCATATATTGCCAAGCCTGCAGTTACGCTTCCTCCGGGTGAGTTGATATAAAGCATAATATCTTTTTCAGGGTTTTCACTGTCTAACAATAACATTTGTGCAACGATTAAATTTGCAACCATATCATCAATTGCAGTTCCCAAAAATATAATTCTTTCTCTTAACAGTCTTGAAAAAATATCAAAAGCTCTTTCGCCTCTTGAAGATTGCTCAATGACTGTAGGTACATAACTTGCAAAGCTCATCTTTATTTTCCTTTCATATTTTTAAACGTAATCCTTTAGCTACATTATACATTATTCATATTATTTAACCAATAATCAATTTGTATGAGATTTGGTTTTATTTTATATTTCTTGTTTACAGGGACATTTGCATTATAACATAAAGTCTTTATATTTCATAATGTTAAGGGGGTAAATACCAAGGGTAAATGTATTGGATAAAAAACAGGCGCAGATGTGTACATCTGCGCCTGTTTTTTTTAAAGGTATATTTACCCCTATTGTTCATTAAACATGTCTTTACCTACAGCGCAAAGCGGACAAGCCCAATCATCAGGCAAATCTTCGAATGCTGTACCTGCCGGAATACCGTTATCAGGGTCACCGACTGCAGGATCATAAACGTAACCACACACTGAACATACATACTTTTGCATAATATTTCTCCTTTTGTTATTGCCGGATTTAATCCGGTCTGCACTAATTTAAACTGCTGATAATTTTGTCTGCCAATGTATCAAGCTCTGAGAGCTGTTCTTCTTTAAGAGCAGATTTGATACAAACTGATTCATCTGTTATTTCCGTACCTTTAAGACCTTCTAATATGGTTTTCATAGCACCTCCGCAGGTTGGCGCCCAAGAACCGTTTTGGATAAGAACAACTTTGCGGTTCTGAAGATTATGAGCGGCAATGTTATGCAGCAAATGCTCCATTGTTTCAAAGATACCGTTGTTGTACGTAGTTGTTGCAAAAACGATATGAGAATACTTAAACGCATCCGAAAGAACGTAGGAAGAATGGGTATGAGATACGTCATACATTTTTATTCCCTTAACGCCTCTGTCTGCAAGCTTGCCTGCCAATATATTAACCGCATTTTCCGTTCCTCCGTACACTGAAGAATAAGCTATAAGAACGGATTTTTCCTCAGCTTCGTATCTTGACCATTTGTCGTATTTTTCAATAAATTTTGAAATATTTTCTTTGATAATCAGACCGTGAAGCGGGCAAATGGCTTTGACTTCAAGTGCACCCAGCTTTTTAAGTAACATTTGAACCTGGGGTCCGTATTTACCGACAATGTTTGTATAATATCTTCTTGCTTCATCAAGGTAATCTTTTTCAAAATCAACTTCCGTATCAAAAAGATTTCCGTTTATTGCTCCGAAAGAACCGAATGCATCAGCCGAGTACACTGTTTTATCGGTTTTATCATAACTTACCATAACTTCTGGCCAGTGTACCATAGGAGCCATGGTAAATACAAATTCGTGTCTGCCTGTATTTAGCGTATCACCTTCTTTTACGACCATAACCCTTGAATCTATATCAAAGTCGAAGAATTGTTTAATAAGAGCTACTGATTTTGCGGTAGTAACAATTTTAACCTCAGGATAAACAGAGATGACGTCTTCCAACAATGCGCAGTGGTCAGGTTCCATGTGATGTACAACCAGAAAATCCAGATTTCTTCCGTCTAAAGCTGCTTCAAGGTTTTGGAAAAATTGTCCGGAGCAGGCTTTATCAACCGTATCCATCAAAACTGTTTTTTCATCAAGAACCAGATATGAGTTGTAAGAAATACCGTTCGGAATCGGATATGCACTTTCAAACAGTGCAAGTCTTCTGTCTGAACAACCCAAATATATTACATCATCATTTATTTTTCTTATATCGTACATTTTTACTCCTTTTTTTTTGTTTGTTCCCTTGCCGCTTATCGGAGAGGTGCAGGGAAATACCTTTGATTATTATTCTTCAATATATCCGATATATGGCAAATTGCGGAAGCATCCGTCAATGTCCATTCCGTATCCTACCAAATACCTGTCCTCAACTTCAAAACCGTATAAGTCGGCTTCGATTTCGGTTTTACGTCTTGCTTTTTTATTAAGAAGCGCACAAAATTTAAAATCTTTAAACTGATACTTTTGTTTAAGCGTATCAACCAGATATCTTGCGGTAAGTCCCGTATCGATAATATCTTCTACAACCAAAACATTTTTGCCGTTCAAATCCGGCAGTGAAAAATCTACTGCACATACATTCCCGCTGGTTGTTGTACCTGAGCCGTAACTCGACAGTCTTATAAATTCCATTTTAACCGGCATTTTTAAACGTTTTGCCAAATCAACCATAAACATAACCGAGCCTTTGAGAACGCATATCATGTAAACTTCTTCTTTACCGTACATTTCGTTAAACTTATCGGCAAGTTTATTTATCTGAAGCTGAATTTCCTGTTCGCTGATTAATTCTTTAATATTACTTTCAATCATATTAATCTGTTCCTTCTACTTCAATTACGTGACTTGGTCTGATTTTAACCCCGATTTTATCGTTAAGTCCCACACCTGTTACCCAAAGAACCTCTTTTTCACTGCACAGAAGCGGTATATCATCTCTGCGGTGTTTTGAAACACCTTTGCTGTTCATATATTTTTTAAGCTTCATTGAACCCTTCATTCCGAACGGTGTGATAATATCGCCGTCTTTTCTTGTTCGGAGTATCAGCGGAAATCCTACATTTGACAAATCTATGTATGCAAAGTTAGCTGTTGATTCAGGAAAAATAAATAATTTCCCTTCGTCATATTTTTTGATTGTAAAATTACAGCTTCCGAACTTGTATGTGCCTTCTTTTTTAATCTCTATCGGCGGAATTTTATCTGAAAGCACCTGCTTTTTATGCGGAATAGTTTCTATAATTTTGTTGTCCGTATAGAGCCACATTGCTGATGCAAGCGAAAGAGTAGAACCGTTGCGCTTGTCAATATTTGCCTCTATAAAATCAAAAACCTCGTTAACTTTTTTTGAATCATAATCAAGTCCGAGAATTTGGATATATTCGTATACAATACGTTTTTTGACCGGCTGTGATAGTTTTTTGTATTCGCTTACTATGATTTTATCTATATCTATTACTTTTGGTCGTATAGCAGCAAGGTATTCTTCTATAATAAGGTTGTCATTTGTTGCGTTATCAGCAAGTATATTCAGAGCATCTTTAACTTCAGGATTAATTTTTTCCAAAGTCGGAATAACGTTAAGTCTTAAAAAATTTCTCTGATAAACCGTATTTTGGTTTGAAGAATCTTCATTCGGAGTTAAATTATTTTTTTTGCAGTATTCTAAAATCTCACTCCTGTATGTTTTAAGAAGGGGTCTGTAAAAATATTTTCTTTTTTCTGAGATACCTCTTAGTCCGATAAGCCCCGTTCCTTTTATAACTCTGTATAATACTGTTTCTGCATTATCGTCTTTATTATGCGCAGTAAAAACAGCATCAGCATCATATTCTTCGTATGCTTCTTCAAAAAACTCATATCTTGCTATTCTTGCGTCATTTTCTGTTTTTCTGAGAGTTGCGGGAGCATTTTTTGTATAAAATTCTATTCCTCTTGACGATGCAAAGAGCCTGCATACCTCCTGCTCACGTAAGGATTCTTCTCCGCGCCAGTTATGGTTGAAATGAGCCGCAACAATTTCCATTTCAAAAAATTCGGGGAGATCTTTTATTTTTGATAAGATATCCAAAAGGCACATTGAATCATAACCGCCGGAAAATCCGACAATTATCGTTTTATCCTGTAAATTATAATCTTTTAAAAATTTAGCAATTCTATCTATCATTTTCTATTCCGTGGCGAATTTCCACCGCATCTGCACCCAGCTGGTTCAGAGCTTTCATTGCAAGCGAAGACGGCTCATCTAAAATAGCAAGAAGCAAATCCGATGCCTCAATTTTTTGTTTTCCTGCTTTTTTTGCCGAAAGCCATGCTCTTTCTAACACTTTTTTAGCACGCGGAGTGAAAGTTATTTCTTTTGCAAAATACTCATCACCATATCCGACAAGACTTTCTACAACAAGTCTTGCATCCTTCATTGTGATTTCCAGCTCGTTAAGAACATCGAATGCAACACTTGTGCCTTCCGCAATAATGCCTAAGAGGAACATTTCAGTTCCTACTACATTTCTGCCGATTCTTCTTGCTTCTTCTTTCGCAAGCTTCATAATAGAAAGTGTTTCAGGCATCTGCTTTTCAATCGGTTTTAATATTTCTTCAGATAGTTTTTGTTCGTTTATTCTGAGCGATTTTATAACATCATACGCTACACCTTTTTTGTTTTTGAGCAAGCTTAGAAGAATATGCTCAGGAGTTATAACGGAAGAACCGAGTTCTTTTGCTGTCTGAAATGCCGTATTCATCATTAAAAATGCATTCGGAGTAAATATGATTTTTTTACCTTCATATTCTGCCTGACGGGATTGCTGTTCGGCAAGTTTACTCTCAAAATTATTTATATCCAAACCGTATTTGTTAGCAGTTTGTACAAGTTCGGAGTCGTCTGATTCCAAAATAGATGCAATAATTTGTTCCGTTCCTAATATTTCGTATCCTTTTGCGGACAATTTTGAAACTGCTCTGTCAAAAACTCCTGATAAAGCTTCGCCTTCGTATATGGATTCAAAATCGCTGTGTATATTATCTTCTTCCGTTTCAGGATGTTCCAGACGTTTGATTTTTTTCTGAACAAGTTTTGTCAGGATGTCTTTAGATGAGTAATTATCAAAATTAAACTCTTTAAGGATTTTCTGTACATTTGAGTTCTTGTCGGAAATCAGTGACAGAAATAAATGTTCAAAAAGTATGTTGTTATTACCGGATTTTCCTGCCAAATCAACCGTGTGCTTCAGTATTTCTTTATAAGCATGGCTGAACGGAATATTTTCTTTTCTTTTAGAGTCAGATGTTAAATATTTTTTTGCTTTAGCCATTAGCAGTTCAGGTGTTATTCCATACATTCTGAACAGCTTTAAAGAAACGCCTTTTGCTTCATTTACAAGCGCAAGAAGCAAATGCTCGGGTGTAACTTCGCTGCAGCACATTTCAACAGCAATACGCTGGCTTTCAGAAACTGCGTTTATGGCTTTTTCCGTAAATCTTTCAAACAAAACTATTCTTCCTCGTCGTCTTCGTATTCTTCTTCAAGCGAATTAATGTATTCGCAAACTCTGTTGAATTCGTCTTCATCTTCTATTGTCTGGAAGTGAGCATTGTCTTCATCCTCTTCAACATACTCCATGACAATAAGTTCAGTATCTTCATCATTGTCCTCATCTTCAAGCGGGAGAAGTAATGCATAAGTTTTATTTTCAAAATCTATTACATCATAAACTTCACATTTTACGGTGCTTCCGTCTTCCCATAAAATGTCTACAAATTGTTGTTCTTCGTTTTGTTCTTCGCTCATAATTTACCGTCCTAAATATTGTTCAAGTATCACACAGGCACTTTCCATATCCACAAGTCCCTTATTTTTCCTGAAATCCACCTTCCTTGAACGAAGTCTTTCTTCTGCTTCTTCGGAAGTTAGTCTTTCATCTTCTAATATTATATCAAAACCAATAATTTTTTGTGAGAAATCAATACAGTCCTGTCCCTGAAAACCAATTGTACCATCCATGTTTTTGGGAAGTCCCACAACAATTTTTCCGACATGGTTTTCTTTTGCAATCCTCTGAATTTCTTCCAGAGCCTTATCTTCAGGCTGTCTTTGAACACAGGAATGAGGAGTTGCTATAACGTGTAAAAAATCGCTCAGAGCCACACCAATACGCTTTGTTCCTACATCAAGCGCCATTACTCTATGCATTTTCGACCCACCTTGCTTCTATGCTTGATATAATCAAATCGAGCTGAAGTAATTTAAATTCGTCAGCCTCTGTGTTTTTCTGCTGACAAAAAGCAATGCTTGTTTTTTGTTTGTTTTTCAAAAGGAATCTTAAACCTACATAATACTCATAGATGCTTTTACGAATGATGTTGGTCAAAAACTGATAGTTTGTTCCGAGTGAATAGAAAACCTGTGCAAGTTCCATATCTCCCTTTGTGTATCTTAAATACGCTGCAAGGTTAAAGGTCACAAGTTTATATGCAAGCTCGGGTGCTGTATAAATTTCGTCAAAATGGTCTGCTATAAATTTATCTGCATCAACATTAAAATTGCTCTTTTTATACTCGTCTGACAATTTTTTAATAAACACACTGAATGTGTCAGAAGTGATTTCGTCAAAGAACCAATTCTGCACGTATTCACTTAGGCAAAGTTTATCGATTTCTTTCTGATTAAGTTCTTTTTTCTCAACATTAATTTCCGGCTTTTCCGGATTTATATCGAGCATAATACTCTGCCAGCAGATGTATTCGTACGGTATCTGTTCTCCGTTGGTATAAGAATTTTCTTCTGCCTGATTTAAGATATATTTAATAATTTCAGGTTTAACTTCGTATCTTTCCTGATAATTATAGAATTTATCAACAACACGACAGAAATCCTGCTCTGTCATTGAATGAAAACCGAACGAGTCCAGAACACCGTATCTTGGGTTAACTACTATAGCAAGGAATTGCAGAGAACCGTCTTCTCTTTTTCTTGAGAAAATAATTGCCATGTTTCCGTGTCCGTCAGGAAAAGAAACATAAGTCTTGTACGGTTTTGATTCTTTTAAGATGTTTGCATAAAATTCGTCTGTTTTATCAACTCTTATTCCTGACATTTTAAGTTCGGATAAAGCCTTATTTATTCTGCTGTGCAATTCCTGAGGAGCATGTGCTTTTGCATTTTCAAGAGCATGGTATGCGAGCTGAGATTTTGTTCTGCCCAAAATCTCCAGTGCAACAAATCCGACTTCTGTGTCAATATAGTATAAGAATACCGGAATAAGTATATTTGCAAGACTGTCATAATCATAATCTTCTTCAAGAGATTTAATTAAAGTAATTTTATCGCTTTCGGAAAGTGCGCTCAAAAAGTCCATAAAGTCAATCTGAGCCTCAGGATTCATAATTGCTGTTTCCAAAAGCTGCCTGGTTTCTTCGTTTATAAGCTCGTTAAACTGTTCAAAATATCCGCTGATTACGTCATAGTCAACTTTATTGCCCAAATCTTTAAGCATGTTAAAAGCTATCATCTTAACGTGGTCATTGTATTCCGGAGCTTTAATAACATTCCAGAGCTCATCTGAGAGCATGTCTTTGTCAATAAGTTCGGTTAAAAGCCAGCAGATAAGCATTGCTTTTTGTTCCGGAGCGGTGATAAGCTCGCGAATTAATATATTCATGACAGTTTTTTTATCTTCAATATTTCTTAAATCTGTCAAAAGCGCTGAATCAGGCTTAGGTGCTGTAGAAAGTGCAGTTAATGTAGCTAAAATTTCTGCTTTTATCTGAATTTTGTTCATATTACTCCCTTATTTAAACTTATTTAGATTTTAGCCCAAAATTTCACTGATGTAAATAAGAGTTTAAGATGATATTAAGATTATGCAAAGAAATCCGAAATATTGAAAAAATTGGTCTATAATAAAATTGCAAAAGAAAATTATTGTAGAAGGAGAAAGAAATGTCAACAGTTGCAGAAATTCTTAACAAGTTAGAAACAGCAGATAATACAACAAAAAATCAAATAGAAAATATTTTGGTAGACAAAGGTTCTGATGTTGTTCCTGAACTTGTTAACCAGCTTCAGACAACAAAAGGTGTAAAAAGAGGTGTTGCTGCAATGACTCTTATCAGAATCGGTGAAGCATCTGTTGAATATCTTAAAAAAGCTGCAAGCTGCAACAAGGATTTTGAATGGGTTGCTAAATACCTTATCTCTGAAATTCAGGGTGTTGCTGCATAAGCTTGAATATATTTGATGAACTAAATACCCTCTTGTATACAAGAGGGTATTTTTATGCGTTAATTTATATATGGCAGACAAAGTTAAAGTTACTTTATATACAGACGGAGCTTGCAGCGGAAATCCCGGCCCCGGAGGTTACGGAGCAATCCTTGTTTATGTTGATTCCAACGGGGTTAAACACGAAAAAGAATTTTCCGCAGGGTATAAACACGTTACAAATAATCAGATGGAGCTTTTGGCCGTAATTGTCGGATTTGAGGCTCTCAAAAAGCAGGCTGATGTTACGGTTGTATCTGACAGCAAGTATGTGTGCGATGCTTTTAATCAAAAATGGATTGACGGCTGGGTAAAGAAAAACTGGAAAAATGTCAAAAATATTGAGCTTTGGAAACGATTGCTTAAAGCCATGGAAGGGCACAGTGCAAAATTCGAATGGGTAAAAGGACACGCAGGACACCCTTATAATGAACGCTGCGACCAACTTGGCGTTCAGGCTTACAAACAGGATAACCTGTTGGAACAAATCTGATTTTTGTACTCAGTTATGGTATAATACCAACATTAAGGAGGGAAGTGTATGAAAAAAATATTAACACTCGCTATGGTCAGCGCGATGGTCTTATGCTCGGCATCAGTTAATGCGGAAGATATTAAGTTAACCCCGAAAGAACAGATTATAAAACAAATTATTCAGAAAAATTATAATTATGACTCAACAGGCATCTTAAAAGCAGTTAAAAGGGGCGATAAAGATGTTATAAGTCTGTTTATTGCTTCAGGTTATGACCCGAATGCCACAATTCTGAAGCTCCCTGCTATTTATTGGGCAATAAAACTGAATAAGCCTGAAATTGTTGATAAACTTCTGGCTGCGGGTGTAAATCCAAATCAGGAAGTAAACGATAAATCATTAATGGCTCTTGCTATTTCAACTCAAAATGTTGATACAGTTAAAGTTTTATTGAAGCATGGTGCTAAAGTTAATGATATGTCAACAGGTAAAAGCCTCTTAGCATTAGCTCTTTCAAAGAAAAGCAATGAGATTTCCACACTGTTAATCAAGGCAGGTGCGGAGATTGATGAAACATCTTTACAGAAAGCATTAAAGCTTAATGACAGTACATTAAAAGATTTGGTGCTTACTAACTATAAAAAGCAATAAGGACTAAAGGGGTAAATATTATGACAGATTGTATTTTTTGCAAGATTATAAACGGTGATTTTAATACGGAATTCGTATACGAAAATGAATATGCGGTTGTATTTAAAGATATTAATCCAAAGGCTGATGTTCATCTTCTTGTTGTTCCCAGAGTTCACGTAGAATCACTTAATGATCTTGATGACGAGGCTTTATTGGGCAAGCTTATGATGACAGTTAAAGAAACTACAAAAAAACTCGGTATTAAGTCTTACAGAACCGTAATTAACACAGGAAAAGAAGCAGGACAGGAAGTTTTCCACCTGCATATACATATACTTTCAGGAGGAATTGTTTAAATGACACAAACAGTAATTTTACAAGGCGTAGATAAAGAACAAAATATCTATAAAGAAATAACTCCCGGCGGATACGGGATTGCTATAAAAACAAAAGATATTCTGTTTTCTGAACAATCAAAGTTTCAGAAGGTAGAAATATTTGATACAGATTCAAAGCTTGGCAGAGTTTTGACGCTCGATGATTTAATGATGACAACCGAAGGCGATGAGTTTCATTACCATGAAATGATTGCACATATTCCTATGATGCAGCATCCGTGCCCAAAAACAGTTCTTGTAATAGGCGGCGGTGACGGCGGAACGGTAAGAGAAGTTCTTAAGCACGATACTGTTGAAAAAGTCGTACTTTGTGAAATTGACGGAATGGTTATTGATGCCTGCAAAAAGTATCTTCCGACTATAGCTTGCGAGCTTGATAATCCGAAGTGCGAAATTCTGGTTGAAGATGCTATTGAATACATTAAAGGCAAAGAAGATATGTTCGATATCGTTCTTATTGATTCAACAGACCCGATGGGACCGGGAGAAGGTTTGTTTACTGATGAGTTTTATACAAACGTAAAGCGCTCTATGAAAAAAGGCGGAATAATGGTTGCTCAGTCAGAATCTCCTTTTACTAATAAAGAAGAAATCAAAAAAATGTACACTCAGTTAAAACGTGTATTTCCAATAGTTTCAACTTATACGTCAAATATTCCGACATACCCCGGCGGATACTGGGCTTGGGCATTTTGTTCGGAAGAAGTTAAACCGCTTTCTTACTATGACGAAAGACGCGGTGAAGCAATTACAAAAACCTGCAAAATTTATAATAAAGAATACCACAATGCAAGGTTTGCACTGCCGAATTACTTAAAAGAGCTGTTGTAGGTTATAAAAATTAATTTAAAATAGCCGTGATAATCATTTGATTATCACGGCTATTGAGTGTAAAAACAATGCTTTAATTATTTACGCTGTTAGCGCCTGAAACAATTTCAACAAGTTCGTTTGTAATAGCGCCCTGACGTACTTTGTTATAGTCAACAGTTAATGTATTAATCATTTCTTCTGCGTTATTGGAAGCCGCTGACATTGCGGTCATTCTTGAAGCCAGTTCACTGGCATTTGCTTCAAGTAATGCCTGATAAATCGAGTTTGTAATATACATTGGTACAAGCTGCTGCAATATAGCATGCGGAGATGGCTCAAATACCATCAGAGGATCTACATCGTGACTGTCACCTTTTTCTACCTTAACAGGCAAAATTTCCCAGGCAACAACGTTGTACGACATCATATTATTAAAGTGAGTGGTTATGATATCAATACTGTCAAGTTCTCCGTTTACAAAATCCGTTGCCAAATCTTCCGCTATAAGACCTGCACCTGTTGCGGTCGGGTCATTTGCTATTGCAAGGTATCCTTTTTTAAGAACAAAATCGTTACTCTGCTTGTTCTTAAACGCAGATACCGCTTTTTGTCCTACAGGATAAATATATGTCTTTATGCCGTTTTCTTTGTTTTCTTTGATTCGTTTAAACGCAGCCTTTATGACGTTAGCATTATATGCGCCTGCCAAACCTTTATTTGAAGTCATTACAAGCAGACCTTCAGCCTTAACTTCTCTCGGTTTAATAAGTTCAGCATAATTATCCAGTGCTCTTTCGATTTTTAGTCCGTAAGAGGTGTTCTCATTTACCGTAGCAAGCATTTTTCTGAAAAGGTGCAAAAGCTCATCAGAGAACGGTCTTGCAGCTTTTACCGTATATTCGGCTTTTTTAACCTTTGCTGCGGCAACCATTTTCATTGCCTTTGTAATCTTTTTAGTGTTCTGTACACTGTTTATTCTGCTTTTTATGTCTTTTAAGTTTGGCATTTTATTTCTTTCAATTTACTGTTTTATACTAACCTAAAGTTTTTCCGTACTCTTCCAGTTTAGTTCTGAGTGCTGCCATATCTTCATCAGAAAGTTTTGCACCTTCGTTTAAAGATTTGCTGAGTTCCGGCATATTTGCTTCAAAGTATTCAAACCAGCCTGCTTTGTATGCCGTAATATTTTTGTCCTCAATTTCATCAAGGAAGCCTTCGTTTGCGGCAAACAGGATTGTTACCTGCTGAGCAACTGTCAGAGGTTTGTATTGCGGCTGTTTAAGAACTTCTGTAAGCTTTTGACCTCTTAATAACTGTTTCTTTGTTGCGGCATCCAAATCAGAAGCAAACTGCGCAAATGCTTCCAGTTCTCTGAATTGTGCAAGGTCAAGACGAAGCTTACCTGCAACCTGTTTAATACCTTTAGTCTGAGCGGCACCGCCTACACGTGAAACTGAAATACCTGCGTTAATTGCCGGTCTTACACCTGAGTTAAACAGTGCTGATTCAAGGAATATCTGACCATCCGTAATAGAAATAACGTTTGTCGGAATGTATGCAGATACGTCACCTGCCTGTGTTTCAATAATAGGTAACGCTGTAATACTTCCGCCGCCCAGTTCGTCATTCAGCTTAACTGCTCTTTCCAGAAGTCTAGAGTGTAAGTAGAATACGTCACCCGGGTATGCTTCACGTCCCGGAGGTCTTTTAAGAAGCAAACTCATTGCACGGTATGCCTGAGCGTGCTTAGTTAAGTCATCATATACAATTAATACGTGTTTTCCCTGTTCCATAAATTCTTCCGCAATAGCAACACCTGCAAACGGTGCGATATATTGCAGCGGAGCGGGTTCGTTAGCTGTTGAAGCAACGATTATTGAATAATCCATAGCTCCGTGTTTTTCAAGAGTTTTGGCGATTTGAGCAACTGTTGATGCTTTCTGACCGATAGCAACATAAATACAAATTACGTCGCCGCCCTTTTGGTTGATTATCGTATCAATAGCAACGGCAGTTTTACCTGTCTGACGGTCACCGATGATTAACTCACGCTGACCTCTGCCGATAGGAGTTAAAGCGTCAATAGCCGTTAATCCTGTCTGAAGCGGCTGGTGAACTGATTTTCTTGCTACAATACCGGGTGCAACCTTTTCAATAGGTCTTGTTCTGTCTGTAACGATATCACCTTTACCGTCAATAGGACGTCCCGTCGGGTTAACTATTCTTCCGATAAGTGCGTCACCAACAGGAACAGAAGCAATTCTTCCGGTAGTTTTAACCGTCATACCTTCTTTAATGTGAGTGTATTCACCCAAAATTACAACACCGACGTTGCCTTCTTCAAGGTTCAGTGTAATACCCAATGTTCCTTTGCCGTCTTCAAATTCAACAAGTTCGTTTGACATTACGTTGCGCAGGCCGTATATTCTAGCAATACCGTCACCTACTTCAAGAACACTGCCGACATTTGATACTTCAGCTTTTGCTTCGTAGTTTCTGATGTTCTCTTTTAATATTGAACTAATTTCATCAGGATTAATTACTGCCATTTTTGTCCTCTCTTATATCTTGTAATATGTTTTTATCCTTTTATTATCATACTGCTCAAAGTGTCTAATTTGTGTCTTATACTGTTATCAACAACAGTATCGTTAATATTAAATATCAGACCGGCGATAATATCTTCGTCAACTCCCCAGGAAACTTTGACTTCTTTTCTGAGTTTTTCGGCAACACGGTCTCTAATATTCATTTTCTTTTCATCACTCAAATCTATTGCAGATGTGATATCTACTCTTACAATATTTTTAAGTTCTTCAAGCTCTTTTTCAAACTCCTCTGCAATTTCATTAATAATATTCAATCTTTTCTTGAGGTTCAGTACAAACAGGAAGTTATAAACAATGGGTTTAACCCTTTCCTGAAAAAGTTTGCAAATTACAATTTGCTTTTCCTCTGTTGATATTGAAGGATTATTAATTACATTCGATAATTCGGCAGAATTGTTAATAGTTTCGGCAACATTCCGAAGGTCTGACAAAACTTCTTCTTTAGATAAGTTTTCGTCCTCCGATGCCAGTTCCATAAGAGCTTTTGCCCATTTTTTTGATACAAGTTCCGCCATTTTAGATTTCCACCTTATTGATTAAAAGACTATATGCTTTCGCCGTTTATAGCCTCTATACTTTCATCTATGAGTTTGTTATGAAGCTCATGATTTCTCATAAGTTCATTTATTATATGGTTTTTGGCTGTTTCAACCGCAGCCAGTGATGCTCTGCGCATAATGTCATTTTTTATCAGAGCAGTTTTGTTTTCGGTAAGTTTTGCTGTGCCGGATTTAATATTTTCAGCAGTTTGCTCCGCATCCGTTAAAATCTTTTGACCGACAAGATTAGCGTTTTCTTCCGATTTTTTGACAATTCCGTCAATTTCTTCTTCAAGATTTGACACCTTGTCTTCAATTGTTTTCAGACCGGTTTCAGCTTCTTCTTTCTTTGTTTCGGATTCTTCGATTTTATCGGCAATTGCCTGAGTGCCTCTTTCCAGTCCGCCTATTAAATCGATTTTCCAGAAAATAAGCGCAAAAATACCTGCAAATATTATAAAATTGAATAAATTTGTCCGAGCTATATAATCTAAAACCGTCTCAAACATTTTTTACCTTTCTGTTATATATGGTGAGTTGAACTCACCTCTGCTCAGAAGTTTTGCTTTCGGATTTTTAATGATAAAGAATGTCATTTACTTTGTCATTATCAAAACCTTCAACCTCACTTCTGTATCCGAGAACCTTTTCTGCAATATCATTAGCCAGGTCGGTCATTCTGGATTTAAGGTTTTCTTTTGCTTCATTCGAAACATTTTCCAGTGCTGCATAAGAAGCTTCAAGTTCCTCTTTGGATGAGTCCTGTGCTGTTTTAATAATATTAGCACGCTGTTCTTTGTACCCGTCAAGCACCTCAATGTATTTTTCACGGGCATCATCTTTTGCCTCGGCAATTTTTTCCTTAACTTCGGTTTCAATCGCCTCAGTTTTCTGATTTAACTCATCAGCTTTTTGATAGTTCTCATCAATAACACGCTTTCTTTCTGCAACTATTGCAGCCATAGGCGCATACAAGACTTTGTTCATCAGATAAACAAAGACCAAAAATGTTATTATTGATGCTAAAAAAGTTCCGTTAAATTCCATATTTTAAGCTTCTTCTTACCAAATTCCAACTAATTTTAATGCGATAACCAATGCGTAAATAGCACAAGCTTCTGATAAAGCAGCACCAACCATAAAGAATACTAATGCTTTACCGAAAATTTCAGGCTGTCTTGCAATTGATTCCAAAAATCCTTTTGTTGCAATACCGATACCAACACCGGCACCAATCGCACCGAAACCCATTGCTACACCTGCACCTAATTGTGCCAAATCTGAAATTGTTTTAACTTCTTCCATTCTAATCTCCTTTTGATTTTATTAATAATCTTTATTAATGTTCACTTTCTTCTATTGCAGACGATATATACACTGTTGTCAGCAGTGCAAATACCAGTGCCTGTACGCACGCAACCAAAACTTCAAAAAACATTACGGGCAGCGGTAAAAAGTATGCGCAAATACCAAGTAATGCTGTCATAAGACATTCCCCTGCCAATATATTTCCGAAAAGACGTAAAGCCAGCGTTAACGGTCTTGTAATCATATCCAAAACCTCTAATGCTGCCATGAATATTGACATTGGTTTGAAGTCGTGCAGAAAATATCTGAAACCTTTTTTTCTGAATCCTGCTCCAACATAATATACAAGAACAATTACAGCCATCGCAGCCGTAAGGTTAATATCATTTGTCGGTGATGCAATCTCGCCGTGCTGAAGCTCTATCATTCTTAAAGGTAATTGCCCCATAAGGTTTGCGGTTATGATAAACAGGAATAATGATGCAATAAGCGGAACATGTTTCCTGCCTTCCTTCGGCATCAAACTGTCAACAAGTCCCCAAAAGGCACCAAGTATCCCTTCAAATACAAGTTGAAGTTTTGTGGGTACTATAGTTAATTTTCTGGTTGCAATAAATGCAACTATCAGCAGAAATGCCATTGCTGCCCACATAGTTGTAAGCGTGTCCATGTTAAATGCCATTGGATGCCCGGCAATCACTGTATTTACTATCCAGTGTCCTTCGCTCATTAATAACCTCTCTTCTTAAAGTCAATAATACCATATTTTTTTAGACTGTGCAATATTATTAATCAAAACGAAGCTCGTTTTTTTCGCCTTCATTAATTTCGGTTTCAGTTTCGTAATATTCCTGTGACAGCTGTGTGTCAGTAATTTTTACGTTTACAAGCTTTTTCAGCACGTCAATATAATCCAGGCATTTTTTGCCTTTAATTCCGTGCGTTTCCATCTGTATTTCACCGTTTGGCAATAATTTAATCTTTAATTTTTTATCAGACATAGTTTATCCTTTTTAATCTATATTTACAGTAAGTACAATCGTGTTATCTTCCATAACCTCTTCTTCTTCAATTTGCATATTATTTTCTTTTAATTTATCAATGATATGTAAATATGCGTCTTCCTGAACATTAAGTGCGTATTCGCTGTTTAAATCACCGGCTTTTTCTTCTGCATTGTCGCGTTCCGGGCAGGTTATTTTCAGATTGTACGGTTTATCTTCAGCCGGTTTTTCAAAAATTAATTTGTAGTTATCAACATCGCCTGCAAAACCGTTTTCCCATTCTGCAAAATTAGTAACACCGTGTTCTTCAAGTGTTTTTTTCAGGATTTCTTTGTCCATAAACGGTGTTTCAAACGTTTTTTCTATAAAATGCTTTTCCGTAATAACTCTGTCTTCCGTGCAATTATCGTTGTTTTCGCTTGCAAGATTGAATATATCAGGGTTATAATTTTTACTTTTGGTATCTTCTGCTGCAGTTGCAGCTGCGGTTGCAATCGCCCCCACAACCCACATAAGTGCATAAGGTACTGCTACTACTGTACAAGACATATTTTTAATTCTCCTATATTAATAAATCGTGGACTCTAAAAATCAAGCGTTCTTCCGCCTCTGCTTGTTGCAGCATTCTGTTCGTCAATCTCTTTAGAGTAATTTTTCATTTTTGAAGTTTTTGTTGCAGAAACGGCTCTTACGTTTGCCCATTGACGCAGGGCAAGAACCTGTTCTCTCTGTGTCATAGAAAGCGGAACCGTTGTCTGAATATTTTTTGCCAAATCTTCAAATCTCAAAGGTCTGTTTTCAAAGAAAGCGTCACAAAGTGCGGATACAACAACCTGTTCAATTTCAGAACCGATAAATCCTTCCGTCATTTTTGCAAGTTCTCCGCAAAGATTTTTCACTCCTATAATCTCTGATGCAACTGTTTTATCTTTCAATCTTTTTTCAAGATGAAGTTTAAAAATTTCTTTTCTTTCTTCTTCAGTCGGTAAATCGACAAAGAATATTTCATCAAAACGCCCTTTTCTTAAAAGTTCAGGCGGTAGTCCGCTGATATTGTTAGCTGTTGCGATAACAAAGACGGGAGCTTCTTTTTCCTGCATCCAGGTTAAAAATTGTCCGAAAATTCTTGATGAAACTCCGCTGTCACCGTTTGAGCCTAAACCGCTCAGACCTTTTTCAATCTCGTCTATCCAGAGAATTGAAGGTGCAACAGCTTCGGCTGTCTGCAGTGCTCTTCTCATATTTTCTTCGGAGCTTCCTACAAGTCCTGAAAATACTTTACCGAAATCAAGTTTCAGAAGCGGAAGTCCCCAAATTGTGCTCATTGCTTTGGCAGTTAAACTCTTTCCGCATCCTGGGACGCCTGTAACAAGAACTCCCTTAGGTGCGGGAATACAATATTTTTTAGCCTGTTCAGACCACGAATTATTTCTTTTTAAAAGCCAGTTTTTAAGGTTGTCCAAACCGCCGATATCTTTCATTGTGTAATCGGAACGGATAAATTCAAGTATGCCGGTTTTTTTAATTACCTGTACTTTTTCTTCAAGTACAACCTGCAAATCTTTAAGGTTAATCTTACCGTCGTTAACCATTGCAAGAGCAAATGCGCTTTCCGCCTCCTGCAAAGTCAGACCGAGTGCCGCTTTGCATAATTTGTCTTTATCTTCTTCGCTCAATTCGTTTACAACACCTGAATTCTGGTTAATCATACTGTCAAATTTTGCTTTGATTTCGTCTAAAGTAGGAAGTGCAAAATCGTATATTGTAATTTCTTTCTGCAGAGATTCGGGAATCAGCAGTTCTGTTGAAATGAAAAACACAGTTTTTCTTACTGTTCCGAGTTTTAGGTCGGGAATAATATCTCTGACTTTTCTGATGGTATTATAGTCAGGTTGTCTGCCTTTCGGACCGAAGTTTACATGAAAATCGTACATAATAAATACGGAATCTTTATCGTATTTGCGGATAAACTCAAGTGCTTTGCACGGGCAGGCTGTATCAGCAACCCCTTTTTGAGTATTATCATTAAAAAGTCCGTTTGTCTGTGTCCAGGTGAAAACTTCTCTCGGGTATTTAACCTGTTTTTCATCGCTGACGACGGATTTTATATATTTTGTTACCCTGTCTTCCTCAAAAGTTGTAATATAAATCATCGGGAAGCGTGCACGGATTAGATTTGCTAATTGATAATTACTCATATAACTCTCCTGTTTTGAAAAAATCATATCATTATTTTATTTGCGTTAAATCAACCTTACGAAGTATCTCATCAAAATTTCCCATTCCGTTCATAAAAATTTGTCCGTTTTTTGAGATGTTTACTTCAACTTTATTTTTGTATTTTGTAAAAATATCTTCATTGTATCTGTCGGTTAAGAAATGGTATCTTTGGTTTGAAGAACCGCACCATGGGCGTGAATAGTCGGTAAGTTCCTCAATGAATTCTCCGTCTATCAGTAAATCTGTGTTATCTAAAAGCTGTTTGTTAACGGGGTTTTCTCTGAGTTTCTCCAATTTTCCTCCCGTAAAACAAACCACGCTTAATCCGTTTTCTTTTACCGCTTTTGCAATAACTCCCAGAGCCTCAGCCTGTTCAAAAGGTTCTCCGCCAAGGAATGTAACTCCTTCAATTTTATTTTTTTCTTTTAAGATATCTATAATGATATCCTCAACACTATACAATTCCCCTTTGTCGTGCGCCCAGGTGTGAACTGCCTGACAGCCTCTGCAGTGTCTTGAACAACCCTGAACCCAGATGCAATATCTGTTCCCCGGACCTTCTACTTTTGTGTTTTTAATAATATTAAATACTCTGAGTTTCATTCCAATTTCACCAACTGTACCAAACAACTAACAATGTTAATTATTATAAAACTTATTACTGCAATAAAAATAAATTCATTTCTCGGATACGGTGATAAAAATGCTTCAATAAAAAGGTATAAATAAGCTATTGTGGTCAGGTTTTTCATATAATCGGAAAATTTAATTTGTACTTTTTTTATGTTGCAGTTTGCAATCAACAATGAGATAAAACTTATAGCGGTGCAAAACAGAAATCCTTCTTTTGTATAGATACCCCCGTCATTTAATTCAAGCGTTGTTGTCAGCATAAAACAAGGCCAATATGATAAGAAGCCCGCCGATATCAAAAGCAGAATACATATAAAATTCTCGTTATTTTTGTTTTCGTCCATCCTATAAATCCAGTTTTCTTTCTTCAAATCTATCATTTTTTTCGGGAATGTTCAATTCGTTTTCTTCTTTTCCCTCTACTTCTGTTTCTTTATTTTCTGTTTGTATTTTTTGTTTCGGTTCCTGTTGAAAGTCTGTTTGTTCAGGTGGTAAATCTTTATTTTCAGATATTTCATCCGCTGTATTTGTATTTTGTGTAACAAACCGGACTTCACACCCGGCTGTATGCGCATATCTTTCAAAAAGTTCTTTATGTGTGACAAATTTATTCTTTTCATCGGCAAACCGGCTGATAATATTTAAAAGCAGATACTTGTTGCCGTATATCAGAAATTGTTTGCCGGAAAAACTCCAAATGTCGGTACATACTATATAACTTCCGGAATTGTGAGAAGTTTGCAGCTCCATTCTGCAATACTCATTTTGAGCAATATTGTCATCATTAAAATTAGGATATTTTCTGAAAAACGGTTCTTCCAGATATCTGACGCCGTTGGTTGAATTTAAGCTGAAATATAATCTTCGCATGGAGGAGTAATTGCTTTGCTCATTAAATTCCATATCAAAAATCCCCCACATCGTGCTTGCGTGTTCATCATTCCCGCTTATTTCAAAGAAACGTCCCTTTCTGCTGCCGCTTGGTCTTTCTTTGCAATATATATAAATGCCGTTTTCATTCTTTATCAGCCTCAATTCGCAATAGCTGTTTTTTAAATATACTCTGGGTTTATTATACTCATAGTACATTTTTAGACGTCTTTCGTACTCATTTCTAATTCTGTCCAAACTTGTATCCAGATATGCATCAAGTAAGCTGTCGTTCTGTTCTCTTAAACGGGGATTGTTGCGGGAGTATCTTCCGTTACGACCGTTAACAGATGCAGCAATATATATTATTGCGAATATAATGTAAAATATATATTCTAAATATTCCACTATAAATCAATGCTCCGCTCTTTGTTAAGCTGTATTTTGACAGAACCTTTCATTTTTTTTACACATATAAGACTTTCCAGTTGAGCCTGCATATGAGGTTTTATCTGCAGAAAAACAAAAATATCGTTAACCGTTTTAAAACCGCCGATTTCTTCACGTTTTTTTACAAGTTTTTTTGCCATAACGATGCTAATTCCCGGAAGTCCAGTAAGCTCGATTTCAGAGGCATTATTAATATCAAGCTTTTCTTTTTTTGGTGCAGGCTCTTTTTTCTCTGTCCGCTGAGCAGCGGTCCGAACCTTCGGCGTGTATACATTGCCCGATATTTCTATGGTTGCCTGAAAGGTTTTGCATTGTTCTATTAATTCATCAAAATTGGTATTATGACCGAATCTTGTGCAAAGTAAATCCCACAATTCTTCTTTTGAGTGCGTTGAGGTCTTAGTTACTATAAAAGAACGGTTTCCGCCGTTGGTTTCACGTGCCGTAATAGTGTATCCGTTTGCACCGAGTCTTAATGAACAATATTTATTTGATAATCTCAGATTCCCCCAAATATCATTGTAGGGAGCTAAAAATAACTTGGCGCTGTTTAATGCCGCGCGTCTGCGTACGGTTCTTGAAGATATTTCTGTAGTATCATTCCCAATATTTTTTATCAAAAGAAATCCGATAACCAAAATTACGGCAGTTATTATTGTTGGTGCCGGATAAAGCACCAAACAATAAATAAATAAAACCACTATAGACGCTATCAGTCTGAATCTGTCCAATTTAACTCTTAAATGCCTCTTTTAACATATAGTATAAACTTTTCTGTAATATAGTCCGATACCGATAATAGTTAGTATAATATCCGGCATGAATGCGGCAAGTGCAGGTGCAAGAGAGCCAGCTTCACCAAATGAAATAGACAATGCTCTTACCAGATAATATGCAAAAATTATCAAAATGCTGAATAAAAATCCTCTGTTGTATCTTACTCTAGGCGGAGTTATAGCGAGCGGTACGCCTATCAAAACAAATACTATTGTTGTCAGAGGGAGTGCTATTTTATCAAACAGACTTATTGATAACCACGGTCTGTCTTCCTTTTTTGCCGACGGAATTTTCCTGCAAAGCTGGATAAAGTTGTTTTCATTTGCCAAATTTCTGTTCATTTCTTCTGACAAATCCATACCAAATCTTACGTTTGTGTCCTCAAAAAGAGTCGTGTCAAGCGCCTGACCTCTGTTTGTTACAGTGTAAATAGCTCCTTTTTGGAACTGCCATCCTTCTTCGGCAGTTTTGCCCTCTCTTGCCTGTAAAATCTGCATAGTTCCGTCCTTAGAGGCATCGAGTACGGTTATATTATGAAGTTTTCCATTTGTACAATCGCCTACGTAAAATAAGCGTTTAAGCATTCCGTTATCTTTGACTTCTTTAAAAGTAAAGTTTTCTTTTCCTTCAGGTATATTCTTTTTGCTGAATGCATACAATGCTAAGTTTGTTGACTGTTTTGTCATAACAGGAACAATCGTTTCGTTTACAAAGAAGCTCATACATGCCATTATAATTGCAAAAGTAAAAATAGGTTTCGCAATTCTGTTAAGTCCGATTCCGCAGGCTCTCATTACGGTAATTTCCGAGCTCAGGCTCATGTTGTTCAGCGTCATAACTGTAGCAAGCAGAACCCCCATAGGAATTGTCATAACAAATACCGACGGCAAATGTAAAATTATGATTAAAAATGCAATTTTGAAAGGAATACCATACATTGAAATCTGTTTAATAAGCGTGATAAATGTATCTGAAGCAAAAATGATTGATGTGAATACCAAAACACCCATAACAAACATTTCGATAACCTGTTTTAAAATATATTTATCGAGCTGCTTCATATGATTTAACAGATATATGTATAATCTTATTTTGTTTTTTAACTTTTTCAAAATATGCTCCCACGCGTAATTATACAATAAAATCCTGAAAAAGTTAATGCCGGACAATTAATGTTGTCCGGCATTAAAATTATACGAAATAAAACTAAACAAGACCTTCTTTTACTGCTTTTACGGCGGCCTGAACCCTGTCGTTAACACACATTTTCTGCAAGATTGAACATACGTGTGCTTTTGCGGTATGCACGCTTACAATAAGTTCTTTTGCTATTTCCGTATTACTTTTGCCTTCAACAAGATGTTTCAGAACTTCATATTCTCTTTCCGTAAGCGGAACTCTGCCTTCCTCCATCCCTCTGCTGCTGAGAAGCCCCATTGTTTCCTGTTTTGGAAAAGAATCGAGAACTTTTCTGGCTATAACCGGGTCAAGCCAGCATACACCTTCTTTTACATCTCTTATAACATCAGCAAGCTTTACCGGGTCAATATCTTTCAGGCAGTACGCCATTGCACCTGCGCTCAGCGCTGATATAACTTCTTCTTCTCTGTCATGTGATGTCAGTGCAATAACCTTTGTTTCAGGACTGATTTCTTTGACTTTTATTGTTGCTTCAATACCGTTCATTCCGGCAAGTCCCAAATCCATCAGTACTACATCAGGTTTATGGCGCTCAATTAGAACAAGACCTTCTGCTGCATTTTCGCTTTCGCCGACGACATTAATATCATCATTAGAGTTTAAGGCACATCTTAATCCTACTCTTGTTAATTTAAAATCTTCGATTATTACAACACTTATTGTATCTTTTTCTGTCTGTAACGCTGTAACCATGTTTTCAAATCCTCCTATTACCTTTTACCCCTCTATTAAATAATACCCGCGTTTCAGAGTATATTAGCCAGTACGGTTATATTTAAACCGTATGTAACAAAATGTTAATAATTAGTCAATTTTGTGTAATAAAATGTTTTTATAAACATGAAAGAAGTGTTGTATGAATATTACTCCGATTGGCAATAACAACGTATCCATGCAGGGTGGTAAAAACAACCCGAATTGGTGTAAACGTCAAATAAGACGTGTCGGGCAGAAAATTCTCGACATGATGCCTTCGCATACTTCTAAAGACACGAGAGATTCGATTAAAAATTACAACACTTGGACGTATGTGGTTTCTCATCCGATGTGGAACAGAGGAATTATGGGCGCAACAGCACTTCTTACCCAGCCGACAATAGACTATTACAACCACAGAGTAGATGATGAAACACGTACGGTATCAAGAAACAGAACGATTGCAAAAATTCTTGCAGGAACACTGGTTGGCATGTTTGTTGTCCGCGGTCCTGTTCATGAAGCTGTCAAAAAAATGACTGATGTAAACGGGAAAAAATATTTCAGCAGGTGGCTGTTACCTAAGAAATATATAGAAAAACTTAAAAATAACAAAGAGGAGTTAACAACATACAGGTCAACGCTGGCAATGTTAATGGCTCTTATAGCTATGTGTTATACAAATTTTGCCCTTGATGCTCCGCTGACAATTATACTTACAAACTTCTTCAACAAAAAGTCAAAGCAGGAAGCCGAACTCTCTGAAACCCATTCTGCAGTAAAGGAGGCCGGTAATGCTTAAATACATGAAAGACTTTGTACAACGACGTTTAGAATGGGTTTGTGAATCCTTTAAGGATGACAAATCAAAAATGCTTATCTTTACAGGTACATTGGGCTGGATTTTATCTTCTGCAGCTCAGGTTGCCGGAATCTACAGAAACAATGAAATATCTGATGAAAAGAAAAGTTTTCTTGTTCCTCAGGAAATAATGGATGGGGTTATTAATGCTATTGCGTTTATAGGAATTACTACTATTGCGAAAAAAGGCATTGAAAAAATGGCATCTACGGGAAAAATTGCTCCTCAAAGCGTCAGAGACTTTTTACTGAAACGTCCTGAGCTGAACAAGCAAGTCGGTAAGTTCGATTTTAATCTTGATAAAATTTTGCCTCACAATATTGATGCTTACAAATCATACTGTTCACACAAAAATTTTGTCACAACAATGGGTACATTGGGTGCAAGTGTTATTTCTTGCAACATTGTTACACCTCTTATCAGAAACGCTACGGCATCAAGAGTGCAGAAAACTTATATTGATATGAAGCAAAACCCTTCTGTATATGCTCAGTATCATTCAGGAAATATGAAAGTTTAAGCTAATACTTTTATCCGAAATTTATTCAATATTATGGAATAAAATTCAAAATATAGTATAATATTAAATATGAGGAAGAGGTTAGCAATACTTTTAGCAGGCTTAATGCTTTTTAACACTGTTGTCTTTGCGGATGATACATTTCAGGGACATGCAGAGTATGATGATACTTTCAGTATGCCTGCAGAAGATTTGTTTACCGATAAAACAGATACACTTGATAAAAAAGATGTCATAAAAATGACTGTTTCTCAGGTTTTGGACGGAACATTTTCTCTTGAAGGAGATGAATTCTTTGCGGAAATAACTTCTGATGTCGTGAGCGATAAAGGTGTAATTCTTCCGAAAGGAACTATTGCCCACGGTACAATTACTCAGGTTGCAGAGGCAAAACGTCTGGGAAGAAACGGTTATCTTGATTTGAGTTTCGATTATCTTACGACACCTGACGGCAGAGAAATTCCCATAGAAGGTAAAATGTCAACAAAACTGCATCCTGTAAAAGAAGTCGGAAAAATCGTTGCTACAGATATAGGTTACACAGCGGCTGGCGGTGTTATGGGCGGAATTTTTGCTCTTCAGGCTTTAGGTCCGGCTGCGGCGGTAGCATCCCACGGATATACTCTTGCAGGAGGTGCAGCAGTCGGGGGTACAATAGGTCTTGGAATGTCTTTATACAGAAAAGGTAAAAATGTTCTTATAGCTCCCGGAGATGAAATAAGAGTTAAAGTTCTCTCTAATGTCGACCTTCCTGTATACAAAGAAGAAGCATTGCTCCAAAAAGAGCTTAAATATCCGGGTTTGGATATAAGAATTGCCAATATTTTGTATGAGAAAGACCCGTTCGGGGAGGCAAATACAATAACTTTATCACTGTCGATTACCAATATGTCGAAGAAAACAATATCAGGTATGGATTTGGCGCTGATGAATGATTACAATGTCGTTTTTAATCCCTCAATATTTGGCGATACAAGATTATTATTCTCTCAGCTCAAACCGGGTGACAGATTTGCAGGAAAAATATCCTTCAGCGTTAATAACGTAAAAGGAACTTACTGGCTGATGGTTAACGACAGAGCAAAAAATAAACCGTTAGCAAAGCTTTCGCTCGATAATGCTTATAAAAATGTCGCCAAAGACGTAAAGAAACGCAACGAAAAAATTAAGTCCGGCAGAAAAAATTATTACAAGGAAGACGACCCGTTTGACATTTAATATCTAATTGTCTTTCGTTGTTTTTATGCTAATCTTTTAGTATGAAGAAGACTTTAGCTTTTATATTATTCTTTTTGTTTCTGCATCAGAGCGTTTTTGCCGACACATCAGTGTATTCGGACAAACGTAAATTCGGTTTGAAGGATAGCACCGGAAGTATTGTCACACCTGCAAAATACAAGAAATTGGTAAGACTTGGAAAATCTTCCTGGATAATGCAGTACAGAATGGGCTTTGGTATCATTGACGATAACGGAAATATACTTGTTAAACCCGTTTATAATCAGGCAGAACGACTTGTCGGGAAGTATGTAAAATTAAGAAAAGGAAGCAAATACTGTCTGCTTAATGAATATGGGAAAAATATACTCGGAAATCAAGAAGAACCGAATATGTTTTCTACAATAGATTTGCTGCCGGGCGGACTTATTGTTACTTCCAGAAATTATAAATTCGGCTTGTATTCGTTTAACGGGCAAACACGGCTTGATAATATTTTTGACGATATTTATATGCCCGACAAAGATACTATAGTGGTTGTATACGGTGGAAACCCGATAGAGTTTAAAAGACGAGAAAGCGGCGATAGTCCGTTTAATTTTGTGTTTTCGGATTTGGAAAATCAGGATTTGAAACTGGCAGACCTTGCAGAAAGTCCGCTTGCAACAACAGGATATTACGGCATTACGTTTACGGATTATGTACTTAAAATTATATCCTCTATATCGCCTGCTTACGAAGAAACGATAGATGAGCTTATGTTTTCACAAGGCGCAGATACGGTATCGGTGTTAATGAAATGTTCATGGCTTCCGAAATTTCCGTTTGTATACGCAAAAAATTATTATTACAATGTAACTGACCCGTCAAGCGGACCTTTAAATAAGGCAAAAAAGAGTTTGCGCAAACAAATTAAAGAATAAAACTAAAGTCGGTGTCTGATAACGGAATTTGAACCCTGACAGGTTACGAACAGCATATTGCCGTCAATATGCAGACCGTATGGTTTATTGGCATTTCCGATTATTACTGATGCTATTCCCTGAGGTGAAATTTTTACAACATTATTGGCGGTGTAATTAGATACGTACAAATTGCCCGTTTCATCTGTTACCAGACTGATAGGACCGCTAATCATATCGCTTTTTACGAATACCTGACGTTTGTTATCGGGAGTAATTTTATATATAACGTTTTCCGTAAACGCTGCAACGTAAAGATTTCCGTTAGAATCCGAAGTTACTCCGGTCGGACTTGGCACATTTTCATAAACACCTGAATACTGTGCGATTTTTGACGGAGGGTTAACGGGCTTCTGTACTGCAGGCTGGGCAACTGCCAATCTGCAGGATTCCGCAAGCTCTTTTCCTCTCTGGTAATAAGGACTTGTCTGAGGTATGAGTTTTGTATATCCTGCTGCCTGGTCATAATCCTCAATTTTTGAACTCATAAGAGCAAGTTTATAGATTACCTCATAATCGTTAGGATTTCTTATGTAGACCTGTTTGTAAACACTTAAAGCTTCAGCATACTGCTTCAGATACTCCAGTACCGTTGCAAGATTATAGTATGCATCAATATAATCGGGATATGTTCTGACCGCTGAACGGAAGGATTCTATTGCCCGTTCATACATCCCCAGTTTGTAAAAATCTATACCCTGATTATAATCTAGTTTTGCATCGACAGGAATTTCTGCCGCATAAACCGACATACAGGCTGATAACATTAAGATTGCAGCTATTCTTTTAAACATAGGTTCATTATACCACACTTTTTAATTTTAGAGTAAAATTATTTTATGAAATCAAAAGTAATCGCAGTAGCAGGACCTACAGCAAGCGGAAAAACAGCCTTGGCAATAAAACTTGCGCACGAACGGAACGGAGAAATTATTTCTGCCGATTCGCGTCTTGTGTACAAAGGTTTTGATATTGCTTCAGCAAAACCGACGATAGAAGAACGTGAAGTAATTCCGCATCATCTTATTGATATTGTTGAACCTGAGGTTGATTACACTGCAGGAGATTATGCCAGAGATGCAAAGAAGTGTATCGAAGATGTTTTGTCGAGAGGAAAAATCCCAATAGTTGCAGGCGGAACAGGATTGTATTTCAGGGTTCTTCTTGAACATTACGATTTACCGCAGGTTGAAACAAATTATGAGCTTCGGGCAGAGCTTGAGCAAAAAACAAAAGAAGATTTGAAAGATGATATCAGGGTTCTTGATTTTGAAACATTTGAAAAACTAACCCCTGATGTCAGCAAGCGAAGAATGATAAGGATAATTGAGCTTATAAAAACACTCGGGAAACCGCTTTCTCAAACAGAGAAACAAAAAGAACCCGAATATGATGTTGAATGGATAATGCCTGAATTGCAGTCGAGGGAATGGCTTTATGACCGTATAAATAAGCGTGTCGATTTGATGGTGAAACAGGGTATTGTTGAAGAAACAAAATCCCTTCTGGAAAAACACGGCAGAATAAAAAACTTCACGGAAACCATAGGATACAAAGAAATGCTTACGTTTTTAGACGGAGAAAGTTCTTTTGAAGATGCGGTGGATAAGTTAAAACAGCATACAAGAAATTATGCAAAACGCCAGCTTACGTGGTTCAGGAAAAATCCGAAACTGAACGTTAATATATAGATTTTTAACAAAAATATAATTTGGTATTTTGTCATGATATAATTATCATGAATAAACAAACGGATGTTGAGAGGAAGTTTTAATGGTAAAAGATTTTATACCTTTGAAGATAGCAGGAGTAGGGTATTCTGTGCCGGAAACCGTTATCACAAATGAGGATTTGAAAAAATTGTATGAAACCTCTGATGAGTGGATATATACAAGAACGGGTATTAAGGAAAGACGTGTTGTTTCAGGAAATGAAACAGCTATTGATTTAGGACTTGATGCGGCAAAAAAAGCTATTGATAAATCAAAAATAGATGTTAATGATATTGATTGTATAATATCGGCGGCATCTGCTCCGCCTCAGCTTTACCCGACATTGTCATGTACTTTGCAGGACAAATTGGGTATAAAATCAAAAATTCCCGCCTTCGATTTAACTGCGGCATGCACGGGTTTAATTTATGCCCTTCAGGTCGCAAGGGGTTTTATCGGTACAGGAATTTACAAGAACATTTTAATAGTTGCAGCGGATAACAACTCTAAAATTACCGATTGGACAGACAGAGGAACTTCTATTCTCTTTGGAGACGGTGCCGGTGCAATGGTTGTAACAGCTTCCGATGACGGAGTTGATGACGTACTTTCTTTAAATATAAGTGCGGATGGTTCTATAGGACAAATGATTCAGACAAATATGCCTTCGCAGTGTTGTCCTCTTGTGAAACAGGCTGATGAAGTCGGAACAGGAAAAATTATCATGGACGGAAAAGAAGTTTATAAGTTCGCGGTAACAACCGTTCCGAAGTATGTGGCTGAATGTATCTCAAAATCAGGACTGACAGCAGAAGAAATAGATTATCTTATTCCGCATCAGGCAAACCAGAGAATAATTGAGTCTATACAAAACAGGCTTAAATATACTGATGACAAGGTTATTTCAAATATCAAGTATTACGGAAATACTTCGGCAGCTTCTATTCCGATAGCATTGGTGGAAGGAGTTGAACAGGGTAAGATAAAACTTCCTTCAACGGCGGTTCTCTGCGGTTTTGGTGCAGGCATGACATGGGGTGCCGCTGTGCTGAGATTAAGAGAAGGAATTTGCTAGAGGTAAATGAATTATGCCAACAGGTCATAAAATCGCGTTATGCGGAGTCGGAAATATCGGAAGGCTTGTATGGGCAGGAACAGCGGCTTTGACTTTATGCGAAATAAAAAACGAAAAATCTGATTTTGATTTTAATATTTCAGCATTACTCAATTACAGAGATTATTCTTCGCTTGTAAAATCATATAAAAAGGTTCAGCGAAAGTATTATCCGGAAAAAGATTTACTAATTAAAGAAAAATAATTATAAGGAGAGAAACTAATGACGAAAAAAATAGCATTTTTATTCCCGGGACAGGGTTCACAGGCTGTCGGCATGGGAAAAGATATTTACGAAAATTATGAGGCTGCAAAAAATGTTTATAATACGGCAGATAAAACATTGGGTAAATCAGTATCTGCTCTTTGCTTTGAAGGCCCTGAAGAAAATCTTAAACAGACTGTTAATACTCAGCCCTGTATTGTTACAACATCAATTGCAATGATGGAGGCTTTACGTTCGGAGCTGAATATTGTTCCTGATTATACGGCAGGACATTCACTGGGAGAATATTGCGCAATGTTTACCGCAGGAGTAATGAGTTTAGAAACGACGCTCAGACTTATTCAAAAACGAGCAGACCTAATGGGTGCAACAAAAGGCGGAAGCATGGCTGCTGTCCTTAATGCATCTGAAGAAGTTTTAAAAGCAGGTTTGGAGGAAGGTTCCAAAGTCGGTTATGTTGATGTCGCAAACTATAACTCACCTGCTCAGGTTGTTATAACAGGTGATGAAAATGCAGTTAAAGCGGCAGGTGATTATATTTTGGCAAACGGTGCAAGACGCGTTGTTCCGCTTGCTGTTTCAGGTGCTTTCCACTCAAAATTTATGAAGAATGCTGGTGAGGAGTTTGCGGAATTTGTTAAGGATGCAGAGTTAAATGACTCATCAATTCCTGTTATTACAAACGTTGATGCTGAGCTTACAACAAGTGCGGAAGACTTCAGGGCAAAAATGCCGAAGCAGATTTATTCTTCTGTTCACTGGACACAGACTATTCAGAAAATGGTATTGGAAGGTGTAGATACATTTATTGAAATCGGACCGGGCAAAGTTCTTGCCGGTTTGAACAAAAAGATTGCTCCCGAGGCTGTTGTGTATAACGTATTTGATAAGGCATCTCTGGAAAGTACAATATCTGCTCTTAAAGAACAGCTCGCAGAAGTATAGGATTTATGTCAAAGAATAAATATATTATATTAATATTAATATTAATATTTTGTGCAGCGTCAGTATTTGCTGTTACACGAAATAGTTATACGCATTATGGCAAGCATATAATGCCGACATACTTTGACCCGTATTTTATTGACGATTTTGAGCACTGTTCGCCAACGTGGTACGTTGATTGGACAGGAACGTATAAATACATTGTTGAGGGAAAAGAAAAAAACGGTACCTGTAAGTACAAAACACAGTACAACCAATGGCTTAGTACTCAGAAAAATGAGTGGCAGGATTACAAAATCTGTTATTTCGATGAGGCAAAACTGAAAGAACTTTCAAATGCTCTGAGAGAACACTCGGGACAGATAAAGTCTTACAGACTGGGTTTCATGTACCAGACTACCGGGACAAAGGTTGAGTATCTGTTATATTCTTATGAATACTACGGGGCATGCAAGCTTGTCTGGACGGGGAAAAGAAGAACAAAACTTGATAATTATCCGTAAAATTTATTTACCACTGTAAATTTTTTATGGTAAAATTAATCTCAAGGGATAGAGAGAAAGTAAATCGGATTTATCCGACATAAAATAAGGAGAAAAATTAATGAGTGAAAGAAAGATTGCTTTAATTACAGGCGGTTCAAGAGGTATCGGTTTCAGCTGTGCCAAAGAACTTGCTAAGGCAGGATGCGATATCATTATCAATGATATATGCGATGCTGAAAAAGCTCAGCCGGCCATTGATGAAATCAAAGCTTTAGGCGTAGATGCATTTTTCTATCAATTTGACGTTTCAAATGATGAACAGGTGCAGGCAGCTGTTGAAAAGATGATTGCTGAACATGGCAAAATCGACATTCTTTTAAACAACGCAGGTATCACAAAGGATGGTTTGTTTGTAAGAATGGACGCTGAACAATGGGAAAGAGTTATCAAGATTAACCTTGGTTCTGCTTATTATGTTACACACGCTGTTATTAAGCACATGATGAAGGCAAGACAGGGTTCAATTATTAACATGTCATCAGTTGTAGGTCTTCACGGTAACGCAGGTCAGGCTAACTATTCTGCTTCAAAAGCAGGTTTAATCGGTTTGACAAAAACTCTTGCAAAAGAATTCGGTTCAAGAAATATCAGAGTTAATGCTGTATGCCCGGGATTTATCCAGACAGCCATGACTGCAGATTTGGGTAACACTGACGAATACATGAAGTTAATTCCGATGAAAAGACTTGGTACTCCTGAAGATATTGCTAAGGTTGTTAAGTTCTTAGCTCTTGATACAGACTATGTAACAGGACAGGCTATAGAAGTATCAGGAGGATTGATTATCTAACAAACTGTAACAATTTTGTTACTTTATTGCAAAATAATCTTGAACAAGTATAATTTAAGTTGAAAAGTGTATGACACATAAATAAGAGGATAAAAAACATGAGTACATTAGAAAAAGTAAAAAAAGTTGTAGTAGATCAATTAAGCTGTGATGAAGCATTAGTTACTCCGGAAGCAAGCTTTACTGCTGACTTGGGTGCTGATTCTTTAGATACAGTTGAATTAGTTATGGCTTTCGAAGAAGAATTCGGTTGCGAAATTCCTGATGAAGAAGCTGAAAAAATTCAAACTGTACAAGATGCAGTTAACTACATCGAAGCTCACTCATAATTGATTTTACGAGTATAAGAATTTTAAAGCGGGTGGAGGTGCAACACTTTCACTCGCTTTCATTTTAAGAGGTATAAATAGATGACAAAAAGAAGAGTAGTTATTACCGGCATGGGTGCTGTTACTCCCTGCGGTATTGGTGTTAAAAATTTTTGGAAATCAATGGTTGACGGAAAAAGCGGAATTTCTACCATTGAACAAATGCCGTTAGAAGGGCATGTTGTTACAATCGCAGGTGAAATCAAAGATAAAGATTTTAACCCTGATGATTATATCAACCCAAAAGAAGCAAAAAGAATGGACAGATTTACCCAATTTGCTGTTGTTGCAGCAGATGAGGCAATAGCAGATTCAGGTATTGATGAAGCGAATATTGACCCATACAGAATTGGTGTTATTGTAAGTTCTGCAGCAGGCGGTTTTAAAACATTTGAACAAAACCACCTTGCTATGATTAACAGAGGCCCGACAAAAGCTTCTCCGTTTACTGTTCCGATGCTTATTGTAGACATGGCATCAGGCAGAATTTCAATGCAGCATGGGTATAAGGGTGTTAACAAGGCTGTTGTTTCAGCTTGTGCAACAGGTACACATTCAATCGGTGATTCTTTCCGTGCTATTCAGTACGGGGATGCCGATGTAATGGTTTGCGGTGGCTGCGAAGCTACAATTACAACGCTCGGTGTCGGCGCATTTACTTCTTGCCGTGCTTTATCAAAGAGAAATGATAAACCTGAAAAAGCATCAAGACCTTATGACAAAGACCGTGACGGTTTTGTTATGGGCGAAGGTGCAGGTGTTGTCGTTCTTGAAGAATATGAGCATGCTAAAGCTCGCGGTGCAAAGATTTATGCAGAACTTGTTGGCTACGGTCAGACTGCTGATGCACACGATATTGTTGCTCCTGACCCTGAAGGTAAAGGTGCTTTGAATTCAATGAAGTTTGCACTAAGAGATGCTGATTTGAAACCTGAGGATATTGATTATATCAATCCTCACGGAACAAGTACAGGTTTGGGCGATATAGCTGAGTCACAGGCTATTGCTGAAATTTTTGGCGATAAAACTCAAAATGAACACCTTATGGTAAGTTCTACAAAGAGTATGCATGGTCACATGCTGGGTGCAACAGGCGCTGTTGAAGCTATCGTTTGTGCAAAGGTAATTGAAGAAGGTATTGTTCCTCCTACTATCAATCTTGATAATCAGGATGAACATGTTGCTGACTTAGACTATGTTCCGCACAAAGCTAAGAAAGCTAATGTAAGAGCTGCTCTTTCCAACTCATTCGGATTTGGCGGTCATAACGCAACATTGGTTTTCAAAGCTGTTTAGCTTGAAAAAATATAAATAAAAAAGCGGTTTGCTTTAGCAAACCGCTTTTTTTATTTTTAATATACACAAACACATATCTAGCGATATATTTATTATATGTGGTAAAACATACAAGTCAATTAAAATTATTCAGGCAAGTATTTGTTCAGCTCTGTATCTGCACTCATTAGCCAATTGTAACACTCGACCTGAACGAGAAAATTGCTTTACATCAAAATATGCATTTTGGTGTATTAAGGTTATAATGTTTTTATGGAAAGAAAGTTTGAAATTTGTTCAAAATATAAGCCGGCAGGTGACCAGCCAAAAGCGATTGAGGAACTTGTTGAAGGGTTAAAAAGGGGAGATGATGCCCAAACACTTTTGGGTATAACAGGTTCAGGAAAAACGTTTACAATAGCAAATGTTATTGAACGTATACAAAAGCCGACGCTTATCATCGCTCATAACAAAACTCTTGCAGCTCAGCTTTATAACGAATTTAAAGAACTGTTCCCAAATAATGCGGTTGAATACTTTATTTCATATTATGACTATTATCAGCCTGAAGCTTATATTCCGAGGACTGACACCTATATTGAAAAATCTGCAAGTATAAATGACGAAATAGACCGTCTCAGACATAATACAACAAGAAGTCTTTATGAGAGAAATGATGTAATTATTGTTGCATCAGTAAGCTGTATTTACGGTTTGGGCTTGCCTGAAAGCTATTTTAAAGGCACGATTAAAATCTCTGTCGGCGATACTTTAGAAAGAAATGATTTAATCAAACATCTTGTTATGACCAGATACACAAGAAATGACCTTGAACTTGAACGCTCGACTTTCAGGGCAAGAGGGGATATTTTAGAGATTATGCCTGCTTTCGAAAAAGTGGTCACAAGAATTTACTTTTTCGGTGACGAGATAGAAAAAATTGTAAGAATTGACCATTTAACGGGAGAAATACTGGAAGCTCCCGAAAGTGTTTATATTTACCCAGCAGTTCACTATATAGCTTATGACGAGAATGAAGAAGAAACACTTGATATGATTAGAACGGAGCTCAGAAACCGTGTCAATGAGCTTGAGGCAGAGAATAAAATTCTTGAATCACAAAGGCTTCAGCAGCGCGTAAAATACGATATGGAAATGATTAAAGAAATGGGGTACTGTTCAGGGATTGAAAACTATTCCCGTATAATTGAACGCCGTCCTGTAGGTTCTGCTCCTGCAACGCTTTTGGACTATTTCAGAGGGGATTTTCTGACTGTTATTGATGAATCTCACGTTACGCTTCCGCAATTAAACGGAATGTACCACGGTGACGCTTCACGTAAACAGGTGCTTGTTGATTTCGGATTCAGGCTTCCTTGCGCAAAAGATAACCGTCCGCTTAAATGGGAGGAATTTTTCTCAAAAGTAGGACAAAAAATTTATATATCAGCAACTCCAAGTGACTTTGAAAAAAATACGTCATCTCAGCTTGTTGAACAAATTATACGTCCGACAGGACTTGTTGATCCGAAAATATCGGTTCGTCCTATCGAAACACAAATATCAGACCTGAAACAAGAGATTGCAAAGCGTGCAAAAAAAGATGAAAGGGTTCTGATAACAACGCTTACAAAACGTATGGCAGAGGATTTGTGCGACTTCTTCCTGCAGGAAGGCATTCGTGTCCGTTATCTGCATAGCGGTATTAAATCAATTGAAAGAGTTGAGATTCTTCGGGATTTAAGGTTAGGTGAATTTGATGTGCTAATCGGGGTTAATCTGCTGAGAGAAGGTCTTGATATCCCGGAAGTCTCGCTCGTAGCGATTATGGATGCTGATAAAGAAGGCTTTTTACGTTCCGACACAAGTCTTATCCAAACTATAGGGCGTGCTGCCCGTAATGCCTGCGGTGAAGTTATTATGTATGCTGATAAAATAACAGATTCTATGCAGAGAGCTATCGATGAAACAAACCGCAGACGTGAAATTCAGCTTGAGCATAACAAAAAATACGGAATAATTCCGCAGACTATTAAAAAACCGATAGAAAACAATTTGCTTTCACTCGTTGCAAGCTATCGTGACTTTGAAGATATTGTTGCGGAAGAAATGGTTGACCTTGGTATTGAAAAGAAAGATTTGCCAAAACTCATATCAAAGCTTGAAAAAGATATGCATAAAGCCGCAAAAATTCTTGACTTTGAGCGAGCTGCCGAAATTCGTGACCAGCTGAAAAAACTCAGAGAAATGGTATAGTGAGGGTAAATATATAATGGGTCTTTAGAAAAGAACCAAAAGACTTTTAAACCTCTACATTTTTATTAATATTTTTATGCTTTCTTTTGCTTTGTTTGCTTCAAAGGCTTCAAGTGCGTCGTCTATTGAATAGATTTTTGAGATGAACGGGTGAAAATCTATTCTGTTATTTTCAAGCAATCTTAATGCAGGCGGAAACTGACCGCAGCGAGAGCCTAAGACTGTTATTTCGTTTATAACAATTGGTGCAAGGTTCAGTTCTTTTCCCGTAGCAACCGTGCTTTTGAGTACCAAAACTCCTCTCGGTTTAGTGAGTGCCATACTTGTTTCAAATCCGCCTGCCGTACCAGTTGCTTCGACTACGACATCGTAAATGTTTTCAACTTTTAAGTCTTGTAATAATTTTGTTTTGACACCCTGTTTAGCGGCTATATCAAGCTTATTTTGGTGTTTTCCGACAAGAGTTACGTCAAGGTTTTGTGCGTGAAGTGTGAGAGCAGTTGTTAAGCCGAGTTTCCCGTCACCTAATACAAGAACTTTTTTCATCGGTTCAATGTGCAGTTGTTCAGATATTTCACAAGCTGCAGCAAGCGGTTCAACGAAAACGGCCTGTTCATCGGGAACATTAGCAGGAACTTCAAAAAGAACGTTCAAAGGCATTGTCATATATTCCGCAAAACAGCCGTCTTTGTTAACGATACCCAATGTGTGTCTTGCAGGACAGTGACGGTAATTCTTTTGAGCACACCATTCACATTCAGGGTCGTTGCATCCGTAGCTGATTTCGGCAACAACACGTTTCCCTATCCATTTCTTGTCATCAGGATTAGTACTATTTACCCCTTCAACTACACCGACAAATTCGTGTCCCAAAACTCCGACATAACCCATATAACCTTTTGTGATTTCATAATCCGTATTACAAATCCCTGCAAGTGTTACTTTTATTAATGCTTCACCTTCTTTGGGTTCGGGTTTTTTATAATTAGTATCAAGTTTAAGTTCATTATCAAAAACGATTGCTTTCATTCTCTCAGCTCCTTTTATTTATCTGTATTATAAGTTTATTAAAAACAAGATTAAGTTTCAATTTTTATTAACAGTTAAAATTGTTTATAAAGTCCGATTTTATTGACTGACAATAGTGTTAATCTGTCTGCGGTGCCCGTATACATTGATATCTGGGTTTAGATGTAAAAAAATCGTTACAATCCTTAGGCGAAATTTTAAAATGTTGTAGTATTTATTTGTACCTGATTTTGATGCAATGTGAAAACGGCGTAGATAAATCATTCAAGGGTAAGGGCGCATTGTGCCTTTTGGCTGGAGTATCACAAATTAAAAATCAACTGCTCTGTTATTAAGACAGGGTGTTGTTTTATTGCGAGAGGTTTTTATGTATCACTGTATGAAATTTAACCCGGATGAAGTTTATTATCTTGAGGATACGGATTTGTACGAGAAACGGGTTTTGTCGGTAGGTTTTTGTCCTCACTGTAATAAACCTGTTGCAGAGCTGACGGAATATTCTTTTACAGGCGGATTAAACAAAACGGTTGCGGCAGGAGTGAATGCCAATAACCTTATGTGTTCGCTCCAAAACAGTATTTTACGTTCGGCAAGTTCATTGTTTAAACGAGTTAAATCTAAACCCTTCGGCTGGGTGTATGGAGTTAACAAATGTTCTAAAAACGGGAAAGTCAGACAGTATGCATGTGATTTTTACGGAAACAAAGAGTTGGTAAAAAATAAATGATATGTTGGTTATATTTATCCGAAGGCTTTTTTCATCGTTTCACCTTTCTCTCTTAACGGGTAATTAATTTTACCCGCTCTCCTACGTGTTGTACATTTATACCTTGCCTTCGGATTTTTTTTAAAGGAATCCTGTTATGAAAAACAAAAAAGAGCCTGACAATCAAAGCAGAAAAAAAGAAGTAAACGAAAAGCATATCAGGTTTTACGATAATGTTCTGTCTGTTTTGGAGTTTATTCTTGATGAGTTTTCAAGAGAGTTAACAAGAGCTGATATAGAGTTTCTGGATATGCCTAAAAATTCCGTTGCCGTTCTTGATTTTTTGATTTCATCAATAGGAAAGGTTCAGAAGGGGCAGCGTCTTGCGCTTGGTCTGGATGAAGAAAATTATGAAAATGTTGAACCTGTTATCAATATTGTTGAAGGATTAAGCGAACAAAAAATATAAAGTCTGAGGATGAGTCTTATGAACAGTGATGATATGGCTGACGTTCACGTCTGGATACCGATGCAAAGAGAGTTTTACAGATACAGTGAAGAATGCAGAAAACTGTATGAAAGTCTTCAGGACAAAATTTGCGACCCTAACTCTTTCGATTTTATCTGTAAAAACACTTTTTTTTATTTGTTTGAAAAGGGTGGAAATCTTCAGGGCGCAATTTATTATTTTACGGAAGATGACGGAAGGCTTTTTGTTAACGCGTTTTCTAAAAGGAAAAATTTAGAAGTGCATCTGAATTGTTTAAAAATGTCCCTGAGCTGGTTCAGGGGAAGGGTATATGCCGAGGCGCAAAACCGGGCATCTGCCCTTTGTTTGCTCAGGTGCGGTTTTAAGAGGGTTGAAGGAAAATTGTTTGTGTTTGAAGAAAAAGTATGATAATATATTCTCAGAAAAAGGAGTATATATGAAAAAAATATTAATGCTTGTATTGTTCTTTTCTGTTGCATTATGTCCTGTCGGGGCAAAAGATTATGTGAAAATGCAGCTAAAGGAAATGAAGCATGCGCAAAAATACGGAACAACCCAGAAAGTTTTGCAAAATCAGCATATTCAAATGAATAAAACTGTCACAAAGAGTGAAATAAAAGATCCGAAAATAATGAAGTTTGGTAATTACGAAACTGTATCTCAGGCAGATTATAAAAAGAAATTAAAATCCGATGAAAAAAAATACGAGGATATAAAAAAGAATTTATCAAAATCTGCTTCCAAACATTATAAGACTCAGGCAGATGCAGCTGATTTTTATAAGGTATACAGAGTGGCGGAAAAATTAATAAGAGCAAATAAACTGGATTATATAAACTGGAGGGTAGAGATATACAAGGATTCGGTTAACCCTAACGCTTTTTCAACAAATACAAACTATATTGCACTGAGTACATCAATAATTGATAACTTTGGAGATAATGACGATGCAATGGCATTAATTATCGGTCATGAAATGGGACATGCTCTTTTAGGTCATCAGGAAAGAACTTCACGTCTGGCTATGAAAATGCAGGACCAGAAAATGCTGGCTAAAAGAGGTAACTATGTTTCCGCTGCGGCATATCTTGGTATGCGGCAAAAATACAGAACAGATTCCAAAAATATGGAATATGCGGCAGATGTTGAAGGCGCAAAACTTGCTTTGCACGCAGGATATAATCTTGACAGCGGTTCTGAGGTAATCTCGTATTTCAGTTCTCTGCCGAGAAGATATGAGTGGCAAAACGACCATCCGAATCCTGTAAAACGTTTACAAAATTTGCAGGAAAATGCAAAATATTTTCCTGCGGAATGGGATGAAATCGGTAAGGTAAATATATATAACTCAGAACCTATGCCTGCAAGATTATCTTCTGACAGAAGGTCTATGGTAATAAGCGCACCGCTTGAAAAACTTAATGAAAAATCCTATTATGCTCCTGAGACAATGGAAGAAGTGTACGCAAGATTCGGATATATGTATTATATTAACGGCGAATTCTCAAAATCGATTAATTCGTTTGAAAAATTGTTTAAGCTTGATAAAACCAATGCTCCTGCATATTTGTATGCATCATACGCAAGCGAATATTTGTACAAACAGACAAATGATTCTAAGTATTTAAAACAGGCAAAAGAGTACGCCCTAAAAGCGCAGTCTTTGGATTCAAAAAATCATTATATAAAAGAACAAGTGAACTCTTTATAATATGATTTAGGACAATTTATTTAATATGATGCCCCGTGCAAAATGCACGGGGCATCATTCTGCAGCAAAATTATAATTTAGAAAGGAAATTTTATGACATTTGAGTACATTACTAATCCTGATTTGGAACCAAAAAGGTTAAACAAAGAGGAAGAAGAAGGTCTTGTTAAAAGAATAGCGAACAAATTTACCGAATGGAACAGCGCGCGGGTCAAACATCTGGAGATGGCGCAAAATCTTTCCGATGAGATTTTCTTCAAAAATGAGTATATTCCCTCAGGCGATAAATCACAAAGATGGAAAAGTAAAATTAAAATGTGCAAAACATTTATGTTTTACCAGACGCTTAAATCGTATATATGGAGAAATACTTATGCAAATGTTAATTCTATGTTTGATGTGTCGGGAGAAAATCACGACTCCGATAACGCAAGCAACAGACAAAAAGCAGTTTTGGTCGATATTATGGAAAAAATGGATTACCAGAAAACATGTGACCAGATTATCGATAACGCTTTACTTTATGGTGAACTGATATCTTTTACTGCCTGGAAAACACTTACCGAAGAATACCGCAGACCTGTTGATTTCTTTGTGAATACAGGAGATATTGAACTGCAGACTAAAGCGGAAAAAGCAAAAAACGAGGGTAAGAATTTTTATGTTGATGAAAGAGAAGTGTATAACAATCCTTATATTTATCCCGTTAATCCTGCAGATATTGTTTTTGATTCTGCTCAGGCAGATTCTTGGGATGATTGTCCGAAAATTTACAGAGTGTATAAAACGCCCGACGATATTATAAATAACAAGCTTTACACGGTTACAAAGGAACAGGCCGAAGAGATACAAAGACTTGTAAAAGACGGAAATGGCAGAATGAAAAAAGACAGTGATGTTGTAAAAGGTTCAACTGTAGAAGTTCTGGAACACTGGGGTGATTTGAAACTTCCGAACGGTCAGATTTTAAAGAATTGGCACGCTGTTGTTGTTGCAAGAAAATATCTTGTGTATTTTCACAAGAATGATGCGCTTATTAACCCGTTTTCATACGGAGCGTTTGTAAAAGATCCGGAAACAAAACGCGGTATAAGTCCTCTGTACAGTGTTCTTTCTCTTTCTCAGGTTCAGGAGGATTTGCTGAACAGAACATGCAATCTTCAGGTTTTAAGTGAAAATCCTCCGCTTCTTGCTCCCGAGGGATTCTTTGAAGATGACGAACTTCAGTTGTATCCGGGTAAGATTATTGAATACGGCGACAGCCTTTCACCAACTGCAGCGTTCCAGCAATTACAGTTTAATCCTCAAATTTTTGTACAGGATATTACTTTCCTTAATGATTTGATGGCAGAGGTTTCGGGAATATTCCCTAATATGATAGGCGCAGTTGAAGAAAGCGGTGCAAAAACCGCAACGGAAATTACCGTAAAAACGCAGGGACAGATGACTCGTTTGGCAATGATAGTTGATACTATTAATCAGGATTTGATTATTCCAAACGTTGAAAAAGTTGCAAAACTTTGTGCAGATTTTAAGAGCGGTGTCGAAACGATTTTTGTTTCTAAAGACAATAAACAGGAGTATATTGAGATAGATGATTTTGTGCGCCAGGGAGATTATAAATACACTTATTCCGATAATAACTCAACCGCACTAAAGAGTGAACAGGCTGATTTGGTTGTGGGAGCGGTTGAACGCTTTAGCCAGATAATTCCGCTCAACCTGCAGGAAATCTTTATCTGGTATTTTGAACAAAAAGGAGTAGACAACCCCGAACGGTTTTTGGGAACGGAGATGAATGGTACAAATACAAATGGCGGTCTTTCAACAGGTGCTGATATTGAACCGTTAAACCCTGAAAATCCAAATATCAATGCATTGCTTCCTATAATAGGTATGCTTTTAAAAGAACAGAAAGAAAAAGGAATAAAAAATGAACCGAAAGAGTTTGATGATTTTATTAAAAGTCTTGAAAAGATTTGTAAAGAAAATCAGACGGAGGAAAGATAATGAAATATAAAAATGTTGTTATTCCGCGACAAAAAAGACGAAAATAACTTATGATTATTTGTTTTTACAGTACATATTCCAAAGTTCTGTAATTGAGGTTGTCGGTGGCTTTTGCGAATTTTTTGTTTTATTTATGAAATAGATTGGCGTTCTTTCTTTAGAATTGGCGAATCTGACTTTATTATGTCTATACAGTATATATTGTGGTTCAGGGCATACCATGCAGTTACACCAATCAAACATCAAATGATAAACTTCATAACCGTTCCAATTGTTCTGTTGTATTAAATGAACCTTTGGGTTATTCATATAGTCAAAGTTTTTATTTGCAAAATTAATCACTGCTTTAGGGATTTTGTTATTATCCTTATCGCCTGCATAAGAACCGTTAGTAAAAATAAAAAATACAGAAATAACTGAAATTAAAATACAAAAAAACTTCCTCATACAAATTCCTAACAAGAAAATATATTAAATAAATATAATTATAACATGCAAACAAAAGAAATCAATCGGTAAAAAGGGTGTTATTAAAAAGTCTTGAAAAGATATATAAAGAAAATCAGACGGAGGAAAGATAATGAAATATAAAAACCTGATAAAATTGCGGGTGTAAAACGTGGTGAACCAAAAAGTTTTGAGGATGTTGTTAGTACAGGAGTCAATCCGACGTATGATGAAACTGCTCCGAAAAATATAAGTGACGGTAATTGTAGCAGCTGTGTTGCTGCATACTTGTATAATAGGCGTGGATATGATGTGAAAGCAGCCTCTACGCTCAACAATGAAAAAGCAGAAGAGTTATCACATAATGGTCTTGATTTGTGGGTAGAACCTCAAACAGGTGATATTGCTGAGTGGACTGTAATTGACAATAGCAAACAGGAAACTTTTGATTATTTAAACAGTACTATAAAACAGGGGGAAATTTACGAATTTGCTAAGTATCCGCAACTGGAAACTGGGAATTTGAGTACTGTTGAGGGACATGTATTTGTTATAGAGAAAGGAAATGATAATCAATTGAAAATATATGATCCGCAAAAACGAGATGTTTATATTACTAATGAGGAATCAAAAATGTATATAAATAGCTGGGTTGATGCAAAAGAAATGGCAAAAGATGTAATGCCTCGAACAATACGTATAGATAATAAGCAAATTAATCCTTACTATGAAGGCGTGCTTGTTCATTAAGGTATTTTTCGTATGCATCTTGCATAAGCGGAAGCATTATATCAAATTCTTCTTGTGATGGTCGTCGTATAAGATGACCGTCATACAAAATTACCGTAAGAGGATTGAATATAAAACCGTATCTTTTCCAATATGACCTATACACATGCATACCGTTCCATTCCATCAGGTATAAAAATCCAACATCATTGCCTTTTATCATATATTTATTTGTGTATTTGTATAAAGCATTTGGTATTTCGGGCGGAGGAGTATTATCTTCAATTTCCATTATTTTCTTTGCATTGCGAGAAAGTTTTTTTGTTAAGATTTTATTATTTTTATTTAATACTTGATTTGTATGCGTATTAATATCCCAATCTAAACGTTTGCGCTCATCAATTGTGAGCTTAAGAATTTTGCCTCCTTTAAATACTATGTAACATGGAGATGAATATACAATGCCGTATGTTTTTTTCTTAATTCTATATACCTTTCCTTTTTGCCATTTCATAATGTAAGATATGCTATATTCTTTACCAAAATATTTTTTATTTTTTTCTGCATGTTCTATCACTGCTTTAGGGATTTTGTTATCATTCTTGTTATTTGCATAAGAATCGTTAGTAAAAATAAAAAATACAGAAATAACTGAAATAAAAAAACAAAAGAACTTTCTCATACAGGCCCCTAATAAGAAAATATATTAAATAAATGAAATTATAACATGTAAACAAAATAAATCAATCTGTAAAAAGGTTGTCGATAAAAAGTTTTGAAAAAGAGAGGAGTTTTTATGTTTATAAAACCTGCTGAAGGAAAAATTACGAGTGAATTCGGTTACAGAAAATCACCTGTCAAAGGAGCGACAACAAATCATTCCGGAATAGATATCGCTCTTCCTGAGGGTACTGCTGTAAAAGCGATAGAAAAAGGTTTTGTTATTGCTGCAAACGGCGGGATGAGAGGGTATGGGAACGGAGTGTTTATTGACCACGGTATTATTAACGGAAAGCATATCGTGAGTGAATACGGGCACTTAAGCACTTTTCTTGTTAAGTACGGTGACAAAGTTAAGCAGGGGCAAGTGATTGCAAAATCAGGCAATACAGGTGTATCAAGCGGTCCGCATTTGCATATAACAATTAGGGAAAATAATATTCCCGTTAACCCCAAAAAATATATTAATTTCGATATTGTTAAAAGTTAAAACTTTTCTGCCCAGCGTTTAAGTATTTCTGCCGGAGGATTTGAGTTAAGAATATCTCCTTCAACAATTTCTGTTGAGTCCGCAACACTGACTTTTAAGCTTTCAACAGCTTTCCCGAATCTGCTTCCTCCTGAAGTCGCAAAAAGGATTATCTTTTTGTTTGAAAAATCGTGTTTTTCAAGGAATGTGTTAATGATTGTAGGTGCAATATACCACCAGATAGGAAATCCAAGGAATATTTTATCGTATTCTTTTACTGAAAAATCATCTTCAACAATCTCAGGACGTGAACTTGTATCTCTCATTTCTACAGAGCTTCTTGAATTTTTATCCGTCCAGTCACGATCCTCTTCTGTATAAGGTACGGCGGGTTTAATCTCATAAATATCAGCATTAATTGCAGATGCCAGATTCTCTGCAACCTTTCTTGTTACTCCGCTGGCAGAAAAATATGCTACCAAACTTTTTGACATAATACTCTCCTATATTTTTATAAAAACACTAAAACCATAAAGTATATTATACATTATTTCAAATCAAAAAGAAAGGAATTTTTATGGAAGAAAATCAATTATCACAAGCAGCTGAAACAGAAAAAATGCCGTTAACAAACGATAACATTGATTCTGAAAAACAGCAGGTACAAAATGGGACGGAAGATAAGCAGGAAAGCCCTTCCTCTCTTATTCTCGGGAAGTTTAAATCAACCGAAGATTTAACGGAAGCGTACAAACAGCTTGAAAAACTTCAGGGAAATCAGTCTACGGAACTGGGTATGCTTAGAGAAAAAGTTGCTTCTATGAATGAAAACAATGAAGCTCTTGAACTCTTGCAGAGTGTTTACGATAACCGTGAAGTTATACAGGAATATGCAAATAAATATCCTGATTACTTTTCTGACCCTTCATTTCAACAGATTTATACAGAAGCGTACCGTGCCTTCGGCTCTGATTTAGATGTGGACAGGCTGGTAAATCTTGTTGAAAGTTATACTTCCGCACGTATTTTTGCCTATGAAAAATCAAAGCAGGCAAAGGCAGAAACACAGCAGGCTATTAACGGTATGAAGTTTGATAAAAACGACAAAACCGTTAGTACACCCGTCAGAAAAAGTATTCAGCAGATGAGTCCGAAAGAACTTGACGAGATGCTTGAAAAATTGATTTAACAACAATATGCCGTAATAACGGACAATGCACGAAAGGACAAAAAATGACTACAACAAAGCAAATGATTGTTAATGCTTTTTCAAAAGCTTTTGACAAACACTTTTACAATGAGCTTGTTATAGGACAACTTGCTCACAGTGAACAAAAAGACAATGTACAAAAAGGCGACGAAGTTAATATCACGATGCCCGGCATGGTAACTCTGTTTGATTATGACGGTGGTGACCTTCCGACTGCAGAAACCGCAACGATTTCAACCTGCAAAGTGAAAATGGACAGAGGCAAGGCTTTTCACTTTGAACTTTCTGAAATGGAAGAAAAAATGCTTGAAAATGCAGGTGCAGATTCAAAAGAACAAATAGAAGTCGCAAAAGAATATACAGGCGATGCTATCAAACAATTTGCCGCATCAGTTGATGCAGCTTATGCAAATCTGTACACAAGAGCAGGACACTACCTTGATAACAGCGGTTCTGCAATAAACTTATCCGCAAACACCGCAAAAGATATTTTTGCTTACATGCAGGCAAAATTCCAGCGTGGTGACGGAAAAGGTCATACAAACTGGATTGACGGAAATATGATTGCGGTAATCCCTCCGGAATATCAGTTCTATTTGGGTAAATTAGATGACTTGAAATATACCGAAAAAGGTGCGGAAGAAGTTCGCAAAGGTTACATCGGTCATCTTTGCGGCTGGGAAATCCTCGTTTCAAACAATATTGCATCACCTGAAGCAAATGTGTTCTATCCGCTTTTCGGTGTCAGAGGAAAAACCCTTGCAGGCGGAATCTCTTCAAACTTAAACACAACATACTATACACCCGAAAAGAATTTTAATACTTGTTATAAAGGTTATGGTTTGTACGGCGTAGGTGCGCCAAGAGCTGATTTCTTAGGTGCCGTTAAAGTTTCTGCGCCGCTGGCTTTATCATAGATTTAAAAAGAAAGGATTTATAAAAATGACCAGAGATAAAATAGATGTACAATATCCCGTACTTGATCATTCGGAATCAGTCGCTAATATTGCGATAACACAGACGGCAGTAACTGTAGCAAACGGGATTACTATAAAAGATGCTTTTTCTAATAAAAATAACTCTCTGTTTATAGTTATTGATAATACTTCAAATGCATCGTCGCTCTTAACCGTAAAGGCAGGGAATGCTTATCCGAACTCAATGCTCGGGGATATTGTAATCGAACTCGCAAAAGGGGTTTCTGCAATCCAGCTTCAGGATTTGTCACGATTCCAAAAATCTGACGAATCAATTGATTTGGACTTTGCAACAGGCTTTACTGGAACAATTTATGCAATTGCTAAATGGGCAGGTGTAAGACCGGTAGTTGAGTAATAAAACAGGTTTGCAATACAGCTGAAACAGCTTTTTTAAGCTGTTTCAGCCTGCAAACTGAGTTTCGGAGCGCCTATGAAAGCAATAATTTTAACTTATGCTCCTATTTCCGACGAGGAAAGGGATATTTTAAAACGAACTGATATATTTAAGCTGGCGCTTAACCAGCATTCAAAAGATTTGAATCCGCATGCAAGAATTATAACGGATTACATACTATTAAAGGTTTATAAATCCTGCCCTGAAAGAATTATAAGTGTGCGTGAAAAGTTTAAGTCTTATTCTTCAAGGGTAGAATATCCTGAAATAGAGTTTAAAGGCTCAACTATAATTGCGGCTGCGGATTATCTGATTTCAAAAAATTATGACGAAATACTGATAGTTGGTGACAACAAAGTAAACTCTGTTGAGTTCAGGAACAAAGTTAATGAGAAGATGGATATAATTTCTTCTGAAGCAAAAATCTTTCAGTATACAAACGGGAATTTTAATTTGCCTGTCAGAAAGATTGCTGATTTTGCCGGCTGAAACAGAAAGGAAAAATATGTATAAAATAAGGTATCTGATTACCGGACACGAATTTTTACTGCCTGATGAAACAGCTCAGGAGCTTAAAAATAAGTTTCCAAACGATTATAAAATACTTGAAAAAAACGGAAAAAAATTTGCTGATAAAAAAACTGTTATAAAATATCAGGATGGTTCAATCAGAGAACTGGTTTTGGATAAGGAGGAAAAATGACGTTAACTTTTTTGGATTTGTATAACTCTTGTGCTTCGCAGGAATGGTCTATGTTTGATAATGACGCTGCCAAAAGTGATGAGTTTGAAAAATCTCTTGTGATAGACCTGAATAAAGCTGTTACTGAAATTTTATATTCCTATCCATTCTCCTTCAGAGAAAGAACCCATGTTATTTTTACCGTCCCAAAAATTAACACGTATTCAATGCCGAAAGGTCTTGTCGTGAAGGATGAACAGGGAGTGTATCCGATAAAACTAAACTCCAATAATCTGAGATATATTGATAAACCTGAAACAGTTGACAATAAAAAAGGTATTCCTGAAGCGTTTTTTATAAAGGGTTCTAAATTTGTTCTCTATCCGTCACCTGAAGAAAGATTTATTGTCAGTATTGATTATTTGACACTGGCGGTCGGAGAAAACAAAGACGGAGATGAAATATTTACGCTCCAAAAAGAAGATGACATAATAACTGTTCCTGAACATTTGGAAGAAATATTCAAAAATGCGGTTATCTCAAGAACAATGCTGAATTCAATAGCCTCTGAAAAAGATGAAAATTATTCGGCATACAAAAAACAATCAGAAATAGCGTACAGACAACTGGTAAAATATTCAAAGGGGGTGGGGCAGGAAAAATCCGTAAAAATATAAAAAAGCCTCAGGGTAAACAAGTACCGAATGAGGCTGAAAATTGTAAGTAAGATGTAAGATTATATAAGAGAGTGTGTTATGTAAGTGATTTAACTGATTTTGGTTTTGTTTACGCAGCACTTGCCAAAATCCGAT
>CACWTN010000010.1 GCA_902763805.1 uncultured bacterium | reverse complement strand
TCAAGAATACTAATATCAATATTTTGTCTTTTTCTTTCGGATAATACTTCTGCTATTGTTTTATCCGGAGCATTTGGACAAGGTTGAGAATTCTTAAAATTCAGCCACATGTCAATCATTTTTATTGTTTCTTCAATTGTTGGAATATATTCATTGTGCCAACTCTTGTGCAATTTCTCATTTCGCATCATATAGGCGGGTTTGTTATTTATTGATGAGCCGATATAACTCGGTAAAAGCTTCTCAAATCCTTCCTGAAATTCTTTGAAAAATCTTTCAATAACCTTTGCTCTTGCGTTATATGGTCTTGCAAAAACTGTTTCTATACCTAGTTTTGAATACAATCCTATACCTAGTTTTGAATACAATCCCTGAAATCCTAATTCAGTGAATCCTTTATCATCGGTAAAATATTTTGCTCTGAATGCTCTGCCGTTATCTTGATAAACAATTTTCGGTATCATATCAAGATTGATTATTGCGTTACGGAGTGCCGATGCTATGCATTGTTTATTTTCTTCAAGCATAATTTCATACCCGACTAATGCTGTGGATTTCCAATCTAAGAATCCGACAAGTGTTGCTCTGCAGGGTTTACCTGTAAACGGGTTAATTACCTGAAAAGCTAATTTATGTCCGTCTGCAACAAGAATATCCCCGACCTCAAGCAAACTTGCATCACGTTTTATATATGGTTCAACTTTATCTGATAGTGCTTTTTCTCCGTCACGAGCTAAAATCCATTTGTCGTAATTATTATCCTTAAACCATTTTGCATATCTTCTAAATGTGATATCAGCCGGAATAAAACTTTGTCCCTGCTCTTTTAATTTATATTTGGTTAGCGCAATTGCTTTGCCGATTGATAATCTGTTCGGATGTAAAAGCAAACCCATAAATATCTTTATTTCTTCATCATTTAATACAGTTCTGTAATCTTTAACACTACAATATTTATACTGTGGCAAAAGCTTTGTATAATCTTCAGTACCATTTAGCATCGCAAGCCAACGGTGCAAACTACCACGGGATATTTTGCCTAAAATCTTAAACAAGTGCGAGTTTGAAGTATTATGCAATTTCACAAAATCATAATCAGCTTGAAGTTTGTTTTGAGATTTCTTTCTGAACTCGAGCCATTGATGGACTACATCAAGTCTTGCGAGTGCTATTTGTTTACATTTTTCTGGAGTAAAATCTGCCATGCGTATGCTCCTTTGCATACACATTAATGTCTCTGTTTCGCAGAAACATCAAGTCCTGAATCTCTTTTCCGCCTGTCAAATCACAGATTTGAAACGGCGGCATCGTAGTGTTTCGTTCCCAGCTCGTCTTGCCCCACGGCAAGCCGACACCGGCACTTCACACCGGCTCACGCATCTTAATCTCAGAGACATTTCGACACATATCAAACTAAAAGATAAATTATTTTTGCACTATGTTGCACTTTATTGCACAGGGTGAATGTTCAAACATATTAGTATTTTAAGGCATGAGAAATACTAAAAACACAAAATATTGGTGCAAAATAGTGCAAAAATTAGGACAAAAGTGCAAGAATAGTCCGGCAAATCTCTACACTATAAACCTGCCTCATTCGCCCTAAAATCAGGCATCTTTGCCTCAAAAATTTGCATCTAATGTCCACAGATAATATATACTCCCAATAACACGACATCATAGCCGATATAAACGCATCCAAACTGTCCTGAAAGGTTATACCAACCAAAATAAAAAAGACAATAACAAAAGTCATTGTCTTTTTTATCTGGGCCGCAGTGGACTCGAACCACCGACCTCACCCTTATCAGGGGTGCGCTCTAACCACCTGAGCTAGCAGCCCTTATACTGCTATAGTATTATAAACTTATTTGATTTTCAACTCCGGGCAGAACCCTTATCAGACCTCTCACAAAACGTGACATTTAGTCACCTTTTGTTCGGCAGAGTGCTCTAACCACCTGAGCTAGCAGCCCTCAGCTAAACTTCAGCGAGGCTCGGGCTAGTTTTCTTTACCTCGCAATATCTAATCTAGCATGGACATATTTTTAAATCAAGTAAAACATTTAAAATTCTATAAATGTTTTTCTATATTAGTAATTATAGAATTTTTTGGCATCAAACCGACCATTCTCTCGACCAGTTCTCCGTTTTTAAATACCAAAAGCGTTGGAATTCCGCTTATCTGATATTCTCTTGCCAAATCTATATTCTCATCCGTATTAATTTTTGTAAATTTAGCTCTGTCCGCAAGCTCCTGTTCTATTTCTTCTACTATCGGAGATAATTTTCTGCACGGACCGCACCAATCAGCATAAAAATCAACTATTGTTACTTTACCGCTGTTTTTTACCTCTGCATCAAATGTTCCCATATCTATTTTCTGAACCATATAATATCTCCTGTTAAATTTATAACTACAACTTAATATTACCATATTTGATATATTTATGCTATTATTCTATTATAAGGAAGGGTGGAGGTAAATTAATTATCAACCCGTTTTGATTAGACTTCATCAGGGAATTAATGTGTTATGCCTAAAAAACAAGTAGAAATAGTTTTAGATACAGAAACAACAGGTTTGGATTATACAAGAGAACGTCTGGTAGAATTTGCTGCCGTCAGGCTTGAAAACGGAAAAATTAAAGACGAATTCCAAACTCTTATAAATCCACAGCAGCATATCAGAAAATCGAGTATCGCAATCCACGGAATTACGCAGGATATGGTTGAAGATGCCCCGACAGAAGAAGAAGCCATGCCGAAAATCCTTGAATTTATCGGTGACTATCCTATAGTAGGGCACAATGTAATTTTTGATTACTCATTTTTAAATGAAGCAAAACTGAGGGTTACAGGCGAAAAACTTGAAAACCCGAGAATAGACTCTCAAATGATGTTTAAAGAAATTGCGCCGGAGCTGGAATCACACGGACTTGAAGCTCTTACAAAAAGATTCAACGTTGAACTTACAAACCACCACCGTGCAATGGCAGATACAATGGGACTGGCGTTAGCTTATCCGAAACTGAAAAAGCTCTATCTGCAAAGGCTGGATTGGCAGCAAAAACAGTTAAAAAATGTTGATTATCTCTTTGACAGATACCTGAGAATTCAACAAACCATTGCTACTATGCAGGCAGAATTACAAGACCTTAAATCAGTATTTAAACTTCACTTTGACCTCGGCGGAGAGCCGTTGGTCGCAGAAACCGGCGAAATGATGATTTATCAGTCGAAACAATCCTTCGGCTATGATTTACACGACATTAAAGAAGTTCTTGAAGATGTCGGCGCTCTGGAAAAAGCAGTAAAGGTAAATAACGGCTTTATTGACAGGCTGTGTAACGGTCTTAGTCTGTCTGAAGAATATAAAGAAATTATCCGCGACGCACGTCAGGAAATATCAGAAACCAGAAATATTCAAGTTATTAAGCCATGCAAATAGATAAGAAAAACATACCTGAAACCTTTACCGTAAAGATAGAAAAGCTGTCTAATTTAGGCTTGGGCATAGCAAAATATGACGGATATGTAATTTTTATCCCGGATACCTGTCCCGGGGACACCGTAAAGATCAGGATGAAAAAGAAAAACAAAACTTACGGGTTTGCCGAAGTTTTGGAGATTATTGAGCTTTCAGAGGACAGAACCGTACCTTACTGCAAGATGCAAAAAGTATGCGGAGCATGCCAGCTTCAGTTTATCAGTTATGATGCACAGCTCAGGTACAAAAAAGAAATTGTTGAAGATACAATGCATTCAATTTACGGAAATCCCGTTGAAATTCGGGATGTTATACCCTCTCCGCTAACAGAAGAATACCGGCACAAAATTCAGTACCCCATAGGTCAGACAAAAGATTCGAAAAGAATTATTGCTGGATATTACAAAAACGGAACGCACGAACTTGTAAATATTAAACACTGCCCTATTCAGCCGCATTACTGCGACGAAATAATTGATTATATAAGAAACAAGGCTCAAGAACTCAAAATCAGCGGATATGACGAAAAGAACGGGAAGGGTGAATTAAGACACGTTGTAATCAGAACTTCTTACGAAAATAAGAAAAATCTCATTGTTCTGGTTGTAAACACTGAATATGTATCAAACCCGATAAAACTGCTTGCCGAAAGCATATATAAAGATTTAGACAATATTTGCGGAGTTTCTGTTAATTTTAATGCAAAGAAAACAAATCTTATTCTCGGAGAAAAAACAGAATCTGTTACAGGTCAGAATTATATTGAAGAAGTCCTGTGCGATAAAACGTTCAGAGTCAGTGCAAAAACATTCTTTCAGGTAAATCCGCCCTCTGCAAACAAACTGTTTAATTACGTAAAAGAATATATAAAAACTAACTTTGAAAAACCTGTTATTCTTGATGCATACGCAGGTATCACAGCTTTTGGAATTTGTATGTCGGATTCTGCAGAAAAAGTTGTAAGTATAGAAGAAGAAAAAGCTTCTACAAAGCTTGCCGAGGAAGTTATAAAATCCGAAAATATAACAAATATAGAACTCCATCAGGGAGATGCCGAAGAATTCTTTCGGACACAAACACAATTAGGACGGGAATTTCATATAACAATTCTTGACCCTCCGAGAAAAGGCTGTACGCCGGAAAGCCTTGATTACGCTCTTAAACTGACAAAAGATAAAATAATATACGTTTCCTGCAGTCCTGCAACTCTTGCAAGAGATTTAAAAATATTAACGGAACGAGGAGCCGAAATTGAATATATCCAGCCATTCGATATGTTTCCGCATACTTATCACATAGAAAATGTTGCTATTATTAATCTTAAAAATGTCTGCAAAGATTAATAAACAATTAAAGTTCTGATATAAACGCTTCCAGCTTTGTAATAAAATCTTCTTTTGATAAATCAGGCAAGATTTCTCTTACTGTAGTTATACCTTTAACTTCCTCATTAAAAAGCGTTTCAAGAAGTTTTTTGTCATATCCGAAAAGGATTGAACCGTGCTGTAGTATATACCCTTCTTTTCTGAATTGAGCCGAACCGATAATCTTTTTACCCCGATAACAAACATCTGCTCCTGTTGATAACAACATACAATAATCATAATGAGTTGAAATTCTTTTATTAACACCATACTCCAGAGAGATTCCCAGCGTTCCGAAAAAATTAATCAAAATACCTGATATATATTTGTATGACTCAATAACACTTTCTCCGCCCGGAATAGCAGAAACAGGAATAACACAGCTGTATGTAACTTCATCATCATGAAGCAGCGCCCGTCCGCCTGTCAGTCTGCGAACAACATCAATTTCAACATCATTGAAAAATAAATCCTTCTGGTTTCTTCCTAATGAAATACACTTCGGCTTCCAGCCGTAAAGTCTGAAAACGGGTGCACTTCTTTTAGTCCTTATTGCTTCTTCAAGCAAATAAGAATCCGTTTTCATATTTTCTTCGCCCGTGTTTACTGTATACTTTATCAGCTCCATATTCTTACCGTTTAGATTTTACCAAACTACACCATTTGGTGTAAATATAATTAACAATTGTAACAAAATATTCATAAAGACTAAAGTTTTCAAAAAATATGCCGATATATATTTTACAGGTATAGGACATGTCATGCGAAAATTGAACGGAATCACTATCAACGGAGAGTATCTGGGTAATAGTGTTGTGATAAACGGTATGTTTAGAGCAATCTGCACTATTTCCCCTGTTATCATGCGTGATTTTGTCCATATCATAAACAAGATAGACAAACTTGATAATGCGGTTAAAATACGTAATTTTAACTGCGGTTTTGACTGCATAAACATAGAATTTGAAAATTCCGTTTCAAAGGGAATCGCAAGCCTGTACTTTAAATTAAAAAATGGGGAGCCTGAACTTACTAATTGTAAGTTAATCATTGACAATCAGGAGTATAGTACGTTCCAGGATAAAATTACCTTACCTGACAAAAAGAACATGACAAATCCTGGCGAAGAAACCGAACGCCAAAGAAAAATCCGCGAACTTCGTGAACGGAAGATGGAGCAGCAGAAAAAGCTCATTGAAGAAAAAAGACAGAAACTCGAAGAACTTAAAAAACGTGCCGCTGAACAAAAATCTATGAGTCCGCAGGAACTCAGAGAGAAAAAGCGTCAGGAGCTTCTCGAAAAGAAAAAACAAGAGCTTCTTGCAAAGAAACGACAGGCAGCAGGAATAACAGACGGTCCGACTGATAAAGCAGCAAACGGTACTTCGTCTGCTGTTCAGGATATAAATACTGCTAACGGCAATAAAATAAATGACAATCCTATAACCGAAACCGCATCAGCCATAGCAGCAAATTCCGAATCACCTGCAATAGCACAAACGGGAAAAGCCGCTGTAACAGACAACGTTACTGGCACAGAGCCTGGTACAACAGACAGTACTTTAAAGGAAAGCCCTGAGATTAATGCAAAAACAGGTGAAATCGCAGCGGCAGGTTCTGAGGTTATACAGCCCGGTATGAACGATGAAACTCAGACGCAATCTGATGAATTCGCTAACAGTTCTGCCCAAAATTCAAACGAAGAATTACAATCAATTTCTTCGGATTATGCGAACGCTGATGCCGAAACGAATGCTGAATACAGCGAAGACTATTCCGATATTGAAGAATACGGCTCTGAAAACACGAATGAATTATCTGATTACAATATCTCTGATGAAAACTTTGAAGAAAATAATTTTACGGATAATGATTTCGCTGATAACAACACCGATTTTGATAACTTGTCTGACAGCGGCTTCTCTCAGGATAACTATGATGACATAAGTGATGAAGAACTTGCAGCTCTGGAAGCGGAACTTGATTCTGAAATGGGAAATATGTCTGATTCCAAACTGGGTCTGAGCTCTGAAGAAGCAATGCTTGATGCTGAATTGAGCAAATATATGGATTCACCTTCTCAGGGGTCTTTTGGTTCGTTCGGCGATTTTGCAAAAGAATTGAAAGATGGTTTGAGCCAGGGACTCAGCGAAGGTCTGAGCAAAGGTCTGAGCGAAGGATTGTGCGCTTTATTTGGTGGAGGACAAGGCGCCGGATTCGGAAAAGGCAATCTTAATAATGCACCCGATGGCATGTCACAAGGCGGTGCCGGCGGAAATATCCAATATGCTCCGGGACCTGATTTCGGTCAAATAGATGACTACAACAATTCTGCCGCTATGTCCGCACGTGATTCTTATTCATTTGATGAAGATTCAGATCTCGACGGATTATCGGATTTATACTCTGACTTCTACGCAGATGTTCCTGAAGAACAGGCTGCTGCAGAAGAAGACGTTAACAATACTGCAGCTAAGCAGGAAACAAAAGAACCTATGTCAGAAGTAGATGCTCTGAATGCCGAACTGGAAGCTCTGAAAGCTGCTGCTGATCAACCGAAAAAAGATTTGATGTCTCTGGACGAATTCCTTGAAAAACAAAAAGAACTTGCTGATGCAAAAGAAAAAATTCGCAGACAGAAACTCAGAATTGTCAGCAGTAAAGGAAGAATCAATGCTAGTGCTCTTGAAAACGATGTATTCGTTTCGGGAAATAAAGTTTATAAATGGGGTGATACCCGTATTCTTGACGATTGACGCGTGCGCAGCGGAACTTTAAACGAACCTATATATGTTTTATATTCAGGTACTTTAAATACATAAACATCTATATAGTATTCTTCCAATTCACGTTTTGTGTATATACTTTTTCCGAAAACAACCTTCAGATTATTTACCGTACCGCCGTTTGAAAATAACGGGCGTCTTTTTGTTATACAATTTTTTAATGTAACAACTTCTTTGGTTTCTTCACCGTCACGAAGAACGAACTCTGCCGACAGATTTTTGATATCATTTGTAGATTCATTTATAAGAGTATAGGATGAGTTTAATTTATATTTAAACAACACCTTCTTTATTGTAAAACTATCCTGTGATATGTCCACGTCTTCCTTGTAAATAACCTTATTCTTGGCATATACATCAAGCGAATGGATTTTATATCTGTAGTATTTTGCCTTTACGCTGTTACCTTCTATATCCATAATATTAGCAGCTTTTATAAGAACATTGCCGAAAAAGTCTCTGTCTATATCCTGAGGAATTTTTGATATCAGCGGTTCGAAATACGATATTGAAACAAGCGGATCTAAGTCTGCATAAACAATTGCAAGTCTGTACTGTATTTTAAGGTTGTTCGGATCATATTTTAATGCTTTTTTAAGAAAACGTGCAGCATCTGAATTATATCCGTTTTTAATCATTACTGATGCAGCAGAAATATAAGCCTTAACAAGCCGTTTTTTTATTGATTCGTTTACAACTTTATCTCTTTTTGCCAGCTTGCTGTAATAATAATTTGCCTGTTCATAAGCATCAACTGCTTTTAAGAATTTGGAATCCGAATAATACTTATCTCCCATTACAATATTTGCTCTGGTCTTAAATCTTATTAAGCTTAAATTGTTTATATCATCAACAGAATCAATAATTCTGTGTGCTTCATCCATTTTATTCTGAGATATCAGAACAAGAGTAAGTTTTAAGAAGGAAATATATTTTCCGTTTGGAGCCTTTTGTGTTGCAAGATAATACGCATATTCTGCCTTTTGTAAATCACCTGCGGCTTCATACAAGTCGCCGACATGCATCATTACCGAATAGTTTTTATCACTTAATGTACTTATCAAATCTGCGTTTGCAACTATCTGTTGAGCAACCTTGCGTTCAAGTTTAATACGTTTTTCTTTTGAGACAAACATATTATCAATCATCTCAATCCTTGCACGATATGTAAGACCCGATGATATCAGCGCGCCAATCAGGAATGAGATGATTATTGTTTTTATATAAATAATCAATTCCTGTTTAAGCGTAAGCTCTCTTCTTTTTTTTACTTTCTTCTTTTCCTTAATCATTTAATTCCTGCAAAGACACGGAATCATTATCCGTTGTATTGTTCAACCAAGCGTATATCTCATCAATCGTCTTTTTGCTGTTAACCTCAAAAGATGTTGTAACCTTTGTTTTCAGAGGATTTTCAATAAGTTTTTTTGAAGTAAAATCTCTTATATCATCAACCTTTGATATAAGATAATCATAGATTTTTTTTGCTTCATCGACATTACAGTAAACTGATATTTTGTATCGTTTTACCTGTTTACTGTTTCCGGGAAGGAATTGTCTTTCAAAAATACGTATAATCGTAAGCACTGCGATACTTAAAACTGTTGAAATAAATGCCACGTCATACATTCCTGCACCGCACGCCATACCAATACTAGCCGCTATCCACAAAGTTGCCGCTGTAGTAAGTCCGAATACCATCGGTCCGTTTCTTAATACGGTTCCGGCACCGATAAAACCGATACCTGTGACTATCTGTGCCGCAATTCTTGCCGTATCTCTGACACCCGTTGCCTGGTCTACAATTACATTATCACCCTGTGCAAATGTCGGAAATCCGTATATAGAAAGAAGCGTAAAAACGCAGGCGCCCAAACATACAAGGATGTGAGTTCTCAAACCTGCATATTTGTTTGTCAGTTCTCTTTCAAGACCGAGTGCAAAACCGAGCGCTACTGCGACAAGTAATCTTATTAAAAAGTCTAAATTGAACAATTCCATTTAATCTCTCCTCTTTACATTTATGATACAATATTTACCCTTAAAATACAACTTTTAGGGTAGTTACAAAACATGGGTATTTTGTATAATCGTGGTATGAACACAGAGTTAAAAAGCATAAAAGAGCAGCTTGAGGAACGTGAATACGAAATATTAAGTCCTTACGCCACAAAAGCAAAAGAGACAAAAGGCAGAAAACGTGAACGTGTCGAAGATTTTGCAATAAGAACAAATTTCCAGCGTGACCGCGATAAAATTCTGCATTCAAAATCGTTCAGAAGACTGAAACACAAGACGCAGGTATTTCTCTCACCTTATAATGACCATTTCAGAACAAGGCTGACACATACACTGGAAGTATCGCAAATCGGAAGAACTATGGCACGTGCTTTGAGGCTTAACGAAGATTTAGTTGAAGCAATTTCTCTGGGGCACGATTTGGGACATACACCATTCGGGCATTGCGGAGAAGCAACTCTGGATTCTCTGCTTCCGAACGGATTTCATCACAATCTGCAATCTGTAAGAGTTGTTGATGTTCTTGAAGATATGAATCTCTGCAAAGAAACAATTGACGGCATTTTAACACATACATGGGGATACAAACCAAAAACTCCAGAAGCTCAAATTGTACAGTATGCAGATAAAATTGCATATATCAACCACGATATTGAAGATTCCGTAAGAGCAGGTATCATATCAGAAAAAGATTTACCCCGGGATTGTATAAAATATTTTTCCTCCAAACAGTCAACCCGTCTGGGGAAAATGATTACTGATGTTATTCTGAATTCTCAGGATAAACCGACTGTTTCAATGTCTGAAGAAGGCTGGTTTTACGTTACAAAACTCAGAACTTGGATGTTTGATAACGTTTACCTTGACCCGGTAGCGAAAGCAGAAGAAAAGAAAGCAAAAAACATCATTCAGTCGCTTTATGAATATTACACTGAAACCCTTCAGGCATATTATGACAAAGAAGATATACCCCAAATTGTTTCTGATTATATATCGGGAATGACAGACCAGTATGCAATAAGAAGATATCTCGATTTATTTGTTCCCGCGCCTCTGGCTGAACACGCAAATGATGATACACTTCTTAAAAAAGCTGCCGAAAACTTTAACAGCCACTAGGACTTAAGCACCGGCGCCGAAGTCAGAAGCGTCTTTGTGTATTCATGTTTGGGATAATTAAAGATTGAAAGCGTATCGTTTTCTTCAACCAGTTTGCCAAAATACATTATACCGACTCTGTCTGCAAGGTATCTTATAACGTTTAAGTCGTGAGATATAAATAATATCGTCAAATCTCTTTCTTTTTTCAAATCCTTAAACAAATTAATTATCTGAGCCTGAATGCTTGCATCTAAAGCACTTACGGGTTCATCTGCTATAAGGAACTCAGGGTTTAATATCAGCGCTCTTGCTATTGCGATTCTCTGTCTTTGACCTCCGGAAAATTCATGCGGATACAAATCCAAAACCGATTCCTGCAAACCAACATCTTTTATAATATCCTTTACCATTCTTTTTTTTGCAGCACGGGATAAATTTGTATTAATATCAAGCGGTTCACGCAATATATCAAATATTTTCATCTTTGGATTAAGACTGGAATACGGATTCTGAAAAACCATCTGAACCTGTTTCGGATACTCTTTTTTTTCTTCTTTATTATGATTTAGAATACTTTTTCCTTTATAAAAAACATCTCCCGAATGAACAGGAACTAGCTTTGTTACAGCTTTTGACAATGTTGATTTACCGCACCCGGACTCTCCTGCCAGAGCGTATATTTCCCCTTCTTTTACAGAGAAAGAAACATTATCAACTGCTGTAACAGTTGTTTTTTCGCCATTATTAACGGAAGTATATTTTACCGTTAAATTTTTGATTTCCAAAATATTACCCATACTTATTATTTTATCATTATTTTTTTTGAAATAGAATATATGAAAGGGTAATTTTATGTTATCATAGCGTAGTGTAAGAATATAACGTCAGGGGGTTTTATGGTAAGCCTTTTTTCAAAATATGTTGGTATAAAAAATTTTATATTCCTTGTTTTAGCCATATTGTTTATAGTTTTTATGGCACAGATTAAGGATATCGCAATTCTTTTCTTTGCGGCTTTCGTCATTTCGTGTTCTCTGAATCCAATTGTTGATAAAATCTGCTCTAGACATAAAAAACTATCAAGACCGGCGGCTTCCGCAATTGTACTTATAGGAACACTGTTTATCGGTTTTCTGTTTTTTGTTCCGATTCTTGTTACGGGCGGACACGAAATAAGTTCGTTTATTGGAACATTTCCTGAAAGATTTGAACACACAAAAGCCTTTATTGCAGGCTTACCGTTTTTGACAAACGCAAATCTTAATGAGATAGACCTCGGAGCTCTGGTATCTTCAACCTCTGATGTTACAACAAATATCGTTGACAAATCTATTACATTCAGCAAAAATATAGCCGAATTTTTTATCTATTTTCTGGCTGCCTGCATTATAATTTATTATTTTCTTGCAGATAAAGATACCGTAAAAAAAGGAGTTCTGCGGTTATTTCCTCATAACATAAAACAAAAGGCAGAAGATATTATTGAAACAATATCACAAAAAGTCGGCGGTTACGTTTTGGCAACCATAGTAACAATTTTCAGCTTAGGTTTTATTGTTTTTCTTGGACTGGCTTTGCTTGGTGTAGACTATGCGCTGATACTGGGATTAATTACGGCTTTGTTTGACTTAGTTCCAATCATAGGACCCGCTATTGCCTTTGTTATAATACTTATTGCCGTATGCAAATTGAGCGCTTTAAAAATAGGACTCGTTACATTACTGTTCTTTTTCGCACAGTGGGCAGAAAATAATTTGGTAAGACCTTACATATTCGGCAAACTTTTAGATTTACATCCGCTTATAATATACTTTTTCCTGCTTGTAACAGCACAGTATCTCGGATTAATCGGACTTGTGTTTGCTCCGGCTATTGCCGCAACATTCTGTGTACTGCTCGAGGAACTCTATATCAAAAACGTTAATTAATGTATATTAGTAATATGAAAATGTACGTTTCAAATACAGGTGAATATAATCACGTAATGGCATATCCTGCCATAGAGGAATTTGCGCTATCATCTCTGGGGTATCTCTGGCTTTACAAGATTGCCGATACAAAAGATGGTATAAATGCAGTCAGAATATCCACCGATAATATCTGCGTTAATCCGCAAAATATTGATTCGTTGTCTTTTTCGATGTCATTTGACTTTGATTATTTGGGTGTATTGGAGATACTGGATAAACTAAAAATTCCTTTTTATTCTAAAGACAGAGATGAAAATACTCCGCTTATTTTTGCGGGCGGGCCGGTTCTTACAACAAACCCTGCACCTTATTCCGCATTTTTTGATTTTATTATTATCGGTGACGGAGAAGATGTTTTTGAAAAGATTCTTGACATTCTTATGCTGAAACTCTCGAAAGCCGATACGCTTAAAAAGCTCTCAGAGCTTGACGGAATATACATTCCTTCTTTAAAAAACAAGGTTAAAAGAACTTCCGTTTCATTAAATAACGTAATTTACACCCCTGTTATTACAGACAAAAGCTATTTTAAAAATACATTTATCATAGAAGTTGCAAGAGGCTGCATGAACAGGTGTGCATTCTGCACGGCATCGTACACAAACCTTCCGTTCAGAAGTTACGAATACGACAAAATAATCGAATGTATAGAGCTGGGGCTCAAATACACAAACAAAATTGCTCTCTTAGGAGCGCAAATCAGCGCACATCCGAGATTTAATGACATAATGAAATACATAAAGGACAAAATAGAACGCGGACAAGAAATTGAACTCGGCATTTCATCATTAAGAACAGACTCCGTTTCGCCTGATATGGTCAACACCCTTGTCGCAGGAGGACAAAAGCACTCGACTATAGCCATTGAAGCTGCCAGCGAAAGATTAAGAAAATTTATTAACAAGAATATTAATGAAGAACAAATTCTTAATGCCGTAAAAACAGCAAGAGAAAACGGTTTAAAAGGACTTAAAATATATTCAATGCTCGGACTGCCGACAGAAACGGAAGATGACATCAAAGAGTTTTTAAACCTTGCAAAAAAAATTAAGGAGCAAAATAAAGGTTTTAACATAGAGTTTTCTTTCTCTACTTTTGTACCAAAGCCTCAAACCCCATTCCAATGGTCAAAAAGAGAAGATACAAAAACTCTTGAGAAAAAACAAAAGTATCTGGAAAAAGAGTTATCAAAGCTCGGCGTTTCTTCAAAATTTTCAAGTGCAAAATGGGATTACTGGCAGACTGTATTGTCCCGTTCGGATGAAAATATTACACCTATGCTTATTGAGGTTTACAAGTCTGGCGCTAAAATCGGAGCGTACAAGTCTGCCGTAAAAAACCTCAATATTGATATCACAAAATCAGTTGACGGTTTTGATTTCAATGAAGCCCTTCCTTGGGACAACATAGAATCATATCCTTCAAAACAGTTATTAATAAATGAATACAACAGACTTTCAAAATATTGCGGCAAAGCGTAATATTTACACCTAGTCGGAGAATGTCTTGAAGGTCTTTTCGATATTATCTTTAATAACCTTCTTAACGGCATCCATCTCTGTCGCAAGCGCATGCTGTTCGGTATCAAGCTGTTTTAAACGAAGTTCAAGAGTTCTGTCTTCTTTTTGAATAATAGAAGTTTTGGCATTAATATCTGCAATTGTTTTTTCGTACTGTGCCTTTTTATTAAGATACGCATTCATTGCATCGTTGTATGCCTGTTCATTAAGGACTTCTTCTACATTAAGGTTGTATACCGCACTGTCATTTTCAAACTTGACATTTTTAAATCTGCCGTCAGAATCCTTTTCAATCAAAGCCTGATTTGTTTCTTTAATTTTTTGCGGAACGTATGATGCGCTGTAATAAGCCAGTTTTGCCTGATCATCTATGGTATTAACATTACGGGCATGATTATAACTTTCCATCAAATCATCTTTAGTCGTATAATAAGTCTGACCGAATAATTCAAATGTATAAATACCTTTTCCTGCATACTGCAAATTTCCGTAATCATCAAAGTTTACGTAATTCTTAACCGCAGAATCAGGACAATCTTTCAGTATCTGAGCCAAATCAGTTACCTGATCAAGTCCGGTATTTCTGTCAACTATAAGCTGATTAAGCTCATGAAGTTCAGAGTTACCCACGAAAGAAGGACCGTATGCTATTGAATAATCAATAAAGTCTTTTGCTTTTATATATGATACTGCTTCAGTAACAGTATCTACATCAAAATGCCATTCTCCGTCACTGTCCTGATACCCGAATATACCGTTAAAATTCAATGACCCGTCAGGTTTGAGCATTTTGTGTTCTGTTTCATATTTTGTTAATGCTTCCCTTAAACTTTCATTTTTTGAATAATCAACGCTTTCAGGTGTAACCTTCATATAAATCTCGGTGTCATTCGTATTAATAAATTGCCAAACACCAGCACCGTCCTTATATCCGTATATTCCGTCATAAGTCAGGCTGCCATCCGGATTAAGCAGACCGTTTTCCGTTTCATAAACTGTTAATGCATATTTTAAATATTCATCTGCATCTACAACTTCCTGATTAAGTGTTGTATAGTCATTTGTATTAATAAATCCATAACTTCCGTCAGGTTTTTTATAGCTGTATATGCCGTCAAAAGTAAGTTCCGGCTCTGTTACCATTAAATCATTTGCTATTTCATACTCTGTTGCAGCTTTCTTCAAAGCCTCACTGCCTGCAGCTTCAATATCTTCAGGTACAAATTTTGAATAGTTATTAAGCTGAACAAAACTCCAGTTACCGTCAGCGTCCTGAGTTCCATATATGTTATCATACGTAAGGTCAGCTTTTTCAATCATTATATTTTGTTCAGTTTCATAAGTTGTTAATGCTGTTTTTAATTCCTCATCAGCATTAACCTGAGCCTCTGAAACAGGACTGTATCCTATTGTATTTGTAAATGTCCAATTTCCGTTTTCATCTTTTTTTGCAAAGATTTCATTATATCTCAGATTACCATCCGCATCAAGCAAATCATTTTCCGTTTCATAGGCTGTTAAAGCAGTTCTTAGCGCCTCATCAGCATCAACTTCATAATAAACAACCGGATTATATCCGTTTGTATTATTAAAGTGCCATGTGTCTGTATCATCCTTATAACCGTACACATTATCGTAACTGAGAACTTTATATTTGTTTAAAAGGTTATTTTCATCTTCATAATTGTACAGAGCTGTTCTTAATTCAGGTGATGCCTCAACTTTTGCCTGAAACATCTGTTGATAATCATCAATATTTATAAAACTCCAGTTACCTTCTCCATCCTGAGTTTTATATATACCGTCAAAACGGAGTTCTCCGTCTGTTGCAGTTAAACCGTTCTCTGTTTCGTATATTTCAAGTTCTTTCTTAAAATCTTTAACATATTTACTTGTTGCATCAGCTTCATAAATTTTGTAATAATCGTTAGCCACAAAGAAATGCCATACACTGTCATCATCTTTATAACCGTATATTCCGTCAGTGCTTAAAGAACCATCCGCTTTTAAAAGTCCTGCGTATTCTTCAAATGCTTCGAGTGATGATTTCAGTTTATCATCACCTTCTATCTGAGCAGCCGTTATCTTGTCATAAGACTGATTATGGTCATAGTCATTAATCTTATATGTAACATTCAGATTTTGATTTTCGTCTTTTGATAATTTTGTCGTAACATTATCATATTCCATTTTGTTCATTACATTATTAAGCTGAACCTCAGGATCGGTTAAAAGCCGCTGTATGCCTGTAAACACATCAGCCATATAATAATGGGATACGACGTAATTATAATTCGGGTTAACCGTATTAATCTGATGCCAGTCTTCAAACACGGAATCATTTTTACCATCGGAATAAGAATACTGTATTTTTGTGTAATCAGACGTCTTCGGTGCATTCGGCACTTCCATTCCAAGCAGTTGATTGAACAAATTTGCACTCTGGTTTGCAAGTGCCGTTCTTGCCTGGTTAATCTGCTGACCTTCCCATTCGGTATTGGTTTTCCTTGCCGTTAATGCTAAATATCTTGCCTGTGAAGCTGCCATTCCCATGGTTAACTCTCCTGTTTTTTATAATGTATTAATACTTTTTTTGACAAAGTCAACATGTTAAACGGCTTAACAAAGACTGTGGTTTAATTAATATGCAAAAAATCGTATATTTAGTGTACGGTAAGAGCTATCAATTGTAATATTGTAAATTTTGATGTAAAATCAATATATGAGAAAACACGTAATTGCCTATTTGCATACGCATTGGGACAGGGAATGGTACAGAGAGTTTGAGGTATTCAGATTACGCTTGTTGAGAGTGTTTGACAATATCCTGGAACTTTTGTCCAAAAATAAAATCCCTTCTTTTTATTTTGACGGTCAGGTTAGCGCATTAGAAGACTATCTTGAAATGCGCCCCGAAAATAAAGAACTTATCGAAGGCCTAATCCGCCATAAAAAGCTTTTTATCGGTCCGTTTTATTGTCTGGCAGATGAATTTTTAACCGACAAAACGTGTTTTTCTAAAAACCTGGAAATCGGTATTAAAATAGCTGAAAAGTACGGTTGTAAGGATTTTATAGGTTACTTACCGGACACTTTCGGGCACAGCAGAAATGTTGTTGATATTCTGCGTGACCACGGAATTGATAAGTGCATTGTCTGGAGAGGCTGCAGCGATGAAATACCATGCGAATTCAAATGGTGCGGAATGGATACGGTAAACCTTGTAAGAGGATACTTTAACGATATTTTTTCCGTAAAAACCGAACTGAGCCAAAAAGCTGAAATGCTGAAAAAAAATCTTGATTTGATATCAGAAAAATCAAACAGCAAGTATATTCTTCTGCCAATCGGGGCAGACCACCTCGGAGTTGAGCCTGACATAGCAGAACAGATTGCTTATATGAATGAGATGCTTAAAGATGAATATTTTATCACGCTCGGCTCACCGTTTGATTACTTCTCAAGAGTTCAGGAAAGCTTTTCTCAATACAATACAAACGAAGAACTAAGAGATAACTCCAGAACATTCACGCTTCAGGGGTGCTATTCCTCGCGCCTGGATTTAAAAAGACTGAATGTGGAATGTACGTATAAATTAGACCTGGTATCAAGGCTGGTTAAGCAGCAAAAAGAACATTTGTATGATAACGTTATTGAATATGCGTATAAAATGCTTCTGAGAAATCAGGCTCACGACAGCATTTGCGGTTGTTCAACAGATGATGTTCACAGGGAAAACAAAATCAGATACGCAAAAATCTTACAAATCACTGACACAATTATTGACGAGTTTAAGCTAAAAAACAACTTTAACGACAAAAGGATTTTAAATTTGTCAGGGAAACGTTTTTCGGGAATGATTGAATTTGAAACGTCAGAACAAATGGACGGTTACGAAAAAATCTCCGTAAAAAAAGGATTTGACAGCTATTTACTTGCTGACACTCAAAGAATTCCGATAACAGAAGATTACGGCAATATATACACGTACCTTACACCGATTTCAAACCTTGAACCGTACGAAATCGAATATATTATGCCGTATTATCTGAAATCCGATTTACACGTAAACTCTGATACAATTGAAAACAACAAAATCAGTCTTAAAATAAAAGACAAACAAATTTATATAAACGGTATAAAAATGTCGCTGAAAGATTTCAAAGACCTTGGCGACACTTACAATTTTGCGCCGGACAAAGATGATGACGGAGTTAATTTTGAAGTAATACGAACAAATGTAGTATTAAATACACCTTCAAGAGCTGTTTTAAAAATAGATTTGGAAGGTGCCTGGGATATTGTTCCGCTGTATGTAACTCTTGATAAAAATTCAGCTTATCTGAATTGCCGTTTTGAGTGGGAAAATACCCGCAAAAATCATATTTTGTACTCTAGCTTTGAGCTTGCAGATCCTATAAGCGAAGTTTTCTCGGAAGATATGAACACTCTTGTCAAACGTGAATTTAATCCGTTCTATGATATAAGAAAAAATTTACCTCAGGAAAAAGGTATTGAGGTCAAGAACAATTCTGCTCCTATGCAGAGAGGACTTCTAATTGATGAGGACAGTAATAATATAGGCATAATAACAAAAGGCTTAACCCAATATGAAATATTTGAAAACAATTTGATGATACCGATTCTGCGTTCAACAGGACAAATCTCAAATCCGAAAAATCCTGCAAGAACAACTCCAGCCGGACCTCCCATAAAAGTTGAGGATGCTCAAATGATAGGAAACAATATTGCAGAATTCAATGTTTTCTTCGGAAACGAAAATGCATTCTATGAAATACTAAATCAGGTTTATAACTACATCATAGTTTAAGCTTTATTATTTTTTCGTGTAATCAAATGCTTGTCCGCAAAGTTATATCTGTTATGTTTTAAAGAATCAATCACTTGCTCACGGTATACATCTTTGACCATTCTGCCCGCATATTTACTTCTGCGTGAATATAACATCTTGCAGCCGTTATAATTCCTTGCGGCACGCTCCATAATAGTTTTATTTTGTTCTTCTGTAAAAGAAAGTTCTCCGCCCCTGATTTTTCTCATAACATCAACCACTTTATCTTCATTAACAGATTCTGTAACGGGAATTCCGTTTATATATTTTGCAGCTTCTTTTGCGTAATTTAATTTATAAGCCAAAAGACCTACTTTCAGGCAAAGTTCTTCATCACGTACGCACGCTTTTTGTATATCCTCAGGAGTTTTAAATTTTAAAATCGGCTGACCGTTTGCATCTTTTTTTAGTTTACCGTTTTTCCCCTTTTTGTACAAAATGTCAGTTAAAAGCTCACTATCCAATTCATAAATTGTATCGTACCATTCTCCGAACCTGTCTCCGAGAAAATAATCTTTTATTACAATTGAAGTTATTCCCATAATCCCTCTGCCTGCTGGCGCATCTATGTTTTTGTCAAACCTGCCGAGGGTTTCCTGTGCCATTATCGCAATTAACAGAGCCGGCTGAACCTTATATTGGTTTGCCACATTACATACTTTTTCTGACCAGTAATCAAAATCGACCGTATCAGCAGCCTCCTCTGAAAGTCCTCTGCGCTTGATTTCATCTTTCATTAAATTAGTAACTTCGTCTTTTGTTACTAATTTTCCTGTTATAAACTTTTTATAATCAAACTTGCGGTTCAGGTCCGCATTTTTTTCTGATAACTGCATAACAAATTCACTTTGTTTGGGTTTCTCTATTTTCTCAAATTTACTGTAATTTTCTGATTTTGATTTGCTTCCCTTTTCCTGAAATTGAACCAAATCATTGTACCATTTTTCAGCTATATCTTCTGCATTTCCGCCATTTTTCTTTATTTCACGATTTATATAAACTGCCAATGATTTTTGTGCATTAAAAATACTGATACATTTATCAACTTTTTTTGCACCATATTTATCAACTGCATACTGCCATACATCTTTGCTGATATAACAGTCTTTTCCGTCTGTCTCATCAAGTCTAGAAACTATTTTCGCCGCTGCTTGATATGCTGCATTATTGATTTTTGTCATAGCATTGCCCTTTTAGTATCCCTGTTACATATATAAAGATATCTTTTCCGATAAAATTGCCTTATTAAAAATTTTTTATTAAAAATATTAACAAATAAAAAAATCGATTTCCTGATTCGGAAACCGATTTTTTAAACCTATATAAAAGTCTGAAACCGTTATTTTTGACCGTAACGCTTTTTGAATCTTTCAACACGTCCTTCAGAGTCAAGAATTTTTTGCTGACCTGTATAGAACGGGTGGCAGTTTGAACAAATTTCAACTGTAAGATTATCTACAACTGAACCTGTTTCAATTTCGTTACCGCATACACATTTAATAACAGTTTTCTTATATTCTGGATGTAAACCGTCTTTCATTTTTACCTTCTTTCCTTTTATCAAGATTCCAAACTTGATTAATATTTCGACCTTCTTTATTCTATATTGCTGAATATTTAATTTCAAGAGGGGTACAAATGCATATTAGCTTACGATTACAATTTCTTAATTTCTGTAAGTGTCGGATCAAGAAGTCTGCGCCCGATATTTTCAAAATTAATTGAGAACAGAGTCTTTGTACCATACTTAATCATTTTTTCAACAATACCATTTCCGTATTTCGCATGAACAACAGAATCACCTTGTTGTATCGGGTCGCTTACAACCATATCCTCCTGCGGGATATCAGCATCATACACAGGAACTATCGGGGTATTAGAATCCCTCTTTTCCAGAATTTCGTGCTCATTTTGCTGCGGTTCTTTTTCCGGGATGATACTTTCAGAAGGCTGTTCCAAGATACCTTCATCAACACTGCCGGAATATTCCTCCAGCATACCGTCCTCATTATCTTCGTTTAGCTCATCTATAAAATCCAAATCAGAATCGGAAATTTCTTCCAGTTCGTCAGTATCTTTAATTGTTGTAAATACTTTATCTACGTCTTCAACAATTTGCCTGTCCATTTCCTCATCAATATTGCTATTTTGTTCATCTTCCTCTGTCAAATCTATAACAATATCGTTTTCTTCAGAATCACCATCTAATTCGATAATTTCATCTAAATCATCAATTCTGTCGTCTTCAGCAGGCAAATCATCAATTGTCAGTTCTCCGCCGTTATCTGAAATATTCACAGCATCAGGCAGCTCCTCCGTTTCCCCTATAAAATCATCAGTGCTGCTATCTTGGTTCATCAAGTCATCATTGTACTCTGAACTAAAAGTTTCACTGTCATCCAGCAAACCAATCGAAGTTTCCTCCTGAACGGAATCATCAGCTATCGGAACTTCATCCAATTCATCCAACTCATCAAGCAATTCCGGACTTTCATCTTCCGCCAGATCTACAGAAATTGTATCTTCTGGATTTTCTTCAATAAGCTCTTCCGAAATACCGGGTTCGGTAATTTCACCTGCTTCAGTATATTCAGCCTGCAAATCTTCCGTATCCGGTTCGTTCAGCAAACCGGGAACATCTTCTTTGTTCACGGAAATTAAATCTTCTGCACCCGAAACCTCTGTATATTCGGGTTCAATAATATCCCCGTCCTCTGCTGTTTCTTCAAGCACTTCTGCATCATCTGTAATACTGTCAATTGTTTCATCTGCCTGTTCAAAATCTTCTTCATCTTCAGCAGTATCTTCCGAATCAAACAAATCTATTTCCTGAATTTCTTCAAGATTTTCTGCGACTGAATTTATAACCTCCTCAGATTTTTGTTCAATATTAGCAAGGATTTCTTCCTGCTGAGGAATGCTGCTAACAGGTTCTTCCAATGCTTCAGGAATTTCCTGTTCTTCAGCTTCTTCTGTATCATCTGCTTCTTCTGCGGTTTCCTGAACCACAGATTCTTCCTGCGGAGCCTGAACATCGCAGATTGTTTCAGGTTCTTTTTCTACGCTTACAACGGCAACGGCATCTATAACCTGAGTTTTTGATATCATCGGAATATAATTAATCGCCTCGCCGATAATCAGGTATGTACCTTCAGGCATTGAAGACAGAAATGATTTATATATTGAGAAAATTCCGTTATTTTCATCTGAAGGTTCTATAATAAAATTATCAAATAACCCCTTCAAATCGCTCAGATATCTGTATTTCGGATTTACAAAAAATGCTGTCGGCACCTCAGATTCTGTTATCATCATTTTGAGATTACGCTTTGAAACAGCATTTGAAACTTCAAAAAGAACCTGAGTATTTTCTGAATCAAGAACAGAATAGATGTACTCAATATAGAAATTCTGAAAATTGCTGTCAGGCTTCGTAATATCAATACAGACACTGTCTGCCGATAAAATTTTATTCAGATTATCAGCTTCCTGCTTCTCATCTGCAAAATAACCGTTTCTCTGAAGGAAAGAAAGCCTGTTTTTAAGAACAAAAAGCTTTAGAATATGCTGTTTATCAACCATATCGTCAACAATTGATTTAAGAACTCCAAACGGAACAAACGGTACCGTTTCTGCATATTCTGCCAAATCAGAAAATACCTCTGTTATTAAAGGTTTGCTGTCTGGTGTAGCTTCATCCATGCAGGATTTGTACAAAAATTGCAATGTTTTCCTGTTTAGAGGAAGTTTAAAATCTTTTCCTGCAGTATATTTGAACGAATTTACAGAATTATTTGTATCAATAATGACAGTCTTTTTTCTGAGATTTGAAAACTGTTTTACAAAATTATTTATCAGAATATTATTAGTTTCTCCCTTCTGAACACTGACAAGCATCTTCTTGTCAAAAGCAGAAGAATCAACTGTAATAAATCCTTTATCGTCGTATGTTTTACCTAATATTACAGGGTTATTAACTTTTATTGAATTCTGCAGAATATCCGTGGTAAAAGGTACTACCTCGGCATCTCTCATAGGCTCTGTCTTATCGTAGTTAAACAGCTCATCATTCATCATCACAAAAAGGATTTTTGCCGTAGCTATCACTATATTGTTAACCCTTTGAAGCCTGTTAATCTGAGCTATATAATCCTTTCCCATTCCAAGTACACGCACAAATGAAGAAAGGTAAATGCTCTCATCTGCCTCCAGTAATATAAAACCATCTCTTACTTCTATAATCTTCATCAGATATCCTCAATGAAATATTACCATGAACATGCCGTATTTTTTACACTCTTTTACATCAAAATTTACAATTTGAAATCATAAACCCCAACATAAATACCAAACATTTATTATTACTGGTTTTATTTTTGTGATAAAATCATCTTATGAGAGAATTTATTTTAAAAAACGGAATTAAAACCTGCGTAAAGCAGAACAAAGATACACCAAGAGCAGCACTGACTCTTAATATTTCAATAAACAAAGATGAAAAATTTGCCGGCGAATATGCAATGATGAACCGCCTTTTGCTAAAAGGCACAACCACATATTCTTCTGAAGAACTGGCAGATATACTTGATGAAAACGCAATTGAACTTCTGACGGAAATGAAATCAGATTATCTCAGGTTCAGATTTACCTGTCTTAATGAAGATTTTGAAAAAGCTTTAGCCGTTTTGAGGGACATTACTCTGAACTCTACTTTTAATGAATTTGATAAAGAGGTCGGAAAATTTAAAGGCGAACTTTTGGCAGAACTTGATTCCGCAAAAGTTAAGGTTTCGGATTTATTTACCAAAACAGTGTACAAAGACCATTATTACGGTCACAGCTATACAAAAATACTGGAAGAACTTGATAAGATATCAAAAGATGACGTTATCCGCTCTTTCAGAACAATTCTTGAAACGGGCAGAAAATCTCTTGTACTTGCAGGCGATATTGAAGAAAACGGTTTGCTGGAAAAATATTTAGGCGACCTTCCGTCTGCATCTGAAAACAAATCAAATATTCCTGCGCCTGCTCCGCTTGTAAGGGATTATGCAGAAATCATCAAGGAAGACGCCAACCAGGCTCAGATACTTCAGGGATGGAGAGCTGCTACAATCGAAGAAAAAGAATATCCCGTCCTTATGCTTTTAAATATTATTCTTGGTGCAAGCGGTTTAAGTTCAAGATTATTCCTTGAACTCAGAGAGAAAAAAGGTTTGGCTTATACGGTAAGAACTTCCTATGAAACACATCTGAAATCTGCCGTATTCAGTATTTATATAGGAACCGAGCCGGGAAATATTCAGACTTCCATTGAGGGATTTAAAGAAGAAATTGAAAAAATAAAAAAAATTCCTGTCGGGGAAGAAGAATTGCATAATGCAAAGAATAATCTGATAGGAAAACAACAATTTTTGTTTGAAACCAACACCCAGCAGGCTAACACTATGGCTTACTACTCGGTAATGGGCAAAGGTTTTAACTATCGTGACGAAGTTATTGAGCAGGTTAAAAATGTAACTTCGGAGGATATCTTAGCCTGTGCCAATAAATTTTTCACGGACGATTACGTTCTTGCAATAATTAAACCGTAGTTTAATAAGGGAAACGACTTTGAATATAAAGCTTAAAGGAAACATAAATTCTTCTGTCCTTGTTATCGGCTGTTTTCACGGGGATGAGCCTCAAGGAAAATATTTGATTGAAAAATATCTTGCGCTCAATCCTGATACAAAATTAATGTTTATCCCATGCCTGAACAAATACGGTTTTGAGCATAATGTCAGAACTAACTCTAACGGAGTTGACTTAAACAGAAACTTTCCGACAGAAAACTGGGTTCTGTCACAAAAAGATAATTTCTTTGGAGGTAATGAGCCTGCAAGCGAAGAAGAAACAAGGTTTGTTATTGATACAATAGAAAAACACAAACCAAAACTTATACTTACGCTTCACGCACCGTATAAGGTCGTTAATTACGACGGCCCTGCAAAAAATATTTCCGAAAAATTATCGGAAATAACCGGTTATCCTGTTGAAGAATCGATAGGTTATCCGACGCCCGGAAGTTTCGGAACGTGGGCGGGAACAGAGAGAAAAATTCCGACCGTTACGCTGGAACTGGACGAAGAATGTGATGTAAAAGAGCTGGAAGATCCTGTTTTTGAAGTATTTAAACTATTGGAAAATTATTAAGGGAATATTATGGAAGATATAAAAAGAATAGTGGAAGAATGTAATTTAAAACATATTGCAATAATTATGGATGGCAACAGACGATGGGCGAAAGAGAGAAATCTGCCTTCAATGGTCGGACATAAAAAAGGTGTTGAAGCGTTAAAAGCAACAATGAGAGCTTTTGACGACTTTGGAATAAAATACCTTACGGTTTATGCTTTTTCCACAGAAAACTGGAACAGAAAACCTGAAGAAGTTAATTTTCTTATGGACCTTCTCGGACAAACATTAAAAAACGAACTTAAAGAAATGAACGAAAACAACGTTGTAATCTCATTCATCGGCGATACAACAAAGTTAAGCGATAAACTCCAGGCTATCCTTAAAAATGCGGTTGAAACAACAAAAAACAATACGGGCGTAAATCTGCAAATCGCATTCAACTACGGTTCAAGAGATGAAATTGTACACGCTGTAAAAAATATTGTTGGCGAAGGTATTACAGATATTACGGAAGAAACAATATCACAACACCTTTATACAAAAAATATACCTGACCCTGATTTATTAATCAGAACAGGCGGAGAAATGAGAGTTTCAAACTATCTTCTCTGGCAGATAGCATATTCTGAGTTCATCGTAATACCCGAGTTTTGGCCTGAGTTTGATAAAGAAAAACTGGCAGAATGCGTACTGGAATATAAAAGAAGAAACAGACGGTTCGGCAAATAGTATTATTTTGTTGACGAGCGGAGCCGTCTTAATCTAAAATAATAGTGTACCTCCTTGTAGCTCAGTTGGATAGAGTGTTGGTTTCCGAAGCCAAAGGTCACGGGTTCGACTCCCGTCAAGGAGGTTTTATCTGTGGATAAATCCGCTAAAACAGGGTTTACGGTGGATTAATAATATGCTATAATAAATCGGTATTGATAAATTGAGGTAAAGCAAATTGGGCTTTTTCGACAGTTTAAAAAAGTATAAATCCCGACTTGACGCAGTAGATTCTTCTATCTATTACGGCAGTAAAACTCTGCTTGAAGTTTTTGAACGCAATGCAAAACTTGAAGCTGAAATCGAACAGAGAACAAAAGAACTGGACAGAGCCAACAAACAAATGCTTACTCTGCAGCATATATGGAATATGATGAACTCCTCTGAGCCTTTATCAAACGTACTTAATGCCATAGTTAACAGTCTGCAGGGCGAACTTGGATATGTATACAGCTTTATAATAAAACCTCAAATCAAAAATAACGAAAGTTACATTCAGGTTGCAGCAGCTTCCAGAGAAGATTTTGCGGAAAGATTTGCAAAAATTTTTCACTGCAAGCTTTCAGATTACAAAATGGTCTATCCTGAAATTGAAGAACTGAGAGATGCGGTTATTAACAACACTATTTATCAGTCAACAAACATTACGGAGCTTATTGGCGGTTTTTTGCCTGATTTGGATAAGGAGCGTCTTGCAAACTTCTTCAAAGAAACAAACATGAAATCGTACATTCTTGTTCCGCTTATGTCAAAAGAAATTCATTTCGGTTCACTTATTGTATTTTCATCACGTGAAAAAGTCAGCGGAAGCGAGATGAACTTCCTTGGTTTGTTTGCAAAGCAGATTGAGCTTGCAATAACTATTGCAGACCTGTTTCAGGCTGTTAAAGAGCAGGCCGTTACAGACAGTATGACAGGACTATTCAACAGAAGATATTTTGAAGAGTTTATAAAAAAAGAAGCAATCCGTGCAGACCGTCAGAACCAGCATTTTACTATAATAGGGCTTGACCTCGACCACTTAAAACAGATTAACGATGTTTACGGTCATAATTACGGTGATATTGCAATAAAAGCTATTGCGGAAGTGTTAAAAAGCAACGCACGCTCAATTGATATTGCGGCAAGAATGGGCGGTGAAGAATTTAACCTTATTCTTCCCGGCATTGATTCTGCGGGCGGACTTGTTGCAGCAGAGCGTATCAGAAAAGCAATAGAAGGAGTTGAGCTGGAAAAAATCGGGCACATTACGGCAAGTGTCGGTGTCGCAACTTATCTTGAGCACTCAGATGACCTTGACGAATTGCTTGAACTCACCGACCAGGCTATGTATGAATCAAAGAGAAAAGGCAGAAACAGAGTAACACTTGCAAAACCTTCAAAGAATACCTCCTGGCAGGATGTCGCTATTAAGACTTACATTGATATCCTTACAAAACACCGTATTCCTGTTGAAGAAACTACGGCTAAACTTCTGACACAAAAATTAAAAGAGCTTAATTTCAGCAACGAAAAGCTTTATCAGGTGGCTGATGCCCTCGTTTCAACCTACAATCCCGATCACAATGACGGAAGCGTGAAACAAAAAGTTCAGCTTGCAACTCTGCTTGCAAAAAGATTTGACTTACCAAAAGAACAAATAGACAAGCTTAAAATTGCAGTTCTTCTCTATGATATCGGGAATACAATGCTTCCGAAAGAGCTTCTGAACAAGACCGAACCACTTAGCAACGAAGACAAAGAATCTATAAAACAACACCCGATAATTGCAGCAAGAGAGATTTTAAAACCAATAACAAAAATATCCGACATTACGGAAATAATACCAATCATAGAAAAACACCACGAAAACTGGAACGGAAGCGGATATCCGAACCATATTTCAGGCGAAGAAATTCCTATTGAATCACAAATAATACTTATTATTGATTCATATTTTGCACTTCTTGAAAACCGTCCTTACCGTGACGCAAAAACAAAAGAATCAGCACTCAAGATTATTATCGGAGAAATCAACTCAAAATGGAGCGAAAGACTTGCTCATGAGTTTATCTCAATCGTTAGAAATGATTTTGATTAGGGGTAAATTACCGGGGGTAAATTTATTCGTCCAACCTGAAGTATATTACATAAATTTGGTTACTGACAGGACAATAATCATCATTGTCAATAGAGTTCATCTCTTTAATTACATTATCCTTTATACCGAATTTTTGTTTAATTTCACCAACTGTTTCATTTTTGTCAGGCCTGTAAGTATAAAAACCTTTTCTCAACGTAATCAACCCAAAAAGTTTTGTTGGTTCTGTATACTCTAAAGAGCCGTCTTTTAAAGCTTTTTTAATATTAACTTTCGGGTCGCTGCTTTCAAATTTATCTACGTACTGCATCAACCTGCTTTTTACGGAAGAAGTTTTCAGATACTTTGCTCCTGAAGTTTGCTTTTTAACAGGCTCTGCTTTCTGAGTCGAACTAACTGAACTAATCATAATAATATCCTCTTTTCTTATTTATATAAAGTATTTATATTAAAAGGAATTGACTTATTGTAAAAAAATGTATCAGGAGGGGTAAATATATTTTCAAGTTCGTTGCTTCATTTTTGTTGAAAAATGTCAAAAGATAAATATACTTTCAGGCTTTTTGTTCAACATTTGGAAAAATATGTATCGATGTGATATAATTGTTTTATGATTGAACTGTTAATTTTATTTGAACTTAATAAAACCGTATTAACAATGTACGGCGTATCAAAAGAGATAAGAGGCGATTTTTCCGTACTCACAACCCCAAGTTACGGAACAATTAAGCCTGCTCTCAGAAGGCTTGAAAAGGGCGGATTTGTTAAAACTCAAAAAGCTATATCGGAAGGCGGCAGACCTTCAACTTACTACTCAATTACAAATGAAGGAAAAGAAGAGCTTAAACGCTTAATATTGGAAGAACCGCTTGAAAATCCTATTCAGTTCTTACCAATGTCAAGAATAAAATTAGCCTGCGCAGATATCTTAGATAAAGAAGAACAGGCTGGTATGATACGGTTATTAAAAGCAAAAGCAGAGAGCATAATTGTTGACACAAAAAACATAATGACCTTCAAGGATTTGTCTTTTTACCCGAAAATGGTTTTTGACAACCTGATTTGCGAATATAAAAACTTTATATCACTTCTGGAAGGATTTGAAAATGCCGGCTCTCGTTAGTGATGTTCTTGAAGGCTCAATAGCTGAAGAACTCGAGATATCAAAAGGGGATATTATTTTATCAATCGACGGCGAAAAAATGCAGGATATGATTGATTACAAATTTTTGTGCAAAAACGAGCTAATCACGCTTGAGATACAAAAAACCGACGGTGAAATTGAAGAAATTGAGCTTGAAAAAGACTTTGATGAGGATTTGGGTATCGTTTTTGAAAGTGCGGTTTTTGATAAAGTGAAACCATGTCTGAATAACTGCATTTTCTGTTTTGTCGCCCAGCAACCGAAAGGTCTGAGAGATACTCTTTATGTAAAAGATGATGACTACAGGCTTTCATACCTTCAGGGAACTTATATTACAACAACAAACCTTACGGACAAAGACAAAGAACGGATTTCAAAACTTCACCTCGGACCATTCTATATATCCGTTCATACTACAAACCCTGAGCTTCGCGTAAAAATGCTGAAAAACCCGAATGCGGCTAAAATTATGGAAAATCTGAGGTGGTTTGCAGATAATGAAATCCCGTTCCACGTACAAATTGTACTTTGCCCGGGATATAACGACGGGCAGGAACTTGAAAGAACACTAAAGGACTTGTCTACATTGGGAGAATGTCTGCTCTCTGTCGCAATTGTTCCCGTGGGTGTAACTCAGTTCAGAAGCGACGAGCTTAAAACAGTTGATAAAAAAGTGGCGGAAGAAACATTAAAAATATCTTCAAAATACGATAAAGTCTGCTGTTCGGATGAGTTCTTTTTGTTATGTGATAAAGATATCCCGTCAGGTGATTATTACGGTAACTTTTCGCAGCTTGATGACGGGGTAGGTTCACTAAGAACAATAATGGACGATTTTGACAGTCTTGATATCCCCGAAAAAATTGACGCTCCGCTTACAATTTGCTTTGCCTGCTCTGTTGCGGCAGAAAGTGCGTTTGAGTATATTGCAAAAGGACTGAATAAAACAGAAAATCTGACAGTTAAAGTTCAGCCTGTAAAATCAACATATTGGGGTAAAAACATAACCGTTGCCGGGCTAATAACATCAGAAGATTTGATTAATGCAATAAAAGACGTTGAAGCCGATTATGTTATAGTACCGTCAATAATGCTTAAACCATACACAAATCTGTTTCTTGACGGGAACTCCTTAGATTACGTCAAAGAAAAAACAGCAAAAAACATTGTCGTTTTTGAGGATAATTATTCGGTTGGAGAAGTATTAGACTTATTATAAAATATTTACCCCCGACTATCTGCCAATTTCAACAGCTTTTGCTGCCATTGAACGAGAGATATTTACAAGTGCAAGGTTGGCTTCATACGCTCTCTGCGCCATAATAGCATCTGCCATATCAACCATAGCGTTTACGTTTGATGAGCGGATATATCCGTTTGCATCTGCATCAGGGTGTCCCGGAGCGTATATTCTTTCTCCTACAGTAGGATCTTCAACACACCCGTTAAACACGACACCGCCCTGAAGGTAAGGCAGAGTTCCCGTTCCGAAAACGTCCTCCTTCATTGCGTTCATAACACCATGAAATGATATATCTTCGCCTGCATTTAAAACAGGGATTTTACGTACATAATTAGGAGTATCTACGTTAGCGATGTTCTTTGCGTGGATATCTAATCTTAAACCGTGTGCTTTTAATGCATTAGCTCCGATATTTATTGCTTCCATTATACTCATAATTAAGCGTCCTTTCTTTTTGTCTGCTCAGCAAACTGTGTTACCCTACTTGCCTACGTTTATTACCGTTCTCATCTGGGTAATTATATTTGACATTCTTCTTGTTGCAACCGTATACAATAGCGAGTTCTTTTGAATTTCAGCAAATTCTTCCGCGATATCAATTTCGCCCCTCGTTCTGTCTTCCATAATAGCGGAAGGTCCGAGTTTTTCAGACAGTTTAGTTTCAAGCGGACTGTTCATAGAACCTAGATAAGCTGAAAAATCAATATCGCGTCTTACGTACCCCGGGGTATCTACGTTTGCGACATTTGAACCCAATGCTCTCTGTCTCTGAGAGATTAAGTCCATCATTAAGTTTGTTTTTCCTAAAGCGTCTAAACTCGTATAACTCATTTTATGCTACCTTCCTATTGCTGCAAATTTATGCCCTTACTGTACATATCGTTTGCAACCTTCATTAAGTTCAAGCTGGCTATCATTGATGCGTTCAGCCTCATCATCGTATTAAGTTCGTCATATATATTAACGTTTGATACTTCAACAGCATTTTGTCTGATACTGTCAGGGTTTTTAACCAATTTAGGGTCGCCTGTTTCACTGTTATAAACCAATTTGTTATTGTGTCCCTGTTCAAGTGCTTCAGGGTTATCAAACTGAACTATCGGAATAGTACCGATTTTTTCAGGCAAAGAACCTGCTTTATCATAGCTCATAACATCGCCGTTTGGTTTAATCTCGATTCTGTATGAGTTTGGCGGAATCTGAATGCCGTCACCGACCATCCAGTCATCAACCGTCATAAGATATCCTTTTGCACCGATTTTTAAAGAGCCGTCACGGGTATATTGTATCTCACCGTCTTTCGATACAACAGGGATATAACCTTCACCGTCTATAGCGATGTCATAGGGGTTGCTGCTTACTCTTATAGAACCCTGTAATGTATTTTTTCTTATAGCACCGTCAATATAACCGTCTTCTCTTAAAAGCTGTTCAAAAGCAACACCTTTATATCCGACAGTGCTGTAATTGGCAAGGTTAGTTGCTATATAACCGAGCTTATCAAACTGCATAGTTGCATTGTTTACACATCTGTTTGTTACTGCCGACATATTATACATAACTTACCTCCTAGCTTACCGAACCGAGCTGGCTGATTACTTTTTGCAGATTATTACTTTCTATAAGAAAGATTTGCCTGTTTGCCTCAAAGTTATTAACAACCGGCTTAACTTTCAAAAACTCATTCTGCAGTGAAACGTTTGAATATTCGTTATAACCCTGTTTAATATTTGGGTCGATTACCGCAACACCGTTTGCATCAACTACACCCAATATTCCGGCATCTGATAACGTATTTGTTTTTTTGTCGTAAACACTGACTTTTCCCTGTGCATCAACCACAACTTTATCCAAGTTATCGGGAATTACGGGAAGTTTTATTGGCATGCCGGCATCTGAAAGAACCGGAAAATCTTCTAACGAGAGCAGATTACCATCCTTATCAAGTTTAAATCTTCCGTCACGGGTAAGTTTTACTCCGTTAGGCGTCTGAACCTGAAAATATCCTTTATTTGCAATTGCAATATCAAGTGGATTATTTGAAACCATAATACGTCCGACCTGGTCATCAATTGTCGTAGATAAACCATGAACACCTAAATATTCGGTCATAGAAGAAACAACGCCTTCTTTGCGCTGATAACCGACCTTGTCAAAGCCTGTTATATTCTCATTTATCATACCGATTAACTGTGTCTGGACATGCATAGCCCTTATTGATGCCCGCATACCGTGTTCGCAGAATCTTACACCGCCATTGATTTGCATAGTAATACCTCTTTTTATAGATTTATCGGATATTTAGGCTAAATAGTTTAACATTTACCCCTAAAATCATCCGTTTAGTGTAGTTTTACTATGCTTTTAATGATGTACAAAAAAAAGTCAATATTTTTAACGCTTAATTAATCCACTTAAAGCTTTTTACGTAGTTATCGCCCTTAATATTACCGTTAATCTCTGCTACAAACTTACGAAAAGCCTTGCTGTTTAGCTCAATTCCGGGAACTTTGTTTATCTTGTCCAAAAGTCGTGAATCCTTTGATAAATCCACTCCGGGTACTATATTAAACAGGGTATTCAAAGATACATTCCCTACAGGACCGAACATTGTAGAAATTTTCTTGGACAATATTCCCAAAACTTCCATCTCGGCATTTGAAGTTGCAAAATTATAGCGTCCTGTTAAAAACAGGTTCAGGTCTTTTCCCCTTGATGAAATCTCAATATCATCGGTAACACCCTGTTTTACTGTCATTTTTCCGTATATTTCAGAGAAATTACCCGTTTTGAGAGGGATTAAAACCTCAATTATATTATTCAGAGAAAGCCCTGTCAGACCGCCCTTCACAAGATTCCCTGCCTTCAAAAGATACTCCAGTGAACCGAGTTTCGGCATCCTGCCGTCTTTGACATCAAACATAACAGAACCGTTCAGGGTTTCCATACATTTATTAAAATCTGCACCGTTGCAGGATAACCTTACATTACCCGTCAAATTACCATATAACTGATTGTTTAAATCAAACAACGCCACTGCCAAATCATTTGCATTTATATTTTTAGAGTTCAAATGTATCCACGTATTATCGTTCAAAAGGTTATAAGAGAACCTTCCTTCCATACTTCCGCTTGCTGCATTAAATTTTACCCTGTCAATATTGAATACCTTCTTTTCGCTTATTGATATATGTGCCTCAACATTATCTGCTGTAATATTTCTGACCTTTATTCTATCGGCAGTTATCTTCATATGTCTGATAACTGTATTTTTGATATCAAATGCGGCAAATGAATCCAGAGCAGAAATATCGTTTGCCTGAACAGCTTTCAATCTGTTTGTTATATAGTTTAAATCAATATCCTTTGTGTAAAGTTCGGCATTTTCAATATAATAAGGCATTGTAAGTTTATTTTTTAGAACACCTTTAAATATAATATCGTTACTTAAGACTTCTCCTTTTGAAAAAATATCTAAAGTTTTTTCTTTGAAATTAAACGAAATATTTTTCATCGTAGTATCAAAGAACGGAATATTTGTTTCCACAATATGGAATGAGCCGACTATACGAGGGTCAGATAATCTGCCGTTAAATCTGAGATCAGACATAAACTGCCCCTGCTTAATGTTTGGTTTTCTGAACAAAATATTCAAAATCCTTACATCTGTCGGATGACTGGTTTTAACACTCAAATCTCTGAATATTAAATCCTCAGGCTCCAGCTCTATTCCGCCTGATGCTTTCAGCATATTCAGCCTTGTAAGGCGTTTCCCCTGAGATTCAATAAGTTTATCATACGAAAATTCTTTTATTTTAAGTATTTTTTGTTTCAATACATTCATATTAAGACTTAAAATTATGGCATTTTCGACATCACCTACAGTTGCACCAAGATAATACATACTTGAGTCTTTTGACATATTAGCTTCTGTTTCTATATTGAAGTTATCTGACGGACCTTTAATTTTTATCCAGTACACAATATCTCCGCGAAGCTTTAGAGGATAAATTCTGTTATTGTTTATATATTTATCAACAAATATCTGCTTTGGCTTTGAGTTAATATAAATGTCATAATCAGGTTTTTTATACAAATTACCGATTCCGCCGTCTATTAAGACCGGCATTTCATCCGCCATAAGATTAATTTTGTTTAATCCAAGATAATTTTTACGTACATAAAGACTTCCGTTTATAACCTTTACAGGGAGATTAAGAGGTTTATATACGAACTCTATTCCTCCGATATCCGTTGAAGCTTTTACATTGTTATTTGTTATTTTTGCATTAAGGTTAATTTTACCTTTTTTAAACTCTACTGACTTAATATATTCACGTATTTTTTGAGGAATAATAGTATATTCACCAAAAGAATTTATCAGAAAAAGTTCAAAATCACTAAGTTTTAGCGTTCCGTCAATCTGAGGTTCCGACAAAATATTATCAGCCTGCAAATTCATATAAAACGAGCTTTTTGTACTGTCAAACGTTCCGCTTATGTCTTTAATTTTTAAATTTCCGTTTTTATAAGCAACAGCTCCGTTTGAAAGTTTCAGCTTATTTGATTTTGCCACATCTAAAATCCGGGCATCAAACTCAGCATTCCCGTAATCTATCTTATCTGTCCGTCCGCTGTATTTTGCATTTACCTTAACAAATATATTCGCAATATCCTGAGCAAATTTGTCGCCTTTCGGTACAACATCTCTCAGGTTAAGCTTCGGAATACTTAATGAGATATCTGCATAATCGTTTTTAATTACTCCGCCAAGATTCATTGGCGATTGCCCGATAAACGAAGATATGTTTAACTGGACATTTGTATTATCAAAATTTATAACTCCGTTCGCATTATGAGTTACAATCCCCTGCATATCAAAACTATTACTCAAAAGCTCAAGAGTTCCCTTCGTAAAGAAGTTTTCATTAAACTTAATCAGATTTATGTCCTTTATCGAACCATATACCTTCATTTTCAGATTAGTATTGCCTTGCACAGAGTTAAACTCAGGTATCATGTTTTTGATATCATCTATCATTGTTGAGGTTTTTACTACCTGATAAAGGTCGCTTAATCTCTGACCGCTTGTCTTGACATCAAAATTAAATTTGCCTGCCATCGTGCATGTTCCGTCAATATTTATGTTCTTTCCGTTAACAAAACCTTTTAACAAATTGAAAACAGCACTCTCATCATCAAACTTAAGAACCGCATCAGCACCCGTCAGGATTAAATCAGGAATTTCAACAAACTTTGTTGTCACATTTTTAAAATTCAACTCACCCCAGAGATGAGGATTTTTTCTGTTGCCTTTTATATTAATATCAATATTTCCTTTTCCTTTTATATCCATTATAGGAACAGGACCTATGACAAAATTCAAAATTTCATGGACCGGAACAACTTTTTCTTCTGCAGTCGCCAAATCAACATTCTTGGTGCTCCAGACTCTCATATCAGCGTACTTGACGTTATAAAGTTCAACTCCGCCTTTTACGTTAACCCTTTCGTTATTTCCTGCCGGCACAATAACATCAAAGTTTAAATATTTACCCTTGAAATCAAGTTTTACACTTGCACCTGCCGCATTAGGAATGGGTTTTGTCAAAATACCGTTATTAACAAAAATATTTCCGTTTATTGACGGCTCAAGATTATCTCCCTTTACGGAAAAATTACCTATTATGTCCCCGAAAAATTTATAATATTTTAACCTGTAAGCATCAATATCCTCTGTTTTGAAAGGAGGAAGCATATTAATAAAATCTTCTATTCTCGATTTGTTAAGCCTTACCTTCAAATTGTATGCAGGAATCGGTCTATCAATATAATTTGAGATAGTTCCGCTTACTACCGCATCTATATTGTCCGATTTTATCTCGGCATTATCAATCGTTATATCCTTTCCTGTCAAAATCAAACCTGAATCCACACTCAACTTTTTCGGAAATATCATGGATTTTGCTTCATCTTTTTTATTGACTGCTATATTTTTGAAAATTACTGAGAGATGCTTCTTATCAACATCTGCGTCAATAATCCCCTTTGCGGAAACCAAATCTTCCGGCAAATAATTTTTTAAATATTCTGCAAGCGGCGCTATATCCAGATTTAAAATATGAACATCTATTTTACTCTTGTTTACATCATTATTTTTGGGCAGATATATACTTATATCTTCTTTTGAATTTGCACCGTTTATATTAACATTACTTTTCAGGTTAAGCTTTAAATAACGTCCGTTGTTAATATATAAAATATCCTCTGCTGTATACTCCGCAGTTTGATTTATATTTGACTGTACCAAAACTGCATTTACCTTTTTGAAATCAACAGAATCACAAGATATTTTTGTATTTTTAACTGTTTCCACAAAGTTTTTGTCAAGACGCAATTTTGCACCAAACTCAGCTTTTAGTGATATGTCATCTGTTTTTATACTATCTATATGAATACGGCCGGATACCAGAGGCAAAATTCTGAACTTTAAAATTAAACCGCTGATAAAAAGTTCGTCCTTTGAATTCTTTGATTTGACAGATATACTCTTTGCCTTTATTTTTGCGGTCGGAATAATATTAAGCCTTAGTTCGGGAGATTCAACACGAACCACATAAGGAGAATTATACGATAGATTTTCGCATATCACAGGAATTACACGTGCAAAAATACAGGGAATGAGAAAAAGCCATACCGCAAAACATATTAATGTTATAACTACATATCTGTATATATCACGTCTTATCACTACAAGTATTTTCCCGTATCAAATACAATTCACAAAGTTTGTATTTTTAACTCCTCTGTACACTTATCATACCTAAATTAATACAAAAAATAAAGTTTTTAACCAAAAATGCAATTTAATTTTTCTATATATTTATTTTTTGATTTCTTCAGATAAGAACAAGCTAAAGGTGCATTTAAGTTTGTATATTCTGATTTTGTATAGTACGCATCCAAAAATCTTGCAAACAGTTCTGCCGGACTATTATAGTATTTGTTTAACCTTGAGATTTTTGAGTTAATACGCTTTATTGCCCTCTGCTTTGATTTTATACACAAATATAATTTTGCTTCATCACCCAGACCGTATTCTCCGGCTTCACAAACTGAATATATCCGTGACATAAACTTTACTCTGTCATACTTTAAAAGATATTTAAACGGATAGTTAATGCTTTTTTCAATTTTTTTATTCCGCTCTGACAGTTTAAAATCAGGGCAAAGCTTTTTCATATCCGATGTCAGTTCTTTAAGTTCGGCATTTAAACTTTCTTTTTTATTATACAGACTTTGTGCAAAATCTTTCGGAATCTCATTTACCGTAATCTTAATCAGTTCTTCCCGCAGATTATCTGTATAATCATCAAAAATAAAATCCAGAGAATTTAAAGTTTTGTCATAGGTATGGTGAATATAGTGAGCAAACTCATGCAAAATTACTGACAAAATCTTGTCGCACTCCACGTCATCAGAAATATCAATTCTTGAAGAATTGAATTTGTGCATAAACAAACCTTTATGCCCTCTTGCTTTGTTTTTTCCTATATTTATGCATATTCCGAGAGATGAAAGATATTCCTTCAGCTCTGTTACTCTGTTTCTTTCGCCAGCCATTTCAAATAATCTTCACTGCAATCAACTATCGGCAGCGCAATTATTTCCGGCACCGTATATGAATGCATGTCCTCTATAACAAGTTTTATCTTTCCGTAATTTGCCCTTCGGGTTTTTATCATAAGAAGAATCTCTTTTTCTTCGTTAATCTCGCCGTCCCAGGAAAAAGTTGAACGAACATTATCAATTTGACTGATACAAGCCGCCAGTTTATGTTTCAGCAATACCTTAGTTATGTCTTTAGCCAGTTTTTTATCTGGCACAGTACAATACACGACTATAATATCCATAATTACTCCTTTATAGTTTAAATATCTTTCCGGGATTTAATATTCCGTTCGGATCAAAAACAGATTTTATCCTGCGCATCTGTTCAATTACATCCGCACCTAAAACTTTATCCGCATACGATATCTTTTCAATACCGACTCCATGTTCTGCCGAAATAGTTCCGCCCAGAGAAATTGCCAGTGAATAAATCTCACTTTTTGCTTCCATTAAATGTTTGTATTCTTCATCGTTTTCAAGGTCAAGTGCAATCTGCGGATGTACGTTGCCGTCGCCTACATGACCGACTATACAAACCTGTAGATTATGTTTTTTACAAATATCTCTGCATCCGCAAACCATTTTTGATAAAGAAGACCTTGGAACAATAACATCATCTGTTACAACATCCGGCGCCAATTTCGCCGTAGCACCGTAACTCGCACGTCTTGCAGTCCATACAGCTTCCATCTCATCCTTATTAAAAACGGAAACAACATCAGACGCACCGTTTTCTCTCAATGCTTTCTCAACTCTGTTTAGCTGGATTCCGAGCGAGCTTGCAAAACCGTCTACCTCGATAAGAAGCATACATTCTTTTTCTGTATTCAGACCGTTCGGATAAAACTTTTCAACAGTACTAATTGCATTTCTGTCCATAAAATCTATCGTTGCGGGGAAAATTCTCTCCCGAATAATTCCGTTAACTCCTTCAACAGCAGTTTCTATACTGTCAAAATAAGCTGTAATAAGGGCATTTGCTTCCGGTTTCGGAATAAGTTTAAGTTCTGCCTCAACTACGATTGCCAAAGTTCCCTCGCTTCCGACAACCAACTGATTTAAGTGATATCCTACAGCATCTTTAATTGTTCCTGAACCTAGCTTCATAAGCGTTCCGTCTGCCATTACAACTTTCAGACTTAAAACATAGTCTTTTGTAGTACCGTATTTGAATGACTTGGCACCGCCGGAAGATTGTGCAATACTTCCGCCTATAGTTGAAACTTTAAAGTTCGAAGGATCAGGGGGATAAAACAGTCCGGCGCTTTCTGCCAGATTTTTTATATCAGCAAGTATTACACCCGGCTGAACCCTCATTGTCATATCATCAGGATTAAATTCCAAAATTTTGTTCATTTTTGAAAAGTTTAAAACTATACCACCTTCGGAACAGACACACGAACCTACTGTATTTGTTCCAGCTCCTCTTGATATAACAGGAATTTTATGCTGATTTGCATACCTTAAAACACGTTGTACGTCTTCCGTTGTTTCAACAAAAACAACCACATCTGGGAGTTTTGTTTCTCTGCGGATATTTGCAGAATCTTCCGCATAACAATACCGCTCTTCCTCCCGGAAAAGTACCTGTTCATTTGTTAATACTTTTTTTAAATCGTCTATTTTACTTTTCAACAACATTTGATGCTATTTTTTCAATACTCTTGTTTAATTTTGCCAGCTGCTTATCCATACCGCCAACTTTTTTGGTAAGCTGTGCCGTATCTTTATTATCCACCAAAGATACAACTTCTTCCAATTTCGTTTCCAGAGAACTTATTTGATCCTGCTGCGACACGAACTTACCTTCTATTACTGATAAAAATTTATTAAGAGCATCTTCTATCGGCTTTATGTCAGATTTTGTTTTCTTGGAATTTACATTAGAAGCTACAATTATTTTATCTAATTTTGCTTCCAGTGAAGATATTCTTTTTGCCTGCTTGTCAAAAACCTGCTCCAGTGCATTCACTAATTCTTCTGAGTTGCTGCTGTCCTGAGACTCTGCTCTCAAATCCTCCAGCATCACTCTTATTTGACCGATATCATCAAGTGTTTCTACCTTGTCAGAAATTGATGCAAGCTGTTCTCCTGCTTTATCAACCCATTCTGCAAGATATTCAAATACCTGATTGAATACCTGATTTGTCTGCGCACCGTTTTTAATCATTGTATTTATTGATGCAAGTTTATTATCTAATTTATCTATGCCTGATTCATGGACGAAATTTCTTGTTCTTTCATCCAAATCATTAATTACAAGTTTAAAGTCCTGTAAATTATCCTGAAGTGTTTTATATGATTCATCAGAGGTCAGAATAAGTTTATTTGTTCTTGTGCTGATACTTACAATATCTTCAGCCAAATTGTTAAAGTCCTTTTTAAATTCCTCTGCTTCAAATTTCGGTAATTCTTCTTTTATGGCTGAAACAACATCGTAAATACTGTTTGTTGATTTTATCAGTTCATCAAGTTCTTCAGACTTGTTATTTTCTTTCATATCATTTAAAACGATACGTAAATTAGCAATATCTGATTCCAAGTCCTGCAAACTGTATACATAATCAATATCTCCGTCTGAAGACATTATCGATGTTAATTTTTCGTTGATTATATCAATATCATCTTTTAATACATCCAGTTTGTTATCAACAAGAGTAAGATTTTCTTTTACTTCTTCAACACCATCTGCCGTTGTAACAATATGACTTAATATTGTAATAAGTTCATCGTGTTTTTCCTGAATATAATCAATAATTTCTTCCTGCTCAGCAATAAATGATATCTGATTAAATATCTCTATAAACTGGGTTATAACATCAGATTTTAAAGTATTAAGTTCTTTAGTAATATTTTCTTCCTGAACTGCGATATCGCTTCTGACGTCATATATTGCACTTGAAAGTTTTTGACCGGGTTCGGCAATATCTTCCTTTATTGAATCAAATTTATTGGTTATTAAATCTTCCTGACATTCAAATTTAACCTTTAATTCATTTAATGTCTGAGCAATATTGTGTTTTACAATAGCACTCATCTCAACAAGTTCAGGTAAGTTCGAACCGCAAAGTTCACTTATTTCTTCAATATACTGCATTTGTTCTTTTACTAAATCCTCAATGCCTCTTACCTGATTATGAACTGATTCGTGGAAAGCCTCGTCAAAAGATTTATTTAAAATTTGAGCTTTCAAATCAGCAAAACCGGTTTTAAGTTCATCTATTGAAGCACTTATACCGCCGACAAGCGTTCTTAAATTATTGTTTATTTCTTCTGATGAGTTTGAAAATCTTGAAATTAAGTCAGATACAGAACCGGATATCTGTTCAAAGGAATTGTTATAACGAGTTGAAATAACCTTGATTTCTTCGTATTTATCGACTATTGTATCTACAAACTTTTTATCAAGAAATGCTGTTTTTTCGTCAATTCTGCCCAGCACGTTTTCTTTTATAAATTCCTGCAGCTGAGCCGATAACTTATCTGACATTGTACCCAGCAATATCTCATTTGTTGCTCTCAAATCTGATAAAGCATCCGCAAACACACTTGCCTGCAATAATTTGTTGATATTTTCCGCAGTATCTTCAACCGTTTTTGATAACTCCATACGCAGAGAATCAATCTTTCCATCAAGCACCGTTGAATCAGTTTTTACATCCATATAAGACTTCAAATCACCTACGGCATCAATGATATACCCGGATACGGAATCTTCCAGAGCTGTTGTTAATACAGACATGTCATCTTTATGAGCATCTCTTAAAAGTGCCATCTGTTCGTTTATATCATTAACTATAATATCCGTTTCTTTTTCAATATCACGTGATATTATATCAGAATGTTCTTTTATTAAATTTACCAGCAAATCCCTGCAAACAGCTGTATTCTGTTTCACACTTTCAAAATGTTCGCTGAGTACAGACATCTTTGCATCCAAAGATTGATTTATATTGTTATAACTTTGTTCATTAGCTGTTTTTATAAACTCTGACATTGATGCAAACTCAGTTGATGTTGCATCTTGTATCTCTGATGCTATCTGAGTAATTTTTTCTGCGCAGTCTGCATTATCAGCCTTTAATGAAGCAGCTGCCGAAGCCAGTTCAGACTTTATACCGTCAGAAATATCCTCCAATTTTTCAAAACTTTCAACATGGCTTACTTTTAACATATCCGATATTGATGCAAACTCTGTTTTGGCATGTTCTTTTATTTCTGATGCAATATTATTAAATTTTGCATGCAGCTCGCCAAGATGTTCAAGCATTGTTTCCGTTCTTGAAAGCTCCGCATTATCAAAATGTTCACTCAACACCTTCAAATCATTTTTCAAAGCATTCATTTCGGAAGCAACATCTTCGTGCAGCTTAGAATTAGAGCTTGTATATTGATTAACAAAAGCAAGCATTTTTTCTTCAGTTAATGTTGTGAGTTTTTCATTGAGCGCATTAAAAGCGGGTTTCAATTCTTCTTCAACAATAGCCTGCAGTCTTGAATTCAGATTTTCTGCCTGCGCATCATATTTTGCACTCGTTTCGTCCAGCATTGTCTGAACTCCGCTGATTTTCGGACTCAATTCATTGTTAAAATCTCTTACGGTTGAAACTACTTTCTGTACACCTGATGAAATTTCTTCAAAAGCAGAATTTACTTCCTGCGCCTGTATATCAAGATTTGAATCAACAAATTTTGCAACATCATCCAGCTGAGCCCTTACTGTATCAACCAGAACATTGTTTTGTCTTTCAACTCTTTCTATAAACTCATTCAGTTTTACTTTTAAATCATCATAATCGGCTGCCGTAACTTCGATATTATCGTGTATCATCTCTTTCATACGGTTTCCGATTTCTTCCAGCTGTAATGCAGCATCTTTTCCCTGTTTATCAAGAGTTTCATCAAGAGCCTTGTTAAGTTCTAACGCACAACCCTTTATAAACTCTGCCTGCTCATTGTTTTTGCCCTGCAAACCTTCAAAAAGTTCTGATATCTGGACTTTGTACTGCTCCAGTTCCTCAGAAAGAGAAAGGCTCATTTGTGAAGATGCTCCGCTGAGTTCTTTTTTGATACGCTCGCCTAATGTATCGGTAACCTGATTCATTACGTCAACTATCATAAGATTCAGAGATTCAAAACTTCCTTCAATAATAGAAATCTGATGAGCCAAATCTTCATCTATCTGACCATCTAGCTCTACCATTTTCTTCTTTAACGCATCAAAATCTTTACGAAGCTCATCAGCACTTTGCTGCATTCTTTCTGCCGATTTTGAATCCAAATTTTCAAGAGTTGTATTCAGAGATACAAAATTTTCCAGAATTTTTGACAATGTACCTGACAATGAAGCAGTCGTTTCTTTTGAAAGATTATCAACCGAAGCTTCCATCTTATTAAATCCGCTTACTACATCGGATACCTTGTTATCAATCTCTGATAAAACATCTGCCGTATTTGTTTTTATAGAATCTACTGAATTATTAACCTCTGATGTGAAATCTTTTTTTACAAAATCAATAACTTCTCTGTTTGCACCTTCGATTTTGAGAGAAGTATTTGATACCATCTCTGTCAAACCGAGAACGTTAAGTTTTAAGGATTCAATAATACCTGCTATCTCTGCCTTCAGTTCATTTTTCATATCCGAAGACTGCTGAATATAACGTGTATGCATCGTTTCAGAGTTAAATTTCAGTTCACTCATTTTATCAGCATTTTCGCAGGTTAAATCCCCCTTAAATTCAGTAACCATATCAAACAATGACTGTTTTAAGGAGTTCATTTTTGAATCGAAATCTTCTTTCAGACTGTCTGCAGATAATACAAGCTCTGTTACATTTGCGGATATATCATCATTTTTATTTGTTATTGTGTCATTCAGAGAATGTAAATTTCCCTGTATTTCAATAAGTTTGTCATACGCAGTTTTAAGTTCATGCTTTACTGACTGGTGAGCTTCATTCACGGAAGCTGTTATTTTCACCAAACGTCCTTCAGAGGCTTCACCCATTTTCTTCAGATTTTCTTCAATCTGCTCTCTTACTACATCAACAATACCTCTAACATTTTCAATATAATTAAGGTGCGTATCCTGTATAAATCTGGTTGTAGCATCAAGTTTTTCCTCAAATTCAGCATTGCTTGCTTCTTTTGATGTGCTTACATAAGAAAGGACATCCACTATTGAAGAAGAAATATTTTTCAAAACGGCATCAAGAGAATTCATAGCTTCTGCCTGAGCCAGTTTAATCTGGTCTTCTACACTGTCCATTTTGCTGATTAATAACTCATACTTACCGAAAAGATCTGAAGTTATCCCTTCCGACAATTCATTTTGAGATGTTTCAACAGCATTTTCCAAATCCTGCTTTGATGCATAAAGCTCTGCTTTTACATCTTTTACAACATTTACGAAATCCAGCTCAAGAATACTGTTTACAGCTTTTGTAAGTTCAATGTATTCTTTCTTTGTATTTCCTATTTCTATTGCATTTGAATCAAGCTTATACTCAATACCGTCAATTATATTTTTAACATTTTTTATCTGTTCAAAAACATTTTCCGAAGAACCTGAAACAAAATCTTCCTGTTTCTCAAGAGATGTTTTTAAGCTGTTTTCAAAAAGAGCAAGTCTGTCTGTAATATTTGAAAATATCGCGTTGCTTGCTGAAACATTATTTTCATCAAGCTGTGCAACAACTTCTTTTAAGCCGGATAAACTTTCTGACACTTCCCAAAAACTTTGTTCACATAATGTTGATAATGCCGTATGAGACTCTTTTAATCTTGTATTAAGAACCTCTGCGTTTGACGAAATATCCTTGAGGGTTCTTGTTACATTAACCTCCATTAATTGTGAGATTTTCTCATTTTCAATAACAAACTTTTCCTTGACGTCTTCCCCGACATTTTCTATTGCCTTTGAAACACTTTGGAAATTTGAGTTTATATCCAGTGCCTTCAAATCATTATTTAAGGTGCTTATGTTTCTCAATGCTGATTCCAGGGACTGTTTTAATTGTTCGGAGCCGTTTGAAATACTTCCGAGAACTTCCTGCATAGATTTTTTAAATTCATCAAACTCCTCGTTTGAAGAAATCTCTTTCACTTCGTTTTCAAGTTCTGCAAGTTTTTCCAGAACGGCAGTCTTAACAACATCATCTTTGTCTGCAATTTCAGCTTTTAAACCTGCAATTATATTAACGGAAGCATCTATTTTTTCAGCCAGATTATCAATTTTATATGATTTTTCAGTCAAAACATCAACAAGATTAACAAGCTCCTGGCTCTTTGCCGCCAAATCTGTTATACCGCGCTGTATAGATGCGGTATCCTCCTGTGTTGCAAGACCTTCAAATGAATCTTCAAACTGATTATTCTTCTTATCGATTAACTGAATTGCCGAAAGAATTGTGTTTGAAGAATCAAGTATATCTGATAACTTATCTGAGAAACCTTTAATTTCTTCTGACTGATCTACCTCAGATATTGTTTTTAATACTGTTTTAAAGTTTTCATTCAGACTGATAACAATAGAATCAAAACCGTTATTAACTTTTTCAATATCGTTTCTGACCGAAGAAATGCTCTTGATAATATCTTTTTTCTGAGAATCGTCAGAACGCATAGCATCAAGTCTGAGTGTTATATCCTGAAGTCTTTCTTTCTGGTCAACAACTTCTCTTGAAAATACTGACAGGTTTGTTGCAACAATATCAAAATATTCCTTCATTTCAGATGTTTTAACCGCATCTGAGCTGTTTTTTAAGAGATTTGAGAATAATGATTCGATAGCACCGAATTTGGATATCAGAACTTCATGACGTTCATCAAGATTCTTTTTGAGCTCAGACAGGAATGCTTTTACAAGCTCCAAATCTTCCTCTGTATTAATTTTTTCTAACTTTGAGTTAATTCCCGTAAGCAGTTTATCCACGTCGGAAGTATTCAAAACACCCTGCGCTCTTATTGAATTTAACAAGGTTTTTATTGTCTCAAAATTATCATTTATATCGGAAAAATTGTTCGAATCTGCCATATCTCTCTGATTACCCCTTTTTCTTTTATCTCCCTATTTCGTTCTTCTTTATAATAAATTACGAAAATAACAGCATGTGAGCATAGTATACTCCATCTTATTATATAATAATATAAACATGGTGACAAATACTAATTTTTTTCATAATATTAACTTATGAATTATGTATTTCTAATACTTATTGCAGGCTCACTGATAACAGGTGCACTAAACGGCACTCTGAACAGTGTTACAAACTCCATGCTGGAGGCATGTAATACTTCCGTAAAAATAGCATTTTCTCTTATAGGAATTATGGCATTTTGGCTCGGAATGATGAGAATAGCTGAAAAAGCAGGACTTGTAAAATATCTGGCAAAAATCCTCGAGCCTGCCGCAAAGCTCTTATTCAAAGACCGAGGAAATAACAAAAACGTTACAGGCGATATAGCAATGAGTATTGCAGCCAACGCTCTCGGTTTAACGAATGCGGCAACTCCTATCGGATTGAAAGTTATGAAAGAGCTTCAAGAGGACAACCCCGAAAAAGAAACCGCAACAGATTCTATGTGTATGTTTTTGGGCATGAACACTGCCGGCTTTCAGATAATTCCGGCAACTGTCATTGCAGTCCTGGTAGGAGCAGGGGCAAAAAATCCAACAGAAATCATTCTTCCAACTCTGATTGTTACGGTCCTTGCATTCTTAACCGCAATTGTCACGGCTTTAATACTGAAAAAAGTCTGGAGGAAGCATGAGTAATATTTCACTTTACATACTTCCAATAATGATATTGAGCATATTAATTGCCGGCTGTATAAAAAAAGTTCCTGTATATGAAGAATTTATTGAAGGTGCAAAAGACGGGTTTAAAGTTTCTGTAACAATTATTCCGTATCTTGTTGCGATAATCGTCGGCATATCAATGTTTAAAGCGTCCGGCGCAATAGATTTAATAACGGCTGCTTTTGGCGGAATAATGCAAAAATTATCAGTTCCTGCCGATATAATACCAATAATGATAACCCGCTCTCTTTCAGGCTCTGCAACTCTCGGACTTTTCTCCGATATTGTAACTACCCACGGAGCAGACAGTTACATCGCAAAACTTGCCGCAGTTATGGTCGGAAGTTCTGAAACAACCTTCTATGTTCTTGCCGTTTACTTCGGCTCTATCGGAATAAAAAAATACAGATACGCTCTTTTAACAGGTATTATTGCGGACATCACAGGTATTGTACTAGCAATTTTGGCGGCTCGGGTGTTCTTTCTTGCCAGCATTTCGTAACACTTGGAATTGTTTCTTCTTCGGCTTCGGTTTTGACTAATGCGGCAAAATTTATATCTATAAAGTTTATCTTATCAACCTTTTCAACCGTAAAATCTTCACTTCCGCAATTTGAGCAAAAATGCCCCTGAGGTACAACTTCGCCGTTTTTAACCATAGCACGCATTTTTACTCCGCAGCAGGAACACCTTGTTATGTACCATTCATTTTTTATAAGCTTTCCGCAATCGGGACAATATGCCTGCTCAACATCAGGACGAACTTTGTCATGAACACATTTGACAACTAAAAATGGCAAAAATATTTTTGCAAGATGAACTAATGCTACAGTTAAACTCATAGATACCTCACTAATATCTTTTTAAGAATTTTTTGGTTTAAGTCAAAATCGACGTTACATTTCGTTACATTTAGTCAATTTCTTACAAAAGAAATACTTTATATATATACACAAGGGATATTTAATTTTCACGGGATAAATCTAATAAATTATTTTGATACTAATCAACATATACATACACATACTACACTTCACACATTAAAAGTTTTTAGAGTCGATAAGACTCTTTTTTTTGCCAATTAAAAAAAATCCGCAAAAACTCCGCACTCTGCTCGCTTGCGCTTCTTGCTGCGCTCGCTTTAAACGTGTCTGCGTTTTTACTTCAAAGAATCTCCGTTCTTCTCGTAAAAAACTCCGCACTCTGCTCGCTTGCGCAAAAAAAAGCTTTTTGATTTAATCAAAAAGCAAAATTTTTAGTAAGATGTAAGATTATAAGAGAGTTATATAATAAAAAAATTTTTATGCGGCAGGTATCGAATTATAGCGCGCTGATTTTGCAACAACACCGTAACAAACTATCGACAAACGCCTGTTGAGTGCCAGCATATCTCTGAAATGGTATGCCGATGTGTTCATTGCTGTCATCATCTCATCAGCTGACACTCTTGATGTCATTCCATTTTCATCATGATTATCTACTTTTTCGTTTGAATACTTTTGTACCAAAAGTTTATCAATGTAATCCCTAGCGCCAACAGCCATGCTATATTCTCCGTTTTATACTCTTTTCCCTTATCCTGGTATTATATACCTCGAATGCTTTATGTATATATAAAGTATTTCTGTAACAAAAAATTGCCAACTCTCTTTCTTTTTATTAAGAATTGTTAACACATAAAATATTGTTAGAGCTGAAAACGGGGTTTAAATTACGCACCTTCGCCGATTGTATCAACAGCCTCAACCTTAATATCCGTTATAAGTTCGGAATAAGAAATAACCACGATTGTCGGAATGTGGCGTTCTAGAAGCTGATAAAGAGGTAAACGAATTCTTGGAGAACATAAAATTACAGGCTGTTGTCCTATCTGCTGATGAGCACGCATCAAAGTCATTGCCGTTGTTTCAATCAAATCCTGCACCTGCATCGGATTCAACAGGAACATTGTACCAAGCTCCGTTCTCTGACAGCTGTCATCCAAAGTTTTTTCCCACTCAGGAGAAAGTGTCAAAGCATAAAGAACATGATCACGGTCAACATTACTCAGACAAATCTGACGTCCTAGCGCAGCTCTCAAACGTTCCGAAAGTATATCAGGCTCTTTTGAAAATCTTGCATAATCACAAAGACGTTCAAATACGAATATAATATCTTTTATTGAAACTTTTTCTCTAATAAGGTTAACAAATATCTTTCTCAAATCAGATGTAGAAATAATAGCAGGAACAAGGTCATTGACCAGTGTCGGGTCTTGCGAACGGACAAGTTCCATAAGTTTAAGAACGTCTGTCTTTGTCATAACTTCATCAACGTGTTTACGTACGCATTCCTGTAAATGCGTTACCAGAACATCAGTTGCATCAACGGCTGTAACGTTCTTCGTTTCTTTAGCGTCTTCCTGTGATATCCAGTACGCCTGAGTTTGATATGTCGGGTCAACACCGACAATAGCGTCTTCAGGAATTGTTTTCTTAACAGAATCCCACTGGTCAGCTATAACCATGTACTTTCCCGGATAAACAAAACCTGATGCTACAACGTTATTTCTAATCGCAATTACATACTCATTTGCTTCAAGCGCAGATGAGTCCATAATACGAATGTTTGGCAGAATATAACCGAGTTCATCAGTAACCCTTTGACGCAAAGCAGCAATTTTGGCAAGCAGCTGACCTTCCTGATCAGGGTCTGCAATAACAAGCAAGCCTGCGCCAACCTGCAAACTCAAAACATCAACACCAAGTCTTTCATACATCTTATTTGGGTTAACCAAATCCTGCATATTCTGACGAACGCTTTCCAATTGCCCTAATTGAGATTGAACATCAGCGTTAACCAATACAGAGAAGCCCGCCAGAGCCAGACATATTGTAAATATCAAGAACGGAAGGAACGGTAATCCTGTAATTGGACAGGTTACTGTAATCAGTCCCAGGAACAATGCCGCAAAAAACAGTGAATACGGTTTTGCCATAATCTGGGTTGTCAAATCACCGCCTAATGACATATTTCCTGCAGAAGCTCTCGTCATAACGATACCTGCCGCAATTGACATAAGAAGTGACGGCAGCTGTGATGCAAGACCGTCGCCGATTGTTAAAACTGTATATTTACTTACTGCGTCTGCAATAGGCATCTGGTTCATTATACAGCCTATGCACAAACCGCCGATAATATTTATTAAAACGATGATAATACCCGCAATAGTATCACCTTTTACAAACTTCATAGAACCATCCATTGAACCGAAGAGGCTTGATTCTCTCTGCAAATCCTCACGTTTCTTAACCGCTTCTTCAGGGGATATCAAACCCGCATTAAAGTCGGCATCAATAGTCATTTGTTTACCGGGCATTGCGTCTAACGCAAAACGGGCTGCAACTTCTGCAATACGTTCCGCACCTTTTGTAATTACCATAAACTGAACAACGGTAATAATAAGAAAGATTACGCCGCCTACAACCATGTTACCGCCAGTTACAAATGTTCCGAATGCGTGAATTACTTCTCCTGCATCACCTTTTGCCAAAATCAGACGGGTTGATGCAATAGAAAGACATAATCTGAACATTGTTCCGATAAGAATTATTGAAGGGAACGCTGCAAGTTCAAGAGGTTTCTGAACATACAATGATATCATTAACAGCACAATACCCAGGGTTATATTCAAAGAAATTGAAAAATTTATAACCCAATTCGGCATCTCGATAATAAGGATTAAAATAAGGGTCATTACAAAGAGTGCCAAAAATATTTCTGATATAGGTTTGCTTTGCTGTTGTTCTCCTGCCATTAAATACCTTCTAATGCCTTCTTAATGATTTCTATCTGAGTGTCAATAGAAGCATCTACAATACCGTTATTAGTCTGGAATACACATCCTCCTTCTTCAATTGAAGGATCTGATATTATATTAATCTTGGCTTCAATGCCGTACTGATAAGTAACAGTAGGTAATGAATCCTTTATAAACTGTGCATTCTGCGGGTGAACTCTTATATTGATTTTAGGTTCATTTTTTGACACAGTCTTTAAAACATCTACAATTGTTTCTATAAGAACCTGGGGATCAGCCTCAACTTCTTTTTTTATAATCTTCTTTGCAATATCAATACTAATCTCGAGAATATCGGGAGCAACATATTCGTAAACTTCCCTTGTTGCACCCATAAACTTAACAAGGTTAGTTCGGAATTTTTCCATATCGGCATTAGCCTGTTTTAACCCGTTCTGATACCCTTCCTCAAAAGCTGATTTTTTTATACTTTCAGCCTCCTCCTGAGCTCTCGACACCAGATTTCTGTCATCTATACGTCTGTACCCTCTCCGTCTTGTTCCGCGTCTGCGTTCCTGACGCTGATTAAAATCGATGTTTTCTATATCAAATAAATCAATCTCAGGTTCAGGAGGAAGAACAGGTTCTATCGGAGTTATGTCATTTTCTTCTACATATTTAGTATAATCTGATACAGAATTATTATCCGCGGTTTCGAATTCAGCATCGTTAACAGGCTGACGTTTAGCCTGTTTACCTGAATTATCTTCCTCCCACTGTTTAATTTTGTTCTTCTTTATAATCATGATTTATTAAATATTATATACTATCTTCAACATATTGCGCAACAATATCGGCAACTTTCAAAGGCAGCCCCGAATACTCGCCGTCATAAGCCTGCGATATAAATCTTTTGACTAACGGACGTTCATTCTTGATAACCTTTTCTATCTTGTCACGGGAATTTTTTCTGTACAGCCTGAGCAAATCGCCCATAACATTTTCCTGTGAAAGTTTTCTGCGGTTTGGTATGAAATTCCTCATATCTTTAAGACAGTCAAGCAATATATCCCCGTCAATCTGCGATTCAAGATTAGCCATTCCCATATAACTCTTTACAAGCTGTCTGTCACCGTCATCAATATTATTCATAAGAAGATTTGTTTTATCAGGAGTAAGAATACGCATTACCAAAGCCAAAGACATAAGCCTCATCTGACGGACAGTAAGAGCACCCGCCGTTGCTTCTTTTTCTTTTTCAATTCTTCTCCGTTTTCTTTCGTCTTCTCTGCGTTTCTGCGCTTCACGACGCTTGTTATCTATATCTTCAAGAGGTGCTTCCTGCTGCTTAATCTGTTCTTCCGCAGCCTGTTTTGCCATATCATCTATATTTGATTGATTTTCAGCCTGTTCTTTGACCTCCTCATCAATAACACCACGTTTTTCCAAATCTTCAATACATTTTTTGTAAACCTTAACTACGTGATGTTCTATTGCCTGCAGCAGCTGATCCTGTTGAATATTTCTGATTATACCCTGCTTTGCGACCTCAAAAATCGTAAATGCAATTTTTTGCATTATAGTATCCCAATACATTCTGTCGATTCCTGAATGTATAAGGTCAATCGATTTATGGAATGACCATTCGGCAATTACCTGTGTTATAAAAATTGCCTGGTCTGCTGTAATTTTCAGACTTTCATCATTATAGACAGCTTCGCCGGCAAGCATAGTAAAATTGCCGAGCGTATTTACAATATAATCCTGATCTTCCTGCGGCAAATCTTTCGGAACAAGTTCTTTTGCCTGTTCCGCCATCGATTGTGCAAATTCTTTATAATCAAAGCCGTCTATAGCCATTTATGTTCCTTTTTCTGAAGAATCAGATTTAACCTTCTATCCAGCTGCGGATTCTTTCACCTGTTTCATTATCATCAGCACCGTCAATATCTCTTTTTAATTCCCGGAGAGCTTCTCTGATTTCTGCTGCCGAAACAGGTATTGCAGCAGGTTTATTTTGCTGTTCCAGTAAACCTTGCTTAAGTTGATTCTGGTTCTTTATTAAATTAGCCGCATTAACGCTTAAGTCTTTAATTTGTTTTTCCTGAGACTCATTCTGTTCACGAAGTTTGATAAGTTCTTCTTCCTGAGCTTCTTTTGCCGCTTTAATCCTGTTTGTAAGTACATTATGTCCGAAAAGTAAACCGAAAAACAGGAGTACTATTGCAAGCCACCACGGATTACCATGAGATGCTTTGATAGGTGCTTTTACATTTTTATCTCCTGCCATAAACGGATCCAGACTGTCTGCAAAAGCAATTGTTACATTGTCTGCACTTGCTTTCGGACTTGCTGCGTGAGCAACCAAATCCTTGAGTTCTTCAAGCGTCAGCTCAACAGGTAATGCATCTTTTTCCAATGTTACAGCAATTGATATTTCTTCTATTGCGCCAGGTGACATATATTCATTTGTCTGAACCTTTGTTACACCATACTGCGTTTCTCTTGCTGTTCGCTGATAACTTCTGTTCTGCGAAGAATCAGAACTTCCTGCAGGAAGCCCGTTTGGAAGATATACGCTTACTGCGTTTGTATTTTTATTAACATCAGTCGTCTGATCACCCAAACCTTCGGAGAAAGTCTGTTCATTAACAGCCGTCTTGCTGTTCGGGTCATAAGATATCGTAAATTTTTCAACAGGAGCCTGTTTCAGGAATGTAGAAACTGTTACAACGTATTTACCGCTGCCGACTAATCTGTTTAACTGTGCCTGAACTTTTTCCTGCATATATTTATCGTTTTCCTGAAGTCTTGCCAGCATCTCAGACTGAGCATCCACAAGACTGTTATAAACGTGACCGTTCGTATCCGTAATTGAAATATTTGAAGCAGTAAGTCCTGAAACACTTCCTAACAAAAGATTTGATACCGCTTTTATTGTACTCATATTCAATGTCTGACCTACAGAAACCGTCAACTGAACTGTTGCAGTTACAGGTTTCTGATTTTGAGAGAACATCGTCTGTTCAGGAATAGAAATGAATACGGAAGCGTCCTGAATTCCGTCAATTCTCTTTATAAGACGGGCAAGTTCGCCATTCATTGCTCTTACAAGTCTGATTTTCTTATCTTCTTTTGTTGAAGTAAAATCACCTTTATCAAAAATTTCAAGTCCGACATTCTGGTCATATAAACCGCTTTCAACGATTACCATAATCGCACGGTCCCTTTGTTCTGTCGTACATTTTCTCATCCCGGGAGTACAGTCGCCTTTTTTCAGTCTTAACACAGATTTTGTACCGTCAACAAAACGTGCGGCAACAATATTATTCTTGGCTAACAATGCCTGTATCTCAAGCGCTTTACCCATATTATCGGTTGTAAGCAGGTCAACATCCTCTTTCAGCGGTTCTTTACTCATATCATAGCCTTCTTTATCCGCTTTATTTGATGCAGCAATTGTTCCGCTTATTATAAACACAACCAGCAGCAACACAATTCCGCCGGCTATAAGCGCCAAAAGAGTTTTATTTTCCAGTATTTTTTTAAAGTCCATAATCCTGCCCTATTTTATTATACACTTTTCTCCGAGTTATGAGAAGTCTAAATCTGTATTTGCATTATTTTATCATACGCTTGTATGACTTTTCCCACTGCGGTTGTTGCAATATTAACTGAAAGTTCTGCTTTGGACATTGCAACCATTACATCATGGATATCCACATTCTCAGAACCCATCATTACATCTTTTAACATATTATCCGGAGCGTTCATTGATTCATTCATACCCTCCACCAGACCTGACATAACGCTTTTAAAATCAGTTGTTGAAGGTTCTTCAACTCTGCTCATTCTTGCTGACGGAATGTCACCCCAGCTGTCAAGTTTGGTATGCTGAATCCTTGCTTCCAAATCATAATTCGGATAAAAACCGTTAATCATAGTTCACCTCTTATTAATTAATAATATTATTAACGACAATTTTCGGATGTTTTTAAGCATTTCACTACAAAATCATCTGTTTGTAGTACGTTTTTAATAATCATTAAAGAAATGTCAAACTTTGACGATTAGTTTAATATGAATTTACATGAAGAATGTTTGCTAAAATATCTGGTTAACCCCCTTGAACTTTTTTACACAACAGAGCTGCTGAAAAACAGCAACGATTTGCTGGGTAAAAACACTGATAATTTAAAAGAAATTGCAAAACTTGGGGATATTAACTATAATAGAGCTTAACAAAGTATGCGGTTTCTTATCAGAACCCGCAGCAAATTTATTTAATCTGTTCTTCGGCTCTGTTAGCCGGCAGATTTATATGGAGAGAATATGAATAACTTAACTAAAACAAAATGGTTCATTTACGGAACATATCTTTTATTAATTGCGGCAACACTGCTAATTGGCTTTGTTTTACTGCAAAATAACAATTCGCTGAAGAACGTTTTCAAATCATTTTTTGAGGTTGCGGAAAATCGTTCTTTTGATTACAGACAAGCAATTAAAGTAATTCACAAAAGACCTTTTCCAAATAAGGATATTGTTCTTTTGGCAATAGATGATGCAAGCGTCGAATCTCTGTGGGACAAATATGGAGAATGGCCTATTCCGAGAAATGTTTATGCTGATGTTATAAACTACATTGAAGCGGAACGACCGCAGGCAATAATTTTTGATTTAATGTTCATAAAATCTGTACGTTCTCAGAAAGATGCAGACAAATACTTTATTGAAACAATGAATAAATATAATAATATTTATACAGGTATTAATTTTGATAATCAGGAATATGACGTCAGAAAACCTGAAAATCTTCCTGAGCGTGTTGCACTTAACATTGATAACAAATCCAATGTAGATTTTAAGAAAAAATATAACTTTGCAAATTGCCGTATGATACTGCCGGAGCTTTTAAACGGCAACGTAAAAATCGGTCTTACAAACGTTAAAAGAAGCGGTGACGGTATAATCCGTTCCGTATCACCTGTTCTTGTTTACAAAGATAAGTATTATCCGTACCTGAGTTTTAAAGCAGGCAGCGACTATCTTAAAATGAAAGATGATAATAATTTTGTAATAGATTCAAAAAGAAATCTGATCGCCGGCGAAACTAAAATACCGCTTTCAAAAAACGGTGAAGCTGTTTTGAACTGGTACGGACAAAGCGGTACTCACACTTCCGTTCCTTTTTACAAAATTCTCAAAGAGATGGAAGGCAAAAATATTAATAAATTTGATTTTAAAGACAAAATTGTCATAATCGGAACAACTGCAATGAGTCTTCACGATACAAAAAGCGTACCGATTCAGGCAGAAGTTTATCCTGGCGTAGAAGTCCATGCAACTTTGATTAATAACATGCTGGATAACAACTTTATTACAAAAAGCGAAAAATCAACTAACGTATTAATAATAATCGGAGTAATCGCTATTGTAGGCGCAATAGCAATGTTTTCAACTTCAACATTATTCGCTGTGCTGTCAACAATATTATTTACCATTGCATACTTATTCATAGCGTACTATACAATGGAATTATATAACTTATGGATACCTGTTGTACTGCCGGTAATAGCAATTGTTTTAGCATTTACGCTGTCACTTCTTGCAAAATACCTTATGAAATCACGTGATTTTGAATATCAGTACAAACTTGCAACCATAGACGGCTTAACAGAGCTGTACAACCACAGATATTTTCAGGATACATTAAAACAGCAAATAGAAATATCCAGACGTTATAATCAGCCTGTATCGTTGATTATATGTGATATAGATTTATTCAAAAGATTTAATGATACATACGGACACCAGACAGGTGATGCCGTACTGAGACTGGTTGCACAAACTTTAAAGAAAAACTCCAGAACAACTGATTATGTCTGCAGATATGGCGGAGAAGAAATGTGTATTATTCTCCCAAATACAGGAATAGACGAAGCAATGCAGCTGGCAAACAGAATTTGTGCATCTGTTGCGGAAAAACCGTTCCGTTTAACTCCTGTTGATACCGCCACTGTTACAATAAGCCTTGGTGTTGCGACTTTCCCGGAAAATGCACAAACACCGCAAGACCTTATTGAATGGGCAGATAAAGGTCTTTATTACGCAAAAGAACACGGCAGAAACCAGGTTGGAAGATATTAAGGCAAATAATGGAATACGTTAAGATAATAGGTGCAGGACTTGCCGGAAGTGAAGCGGCTTTGCAGCTTGCAAAGAGAGGAATAAAAGTTAAATTATACGAAATGCGCCCCAACAAAACAACAGGTGCTCATGTTTCGGAATACTGCGCCGAATTTGTATGCTCAAACAGCCTTGGTTCGTCTGACATAACTAATGCCAGCGGTTTACTTAAAGCCGAGATGGAAATATTAGGCGGAGAACTTATTAAAATTGCAAAAGAACACTCTGTTCCTGCCGGGAATGCTCTTGCAATATCAAGAGAAGATTTTGCAAAAGCTGTTACACAAAAAATTGCCGAAAATCCGAACATTGAACTTATAAGAGAAGAAATAACGGAAATTCCAGACGGTAATGTAATTATCGCCTCTGGCCCATTAACAAGTGATGCCTTTGCCAAAAGTATTCAAGAGTTTACCAGAACCGAGCATTTACATTTCTTTGATGCAATTGCACCAATTGTGGAAGTTGATTCAATAGACTTTTCAAAAGCATTCTGGGCATCAAGGTATGACAAAGGAGAAGCTTCATATATAAACTGCCCGATGAACAAGGAAGAATACGAAAAGTTCTATAATATATTAATAAATGCACCCAGAATTGAACAGCACGATACTGACAAAGATGCTAAATTCTTTGAATCATGCCTTCCTGTAGAAGTCCTGGCTTCCAGAGGACATGATACGCTTCTTTTCGGTCCATTGAAGCCTGTTGGTCTTGTTGACAAAAGAACCGGCATAGAAAATTATGCCGTTGTCCAGTTAAGACAAGATAATTCGGCTAAAACAATGTTTAACCTAGTTGGATTTCAGACAAACCTCAAATGGGGAGCGCAAAAAGAACTTGTTCATTCAATCCCCGGGTTGGAAAATGCAAATATCGTAAGATACGGCGTTATGCACAGAAACACTTTTATAAATGCTTCACAGGTTCTTAACCCGACTTTTGAAACAAAAGAACGAAAAGGTTTGTTCTTTGCCGGACAAATCACAGGAACTGAAGGTTACACAGAATCAATTGCAGGCGGATTACTTGCAGGAATAAATATGGCATGCCGCATACAAAATAAAGAATTAATTACCTTTCCGAAAGAAACCATGCTTGGCGCCATAACCTGCTATATTACGGATAAAGCACACCTTGAACACATAAGCAAACGTGACGGTTCTTTAAGATATTTACCCCCTCAGCCGATTAACTCAAACTGGGCAATCGTCGCACCAATAGAGCTTTCCAAACAGGAAAGAAAAAACAAAAAATTAAAAACAGAAATGCTCTCAAAAAGAGCTGTTAACACAATACAAAATTTTAAAAACCAGATATATTAAAAATAATTTATACTCCCTTGAGCCTTTCCTTTCAAGCATTTCAGGAAATTGTTTATCCGTCGTCATGTTAAGATTTGTTAACAAATTGTTAACAAAAAAGGCAATTATCACGGATAAAAATACTTTATAAAGGTAAGAGGAAATAAAGAGGAAAAGGAGTATATTATGAGCGACGAAATTAGAATTAAAATTTCAAGTATCAAATCAGAATTTATCAAAGATGCTGCAAGACTTGCTGATGCATTGGGAACAACTGACGGAGACATTGATACAAAAGAAGGCGCTGAATTAGCAAAGTATTTAAGTGGGGATTTAAAAAAAGAAGAAAATCAGAAAAAACTGGCAAAAGAATCAGATGATGTAAAAGCAATTTTTGGACTTAAAGTAACATCACCAATTGAACGTAAAGAACCTGAAGCTGCTAAAGCTGAAAAAACAGCAGAAACAAAATCTGAACAGAAAGATATATTAAAAGAATTAAAAGACAGATTCCACAAAATCATGGAATACAACGAAGAAACAAATACTTCAAACGGTATAACCGCGAAAGAAGCATACAAAAAAGTTAAAGAAGAATGCAAAGACAAAGGAAAAGAATACCAAAAAGCTGTTGACGAATTAAAGAAATATGCAAAACATGATTTTGGTAGAATCAGAAACCAGAGAACAAGAGCAAAAATTCAGGCATACGATAAAGATTTAAATCTTGTCAATGAAGCAAACCTTGAATATGATAAATCCAGAAAAGTTTATCGCAGAATAAAAGAATTATCCATAGCAGAAAATAACGGCGTTGAAGACAAATGGGTTAAACGCACCATCAGAGACAATGACGTAAATATTTTCAAAAAAGCTGGCAGATTCATTAGCGGTACAGATTCTGAAGGTAAAAAAGATGATAAAGGTATTGCAGCAGGTAACACCGCAACAAGAATCAGAGAAAAAGAATCATTCACAAAAGAACAATTATTAAAAGCATTGGGTAAGAATAACCCGCTGCTCAGAGAATACACCGACAAAAAAGGCAACAAACACGAAAACATCCTTGTTGCAGCAAAATTGATTACAAAAGATGGTAATGAATACAGAGTAAAAGGACTTTCAAAAATTGTCGGTACTTCAATTGGTATTGATAATACATTGAATGATCACGACGAACATAACCCAAGTGAAATTCAGTCAATCCTCACAAATTTATGGAATGCAATGGATGATAAAGAGTTTGGTGACTTTAACACATTTGAATTAAAAGACTCTCAGATCAGAAATTTGGTTGACTTCCTGGGTTACCACGATGACAGATCAAAACTTTTGGCAGTAAGAATATGGCAGAACCTGATGAAAGGTGCAGCCGCAGGTGCAGCAATAGGTGCCGCATCAGCCGCAACAAACATACACACAACAAAAGTTCATGTTGATGCAAAACAAAATGTAATCATCGACTTTGAAGGAGTAACAGAAGCACAAAAAGCTGATTTTCTCAAAGGTTTGAAAACAGATTCATCATTAAAAAATGTTGCAGCAGACGCAGACTACGGAAACGGATACATCACTTCAAAACTGAGTGAACTTCAAGAAACCTCAACAGGCATTCGCTTAACACAGCAAGTTATAGCTGACATTAAAGTTCGCAGAGCACTCAGAGAAATCCTTATGGGAACTATGACAGGCGCTGGAATGGGAGCTGCAATGGGTGTTCTTGATACTCTCGGAAGCCACGCAAGAGAAAAAGATGTAATCGGTATGATTTTCGACTGCGACACTACATACGAAAAAATTATAGGCAAAATCGACCACGCATACAGCGATAAGAACTTATCACCTGAAATGAAAGAAGCATTGAAGAAAATTGCAGAACTCGGTATCGTGAAAGTTCCTGACCCTGAAACAGGAATAATGAAAGCAGTATTGAATGATGACTGCACAGTTCAATGGAGTTTATGCACATTTATGAAAGCATATAACAAGGCAAGAGGTAATATCATCTTCAACGCGGCAGAAATAAGAGCAGCTGCAAGAACAGTAGATGCTGAAAAATACGAAATTCCTGAATGCGAACCGGAAAAGAAAGAAGAACCGAAAAACAGCTGTGATATTACAACAAGATCTGATATCAACTTCAAAGATTCGAATAAATACGGTTGGCACGAAATTATTCAAATGTACTACTCAGACTGTCTGGCTTCACATACTGAAAAAGAAATCAGATATGCATTAAGAAAAGCTAATAACATTCCAAATACATTAACATATGTACCGGCAAACCTGCTTCTTCCTTACCAATTATTCGAAGGTGAAGATGAATGCACAAGAACTCAACAAAAAGAAGTTAAAAAAGGTCATTATAATCAAAAGTTGGTAAAAACAACAACTAAAACACCTAACGGACAATGGCAAGGTGGTATCGTTTGTACAGATAAAAACGGTAACAAAACAACAACTTGGTTACCTGGTAAACATAACTCTAAGGCAGAAGCCGAAGCAGCAGCAAGCAAAGTTATTGCTGAAGAATCAAATTAATGCAGACTATGGTTGTTTTCAAAATAAAGGCGGATTAAATAATCCGCCCTTTTTATTTGTATAGCGAAAGCGGAACCTCTTCGGTTCCGCTTTCGCTTACTTTATATATGCTCCCGCATTTATAGAATGTTACCAACCTAATTAAGGATATTATTAATGATACCTTCATTAACTGTATTGTTGTTGCAATCTCCCTGGCAATTGCACTGACATTTTAATTCAGGAAGATATTTGTAAATTGCTTCTAACAATGCTTTCAATTCTTCCGGATCCAGTTTGTCAAGCTTATCAAGTTTCTTCAGCAATAAGTTATAGATATCCAACGCTGTCTTGTTACCTTCTTTTTGATATCCGATAATTTTGTCTGCCTTAGCTAAATCGTCAGCATGAATTCCATCCATATATGTCGAGAACTGTGTCCATGCATTTGCGTCATGTACCTGCCACAAAGCTTCAAGTTCATCTTTTGTAAGACCTTTACCAGCCTTTACATTAATACTGTCTACTGCAGCACTAATCTTCGGTTGATATTTAGAAATGATATCTAAGTATACATTTCTTTCTTTTGCTAATGCATACAATGAATCAATCTGAGGTTTTACACCTTCAAGTATAGCTTTAATGTCTTGATTTGAATATTTAATTGTATCACTGTTTGCTTTAATTTCTTTTAAGATTTTTTCTGATGAATTTGCTTTTGCAAGAATAGAATCACCATACGTCTGCATAAGCGGAGCAAACTTGTTTACTTCTGTAAGTATTGAATCAACCTTTGCCAATAATGCTGCTAAGTCACCGCTTATCTTAGTAAGGATATCCTGAATATCTTTTGCTGCAGCTAACAGGTCTGCTGTATTGATATTATCAAGTTTTCCGTTGATAAGTTGAAGTTCTGCAAGATGTTGTTCCAACAATGCAATCAACTCAGCTTTTGTTGTTTCATCATCAACTGGAATGTTCAATTTTGAAACTATACTTATCAATGAATCAACTTTTACACCCAAGTCACCGGCTACTTCTCTAATTGTAGCTCGCTGTGCAGCACTTGTACTCTTTATTGCCTTAATAATTTTCTTATCATTATTAATCTGAATATTATTTTGCTTAATCAAAGAATCTAACTGAGCTGACATTGCGTTTCTTTGTTCATTAGCGTATTTTTGGTTCTTGATTATCTTATTTTGATTTGCAATAACTGTATTTGCTAATGTTAACAATGAATCCTTGTGTTCATTAGCTTTTTCTGCAGCTGCTTTAATATCTTTTAATGTAGATAATATTTCACCGAGAAGTTCATTATTAGTCTTTAATAATGCCTGGATTTCTGCCATTGCTGTTTTGAAATCAATCATACCTTTTGCATAAGCTTCTAATATAGCATCAACCTGTTTCTTTGCTTCTTCTTTCGTAATATCCTGAAGAACAACTATTGCATTAAGAATAGCTTCATTCTGACCGTAAATTTGTTCTTTAAGTTCTTCAATAGACATATTTTGCAGGTCGGCTTTGCTATTCAATGCCAGCAGCAATGTAATAACGCTGTTTAAAGCATCAATTTTTTCCTGATCACGTTTTGCCTGTTCTGCATCTCTTTGAGCCTGATTTGCTTCTAATCTGTTAATTGCTTCTAAAATTGCAGTAACATCAAAATAATTTTCTTGAATAGCTTTCAGGCTAACATCAACGTCATCACAAGATGTTAAAGAAGCTGCACCCATTAAAACAGCAGCTGACATTGCAACAGCTTTTGCAACATTCTTAACACCGCCTTTAAATGCCATATTTGATGAATAAGGAGCAACATAAGAATCTGCTTTCGGTTCTTCTGCAGACTTACCATTCATAACTCCTATCTCTTTAGCTAATTTAGGATTAGCCATTAAATTTTGCATACCCAAGAAAGATAATGCTTTCATACCTTCTTTCGGTTCTACTGGAGAAGGAACCGGTGCGTCTACAGTCGTTGTATTACCCGCATCTTCCCTAATCATTTTGTTGTCCAGTAACAACATGTTTGTCTTCATAATTTTCATAAGTATTTATGCTCCTTTTCACACATAACATTTCTACATATACCTGTCCATTAAAAAAAACGTAAAAAATGTTTTTGCTAGTATTCCCATGTCTGGGTACAAAATATTTACAAAAGTTAACAACTAAGATTTGTAATATGTACTTCGGCTTAGGACTTAATTATAACATAAGAAAAAATCATTAACGCAAGTAATAACAATATTAAGTTAAAAAAAGTTAACATTAAAATCGGAAACTTACATACTATATTTATTTAATTACAAAAAAAAGAAACCAACCGTCCGATTGCTTTCTTTTCTTGGAAAAATAGATGTTGGCAGCGCAAGAGAGCGGAGGCTGGAGAGCTTTTGCCAAAAGT
>CACWTN010000009.1 GCA_902763805.1 uncultured bacterium | reverse complement strand
TAAAAAATGTGAAAAAATTAAGACAAAAGAATATAATATGCAAGGCTTTGAATGTGAGGATGGTTATTCTGAACTGGGGGTAGAATTTGGTAGTAAATAGATTAACTCTAAAAATTATGTTTTTGTTTTCCCTATTATTAATTGGGTCATTATGTTATGCAAAAGTATATGATTGCACAAAACCTAATCCAAATGGGAAAGGTGTTATCGGTTTTTTATTTAACCCAACAAATACTCCAGAAAAGCAATGTAGTCTGTAGGGTGCAATTATTTGCACCGATTTTAATTACCAACCGACAACTTTTTTCATATTATAGTATTCTTCCGTAGAGTTTTTTAATAAGTGAATAAGATTTACAACATTATCAAAATATGATAAATTATTCTTGTCATCGGGTTCTACTTTAGTCCCCCCCCATCGACACCATTTTAAAATTTGGTGCAAAAGAGAACTCTTCTAGCAATTATAGTAAAATGGAATTAATCGACCCCTTAATGTGTCAATTCGTTACTATCAACAATTCCGTTACGATTTTTGTCATATGCGTGTTGTCGTCTTTCGAAATTGTTTATTGATAAAGGTCTTTTCCCTTTTTCATCTTCAAAAGAGCTGTACCATATTCCGTTTTGTTGTCTTAAAATACATTCAACACTTTTTCCACCTTTATATGTAGTTACGAGTTTAGTATATCTTGAACCATCAGACCATACCGTTTCATAAAAAATTTCACCGTGTTGTTCTTGGTCTCTGTTTACTGTTGTTTTACCTTTTCCATATTTTTTATTAAGCTCTATTATACTTGCTGTTGGGTCCTTAAATTTGGTACCCACTTTAATTGCTTCATTTCCCATTTACAAATATCCTCATTTTATTTTCCATATATATAAAGTACTTAATTCTTGGGAAATTGCCTTTTTATTAAGATATAATAAGATAAATTTTACATGTATCCTGTAGATTGTGTAAAACCAACAATTAATTGCATTTATAACCTAAAATCATCCTGAGATTATAGTATGTCTGTATTGTATTATTGCTTTGTTGCCTCCCGATACAATTGTAACAATTTTGTAATAGATACTCCGTTTACTGTCAAAAAAATTTTTGACAAACGTTATACCAATATAACACAGGAGGGTTTATATGAACGTATCGCCTATCAGTTACAATGACAAAGCAGTGCCGAATTTCAGGGCAAATTTATGGGTTGATAAATCCGTAAAAGAAATTATTGCACCGAACAAAGCTGCATTTATGGAAGCGGCTGAAAAGTGCAATAACTGGTTAAAAACAGAAAGACAGGATATTCTTTCAACAATGACAATCAGAAAAAATACTGCACTGTCACCAAAGGCTGCTTTTGAACATTTGGTAGAAAAAACTACATATGCTTATCCGCATGAAGACACAGGATACAGATACAAGACTCTTGTTAAGGAGTTTGAGGATTTGGAGTTTGAACTGAATAACAGAAAATGCGGATTCTGGTTTGACAAAAACAGCAGTGCAGAAAAATTATTCAGTGATTTTAAAAATATGTTTAATTATCTTCTCTCCGGCAAATAGACTGAATGCTGTGAAAAATCTGTTATAATTTGAGTGAAATTTGTTATAAATATTGCATTTGATATGCTCTTTTGTTATGCTTTTTTTCGGTAGAGGAGATTATCAAGGTATTATGAAAACAGAAGCAATCAAACAACAAATTATATCTAATTACAGACAACTTTCTGACATAGCACGTGTAAGACGGGTTGATCCAAACAAGTTCCCTGCGTGGGGTATTTCATACAAAGACAAAGGGGTTTCAGGATTTGTAAACCAAATCGGTGTAGTTGAAAGAAATGGCGCAAAAATAAGAATTAACGGTGATGAAGTTGAACTGAAGCACAAAGCTTTCTTTTCAACCTGGAAAAGAACTTTAAATAATATAAATAAAATGCTCCAAAGCACAATTGAAAACATAGAAAACCAAGACGTTGTTAAGAAAAAAATTGTAAACATCCTGTGTTTTTCAAAAGAAGCAGCTGAAAAGCTGCAAAAAGCAGCCAGACATTAATTAAAACATTGAGCCGTTCCAACCCCAGTTTTCAACAGGGTGGTATGTTACGTAGATATGCGAGCCGTTTAGACCGTAATCATTTGTTAACATGTCACAGATGGATTTCGTTGCGCTCTGGCATGATGGTCTTGATACAGAACCTAAGCATTTAACGACTATGTATGCACCTTTTTCGGCTTTAGTCCCGCCCATAAATAATGATTTGGAATCTTCAATATTTGTCATAATATAAGCTGTTGGTTTTGAAAAAGCTGAAGAAACTGCACCTGCAAGCTTTTTCTGCAGGTCATCTTTTTGTGTTTCATCTAGTGAAATACTTAATTTTGCTTCAATATACGGCATATAATACTCCTTATTTACACTAAAAATATTTGTTTAATAAAATTTTCTTCTTATAATCTCTTCAATTTTCTTTGATGAAGTTCCGTCACCGTACGGATTTTGTGCTTTCAGACGGGTTGCTTCTTTTGTTGAAGAAAGAATTTTTTCGCTCTCTGTCAGGATTTTGTCATAATCTGCTCCGACAAGAAGTGATACTCCTGCTTCAAGACCTTCTTTTCTTTCGGTTTCGTATCTCATTACAAGTGTCGGACATGCAAAAGACGGTGCTTCTTCCTGTATTCCGCCGGAATCAGTAAGAATAAGCTTTGCGTGTTTCATTAAATATACAAGATACGGATAATCAAGCGGTGTTAAAAGATGAATGTTCTTAAAGTTCCCTAAACGTGAATGGATTTTTTCTTTTACATTCGGGTTAGGGTGAACCGGGATAACAAACGTATGGTCATCATATTTTTTAGCCAGGTATGATATAGCTTCAATTATTCTGTCAATTCTTTCGCCGTGGTTTTCCCTTCTGTGAGCGGTAATGAGTACAAGTTTGTCATCAATTTTAATCCCTTTTTCTTCATAGAATTTGCGTGATTGTTCTATTACTTCATCAGAAAGGCAGAACAAAGCATCTATAACAGTGTTTCCGACAACGTGAATTTTATTCCCTTCAATACCTTCTTTCAGTAAAGCATATTTGTTGACTTCTGTAGGTGCGAAGTGTATATCGGCAACTCTTGATGTCATCTGACGCATAACTTCTTCAGGAAATGGTTCATATATATCGTAAGAACGAAGTCCTGCTTCAACGTGGAAAACGGGAAGTTTGTGATAAAAACTTGTTAAAGCTCCGCACAGAACGGTCATTGTGTCGCCCTGAACGACTGTTGCATCAATATTATTTGAAGAATAAACTTCTTCCAGTGAAGTCAGTATTCTTGCCTGAACAGCTGGCAAGGACTGATTTTCTCTCATACAGTCAAGGTTATAATCAGCTTTTAGTCCAAAGTATGCAAGAGTTTGGTTAGAAAGCTCTTTTTGCTGTTCTGTGTTTATAATAACCACATTATACAACTCAGGGTATTTTCTGAGTTCCAGTATAACAGGTGCGAGTTTTATTATTTCCGGACGTGTTCCGAATACAAAAGCTATGTTCTTCATAAGATTATTTTAGCATAAATGTATTTTTATTATGCAAAAAATTATTGTTCCGTCTTGAGAAACAGATGTTCTGCATTAAGCCGTCTGTTTGTGATTTCGATAATTTTCTTTGCAATTTCAGCGTATATTCTTCTTGAAAAATGGTTAATACATTCCGAATAATCGTCGTCGCTTTGGATTAAATCAGTTATTTCAACGATATCAATATTGTCATAATTTTTAGCAAACTCTCTTACATATTTGTTAAGAATAATGTGCTGTTCGCAAACACCGTCATATCCTTCAAGAGTTTTGTCAGTCTTAATTTCGCTTCCGAGTATAAAAATAAGACTTGTTTCTGGTTTAAGATTTTCTCTGATATACTTAAGGTTTTGCATTAAAAGTTCAATTGGCGGATTACCTGCAAATGTGTAATTCTTTTTAAATTCAGCCAAAACTCTTCGGTTTGCTTCTTTATACTGCTCAGGAATAGAAGCCAAAACTTTGTCCCAGTTGTTTTCATCCGTAACGTCGCAGTTAATATAGCCGTATTCGGCGTAATGACCGTTATTTTTGTTGATATAAATGCCCCTGTATGCTGCCTGAAGCAGACTGAGAACTATTACATTGTACTTAGGATTAAAGAACTCTGTATTGAATTCTTCAGGCTGTGGGTATGGGAATGTTCTTGTTAAGGACATTAACTCGTCATGACTTAGCCTGTGTGTCTGCTCAATAAATGCAGGGTGTGTATGTGCAGATACATATACAAGTTTTTTGTTCCAGAAAGGAAACTCTGTATCAATATTACAGTCACCGTCAATGTAATTTATTGTTGAATATAAATCGCATGCGCCTTTGAATAATATATTCAGGCTGTTTTCTTTTTTTACTTCTTTTTGTTTTACATCAAGATTATCAACAAGTTCTATCCAGTCAGATTCTCCGAGAAGGCTTGAAGAAACCGGCGGCACAATATTTATTCCGGGACTGTTCAAGTGTTTGTATATAAACTGCTCAATTCCCATATTCATTATTCTGCAGGAGAAAAGGAAATGCTCCAGACAGTTGGTTTCTTTATTCAGAACATAAAATCCGCAAATACCGTAGTTTCCGTATTTGTCCTCTGCGATAATGTACGCTGAGTCATATTTTTCTTTGTCTGCAAAAATGTTGGCTAAAATATCTTTGTTAACTCTGTTTTTTGTAAAGTTAAGCTGATTTGTTCTCAGAATAAGCTTTCCAATTCTGTCTATATTTTGTTCACAGTCAGTTTTTATGCAGACTTTTATGTTACTGTTCTTTAAAAAATCCTCGTTTGAAGATTTTGAAAGCAGTTTATCCCTGTTTTTTGCTTCAAGAATTTTGTACTGTTTAAGTCTTGTGTACTCAAAATCATAGTCATTAACCAGATAAAGTTCTTTGGCAATTTTTTTGATTTGAGAAGGCGGTGCTGACATGATTTTGGGGCAGTAATATTTGATTTCTTTAATATTGGTTTCATTATCGTCAATGATGATTACGTTTTCTTCCCTTAACTGCATCGCTTCAATTATATTCTTAACCCTCTGACCTTTTGCTTCCCAGTTAATTGAAGGAAACAGAAACATCTGCCAGTACTTTACGTATCCGTTGGTTAAGAACTCGCCCTTGACGTTAAGCATGTCATTTTTTGAACAAATAGAGTTCATAATACCTTTTGTCGTAAGTTCTTCAACAAGGTTCAGGTTATCTTCAATAAAAGATACTCCGCCCTCGGAAAGCGTTCCTTCCCAAAAGGTATCATCTAAGTCCCAAATAATCAGTTTTGTCTTTGTTATATCAAAATCTTTATACATCTCTATATTTAAGATTACCACTTTGTCTGTTTTTGAGCAAGTTTGTAATTTTGTTGACTAAATCGGAAGAATGTTTACAATATAGTATATGGAAATTTCTGCAATAAACTTAATAACGCCAATAACCTTATCAAAAGTGCATGAGGTCTTAACATCAAATAAGATTACGGACAGTCAAAAAACAGACTTTGTCCGCCGGTACAAAACACAGATTCAGGAGGCTATCGACGTAAAAATCTCAGGAACAGAGTTTAAGTGGATAATGAGCAATCGTCCGCTCCCGAAGTTTAAACCGCTAAAAAACTCTTTCACAAAACGCGGTGATAAGATTATGCTTGCCAAAATGCTTTGTATTGAACCGGCTGAACTTGATGATTATATATCAGAAGTTGAAGATGCTATGCAGGATTTTGATAATCTGGGTTTTCTTCCGAAAGATAAACTGGATGCCATAAAAACTTATGTTTACAGGCATGGTTCGAAAGATGGTATTGTTGTTTTTTTAGATTATGAGCTAAGGTCATCAACAGATATGCTGAAAACTTTATATAGCACGCTTGATTATTACTCAGGAGGACTGGCTGATTATTTCATTCGCCCGATACACAGAATGTCAAATAAGACGTTGATAAAACTGTATAATGTTATTGACAAAAATCTCAAAAATGCAAGAGATACAGGCTCTATCACCGAAGAACAGTATGATAAAACAGCAAAAAGTGCGCTTGTAAGAATATACCAGCTCCAGAATAACTCTAAGCTTATTAATGCGATAAAAACTTATAAAATACTGAAATAATTATCTTTCGGGCTTGTATATTTTATGCCCGTTCTCAATGTATTTTTTCATTGCTTTTTCGCCAAGTTCAGGAGCAATGTTTCCGTAAACGGTGATACCCCGTTTTTTAAACTCTGTCAGCCAATCAGGCTTAAAACCTTCATCAAAACCCGTAATTTTTTCAACAGTTGAGGTCGGAATCCCGTAAAATACCTGTTTTATGCCTGACCACATAATTGCACCGATACACATCATACAGGGCTCTGCTGTGATGTATAAGCTAAGGTTGTATTTTGACAAATCGTAAGTTCCTAATATTTTCTCAACTTCTCTTATGGCATTCATCTCTGCGTGATTGTGTGAACAGGTTTCATTAACAACAGAGTTTGAAGTTTTTGCCAACAAATTCCCTTTGTCATCATATATGGCTGCAAGGAACGGACCAGCACCCTGATCCGTATAATTCTTCATATCATTCTGAAGCTCTGAGATAATCTTTATTGCTTTTTCAGCTTTTGAACCATCAACAGGCTCATTAGAAATAATACCCGATAAAATATTGTTTTGTGAGTTGTCCATACAACTATATTAGTATAATTTTGAGCAGTATGCAAATATATATTTAAATCGCACCGGAGTTGACGAGTTCAGAACTTGGGGGGTAAATATTTAGTTGAAAATGTTGCTTAAAATTTTAATTGTAACAAATACTTAACATATCAAAAAAATTAGGCAAGTATTTTTTCTTTATATACTTTATATATACATAAGAGAATTATACAAGTATAAAAAGGAGAAAGTAGTATGGCAATCACATGGAAACAAATCGACACAAACGGTAATGGGTATGTTGACGTCAATGAAGCACAAAAAGCTACAGAAAAAGGTGTCAAAAATGTTTGGAATAATATGACACAGTCTGATTATGAAAATGGTATTACAGTTGACCAAAAATATGTAAGCATTAAAAATGAAGCTGTGAATATAGCCAGAAAATATAAATATCTTTTAGATGAAAATTCCATTCTTGTTACTAATCTCAACATTAGTAGAGATGATGTTCAGGATGAATTATTTGGTTCTTATCGAGAATTGGAGCAATTAAGAAATAAATTAGAAAAAATGCAAAAAGATTTTGATAACGAATTTAGTGATTTAGAAGGAGCTTGGTATACACTTAAATATGGTACTGAAGATTTGATAAATAAATTTGGTAGTAGCGATAAAGTAGTGATGGAATTTGACAAAGATGAAAGAGTTAATAAATATTTTAGTTACAAAACAGAAATCAGCTGTTTGAAACATCAGCTAAGAGACCTTGAACAAGAACTGTGCAGAAAGTTTACATAAATTATGAATATGTGCTTTTGCAGACAAAAATAATAATATAAGTTTTTTAGGGTGCAATTATTTGTACCAAAAATAAACGAATAAAAAAGGATTGGTTTTTCTAATCCTTTTTTATTTACGCCTGGCGTGATTGTCTTGACCTGTTCGCATTAAACGTGCCTGCGTGTTTTGCTTCAAAGAACTTACGTTCTTTTCACAAAAGCACTCCGCACTCTGCTCACAGGTCGCTCGAACGCAGAAAACGTTCAAATCTTTTCACAAACGTAAATTAAAAGGGACTAGTTTATACTAGTCCCTTTTAATTTACGCCCGGCGCGATTCCTCTTGGATTTTTTGCGTTAAACGAGTCTACGGATTTTCTTTTCGCAAACAGAGTTTGCTTCAAAGAAAAGTCCTACGCTCTCTGCAAAAAATCCGCCGAACGCGATAAAATGCTTACGCATTTGGCGGTCAAATCGCCTGCCAAATAAAAATTACGGGAGATAGGATTGACCTATCTCCCGTAATTTACGCCCGGCGCGATTCGAACGCGCGACCCTCTGCTTAGAAGGCAGATGCTCTATCCAGCTGAGCTACGGACGCTCACATCTCTAAGATAACACATCAATTTTAAATTGCAAGTAATTGGTCTATAAAATACTCTTTCTGAAATATTCAATCCATTGTATTAAATCCGTTATTTCATAAGGCTTCGGCAAATATAAATCCGCACCCGAATCCAGCACAGCCGATTTATCATGTACTGATGTCGTTACAATTACCTTTGTATTAACAAAATTCGGATTGTTTTTTATTTCCCTGCAAAATTCAAGTTCTTCAAGATTATCACCGCTGTCTATAACCAATATTGCCGGCTGAACCGAACTGTCGGTATCAATAGATTCCGTAACATCATATCCCTGAAGCTCAAGCGTAGTCCTTAATAATAGTGACAATGCTTTGTCAGGTTCTTTGATATATATATGGTTTATTATTGATGTCTGCTCCGCCGAAATCTTTCCTGTCAATTTCATTCTGTCTATTACATAATTTGAACCGCCGGGAATTTTTGCCGTCTTTTTAACGGAATACAAACGTTCAATAAGACCTTCTGCCGATGATATGTGTTCATAATTGCCCAATATGCCGCCAATCTGAACAGAAACGAAATTTGCTCTCATTCCTGCAAGTCTGTCGCTTTTTAAAAGCATATACCCTCTTTTTGAATCCTGCTCGGAATAAAACTTCGGAGCAACGGTATCGAATGCAAATGTTAAAAATGCCGCAAGTTTTTCCGCTCTGTATATGTTTGTTATTATTACAAAATTTGTATCATTCAACTGACCGAAGAAATCATCAGGCTCAATAGCGGATTTTGTTATTGCAACGAATGTCTGAATAAGCTTATCTGCTGCAATATCAGAATAAACACTTTTATAATTTTCTAAATTTTCAATACCGATAAGCAGTGATGCCTGATGTCCGTCATCGTGCAAAATTCTCTTTAACGCTTTTTCTGCAATTTTTTTGTTCGGCAAAAGTGTTTTTGTGTCAAGATTAAGTTCGATATCACGTCTTAAGTGCGCTTTTATTCTGGTTTTAAATTCTTCAATATTAACAGGTTCGCTCAAAAAGTCATCCGCACCGCTGTCAAGAACCAATATTCTGTCCCCTGAATCAGCAGATTTAGACATGGCAATAATAATGGGACGTGTGTTAAATGTAAGATTTCTGATTTTTTCGCAGAAAATATGCAATTTTTCATCAATACTGTCCGACACAATAATCATATCTGGTTCAAGTTCCTGAACATTTTGGAGCGCATCTTTTAGATTGTTTGAAATGATAACTGATGTATCTGCATCTTCAATATTTTTTTTGTATTTTGCGGGAAGTTCTTTTCTTTTGTCTATAATTAAGATTTTTGAGAGCATTTCAGCACCTCCTCTTCGTTATAGACAGGGAATTTTACAATAAAAGTTGTTCCTTTGTTTTCTTCACTTTCGAACGTAATCATTCCGTTCATATTTTCAACAAGCTGTTTTGTGATATATAAACCCAGTCCGTTTCCCTGAGCTTTGCTTGTCAGGTGGTTTTCAATTCTGCTGAATTTTTTAAACAGTTTATCAGCGTCTTCAGCTTTTATTCCGACACCTTCGTCGCTAACTTTTACAATTATGCATTCCCCTTTGGCTTCTGTTGTTATCGTAACTATACTTCCTTCGGGTGAATACTTACAACCGTTATCAATAAGGTTTGTCATAATCTGCTGAAACTTATCTTCGTCCAATCTTGCCGGCGGTAAATCATTTTGGGGTATAAACACGATTTTATGATTTTTGTATTGTTCCTGAAACATTGGAATGATACTTTTAATTGATGCATTGATAAAAACTTTTTTCATTACAATATTACCGGCATTAGCCTTTGACACGGTTAAAATATTCTCAACCAGATTTATAAGCCGGTTTGACTGTTCTTCTATAATCTTGATGAATTTCTTTTTATTTTCATCATCAATTCTGTCCCACGAAGACAATAAAGTCTGAGAGAACCCCCTGATACTTGTCAAAGGGGTTCTCATCTCGTGTGATACTGTTGATATAAATTCATTCTGTACAGAGTTTTTCAATTTTTTCACCAAACTTTTGTATGACTAATAGGAGGTTCGACGAACCAAATACATTTATCCCTACTCTTCTTCCATGAATTCTTTTTTAGCTTCTTCGATAGCTTCTGTTAAGATATCAAGCTGATCAGGTGCAAAAGTTACGCCTTTTTTTGTAGGAAGCCAGGTTGCACCGTCATCTGTTGTATAAAAAATTCTTAAATTAAAATAACTTTTTCCTCTGTATTCGGAAATAGATATCTGTAGTTGTTCTGTATCTGATCTTTGAATGCTAGCCAGTAATTTTGCTTCTGCCATATTTCTCTCCTTTTTTGTGACATTAGTACAAACTGATTATAGCATGGCGAAAATTTTATACAAAAACATTTACTCCTTTATTACAAAATGTTAATAATTCTGCCCCTATTTGCCCATGATTTGCCCTGTCAGCTAATTTGGGTTAAGATAAGGTTATGAATAAGGGGAAGATTGTAATCGTTGATGATGAAAAGATGTTCACTTCTGCGCTTAAGGTTTTACTTAAGGTGGAAGGGTTCACGGATGGTCATGTCTTTAATTCTCCGAAAGAAGCTCTTGAGTTTTTAAAAGAAAATAAGCCTGATTTGGTTATTTCTGATTTTATGATGCCTGATATGAACGGTCTTGAGTTTCTTACCGAAGTAAAAAAACTTTATCCCGAAGTCAGTAAAATTCTTTTAACCGGATATGCGGATAAAGAAAATGCTATACGTGCGATTAATGAAATAGGTCTTTACCGTTATATTGAAAAACCATGGAAAGACAATGATTTGGTTATTGATATTAAAAACGGTATTGAGAGAAGTTACCTCATGTCCCAGTTGAGGCAGAAAATCGAAGAACTGGAAATAGCAAAAAAAGAACTTGAAAAATATTCACACAATCTGGAAGAACTTGTTGAAGAACGTACTGCTGATTTAAAGCAATCCAACGCTAAGCTGGAAGGTTTGTTTAATTATTGTGCAGACGGTATTTTGATAGTAAACGAAGACGGAATAATTGAACAGGTAAATCCTGCCTGCGAAAATATGTTTGGTCATATCGGTTCCAAACTTATCGGGGCATCTATTGATGATTTTCTGTTTAATAAAAAAACTTTTATATCCAAAGAACTTCACAAGCTTGAAACAAGCGAACTGATGCTCAGAGATTTTTATATTAAAAATCCGTTTGCTAACTCTGAAATGCCTGTAGAAGTTAATTTTGCCAGAATTAATCCTGATGATGAGTACAAGAGATTTGTCGGTGTAATAAGGGACGTAACCGAGCAAAAGAAAGCTGACAAACTTCGTGATGATTTTATCGCAACGCTTACTCACGATTTAAGAACTCCGCTTCTGGCAGCAATCCAGACGTTAAAATTTTTTCTGGACGGTGCTTTGGGCGAACTGACCGAACAGCAGAAACTTCTGCTTTCTACTATGTATAAAAGTAATGAGGATTTGCTAGGTCTGGTAAATGCACTCCTTGAAGTTTATAAGTATGATGCAGATAAGCTCGTTTTGACAAGAACTAATTTTATTATTTATAATTTGGTTCGTCAGGTTTATGACGAACTGTTACCGCTTGCAAAGTCAAAAAATATAGAATTTGTTTTGGATACTGAATTATCGGATACTGAGATTAATGCTGACAGAAGCGAGTTAAGACGTGTAATCTGTAATTTGTGCGGAAATGCTATTAACTATACTCAGGAAGGCGGTAAAGTTACAATTACGTTGAAGGCAGAGGGAAATGATTTAATATTCTCTGTTTCCGATAACGGTTCCGGTATTCCGCAGGAGGATATTCCTAATCTGTTCCAGAGATTTTCTCAGGGAACAAGCAAAAAACGTTCTACGGGTACGGGATTGGGGCTTTATCTTTCAAGACAGATTATAGAATCGCACGGTGGTAAAATCTGGCTTGAAAGCGTTTTGAATAAAGGTAGTGAATTCTCGTTCCTGCTTACTGACGTAATAAGGCAAAAAACCGGCGTACAGGGATAGGGTACTGGTAAAGTATTTATCTCATATTAAATGTAAATTATTCATGAGGGGATAATAATGATAAATGTATTGTTAGTTGAAGACCATGTGCTTACAAGAATGGGTCTATCCATGCTTTTGAGCAATGCTGAGGATATAAATATGGCAGGTGAAGCTGCTGACGGAGCAGAGGGTGTTAAGAAAGCAAGAGAACTTTCTCCCGATGTGATTTTGATGGACATAGGTCTTCCTGTTATAGACGGGATTGAAGCTACTCAAAGGATAAAAGATTTTAATCCCGATATTAAGGTTTTGATATTTACTTCACGCGATGGTGAAAATGATGTATTTGAATCGTTTAAGGCAGGTGCAGACGGATATATTATGAAAGGGGCAACCCCTGAGCAGACTATTAATGCGATTAAAGCAGTAAATGAAGGTATCGGCTGGATTGATCCCGGAATTGCAAAGCTGGTATTTTCAAATCTGCAAAGGCCGTCTTCTCAAATTGTATCAGAGCCTGAAAATATTAAGACAGAAAGAAATAATGCATACGGACTTACTGACAGAGAGCTTGATGTGCTTGAGCTTATGGTGGAAGGGTTAACAAATCCCCAGATAGCTGACAGGCTTGTTATAGCTAAATCAACGGCAAAAGCTCACGTACACAGTATTCTGCAAAAACTTTGTACAACTTCAAGAACTCAGGCTACGGTTATGGCAATTAACGAAAGGCTGATATAATGTTTACGGCTCTTGCAGGAATGTACATGGCTGCAAAAGTACAGTTCATGCAGACAAAAGCTAATATTACCAGGCGTCAGGATAAACAGGTTTCAGAAATTATTTACAAAAATAAGATTGATAAACTTGACGAAAAAGAAAAGTATAAAAAGAGCAAACTTCCTGAATCCGGTTATATGACGCTGGAAGAATATGAGGAAAAATCCAGAGCTCTTTCAAGAAAAAATATTTCTGATAAAGTTCTTGATAAAGCTGATATGCCGAAGGATAAGAACTTTGTTTATGTTCCGCAGTATATATTTAAACTGGTAAAATATAATGACCCTGCAGGAAGTCCTGAACTTACCCTTCCCAGAAGACTTGAATTTGACAGACAGGTAAATGCGCAGGGAATTGTTTCAGGTGATTTTACAAAGCTGGTTTACCCTGCTGTTTATTATTATGCTGATGGTGACTGCGTCAGTTGTGATTTATTTATGATAAAACTCGATCCGAAATTATCAGATTTGGATAAGGTTAAGAAAGCAAATATTGTCAATAAAGAGCCAAATCCGCTGCTTTCTACATCAAAAGATATTGACAGAAAATTCGTATTCAGAACTCTAACTCCGATAGACTTTTCTGCAGACAGCTCAAAACTTTTAATTAAGGAAAAAATCGGATATCGCCATGATGGTATTTGGAAAACGGATTTGTGGGTTTATGATTTTGACAAAAAAGAGGCAAAAAACTTAACCTCTGTAAGGGAAGCAATCTCATATTACTGGAAGAATTCCAAAGGGGTTGAACTTAATGATAACAGATGGGATATTTATCCCATGGGATTTGATGCAAATAATGATAACAGAGTTATACTCTCTGCCTATGCTTATACAGGAGCAAAACCGATGTTCCTCGGAATCTGGAGTGTTGATGTCGGTAATGAAAGCTCAAAACTGGAATCTTTGGATGGGGCAGGTGTTCCGATTTCTGTTGTCGGATATAAGCTTGCAACGGAGCATGAAATTGTGCCTATGTCACAGTTGGAGTTTGAAGCAAAACAAGCCAGAAAAGAAATTAAGAAGGAAGCAAAAATAAAGCGGACAGAGGCAAAGAAAATATCTCACCAGGAACTTATTGAATACAGACATAAAATTCACCAAATGGATATGAATACACTGATGAAAGTCAGAGAACGCCAAAATTATTTAAAAACTAATAATAAAAAAACTAAAGACGGAGTAACCGATAATCTTGGCGTTAGCGAAGAAAACAATGATAACAGTGAAAAGGAGTAATATTATGAAAAAAACAATGGTAGCAATAGCTGTTTTGTCGATTTTGACAGGTTCAATGATGGCAACTCAGGCAGTACCTCAGCCGGCAGAAAAAGAACCCGGTACAATATCAATTTCAACTTCTGCAGAAGCTGAAATAGCGCCGGATGTCGCGGACATATCTTTTGCTGTGATAACTACAGATAACAAGTCTATGCAGAAAGCATCTTTGATGAACAAAGATATTTCAGAAAAGGTATATAATTTGCTGAAAGAGCAGATTAATACTTCAAACGGTGATTACATAAAAACTTCAAATTATCACGCTTCTCCCGTATACATTTACAAAGACAGAAAGCAAATTTTGGATAAATATGAAGTTTCAAACAGAGTAACCGTTCATACAAAATCGCTTGATAAATTAGGTTCTATGATAGACAAATCTATGGAAGCAGGAGCAACAAATGTTGATTCTCTGAATTTCTCGGTTTCAAATTATGAATCAAAATGCAACTCTCTTATTGAAAATGCATCTAAAAAAGCAACAGCAAGGGCAGGTATAGCAGCTAAAAATTCAGGTGTAACTCTGGATGGTATTAAGAATATGAATGTAAGCTGTTCTGAAAACAGAAACTATAACGCACCAAGACTAATGATGGCAAAATCGATGGCGCTCGGGGCAACTAATGATGCTGCTGTTGAAGCAATGCCGTCAACATCAATATCAGCTGGTATAATTAAGATTTATTCAAATGTGAATGCAACATACTATGTAAAATAATCATTAACAAAATAGGAAAAAGCGGAGTAAAATTTTTTACTCCGCTTTTTTATACAGCGGTTTTAAACAATTAAAAAATAATTAAATTTCATTAAAAACAGTGGTTTTTGTATTAATATATGAGTAGAAAAGGATAATTTAATGAAATACAAAGATTACTATGAAATATTAGGTGTAAAACGAGATGCTGATGCGGCAGCAATTAAGTCAGCATATCGTAAACTTGCACGGAAATATCACCCTGATGTAAATAAGACAAAAGAGGCTGAAGAGAAGTTTAAAGATATAAATGAAGCCTATGAGGTTTTATCAGATAAAAATAAACGTCAGAGATATGACAGTTTGGGCTCAAACTGGCAGGGCGGTGCTGAGTGGACACCACCTCCGGGATTTGAAAACTTTAATTTTAATTTTAACCAGGGCGGAGCTCAAAGCTTTGATTTTGGCGGCGGTGGCTTTTCCGACTTTTTCAGCTCATTATTCGGAGATATGATGGGCGAAATGGGCGGTCAGCGAACTGCGCAAAATTTTGGTAATTTTGATTTCGGAGCTTCACAGAGAACGTCAAGAGCAAGAAGAACTTCAAGACCTGAACCTGCGGAAGATTTGGATGTTACAAAGACTCTCAATGTTACAGCAAAAGAACTTTTTGACGGAAAACCGATTTCAGTTTCTTTTACCGAAATGGAACGATGCCAAGAGTGCCATGGCGGCGGTTACTGCTCTCACTGCGGCGGGACAGGAATTGTTTCTACACCTAAAAATGTAAAAGTTAAACTTCCAAAAGGTATTGAAGAAGGCAAAAAAATTCGTCTGAAAGGCGAGGGTAAATCTGATGCTTACGGAAGAAAGGGAGATTTGTATTTTGTTGTCCATTTTAAAGACAGTGAGTATGAATTTGACGGAGCAAATCTGACAAAGGACGTTGAAATAACTCCTCCGGAAGCAGTTTTGGGGTGTTCAAAAGAGATACAAACTTTGCACGGCAAAATTACTATTAAAATCCCTGCCGGCGTTTCCAGCGGTCAGGCATTGAGGCTCAAACAGCTGGGACTGCCCAAAACAAGCGGCTATGGCGATTTGAACGCGAGAATAAAAATCATCGTACCAAAAAATCAGACGAAAGAGATTGTTGAGCTTTATAAGAAAATACAGGCCTTATCGTAATACTATTCTTTGTATGTAAGGTCAGGCTTTCTGGCTGCAAGAGTTTCATCAACCTTTTTGATTGGCGTGGTTTGCGGAGATTTAAGAACTTCTTCGGGATTTTCTTCAATCTCTTTTGCGATTTTTAACATCGTATTAATAAATCCGTCAAGTACTTCTTTTGATTCAGACTCTGTCGGTTCAATCATTATTGCTTCGTGGACAATAAGCGGAAAGTAAACTGTCGGCGGATGATAATTTGAATCCATAAGGCGTTTTGCTATTCCTAATGTATTTACTCCCTGATGGTGCTGTTTTTCGCCTGACAGTACAAACTCATGCATACACGGTTCATCATACGGTAAATCGTATACACCCTTCAGTTTTTCTTTAATGTAGTTTGCGTTTAATACGGCATCTGCACTTGCCAGCTTAAGATTGTTTTTCATCATAAGAAGATAGGCATATGCTCTTACAAGAACACCAAAGTTGCCGTAAAATCCGCGGACTTTGCCGATTGATTTTTCAGAAGAATAATCTCTGAAGTATTTTGTGCCGTCGTATTTGATAACAGGTACCGGCAGATATTTTTTCAGTTTTTCGGTGACGCAAACGGGACCTGCTCCCGGACCACCGCCTCCGTGCGGGGTTGAGAATGTTTTGTGCAGATTTAAGTGGACCACATCAAATCCCATAAGTTTAGGGTTTGTCCAGCCCATAATAGCATTGAAGTTTGCACCGTCGTAATACAAAAGAGAACCGTTATCATGCATAATTTTTGATATTTCCAAAACTTTTTCTTCAAAAATTCCCAGAGTATTCGGGTTTGTCATCATGATAGCTGCGACATTTTCGTCAATAAGCTCTTTCAGGCTGTTAATATCTACCTGACCTCTTTCGTTTGATTTAACTTCAACAATGTCAAATCCGCACATCTTTGCGCTGGCAGGATTTGTTCCGTGTGCGGAATCAGGTACGATAACTTTTGTACGGTTAGTTTCACCGATATCTTCAAAATATTTTTTTATAATCATCATACCGGTGAGCTCACCGTGCGCACCTGCTGCAGGCTGAAGAGTAATACCGTCGATTCCTGTAAGGTATTTAAGGCTCTCCTGAAGTTTGTACATAAGCTCTAATGCTCCCTGAGAATCATTGTCGTCCTGCAAGGGGTGTAAATTGCAAAAACCTTCCAGAGATGATAACAGCTCGTTAACCTTTGGGTTATATTTCATTGTACATGAGCCTAACGGGTAAAACCCTTTTTCTATGCAAAAATTCCTGTCGCTCAATTCTTTATAATGGCGCATAACTTCAAGCTCGCTCATTTGCGGCAAGCCGATACTGTTTTCTCTTATAATTTCTTTCGGAATACAGGTTAAATCATTATTTTTATCGTAATTAAAACCTATTCCTTCCGCCCCGTTAGATTTCTGAAATATCGTTTTCATCTATTCTTTCCTGTTTAAGCAGTTCTTTTTTTACTTTATCCAATGCATTTTGAATAATCCTTGAAATTCTAGATTGTGAAATGTTGAATTCAACTGCAATATCTTTAAGCTTTTTATCATAAAAATATTTAGCTTCTATTAAATCCTGCTCTCTTTGGGATAAGGTTTTCATGATTTCACATATACGTTTTTTCAGCTCAACAATCTCAGCCTTTTCGTCAGGGGTTCTGTGATGGTCTTTTATCTGAGTAGGATTTTCTGCATCTTCCATTTCATCAATAGAAAGAATAGTTTTGTAAACAGCATCTTTTATCTGTTCTTTTTCTTCTTTTGTATCGTTCTTCATTACATACCATTTGTATCTTCTGCGCATTTCATTTCTAATTGCCCATTTGATAGCTTTTGTAAGGTATGCGGAATTAAAGTCTTCTGTGTTTTTTTTCTGATTATTGGTTGTAAGATAATAAACCGTATAGTTGGCAAGAGCAATTACCTCCGAAAGCTCAATCAAACCCAAATTTGAGAACTTTTTATACTCTACCTTAGATACAGTTTCTATTAAATCTTTATACAGAGAAAGATTAGCCCTGCCTTCCCTCTCTTTGCTTATAGCCTTTAAATCCTTCATTATAATATAATATTAGCTGAAAATATGTCTAATTGCAAGAAATGATAAAATATTAATTAATGTTAAACAAACATTTGAATGCAGGTTTATTATGATAAATAATTGTATAAGCTCAAAATACGTGCTAAAATGTTAAAAAGAAGAGGGTAATTATTATGAAATATGCAAAATATATAAAATCTTGTCTACTCGCCGTTCTGGCTGCAGGAATCCTTACAACAAGCAATATGTACGTACAGGCTGATACTCCTGTAAAAGCTGTATCCGAACAGGTTCAGACTTCGCATGGTATATATGTTAAACCGCTTACGGTTGTAAATTCTCCGAAAACTTATCTTAATAAATCGATTATTATGCAGGCAAAATTTGATAAGTTTTCAACTCTCGGCTTGGATTATAAGCCCGCTTTTAAGTCATCAGAAGAATATATTTCTTTCCTTATAAAGAGAGATGATACAACATTTAATATACCTTTATCGGAAATGAAATTATTTATAAAACGCTCTGTGGCTGAAAAATTTATTGATTTGAAGACAAATGATGAAGTAGAAATTAAAGGGGTTGTATTTTCAGATGCGCTCGGAGATGCGTGGGTTGACGTAAACAGTCTGACGGTAACTAAAAAAGCGCCTGAAGAAAAGAAAAAATAGTGATTTAAATTAGTGTTTAGTATCAAAATTAAGAGGATAATATGGCGGAATTAACGAATAACGAAAAGGATAAAGATAAAGTATTTCTGACAATACATGGTCATTTCTATCAACCGCCGAGGGAAAACCCTTGGCTTGAAGCGATAGAAGAACAAGACAGCGCTCATCCTTATCACGACTGGAATGAAAGGATTAATGCAGAATGTTATAATCCTAACTCAGTTTCAAAAATAGTTACTTCCGATAACCAGATACTTAATGTTGTTAATAACTATGAGTACATGAGTTACAATTTTGGTCCGACTCTTTTGTCCTGGATGGAGGAATTTGCACCGCTTGCTTACGAACGTGTAATTAAGGCGGATATGAATTCAAGAAAGAAACACAACGGTCACGGCAACGCAATGGCGCAGGTTTATAACCACATGATTATGCCGCTTGCCTCGGAACGTGATAAACAAACTCAGGTCAAGTGGGGTATAAAAGACTTTGAATACCGTTACGGCAGAAAACCCGAAGGTATGTGGCTTGCCGAAACTGCTGTTGATGATGATACACTCCGTGTTCTTGTGGAAAACGATATTAAATTTACCGTACTTTCTCCTTATCAGGCTCAAAAAATAAGAAAAGAAGGTGAAGAAAACTGGCAGGACGTAAGCTGGGGCAATATTGACCCTGCCCGTACATACAGATATTATATTAAGTCTGCCCCGGGAAAATTTATTGATCTGTTCTTCTATGACGGAGCAATTTCACGCTCTGTAGCTTTTGACGAACTCCTGAAAGACGGAAACAAATTTGTTAACAGACTTAAAGACGGAATTTCAAAAGACAGAAATTATCCTCAGCTTGTAAATATTGCAACTGATGGTGAAAGCTACGGACATCACACTAAATTTGGTGATATGGCACTTTCTTATGCTGTAAAATTAAAGGTCAAAGATTATGGGTTTACGATTACAAACTATGCAGAGTATCTGGAAAAATACAGAAGCAACTGGGAAGTCGATTTAAAACCCGTTTCTTCCTGGAGCTGTTTCCACGGAGTCGGAAGGTGGAGTGACGATTGCGGCTGTTCGACAGGCGGACACCCCGGCTGGAACCAAAAATGGAGAAAACCGCTCAGGGAAGCATTGGATTATCTTCGTGACGAGATGGTTACTGTTTATAATAAACACGCAAAGAGATATTTCAGCAACCCTGAAGAAGCGAGAAATAACTATATAAATGTTATTCTGGACAGAAATACTGTTTCTATTAAAAATTTTCAGGAAGAATATTTTCTGCCTGATTTGGATGAAGAACAAAAAGTCAGAGCAATGGAGCTTCTGGAAATCCAAAGGGAAGCAATGCTTATGTATACAAGCTGCGGTTGGTTCTTCTCTGAAATTTCAGGTATTGAAACAGTTCAGATAATGAAATATGCCGCAAGAGTTATGCAGCTGGCAAAATCTTTTATCAAAAAAGATTTGGAAACTCCGTTCCTTGAAATACTGAAGGAAGCTAAGAGTAATATTCCTGAGTTCGGTACGGGAAAAGATGTTTATGAAAAATTCGTTAAGCCGTCTGTTGTAACTCCGAAACAAATTGTTTGCCTGTGGGCAATATCTTCTCTTTACAAAGATTTTGAGGATGAAGAAAATGTTTATTGCTATAAAATCAAGAAAAAATCATATAAGGAGATTAAGAAGGGCGATTCTAAACTTATAATCGGTCATATTGAAGTTGAATCAATGGTTACATTGGAAAAATCCAATATGATGTTTGCTCTGCTTCAGTTCTCCGGCGGTGATTTCCACTGTGCAATACAAGAACATTCTTCAAACTTTACGGAAATGAAGAAGGAGCTGATAAGAACATTCCTTGTTTCTCCGCTTACTGAAATCATAAGAAAAATTGACAGCTATTTTGGTAAAGAATACTTTACGCTTAAAGATATATTTATTGAAGAACGCCGTAAGATACTTCAGACAATGCTTAAAGGTAAATTGCAAATATTTTCAAATACGTACGAATCCATGTACAATGAGGGTAAAGGCTCTATTTATCAAATGCAAAGTCTTGGACTTTCAATTCCTGAGGAATTTAAAATTTCAGCTCAATATGTTCTTACAAAACAGTTTAATGAGCTGTTTTCAAGCACAAAAGGTTTTATAGATACAGATATTATTCAGCAGGCTTCTGATATAAACTTTGAAGCAAAGAAAATTGGAGTTGAGATTGATAAAAAACCGACTGCAAAAATATTCAGTAAAAAAATTGCTCAGAATATAAACAGATTATCCTATGCAATGGATTTGCAGCAGGTTGATGCAACGCTTGAACTTCTTGACTGTATATCAAAACTTGAGATTAAGGTTGATATAGCAGAAGCTCAAAGCTATTTCTTCTCAAAAATAGTCGCTAATTTTGAAGAACAAATTCAGAATATTACATGCCAGGCGGACAGAGATTTACTTACAATGCTGTTTGAGATTGGCGAAAATCTGAATATTAATATGGATTATTATAAAAATGCTTTTGACAGAGCGCTCATAAGCAAAAAATAACTTTTAAATCAAAACGACAAAACGGCGGCGGCAAATATTGCCGCCGCCGTTTTGTTACATATTATCCTCTCATATTAAGGTTATATAAATATTTTAAGGATTTTTAAAAATTTATATTATACTTAACTTGTGTAGAAAATTATTATGGAGAAAGAGAATGACAAACACTTTATTAGAGAAAACAAATATCCATCTGTCTGCAGTTATTCATCCATCTGCTGAAATTGCAGAAGGCGTAACGATTGGACCTAACGTAGTTATCGGAGAAGGGGTTAAAATAGGCAAAGATACAAGAATTATTGCTAATGCTTATATTGAATATACAGAGATTGGTGAAAGATGTACAATATCACCTTTTTCAACTATCGGTTCAGAACCTCAGGATTTGGGGTATAAGGGAGAACCGACAAAGGTTGTTATTGGTGATGACACTATTATTAAAGAAAATGTAACAATCCACAGAGGCGCAGCATGCGGTGATTTTACAACAAGAATCGGTAATAAATGCTTATTGATGGTAGGTTCACATATTGCTCACAACTGCGTTCTTGCTGATCAGGTAATTCTTGCAAACCTTGTTACTTTAGGCGGACATGTTCATGTCGGATTTGGTGCATTTGTAGGCGGCATGAGCGTATTCCATCAGAATATAAGAATTGGTGATATGGCAATAATCAGCGGATTTTCTGCTTCAAGACAGGATATTTTACCGTATTCAAAAGGTGAAGGCAGACCTCCTGTTCCGAGAGGATTAAATGTAGTTGCCCTTAAGCGCAGAGGCGTTTCTCAGGAAATAAGAAATAATATGAACCTTGCATTCAAATATTTGATTTCAGAGGAACTTAATACAACACAGGCTATTGAGAAGATAAAGGCAGAGATTCCGATGAATGAATATATTGAAAAAATGATAGATTTTATACAAACTTCAAAACGCGGAGTTCTTTTAAAATCACATAAATCAGGATATCAATCATTAGAAGATTAGAAAAAAGGCATGCAAATAATAATAAGGGTATTAATTACAATTAATACCCTTATTTAGTGAAAACAATATTAAGTTTTGTAAACCGTCTATGATTATCGTGCAGAGGGAAATACGCACTATTTATAAATGTTTAATATGATATTTTAAAACAAAGTGTTGACTTATAAAAATGATGTGCAATAATAATAAAGGACACATTAAGTGTAGTCCAAACACTAAAAATATAAATAGCGAAACTAATAACCCCAAAATCATATAAACTCCTAGATAATAAACACTAAAAAAGACCATTAGGATGCAGAAAACAAACCCACTCGAATCACACACACGAGTGGTTTTTTTTTGCTGTTATTCTGCATATAGCAGGTAATAAAGCAATGCAATAAATATAATTATATTTTGCCCCTTGCAAATTTTTTTAAATTCTATTAAGATATATGTATAAATATTACAGAAGTTCAAGTTTTGTAAATTTGATTAAGAAAAGAAAATAATAATATTTTAAATAAAGGGTGGTAGCATGGCAGATAATGAAGAATTGGAAACGGCTGAATCAGAAGCACGTCAGAAGATTTTGGTTGCAGATGATGAAGCGAGTATCAGACGTATTTTAGAAACTCGTTTGAAAATGGTTGGTTATGATGTAGTAACTGCCGAAGACGGTGAAGAAGCCGTTGAAGTATTTAATAAAACAAATCCTGATTTGGTAGTTTTGGATGTCATGATGCCAAAGATGGATGGTTACGGTGTAACAAGAGAGATAAGAAGAACTTCAGATGTTCCGATTATTATATTAACTGCATTGGGTGATGTTTCAGAAAGAATTACAGGTTTGGAACTTGGTGCAGACGACTATGTAATTAAACCATTCAGCCCGAAAGAGCTTGAAGCAAGAGTTAAGGCTGTATTAAGAAGAACAATAAGCAAGGATGTAATTATACCTGCATCAGGTTCAGCTTCATCTGCAGCAGCAGGTGGAAAGAACAGCAAGAATATTATTACGACAGGTGCTATCAAAATTGATACAGCAAGAAGACAGGTATTCAGAAAGAACGAAAGAATCAGACTTACCGGAATGGAGTTCAGTTTGTTGGAACTTTTGGTTAACAATTCCGGTCAGGCATATTCAAGAAATGAGATATTACAACATGTTTGGTCATATCCTGCAGACCACAGAATTGATACAAGGGTTGTAGATGTACACATTTCAAGATTACGTTCTAAGTTGGAAGCTGATCCGACAAATCCTGAGCTGATATTAACAGCAAGAGGAATCGGATATATGTTCCAGAGAATTAATTAGGAACATGCAAAATTAGTAAAGAAAGAGGCTTTTAAATAAGCCTCTTTTTTTATGCTTGATTTTAAACCTTTATTTGATATACTTTAGATGTTGGCTATATGGCGAGTATCGTCAAGCGGTTAAGACCTCGGATTGTGGTTCCGATATGCGTGGGTTCGAATCCCACTACTCGCCCCATAAAAAAGATGATGACTTTTGTCATCATCTTTTTTATTTGAGTGTGTGAGGGTGAGAACCTACTAAAATGCGTAAGCATTTTGTGGAGTTCGAGCGGATTTGCGCACGGCATTTATGCCGGATAGCGAACAGATTTTGTTGACAGGTACGAAGTACCGAAAACAAAACTCTGTGAGCGTGGAGCAAATCCAAGACAATCCCACTACTCGCCCCATTTAACAAAAATTTCTCAAAAATTTTGTCGGGCTTTAGCCCGACTTTGATATTTACTACTTGTTTTTAAATATTTGCTTTTCAAGTTGATTTAATGTTTCAACAGTGTATTTATAGAATATATTGTCAATTTCTTGTATATTTTTATGGAGATTATCTAGAATATCAAGTTTTTTTGCTTCATAATCAGCATTTAAATCATCTTTTAATTTACTTATTGCACTGCTTATAATTTCAAACTGGTCATTTGTTATTGTTCTATCATTTTTAGAAGCAATTTCGTGCATTTCAGTTTTATTTATGTTAGCTTTTTTCCCATTGAGTTTGTAACCGAGTTTACCATTCTTGCTTGCTGTGAATTCAATTAGATTATTTTTTCCGTCATTAAGAATATTTTTTATTGTATTCAACAATCTTATTTCTAAAAACATAAGAGACATATTATTCTTTGTAATATTTCTATATTCAAAGGACTCTCTTGCATTACTAAATACATCTTTTAACATTTTATTTGGAACAATTTTTGATTTGAATGAGGTTCTTTTATTTTGACTTAGATAGTTATTCTCAACTCCGTTAATTTTGGTTATCATGCTATTATCCTTTCTTTATATACTATATAAACATATATATTGATATAAAAAATAAAAAAATTTTTTTTGCTAGCCCATTTATAGTAAGTTATTCCGTAAGGGTGCAATTATTTACACCACTTCTCTAACATAGTCATAATCTCTGTTTCATGCAAACATTGTTGAGCAAGTTTGGCAAAAGTAGGTTCGGCGCGAGTGAGCTGAGGGCGAAGGTCTTTTCTTTGGAGTAAGCGAAAGCTTACGAAAAGAAAGACCGTAGTTCCCGTTAAACGCGAACGAGCAAGAGGAATCCCACTACTCGTCCCATAAAAAAAGACCTCATATGAGGTCTTTTTTTATTATGTATATGGGGCAAATAATTGCACCCTACAGACTACATGCTGGAAGCTGCTATTTGTTCTTCCACTTTTGCTATTTTATTCTTAATACTGGATATAGCAAATTCATATCTTCGTTCGTCACGTATATCCAATGTTGTTCTTCCGTATTTCTTTTCAGCTTCTAATACAGTCCTTAACTTTTCATTTTCAAATGCTAGCTCTTGTTCTAACATTGTTTTTTCTTTTTCTAATGTTATTTTTGATACAATTCCATGTTTTTTAGCTAATTCACTTTTAATACCAGATATAGCAAATTCATATCTTTTTTCGTCACATATATCCTTAACCGATTTTCCATATTTCTTTGCATTTACATACAAAGTCCCCAACTTTTCATACAAATCAGTAAGTTGTTGTTCTAACGCCATTTTTTCTTTTCCTATTGTTTCTTTTGAAACTTTAGAGATTGTTGACGCATTAGCCCTAAATCCTCTTTGATAATTTATCATTCCGTAGTTTGTAATTACATTCATTATTTTTATCTACCTTTCTGTTTTTATCTACACACATTAGTTACCCCATTTAAGTTCACTGAACTTTCAAAATTGCCTAATTTTTGAAAACAATTTACAATTTGTTACAAAACTCCTTTATAAATGCTGATGTGCATTCTAAATTCTGAGCAATAATTTTAAATAAGGGTTGTAACTCTGTCCCATCACTCGCCCCATTACAATAATTATTACAATAAGAGTTACAATAAAAATTGTAACTCTTTTATGTTATGCAGGAATTATAAATGCAATAGGAATTGAAAGTGTTGAACACTTAAAACAAACACCTTATCCAAACCATGCATACGAATTAGGGAAAAGTTTATAAAATTAAAAGCCGAAAGTTTGAACTTAAAAACTCTCAGCCCTGATATTCAGAAATTCTTTTATTTCATAAAGTTTTTTCATAGAGTCGGAAACTCCCAAATCATAAACAGCCTGTAATTTGTTTGTATCTTTTTCTACTCTCTGCATTTTTATTAATTTTGAAGGACGAAGAACAACAATCTTATTTTCTTTCTCATATTTTTCTATCAAATTCATTGTTTCGTTATATTTTTTGTAAGAATTGCTCCCCGTTTCAACAAAATTTGGGAATTTTCCGTAAAAGAGTTTATATGGCATTAGTGATTTTTTCTTCCTGTTAAACCCCATAGGTTTTGTTAACACGACAATAATTTTTTCGTAATCTTCTTTAAGAGCTTTTTTAAAAGGCACTGCATCTGATATTGCACCATCTAAATACAAATTTCCATTTACCTCAACAGGTTTTGACACAAAAGGCATCGAGCCTGATGCCCTAAAGTATTCCAAATCTTTTTCGGCATCATCAATTTTGATATATTCTGGTTTTCCTGTCTGTAAATTAGTAACAACCGCATAAAACTCAACAGGGTTGTTTTTGTATGTTTCAAAATCAAGTCTATCCAGCTCATACACAAGCTTGTTGAAACAAAAATCTCTGTTCATAACGTCACCCGTGGTAATGAGCGAATATAAACCCATATAATTTTTTTCATGAGCGTATTTTAAATTGTACCTTATTGCTCTGCCGATTTGACGGGATTTGTAATTTAGACCAAAAAGAGCACCTGCCGAAACTCCGTATATTACATCAACACTAATATTATTCCTCATAAAAACATCAAGAACGCCTGCACTATATAAGCCTCTCATTGCTCCGCCTTCAAGTATTAATGCTGTTTTATGATTCATAAATATTTTCCCTTATCATTTATTTTACTATAAAAACCGAGGAGTTTATTTTGTTATCAATAATTTACCCCTCGGCTTTTTGTATGTTATTCATTTGTAGTTGTGGAAGTTTCTTCTTTAGGTGGTTTTGGCGGTCTGCCGTTTTTATCAAATTGCGGAGGTTGTTTTTCACGGAAACCCTGTCCGTTTTCATCGTTAAACGGTGGCGGCTGCAGGTTCTGTCCGTTAGCTGATGAGTTATCCCATTCAGGCGGTTTTCTGTCACCACCGGGCTTCGCATCAGGTTTTTTGCTCGGTCTTCTGCCGTTAAATTGTCCTTTTTGTCCATTTCCCCATTGAGGCGGTTGTCCTTTTGCAAAGTCTGGTCTATTATTTATCCCAGTGCCGTTTTCAAATTTGGGAGGTTCCGGTCTTGTGTTAGTTGTAGTTGTATCATCAGCCATAACAACAGCCGTTGATAATACCAATACAGATAACAACGAAATCAATAATTTTTTATTCATACAAATATCCTTTCTTATCAAAAAAAACGATATTAGTTACTATAATGTTCATTTTTTTAGTCAGTATTTTACAAAAAAGCAAGTTTGCATCGTACAATTTTTTGCACTAAAAAATTATTAAAATCCCTGATTTGTTCCTTCTGCTCAAAACCTGTCACTTGTTCTTAGCTTTGCATATTAAAAAAGAAAATATCTTTTTTTACTTTCGTCTTTTTTTATAACGACTTCCTGATAAATTTTATTATTAGGAGCATCGTTCCCCATTTTTATAAGGCGGCTTAATGCAAATTTTAAAGGGTTTTCCTTCTTTGTTGAAATATAATCAACTTGCCTTTTCAGAACATAGTTATCTGTTTGTTCTTGTAAAACTTTGTTCCAGCCTTTTTCGTATCTTGAAAAAACTACTGTAGGGTAATCTCCCGTATAGCATATATTCATTTCTATCAGGGTGTCTTTTCTGATTCTATCAATATTATCCAGTGTTGACCTTAATCGTGGTATTTTGTTATGTTCAAGAGCATATCTTACTACGTCATTATATGACTGATTGTTAATAATTTTTGCATTAAAACACAGATTACTGTTTGATTGAATATTCATATTTAACCGCTTTCTGTAAGAATAAAAACCCGTAAAAATTTAATTTGCGTTTGAAATGACAAAAATTATAAAACCTAAAAAATGGTGGGCGTTACAAGACAGTCTTGCTCGTTCGCGTTGAACGGCAGTTCCGTGTTTTGTCTTCTGTCCTAATCGTCCATTAGCAAAAGCACTCCAGCCTCCGCTCACTCGCGCTCGAACTTGAAAAACAAGTTCTCGTCATTGTGCCGCTATCAAGCTCTTTTGTGAGCCTTTCAATATAATGGTGGGCGATACAAGGCTCGAACTTGTGACCCCTTGAATGTCGTTCAAGTGCGCTACCAACTGCGCCAATCGCCCATATATTAAGTTTTTAGTGCGGTAGCGCACTCCGTGCGTCCCTCTCGGAAAACGTGACATTTAGTCACCTTTTCCTCGGCAGAGTCAACTGCGCCAATCGCCCATATATTAAATCTTTTTTAATATCCCTATAATACAATAAAAACCTATTTTTGCAACCAATAATTGTTTTATTATTAATACTCTTTTGTAAACTTTTGTAAATATTTCTTTAAAAAGCCTAAAGTTTTTAAAATTCGTGCCGATATACATGTCAAGAAAAGGAAAAAAGGAGAAAAGAACAATGGGTATGTCAGCATCGCAGGCAAGATTAATTGCCTTAACAGCAAGAATGAGTGACACAGAGTATGAAGCTCAGCAAATTAACCAGCAGAGAGTTACATTATCAAATCAGATGAATGCTGTATATGAATCTATGGTTAATATGGATGTCCCAACTCCGCCTTCTAAATTAGATCCTCAATATATGAAGTCTGTTTACAGAGGAAATCTCGGCGGCAACAGAATTACTGTCAGACCTGACGGTAACGGAAGAATGGCTGCATACAGAACTGTTAAAAACGGTAATATTGTTTCTAACGCAGGTGGTCAGAATGTCGGTAAAGTTTGTGACCCTAAAGATTTTGTAAATCAGACAACTGTTTATACAGCTGACCAGTTTAAGCCTTATGATACAAATAAGATGACGCACGTTGTATATCCGCAGGATCTTGGTAAATTCTCTGTTGCTGATTATACGGAATTTGTTAAAGGTTCTTATAAATTAACTTATACTGACGGTACTACTGAAGATGTTACAATTACCGGGGATATGACAAGAGATCAGCTACCTCAGGAAAATTCATTAGTAAACGGCAAGACTGTTCAAAGTGTTGATTTATCAGGTGTTGAAACTGTTTGTTATACTAAAGCTGTTGACAGTTCAAGTATGATTCAAGACGGTATATACAGATCAACTGAATTTGGTAATGCCGGTAAAGATAATAACGGAAATTATATTGAAAAAACCGGAAAAGATATTGATGATTATAATAATAATGTCGCAGATTTGGCTGACAACAAATCTTTTGCGGTAGAAACAGAATCAGGATTCAGAGTTGTAACTATTGAGGAAATCAGATCCGGCAAAGTTGAAGGTAAAATTTACGAATGTACAAATCCGGTTCAGCTTACTTTATCAATGGAAGCAAAAAAGAATCAATTAAAAATCGGCGATACCACAGTTGGTGGCAACCCTGTTGTTTCTCTTGAAACGGCACGTGCTACATATGCAGGTAATAAGGATTTTGAAACTGCTTTAAGCGGTTTAAAAAATACATTCTCAACTTATTCGGACGATAACCTTAATAAGCAGTTCTTGTGCATAATAGGTGCGGATTCAAAAAATAATCTGACATTTTCATTCTGTATGAAAGATGATATTTCAAACGGTGACGATTCTGTTTCAGTATATGAAGTTGGTGTCGGTAGCTATGAACAGCAAATTACTGATATAAAAGAGTTCGACCCTGAAAAAATTAAATATGATGTTAACGGAAATGTAAAATCTGCAGTAATTTGTGATGAAGAAATAACAATGACTATCGATAATGAATTTGATGAATATGAATATGAAGCTGCAGTTAATGAGTATAACAGTCAAAAAGCTGTTTACGACCACGAACAAAATGTTATAAACAAACAAACTTCAATATATCAAAGACAAGATAAAATGCTTGAGTTGAAACTGACTCGTCTTGAAAACGAAAGAAATGCATTAAAAACAGAAATCGATGCTGTTAAGAAAGTTATTCAGGATTCAGTTGACAGAGGTTTTAAAACATTCTCAGGCTAGAAAACTCTTAACTAAGAATACAAAAATTATTATTCCTCCTTTTTCCTAAATTTTACCGTAGAGGTAAGCTTTTTAGAGAACTCTTTTGAGTTCTCTATTTATATTTTTGTGTATAAAAAAGCGGCGGTCAGTATTGACCGCCGCTTTTTAAATATCCTTAAACCTTACGTACTTCTGATAAGATACCTGCTTTTTGAATTTTCTTTTTGAATCTTCTTAAAGCGCTTTCTATGCTTTCGTTTTCGCCAACTTTAACTTCTGCCATTTATATTTTCACCACCTTTATAGCAATTGTGTATCCAAAATCATTGTAAAACAAGAGATTTTAAATTTCAAGTGTATTCAAATTGTTATTAAAACTTAGTTTTAGAAAAATCATGACGAAAGTTCCAACCAAAGTATGAGAAAAATCTAACTTATTTAGAATTAAAAAATCTAAAGAACAGGGGTAGTATGATAATGTGAAGGAATAAAATATCCTTTTACCCCAAAACAACAAATAAGAGGTTGATTTAGCAATAAATTTAACCCTTTATTGTGCAGTGCAAATCTGCACGAAAACCCAAAAGCGTTACGTTAGTTGTGTGCGTAATGCTAACTCATGGAAGACAAAAAAAAAGAAAGGAAATCAATTATGGCTTCAATCACAATCAACACAAACCTCGCGTCACTTACGGCGCAGCACAACTTGTCGATGGCAACAAAAGGTATGAATACCGCAATGCAAAGATTAACGACAGGTTACAGAATTAACTCAGGTAAAGATGACGCTGCAGGATCTTCAGTTTCTACTTTAATGGAAGCTCAAATCTCAGGTTATGACGTAGCGGAAGCAAACGCTTCAATGGGTTTATCTCTGTTAAATACTGCTGAAGGTGTTTTGAACATTGTTGGTGACTATCTGCAACGTATCAGGGACTTGACCGAACAGGCAGCGAACGGTACTTACGGTACATCATCAATGACAGCAATCAGAACAGAAGTTCAGCAGAGAATGGAAGAAATTAACCGTCTATGTACAGTTATTGACTTTAACGGTGTTAAACTGTTAGACGGTACAAGTATTGCCGCACAGTCTAAGAATGGTATTAACTTACAGGTAAGTAACAACTCAGGCAAAAACAACATTATTAACTTAAAATATACGTTGTTCCAGGCTGCAACAATTACTGCACTGTTGATTACCAACAACGCACATTCAAGCCACGAAGGTGCTGAAGGTCCGGGACAGAAATGGTATGAAAGAATTAAAGGTGACACTGCAGCATTGGCTGCACGTGTAGAAGGCGGTACAAAAACTTCCAGCGATAACAGAGAGTACAATTACACAGATAAAGGTTACACAAAAATCGAAGATGAAGTTTACGACTGGAAAGACAACAAGACTACAAGTGCAAACATCTCTTGTATCACTGCAATATGCGATGCTGTTTATACAGATGACGCTACTGCTCGTGAATTCTTAACATTCATCGATGATGCTATTGAAAACGTATCAGGCAGAACATCATTAATCGGTGCTTATATGAACCGTGTTGAATCAGCTGTTGATGCAATAAGTGTACAAAAGGAGAACATCGTATCAGCTAACTCTTCAATTAAGGATGCTGATGTTGCAACTGAATCTTCTAACTACATTAAATATCAGATTCTGCAACAGTCTTCTGCAACACTTCTTGCAACTGCTAACCAAACACCAAGCATTGCATTGAACTTGTTATAATATATATCTCTGAGAGAGTTCTCTCAATAAATTTACACAGGAAATATAAAGGTATATAGATCGAAGCCACCCCAAAGGTTTATCCCGCGGGGTGGCTTTAATTTTGCAAAAAAAAACACCTTTTAAGAGAGGTGTTTACATTTTTAAGAGAAAGAGAGAAATATAATCTTTTTATACTTACGCTTCACAATGAGTTATGTATGTATCATTCTGTCGAGTTCATATATTCTCAACACCAGTGCTTCTGTCTGTTCTTTGAACCACATTGCAAATAGTTTTAATTCATCCATAAAACTGTAACATCCTGGCCACATTGAATACATAATAACAACTCCTTATAAAGTTTTTTATCCTGTCTACATCATGTATATCGGCACAATTTTTTAAAACTTTAGGAAAATACCAATTATTGTTACAAAAGTTTACAATGTTAAACTTTGTAACAATAATTAAATTCGCTGAAATCTGCTATTTTTAAATGACTTTAAATACATGAGGTATTATTAAGATGTCAGATTTATCGGTTCAGAGTAAAAATAATATATATGTTGATTCGGCAAAAAATACGACCGGCAGAGCAAATGCAGGTAGTGTTTCTAATTGCTTTCCAACATCAGATACATCTGATAACTCTGTTCAGGCACAGCCGCAAAACCAAACTAAAACAAACGATCTTGATTCAAAATTAAAAAAACTTGTAGAAAAAACAAATTTAACAGTATCTCAGTTAAAAGAAATTCTTTTTAAGTGCGGATTTAAAGAAGAACACTTAAATTCGCTTCAGGGTTCAAAAATTGATGAATTGTGCAGAATGATAACTATTGCAATGAATTGCGTAAAAGATAAAAACGGTAATGTAGATACAAAAAAATTATCCATGACGCTTATTCTTTGCAAAATTGCGGTTGTAAACAAAGGTCTGAAAAGTGAAAAAGAAATAACTGCTTTTATACAGGATTGTGAAAAAAAAGATTTAATAGATATTATAAGAGAAAAAGTCCCTTCTTTAAAGAATAAATCTATAAAAGAGATTTCCGCACAGGAATTAAAAGAAGCTTTAAAGGCTGCAATATTAAAAGCTGTATCGCCTGAATGCAGAAAGAAACGTGATCCTCAAATGGTTATGGATTTCTTTATGGCTGCGTTATCAAAATGCGATCCTGAAGAAAAAGCTAAAATTTTCCATGCTTTTGCTCTTTTATTCAGAGATAAGGATATGAAAGCACAGGTAAATGACCCAAAAAATAAAGATGCTTTTATGGAAATTCAGGAAGCATATAAACATTTGCTTGCTTCTTTTGAAAATGATGTCGAAAAGATTAATGAAATGATAAGAAAAGTAGGTCCGGAGATTTTGAAAGAACTCGGATTTGACGAAGAAACTATAAAGATTATTAATCTTGAAGCTATGAGTGATTTAAGCCTTGAACAAATTCAGGCTATTGTAAAAAGTCTTCATGAAACATTCAGTCAGATTAAAGAAGATGATATACCTGTTTTAAAGAAAGCATTGGCAGCTTTAAATAGTGGTAATCTTGATTCATTGTCTGACAAAGAGAAGGATATTCTCAAACAATACAAACCATTATTTGAACAAACTATCAGCTTGGTTGCTCTGACTGCAATACGACCTGAATTGAAAGAAAAACTGGAAGAACATTTCAGACCGCTTCTTGATTTATTGAAAAAAATGGAGTTATCAGATGAGGTCTACAGAGGAGTATACGTATTATATTCTAACCACAAAGAAGCTTTTTCAGACATGTCTGAAAATGATTTTATAAAGAAAATTAATGAAATTTCACATAATGAATTCAGCAGTGCAATAGGTGATAAAAATCCTGAAAATCTGGCAAAAACAGAAGATAATAAAGAAAATTTTAACTTTGGCTTTGGACAAAGAAATAACTTTGAAGAACACCAGGTTTTATTAGCAAGCAAAAAAGATTCTGTTCATAAAAATAATGAACAAGATATTACAAATCAGTCATTTGTTTTAATCAACGATGGCTCTAAAAAGGATGAACAAGCTGCTCCTGCAAATAAATATCAAACGATTATGGCATTAACAAAAAAAGCTTTATTTGAAGGACTGACAAAAAAATCTATTAAATACAATGTATTAAGTTACTCTGATAAATTGTACGTAAATAATAGTATTGAATCAGAATCAAAAGCTAAGCAGAGCGTAATATTAAATAATATGCAAAACTCAGCAGCCGTTGAGGTTATTAAGCATACAAATATTAATCCTGAAGACGTAAACGTAGTTCTTGATTTTGATTCAAACAAAGCGCTTGAACGAGATAGAAAAGCTAAAGCAAAGTCTTAAGAAAATTTAAGTTAACAAATCTTTACACAACAAGCAATTATTTAACATATATATACTTTATATATATAAACAGAGGTATATTATGAATTTCTTGGAAAGAGCATTAAATTACGCAGAAAAAGCATACAAATATGTTGCCCGGAAAGACAGCGAATCTAATGCTGCTTCAAAAACCAAAAAAACAGCAAAACCGTCAGTTGTTAATAAAACAACAACAGCACCGGCTCAAACAAAAGCTGTTACGAATAAAAGAGTTAATTCTGTAGTTAACCCAACGGGGGCTACTGTTGACAGTGTGGGAGATAAAGTTATAAAAACTAGTAAAACAGCGCACACTGTTCCTAAACACACCGACGGGCATAACAAAAAGCCGGTAGTTTTAGGCAGAGAACAAAGAATTCAGGCTTCTATTGCGAACGTGAAAAACCGTATTCTGCAAAAATGCCAAAAATTCGGAATTAGTTATAAAGAGGCAGAAGCGACCATTCTGTCAAAAATGCAGTTTTCTTATTCTGAGTTTAAAAATGCATCGCCGGAGGAACAGTTGGCTGATTTATGCTGTATTGATGGTGCTTTAGGTTTGTATATAGTCGGTGCCAAAAAAAGAAAAGTTGATTCTTCTGTAGACAAAGCATCTTTAATCGGTCAAACAGCAAAGAATATTAAAGAAGCAAAGGAACAGGGCGGTATAGATAATGTAGAGGAATTCTGCGATAAGGTAGGAGATGTCAATGCAGAATTGGAAGGAAAGATAAAGGACGATGCAACAGAAGAAGAATATGCAAAAATATTACAGGAATCAAGACGTGCATTTCGCGCTTCTGTTGAGCTGGAAAGAGCAGCAGCTATAAAAAAATGCAATGGTGATTCTTCTAAAATAAAAGAAATAAATCGCAGATATGATGCGCGTATACGTGCATTTGAAGCTCAAAGACAAACGGATTTTGTTGCGGCACATGGTTCAAAAAAGGCTCGTTTATCAATATATTTAAGAGCAGGAAAAGATTATTCAGAGGCGCACAAAACGGTATTAGATATGTATACCGGAACTAAAAAAACAGAAGTTGCGGATTCATTTGATCACGATTTTGAAATGAATGCAAGGCGCAGATATTATGAAGCCGGTGATAAAGTTTCTGCCGATGAATATGCAAAAGCGGTTATATATACAACACAATGTATGTCAGAAAAAGCATTAGACAAGTACCAACAGGATGCTCATGACTTCAGAATAAAAGTAGAAAAAGGTGAAGTAAAAGCACCTTATATGACAGAAGAAGATTTTACAAAAGAATCTGTTGCAATCGGAACAGGTATTGCAAGCAACAGGAATATTTCGACAGAGTCAAAGGCTGAATTATTAGATAAATGGGACAGAAATGCCCGGGATTTCAGTGATTACTGTGATGTAAAAAAAGCATTCAATAGTGCTGTTAAGGAACGGGTATCCGCTTATTCGAATGAAGCGCAGGGTTTTGCTAATGTAAATAAAATTCTTTCAGAAAAATATGGAAACAATTTGCAAACTTTCCCAAAAGCGTGGGAAAAACGCAATCAAACTTCTCCTGAATTGAAAACAAAAGCGCCAGATGCAGTACTAAAATCAGAGTTGAAGACCAAAACTATATCTGAAATTAAAAAAAGTTATGGTAATTCGATGGCTGAAATTGCTGGAATTGTTTTAAAAAATGATATAGAATATAAAAATAGAATTGATGAAATTCTTGATTACTTAAATACTCTTTCAGGAACAGATATCGGACTTAAGCTGGTAGGGTGTTCTACTTCTACTATAAGCAAAGTTATTGAGGCATTCCCTGAAAAATCAGATGAAATTCTTGATATAGTTGCACCGACAATGTGTTTTGCAGGAAAACAGAGAGTTGAGCAAATTGTAAAAGAAAGACAGGAAGATTCAGTTGTTTAAAGATTTTTTATATAAGGTTTTGGAAATACAGGAAAAATTTTTGCGACGCAGGTTGTCAAAAACGATAGGTGCAAAGTCATTTTCTTCAAGAAAACGTCAATTTTCAGACGGCTGTACTCTTGATTTAAACAGTATGGCAGATGCGGAGAAACAGGAGCTTGAAGATAAACTGACAAATATTCTTAAAACCTATGAGTATAATCCTGTCAGGATACTGGATTATATTAAATCTCAGGGGACGAAAGTTGTATATCTCAACGATGCGAAAAAAATACTGAATCCGATTTGTGAAAACGAAGGGTTCATATATCCGCAAAAAGGTGCGAAGGCTCTGTATCTTTCTCTTGCTGCAAACAGAACTTTTAAGTTAAAGACCGATGAAATGTTTATGCTCTCAAAAGGTGAGATTAACAAATATTATTTTATATACCATTTTTATAACTGGTATGCTTTTAAGCATAATATAGCAGGCATGGATACGGAATCGCAGGATTTATTAAAAAAATACTTATTTACAAACTCAGATACAAAAGAACTTCAGCTTTCTGAAATTTATAAACTAAAAGACGCCATCCGTCAGGATAAAGCGTCTATAGAGTTTGTAGTTAAGCTTTGCAGGAATTATGAAGGTGCAAAGCAGGCATTAAATAAAATGCAGAATGAAGGCAGTGCAAAACTGTAGGCATTTTATTGTTTCATTTCCTGCTGAAGTCTGTCACACGCATCGCAAGGTGCAGGTTTTGTGATTTTTTTGTCGCACGGGTCGCAAGGGATTTGCTTTTCACATGGGTCGCAGGGTGATGCGTAGCCTGTCGGACAGTTACAGTTCGGAACTTTTTTCTCGCATTTGCATTTGCTCCACGGATTTAATCGTGACCAGGAAAATGCGTTTGCGCTCTGAATACCAAGACCTGATAAAATCCCTACAATAGCTAAAACTGATAAAAATTTCTTCATTTCTTACTCCTTTTTTTATATGTGCTTTTTTGCACACTAATATTGTAAGAAGTTTAAGATTTTTTTATATTGTCCGTCTGGAGGTTAATTTTTTGCCTTGTCGATTAATTTGTCTTTGTTACCCCATGCAAAAGAAGAACGGATTTCTGAGCCGACTTTTTCTATTAAGTGACCTTTTGATTTATCACGAAGCTCATTGAAATGTTTTCCCCCAGAGGTCATCTCTGTCATAAACTCTTTTGCATAGCTGCCGTCCTGAATTTTAGAGAGAACTTCTTTCATTTTCTTCTTAACGTCAGCATCTATGATTTTGCTTCCGCTTGTGTAATCTCCGTACTCAGCGTTGTTTGAAACGGAGTAGTGCATATCTTCTATTCCGCCCTGATAGATAAGGTCAACAATAAGCTTAAGTTCATGGCATACTTCAAAATATGCCATATAAGGCGAGTATCCTGCTTCAACAAGGGTTTCAAAAGCATTTTTTATTAAGTAATCAACGCCGCCGCATAGAACTGTTTGTTCACCGAATAAGTCAGTTTCTGTTTCTTCTCTGAATGAGGTTTCTATGATGCCTGTTCTTCCAGAGCCTATAGCGGAAGCATAAGAAAGAGCAGTTTCTTTTGAGTCACCCGTAATATCTTTTTCAACGGCTATTAGTGAAGGAACTCCCATTCCTTTTACATATTCGCTTCTTACGGTATGTCCGGGAGCTTTTGGTGCAACCATTATGACATTTACTCCTTCTGGAGCTTTAATGTATCCGTAGTGAATATTGAACCCGTGAGAAAACATAAGGTACTGTCCTTTTCTCAGGTTTGGTTCTATTTGTTCTTTGTAAACTTTTGCCTGAACTTCATCAGGAATAAGTATCTGAACGATGTCAGCATATTTTACGGCATCTTCTATAGACATAACTTTCAAACCGTAATCTCTTGCTTTTTGAGCGGAAGCTCCGTTTTCTCTTAACCCGAATACTACGTCACAGCCTGAATCAACAAGGTTTAAACCTTGCCCGTATCCCTGAGAGCCAAAACCGATGATTGCTATTTTTTTAGGTTTAATAAGTTCTGTATCAATATCTTTGTCCATATATATTTTTAAATCGCTCATAATTATTCTCCTCTTTCTTATCTAATTTTACCGCAAACCGTTTGGTTATTGTATTTTAGAATTGGTTTGTAAACATTTGTAACGTTTTTACAAAAAATCCTAAAGTTTTTTAATAATTTGCCGATAAGGAAAGTACAAAGAGGGTAGAAAAATGATTGGAAATACGGGTAATAATTTATTAAATACACAAATTGGCAGACAACCTTTAAATCAGGGCACGTCAAAAACGTCGGTTAATAAATATTACAATATATTCAGTAAAAAAATGGAAACGATGGAGCTTCCGAATATAGATTTAGAGTTCAACTCCGTGTTAGAACCCGAAAAATCAAAATTTATGTGGACTGCATAACAAAAAAGACTCATTTTTAAAATGAGTCTTTTTTATTGTTAAATTATGATTTTAGTTACCCCAAGCCTTTGTTGTAATTGTCTGGAAGCCTAAGATATTTTCTCTTTGTACGTCATAACCTGCTAAAGAACGGATTCCGCCGTTTTTCATAGCTGCACGAACGGAACAGTCGCCTACTGTTACGATATACCAGATGTTTTTGCAGGTTGCAGAACCTTGTTTTGATGCAACAGCTGCTGTATATCCGCCGCCCGGTGTTGTAGCGCCGTTATAGATAAAACCGCCTAAAAATTCTGCATGAGCAGATGATGCAAACATTAATAATGCTGCCGCTAAAATAAATTTTTTCATATACACTCCTTTAAATATTGAGGGGTTGGTTTCCCAACCCCATCACACACTATTCTTCTGTTATATTATTATCAATTAATGATGTTTGCTCTCCGACAGGTGTATTGTCTGCCGTATCTGATACAATGTCGTCATCGTCATCATCGGTGTTAACAATTTTGTTAACAGATGCAACAGTATCATTGTCGATTAAGTTTTGAGCTCTTACACCTGTTGCAGGTCTGCCCTGACAAGAGATGTCGCCCGCTTTGATACGTGTAACAATACCGTTTGATGTTACGAGCATTATTTCATCTTTTTCTTCAACGATAGTCAAAGCAACTAATCTTGATGACGGTGATTTAAACTTGGTTGCGATTAAACCAATTCCGCCTCTGTTTTGAGTTCTGAACTCAGAAAGTTTTGTACGTTTACCGAAGCCGTCTGATGTTACAACAAGCAGGTCTGCATCATAATCTCTCGGAACAATATCGCAGCCGATTATTGTATCTGCGCTTCTGAGTTTCATTGATGTAACACCTCTTGCGCTTCTTCCCAGCGGTCTCAAATCTTCAATCGGGAATCTTATTGCCATACCGCAGGAAGTACCGATTATGATTTCGTCGTTTCCTTTAGCAAGTTTAACCCAGTTTAGTCTGTCGTTTTCTTCGAGTGATATTGCGATAATACCGCTTCTTCTTATGTTGGCAAAGTTATCAAGCTCTATTCTCTTAATGTAACCTTTTTGAGTTAACATAATAAGGTTCAGGTCGTGAGAGAATGTGCTTACAGGAACAACCGCAGTAATTTGTTCGCCCTGTTCTATCGGAAGAACGTTAACTATCGGAAGTCCTTTTGACTGACGTCCGCCTTCAGGGAAGTCGTATACGTTAAGGCTGTAAACAATACCCTTAGATGAGAAGAACAGAACTTTGTCGTGCATCATTGCCGTGAAGAAGTGCTGAATGTCATCATCATCTTTTGTCTTTATACCTGATTTACCTCTTGTTGCACGGTTTTGACGTTCAAATGTATCTAATGATATACGTTTTAGATAACCCTGATGAGTAATAAATACTGCCATCGGAGTGTTAGGAGTTAAGTCCTCAATAGTAACTTCACCCTGCTCAGGAACGATTTGAGTACGTCTGTCATCGCCGTATTTTTCTTTGTCTTCTAAAAGTTCACCTTTGATTATGTTAAGAACTTTCTGACGGTCTGCAAGAATTTCTTCGTATTCGGAGATTTTCTTCAGAAGTTCATCGTATTCTGATTTAATCTTGTCTTGTTCCAAACCTGTCAAACGTCTTAACTGCATTTCCAAAATTGCGTTAGCCTGATCGACATCAAGTCCGTATCTGTTCATTAAGCCGACTCTTGCATCATCGGTTGTTTTTGATTTCTTGATAAGTTCGATAACGTCATCTAATGAACCCAATGCAATTAATAAACCGGCTAAAATGTGAGCACGGATTTTAGCTTTTTTCAGGTAGTAAATGGTTCTTCTTGTAACAATTTCAACCCTGTGTTCAACAAACTCGTTAAGAACTTCATACAGGTTAAGAAGTCTTGGCTGCTTGCCGCAGAGAGTAACCATGTTATATCCGAATGTTGTGCAAAGCTGAGTATATTTGAATAAGTTATTCTTAACAACCTCAGGTTTAGCATCACGTTTGAGTTCTATAACAATTCTCATGCCTTCTCTGTCAGATTCGTCACGAAGGTCAGAGATGCCGTTAATTTTATTTTCTTTAACCAAATCAGCAATTTTCTGAATAAGCATTGCTTTGTTAACCTGATAAGGAATTTCCGTAACAATAATTGCTGTTCTTGATTGACGTCCTGCACCGCCCGGAATTTCTTCAATTGTTGCAACTGCAGACATCTTAATAGAGCCTCTGCCTGTTTCGTAAGCCTGTTTAATATCATTTAAGCCTACAATAGTTGCAGCGGTCGGGAAGTCAGGTCCTTTGATGTATTCCATAAGTTCAGGAATTGTAATATTCGGATTATCGATTAAGGCTATAGTTCCGTCAACGACTTCTCTTAAGTTGTGAGGAGGAACGTTTGTTGCCATACCAACGGCAATACCTGAAGAACCGTTAAGCAATAACATCGGTAATCTAACGGGTAGAACGGAAGGTTCTTCCAGAGAACCGTCAAAGTTTGGTTCAAAATCAACGGTTTCACAATCTATATCAGCAAGCATAGAAGTTGTGATTTTGTGCATACGGGCTTCTGTATAACGCATTGCAGCAGCTCCGTCACCGTCAACGGAACCGAAGTTTCCATGCCCGTCAACGCAAAGATATCTTGTGTTAAAATCCTGAGCCAGACGGACAAGTGCTTCATAAACAGAGCTGTCGCCGTGAGGGTGGTATTTACCTAATACTTCACCGACGATTCTGGCGCACTTTTTGAACGGTTTATCAGGTGTCATGCCCAGTTCGTTCATTGCGTATAAAATACGTCTGTGTACAGGCTTTAAACCGTCACGGACATCAGGTAATGCACGACCTACTATAACTGACATTGCATAGTCAATGTAGCATTTCTTCATTTCATCCCTGATATTAACGGGTACTATCTTGCCATCTGAAAATATATTTTGCTGACTCAAAATCTTTCTCCTCTATCCCTTAATTTTAGCAAATAAAAAGGTTCTGTATAGTCTGTATTACACACCTATTACCCCTTTAACCCTATTGTAACATAAAAATATTTTTAATGTAAAGGTTTTGAAAAATAAATTTCAGTAAGATTAATCTTGAAAAATCCCAAAATTTTTGATAATCTAAAAACAGTGCCGATGTGGCTCAGTTGGTAGAGCAACGCATTCGTAATGCGTGGGTCGGGAGTTCGAGTCTCCCCATCGGCATTTTAAAAAGTTTGAATAAGTTTTTTTTAGTGGTTTCCTCACCGCTATTGGGAGAGGGGGCAAGATGAGGGGTAGAGTATGAAAGTATTGTTATTAAACGGAAGTTCAAGGAAGAACGGAACAACTTTTACTGCATTGGAAGAAATCTCTATGATTTTAAAAAAAGAAGGTATTGACAGCGAAATTTTTCAGATGGGAAATATAGAATTGCGAGATTGTTCAGGTTGTTGTGCCTGCCGCCGCTTAGGCAAATGCGTATATGAAGATATCGTTAATGAGTTTGTTACAAAGGCACGCATGGCAAATGCATTTGTATTCGGTTCTCCCGTTTATTATGCTCACCCGTCGGGAAGAATATTGTCATTCCTGGACAGAGCTTTTTATTCGGCTCCGTCGGCTTTTGCGTATAAACCAGCAGCTGCTGTTGCGGCTGCAAGGCGTTCGGGTACAACGGCAAGTTTTGATGTCCTGAACAAATATTTTGCAATATGTAATATGCCTATAGTTTCATCTCAGTACTGGAATAATATATACGGAAATGGCATGGAACAGGCACGTCAGGATGAAGAAGGTCTGCAGACAATGCGTACCCTTGCTTTAAATATGGCATGGATGCTTAAATGTATTGAAGCCGGTGAAAAAGCGGGTATTAACAAACCTGTTCCCGAAACTAAAATAAAAACTAATTTTATCAGATAGAGGTAACGATATATGAGAGAAGAACTTTTATCAATAATAGAAAAAAACAGCAGAATTGATATAAAAGAACTTGCAGTAAGATTGGGCTGCGAAGAAATAGATGTTGTTAATGAACTTCAGAAACTTGAAGATGAAAGAATTATCTGCGGTTATCATACGCTTGTAAATTGGGAAAAAACATCTATTGATAAGGTTACGGCGCTTATTGAAGTAAAAGTTACTCCACAGAGAGGTAAGGGCTTCGACAGGATTGCAGCAAGGATTTATAACTATCCTGAAGTCCGTGATGTGTACCTGATATCAGGCGGATTTGATTTGCTCGTAACTCTGGAAGAAAAATCTTTGAAGGATATTGCAATGTTTGTATCCGAAAAACTTTCAACTTTAGACAGTATTATAAGTACGGGAACTCATTTTATTCTTAAAAAATACAAAGACCACGGAACAATTATTGATGAGCATATAAGAGATGAAAGAGAGGTTGTTTCTCTATGAGCGTACCTCTTAATGAAACCGTTTTAAGTTTGAAACCGTCAGGAATTAGAAAGTTTTTCGACCTGGTTTCCGAGATGGATAATGTCATATCTTTGGGTGTTGGCGAACCTGATTTTGATACCCCGTGGCATATCCGTGATGAGGGTATTTATGCGCTTGAGCAGGGTAAAACTTTTTACACTTCAAATGCAGGTCTAAAGGAACTAAGAGAAGAAATTTGTAATTATCAAAAAAGAAAACAGGGTATTGAGTATAATCCTGCAAACGAAGTTCTTGTTACTGTGGGCGGTTCAGAGGCTATTGATATCGGATTAAGAGCGATGATTAATCCGGGTGATGAAGTTATTATTCCTCAGCCTGCGTACGTTTCTTATTATCCCTGCGCACTTCTTGCAGGCGCAAAGCCTGTGATAATTGATTTAAAGTCAGAGAATGAATTCAGACTTACCCCTGAGGAATTGCTTAGTGCAGTTACTCCAAAAACAAAAGTTTTGATTCTTCCGTTTCCTAATAATCCTACGGGTGCAATTATGGAAAAAGAGGATTTGGAAAAGATTGCAAAAATCTGTATAGAAAAAGATATTTATGTGATGTCCGATGAAATATACGGAGCGCTTACTTATAAAGGAAAACATATTTCTATTGCGTCACTTGATGGGATGAAAGAGCGAACAATTCTCATTGACGGTTTTTCAAAGGCTTATGCTATGACCGGGTGGAGATTGGGTTATGCCTGCGGACCTGCGGATATAATTAAACAGATGACAAAAATTCACCAGTTTGCAATTATGTGTGCTCCGACTACGAGCCAGTATGCAGCGGTTGAAGCACTAAGAAATGGTGATGACGACGTAAGGTTAATGCGCGGAGCATATAATCAGCGCAGACGATTTTTGATGAATGCTTTTAAAGAGATGAACCTGCCGTGTTTTGAACCTTACGGAGCTTTTTATGTTTTCCCCTGTATTAAGGAATTCGGAATGACCTCTGAGGAGTTTGCAACACGATTTCTCGAAGAAGAAAGAGTTGCGGTAGTTCCGGGAAGCGCGTTCGGAGAAAGCGGTGAAGGATTTTTAAGGATATCTTATGCTTATTCAATAGATAACCTGAAAGAAGCTATGACAAGGCTTGCAAGGTTTGTAAACAAATTGAGAAATCGGTAAAAAAATGACGGTTTTTAAACCGTCATTTTTTTAATTTAATTTATTTATTCCTAACCTCTTGCACAAATTGTTTGAGCGACATAAACACCTGATGCAGAAGCCTGAATAAGTCCTCTTGTAACACCTGCGCCGTCACCTATTGTGAACAGGTTTTTAACTCCTTCTGTTTCAAGCTCGTTGGTGAGTTTTACACGTGCGGAGTAGAACTTAACTTCAATACCGTAAAGCAGTGTATATCTTGAAGCTGTTCCAGGAGCAATTTTGTCGAGAGCAAACAGCATTTCAATAATGCTTTTCATCTGACGGTAAGGAATTACAAGGCTCAAATCTCCCGGAGTTGCGCATGTAAGCGTCGGTGTAATTATGCTTGATTTAATTCTGTCAGGAGTTGAACGGCGTCCGTCAAGCAGGTCGCCGAATCTCTGAACAAGAATTCCGCCGGCTAACATGTTCGCAAGACTTGCGATATGCTGACCGTATGCGATAGGTTCTTTGAATGGTTCCGTAAACTTTTTGCTTACCAAAAGTGCAAAGTTTGTGTTGTTTGTTTTTATGTTTGCATAACTGTGACCGTTAACAGTTGCAATTCCGTTATAGTTTTCCTGAACAACCTCTCCGTTCGGGTTCATGCAGAATGTACGAACCTCATCGCCGAAAGTCGGAGAGTGGTATATCAATTTTGATTCGTATAATTTATCGGTAATCGGTGCAAAAACCGGAGCCGGAAGTTCAACACGAACTCCGACATCAACTGCATTATTGACCATACCGATTTTATTTTTTGCAAATTCGTGCGTAAGCCAATCAGCGCCTTCTCTTCCGGGAGCAATAATAGTGTATTCCGCTTTTATTGTTTCGCCGTTATCAAGTACGATGCCCTTAACCTGTTCGCACTCAACAATAAGGCTTTCAGCTCTTACGTTGTTTAAAATAGTAATTTTTTCATCAAGATAATCCTGCATGTGTTTCAAAACATCAAGACTTCTTTCTGTTCCGAGGTGACGTACTGGAGAATGAACCAGTTTGAGTTCTGCAAGAACAGCCTGACGTTCAATTTCTCTGAAAACATCCATATTGGTACCGAATACTTCATCGGTTGCGCCGTGTTCAAGATACATATCATCAGCGTATTTAATAAGTTCTTCAACTTTTTCTCTCGGCATATAATCAACAAGGTGTCCGCCTACATCGGGTGTAAGGGTTAATTTTCCGTCAGAAAATGCACCTGCGCCGCCCCAGCCGCATAACAAGCCGCAGCGTTTGCAATTAACGCACTTTGGAGATCCTTCTCTAATCGGACATTTACGTTTTTCAATTTTTTGTCCTTTTTCGATTAAAACGACTTTCCATTCAGGTTTCAGCTTAACTATTTCCAAAGCTGAAAATATTCCGGCAGGTCCTGCGCCGATAATTGCAACGTTATACATTATTCATACTCCTCAATGTTGTGACAGTGTCCCATACAATACAAGTGTATCTGAAATACGGTATAAAAACAAGCGCATAAAAAGAAAAGTTGCTAATCTTTTGGTTAGCAACATTAAATAAACACGAGGATATTAAGAGAGAGTATAAAGGGGTAAATAGAGCTTTGGACTAATGCGCCCTTCTGCTCCGCCTATTGTAAAAGGGGTAAATGAAGCTTTGGACTAATGCGCCCGGCTGCTCCGCCCATTGTTTGTTTTTTGTTTTGTAAATCTTACTTTGTCTTACATATATATAAAGTCAATTCTTTTAAAAGAATTGACTTTTTTTGAAAATATTTTTTACATTTGTTACAAAGGAATAAACTATCCGTTAATCAGGCTTAAAGCATCTGAATCATTGTAGGTTTGCAGAGATGGTTTAATTTGAATTGCTTCTGCGTAATCTTTTTTGAATCCTTCTTTGTCACCGAGCTCTTTCTTTATCGCTGCACGGTAGTAGTAAGCATCTGCGTATTTTGAGTCGTTTGCGATAGCTTTGTCTAAGTCTGAAATTGCACCCTGTAAGTCACGAAGAATACATTTTTGCAGACCTCTTATGTAATAACTTTCTGCAAGTTTTACGTTTGTCGTTGCGTTTTGGGTAACTGCGGTTGTTCTGATGTCAGGAGTTTCCGGAATAACAACTTTTCCTACACCTGCATTAAGTGTTGTACCTGATGATTTTGAAGGTTTTGAGGCTATAGTTTTAACTTCTTTTGCAGGTTTTGCATTTATCGGTTGTTTAACTTCCTGTGTCGGCTTTGTCTGTGGGTTATACATAGCAAGCTTTTCATTGTTTATGTCAGCCTGGGGAGCTGATTTTTTACCTTTATCGGAGAAAAGAACGCTTGCTGTAGGAATTGCAGCTATGTATTGCTGATTTGATAACAGAGGTTTTACGTTTTTAATGAAAACCTGATTTTCAGCAAGTGCAATAGCCTGGTCAAGGTCAATTGCGGCACCTTCGTTATCAAAGTAAAGTTTTTTAAGCCTTCCTCTGTTAGCGTAAGCTATGCTGTCTTTCGGGTTAAGAGCAATAGCCTGTGAGTAGTCGCTGAGAGCGCCTACGTTAAAATTCATTCTTTTTTTTACGACACCGCGGTTATTGTATGCTTCCGAGTCCTTCGGGTTAAGGGCGATAGCTTTGTCATAGTCAGCTAATGCTCCTTCGTAATTATCAAGCATATATTCAAGATTTGCTCTGTTGTAGTATACATCAGAATATTTCGGGTTGAGGCTGAGAGCGGTTTCGTAATCTTCCATTGCACCCTGAATATCATTCAGAGAAACTTTAAGCGCCCCTCTGTTATTGTATGCAAATGCAAATTTCGGATTTATGGATAACGCCTTGTTATAATCTGCCATTGCGCTTTCATAATCCTGTATAAGATGTTCAATAAATCCTCTGTTTAAATACAGCTGAGGACTGTTCGGATTTTGGACGATACCTTCGTCAAGGACAGATAATGCACCTTGTATATCTTTTTGTGAAAATTTGTTAGATGCCTGAATTATATATGTTGACGGTTCTTCCGCAAAAGCAATTGCGGTGCCGATGAACAGCAATATTACGGCAAAAATAACCGATAATTTTTTAATAATCACGATACGTACTCCTTTATTTTCGGCTGGATTTGCTTAAATCGTATCATAGTGGAGATTTAAAAACAAGAGCTGTTATGTTTAGCGTGAACTAATCTCTTCAAAAAAAAAGCAAAAAATATGAACTTTTGTAACAATTTTAACGAAAAAAACATATTATCCTAAAGTTTTTGAAAAAAAAGCCGATATATATATCAAATATATAATACAAGTCTTTCCCTGCCAAAATAAAGAAGGGATTAAAAGGAGTAAACTATGGCAATAAGTTCGGTAGATTTGGACAGAGCACTGACATCGGCATCTTATGCACAACAGGTGTTGAGGAGCGGAAATGTATCTGTGGAACAAAAAGGTCAGCTTGTAGAAAAATGGGGAGCAGATAACGTAAACAAATGGCTTTCCGTAGACAGCACAAGTTATGAGATTGATGACTTTGATTATAAATACGCAAAAGAAGCCGGAGCAGACAGTGCAAAAGACAGCACGGGATATGACGGCGGAAAAACCTATGGTGCAGTCGGCGATGCAGCTTTATCAGCAGGCGCAGCAGTCGGAGGAAGACTCTTAGGCGGACAACTTGTAAATGCCGGAGCAAAGCTTATAGGTGCATCTAAGGATATTATGCAGGATACTTTGTCACTTGGTACTAAAAAGGGTCCTGTAAAATTATCAGATATTGCGACAGCAATATTATCCTCTGCTGTTGCGGCTAAATATTGGCTGCAGAAGCCGAATGAAGACCAGGTGAAAGCGGCTCGCCAACTGATGAGTAATGATTTGCCCGAAGGATTTTCAACCCTGGAAGAAGCCCAGGAAGATCTGGAAGAAGCATCCGCAAAGGTAACCGAGTTAACAGAAGAAGCTGACGCAAAGAATGAAGACGCAAACAAAAAAATACAAGAACAAAAAGCGCAGTTTGATTATAAAAAACAACAGTATCAAGCCCTGAAAGCAAAAAAAGAAGGTGGCGAAGAATTAACTCCGGATGAAGAAGATTTGCTGAAACGACTTGCTCCTGAAATGGAGGGTATGGTAAGCACAATTAGTGAAACCGGTGAAACCGTAACAAGTGAAGTCGGTGCATTGAATGATGAAATCGGCGAATATGAGGCATCGTATGATGAATCTGCAGAAAAAATTGCAACTGTTGAAGGTGTAACTGATTTTGCCGAAGGATTTGATGAAAATACCAGAACAATGATGTACGTTGAAGGCGCTGCTCAGGGTGTTAATATGGTATCTGCAGGTATAGCAGCGGTTAAACTTTGGGCAAAAGCAACTTTATCATTTGGTGCAACAACCGTATTTGCCGCAATGGCGAGTGCAGCAGCTTTGGCAAGCAGAAAAGCTATGACTCAGCAGTTAGGCTGGGCGAAGGAAATGACGTCAGAAATTGACTTGCGCCGTGAAGTACAAGATGAGGTATCAAACAAAACAGATTTGTATGACGAAGAACTTGATAATTACGCAGGTAACGTAGAAATCGTAGAGAATCTGGAAGTAGAAGTACCTCAAGATTTAGAAGTTCCGCAGAATGTTGCAGCAGATACTATGCCTCCTGCTCCAAAAGACGAAAAACCGCAAAATGCTCCACCGGCAAATCAACCAGAGGACGGTGACGGTGAAGATGACCAGAAAAAGAAACCTGAAGATCAGTAATATATGTGAAGTGTAGTTATTCTACCTGATAACAAACAAAACAATAGCGACGGGATTTTGCCCCGCCGCTATTTTGTTAAGTAATATCAGTATTTCTCTGTTACAACAGATATTGTTACACTGATCATTAGCAAAGTATTTCTGAAACTTACTTAATCATTTTGAAGCATAAATCGTCAAAAATATTAACGGCTTTGATTCCGAGCTTTGTCTGTAATTTTGCATTTTCGATATATTCAATATGCTTAATTAAATCTGTCATATTCGGGTTGGACTTCAAAACCGCAAGTACATAGTTCTGCATTCCGTCAAGAACTTCTTCCGTGCTTTTTGTTTTTGCCAAATCCTGCAGGTTTTGTGATATATCAAAAACTTCCTGTCTTTCAAAATTTAAGTAATCCGTAAATACACCTTCTATAGCCGAATAGTCGTAATTTACAGGCTTTGATGACGGAACAAAGAAACACTGAGAACGTGATTGTATTGTCGCAAGTACATCATCAACATACCTTGTTAAGAAAATAAATGTTACTCCCGGTTGTGGTTCTTCTATAATTTTCAGTAAAGAGTTTGCTGTTTCATCCTGAAAATTCTGCGGATTTAAGCCTGAAATATTGCCCTTGTCATCACGGTCGCAAAAGATAAATACTCTGTGAAATTCAGACGAGTTCATAAGCATTTCTTTAATCATCTGTGACTGTTTTACTGATATTACCGTTTTAGAACCGTCATCTTCAGGCTTGTTGTCTGTTCTGGATATTGTTAAAACGGCGGGGTGCGTACCTTCTCTTATCCATCGGCAATTCAGACAATCGCACTCATCGGATTTGTCGCTGCTGCAGTTCAGAAGTCTTGCGATTTCAGTTGCAAGGGTATATTGAGAATCAAAATCGTTACCGTAAAACAGCAGGCTCTGAGGTAAGGCTCTGTCTGAACGTGATAAAGCCTCCGTAAAATATTTTGTTAAAAACGGATATTTATCTGATAAGCGCAATTTCAACCTCCGAGTCCATATCCAGTACTTTGCCCGATTTTATACGGTATTCAACCTCAAAAAGATTTTCTTTAAGGTTAACAAGGTATTTAAGCGGTACATTTTTTAAATCTTTTTTCAGATTATTAATCATAAAATCATATCTTATTCCAGTAAGCTTCATTAACTCCTGAACAGGTGCAGACGGTTTTGATTTTACGATAATCCATTTTCTGAGCATTGTCTGAAGTGCCGAAATTATCTCCAACGGATACTTTTTGTTTAATAACTGCTTGTATTCAGCAACGGCTTTTCCTTTTTCCCCATTCATAAGATAGTTTGTAATATTAAACAAATCTTCGTTAGAAATACAGTTATCTTCAACCATTTTCTTTGTGACCGTATTCTCCGGATATGCAGCAAGTTTCAGTTTCTCAAGTTCGCCGTCAAACTGCCTAAGATTAGTTCCGATTTGTTCAATAAGAAGGGATAGCGCATCATCATTTATTTTAAGTTTTTTGTCCTTTGCCCTGTTTTTAATCCAGTTTGCTATATCCGCTGTCTTGTAGGATTTAAAAGCAGGAAATTCTTTTGCGTTAAAACCTGACAATATCTTATATAATTTTCTTCTGGAATCGATTTTTTTATCTTCATCACGTGGAATTCTGACAACGAAAACAATATCAACACCATCCTGATTGTTTGCAAGTGCGTCTTTGATGTCATCTAAAGCATTGTCGTCAAGGGTGTAATCACCCTCTCCTTCGCTGTCTTTGAAAAAATAATTTTTAATATCAATTACCGTAAGCGATGAGCCGAACATCATCGGTGATGACCTTAATGCAGTAATCATATCAGGATAAAGCGGATTATCCATAACTTTGTAACTCATTGACAGAAAGTCAGGACTAAGTTTGGAACGCATTTTTTCAAGTTCCAAATCAATATTAAAATCTTCTTCCCCGTAAAAAAAGTATACAGCCATAAAATTATTATACTACACAAACAAAATCAGCAAAAATAAAATAAAAACAACAATTCTCCAAACGAGTTTCTATATTTCAAAACTTCGTTTTTCAATAAAAAACTCTGCCTTCCCCGGTCAGGAGAAGGCAGTTTGTTTAGTATGACAATTACATTCGTTATACTCAGCGTAAGCGAAGTATTTCAAAATTTTTATACACTGGCATAAGACTCTGTTGATACATATTTTGCCGATTTGGACACTACTCCGTAACAAACACTTGTCAGTCGTTTGTTTAGCGCAAGCATCGTCTTAAAGTTTGCCGCTGATGTGTTCATTGCATACATCATATCATCGGCATTTACCCTTGATACCAATGCATCTATATTATGGTTTTCTACCTGTGTGTTTGAATACTTTTCAACTAATAATTTGTCAATAAACTCTCTTGCGCCGATACTCATGTTTAATACTCCTTATAACTCTTATATACTCTTGCTTTGATAAAATTGAGGTTTTCAGATTTGCAGATAGAAACCTGTCTTTCTCTGACGAACTCTCTTATTTATCTCTTATGTATATATAAAGTATATAAATATTAAAAAATTGCCTTTTTGAAGGTCTAAATTTTACAAAACTTTACAATTCTCTTAACAAACCTTGCAAAAGCGCTAAAACAGTTATTTACAACTTAGGAATTTGCATATAAAATAGAAGAAAAAGAAAAGGAGTGTAATTATGAAAATCAGAGCAAGCCATATTTTGGTTGATACAAAAGAACAGGCAGAAAATTTATTACTGGATATTGAAAACGGTGTTGCATTTGAAGATTTGGCAAAACAGTATTCAAAATGTCCGTCAGGACGTGACGGCGGTGATTTACGCTGGTTTGGCAAAGGTATGATGGTTAAGCCGTTTGAAGATGCAGCATTTGCACTGAAAAAGGGCGAAGTCTCAGCTCCTGTTGAAACACAGTTCGGCTGGCATTTGATTAAGCTTACTGATGTTGATGAATAGGCTTATTTAATGAACGAGTTGCTGAAAAATTTAGGTTTAGATTATCTTCTTGTCAATTGTACAAACAAGTATCTGACAGAGTATCCTGAGTTGTCCGAAAACGCACGTTATAAACTTACGGGTTTTTCCGGGTCGACTGGTGATGCGTTGATTACCTCTGACGGAATATACTTGTTTGTCGACGGAAGATATCATATACAGGCTGATTTGGAGGCAAAGCCGGGGGTAAAGGTAGTTAAATTATCAATTGGGCAGTCTCAGGATGATGAAATTAAAAAACTTATAGATAAAAATAAAACTCTCGGAATTGTTTCAAAGAAAGTTTCTCAGGCGCGTCTTGAAAAGTTTGACGGGTACAGGATTAAACTTCTTGATAAAGATCCCGTAAATGACTATACAGAACCTCATAATACAGTTCCGCAAAAAGCGTTTGAAGCTGTTGAATATACTCCTTCTGCATCATTTATTACTAATCTTGAGGAAGTTTCTTATCTGACGGGATTAAGAGATTTTTCCAAAGACAACACATCAAAAATATGGTCAAAGCTTTTTATTGAAGGTGATAAGAGGATATTATTCAATGATGATAAAGAGTGTGATAAAATCTTATCAGAATATGAAGGAGTGCTTATTGTTGATAAATCAAGCATAAATGCTCACGATTATTCTCTGATAAAAAATCCGGCACACAGGCAATCGGAAGTTAAGCTTATGAAATCAGTAAAGTCTGAAGATGAGCTGAGAGCTTATCAGGAAGCTTTTGACAGAACCGATAAGGCGATACATTCAATAAGAGAGTTTATAGAAGAAAATGATAACCTTTCTGAATATGATATTGCGGAAAAGCTGAGGGAAGAATATATAAGATTTGGTGCAAAAAGTCTGAGTTTTAATTCTATTGTTGCAATTAACCAAAATTCAGCACAGGCGCATTACGCAAAAAGCTCAAAAGACGTGATACTAAGAGAAGGCGATTTGGTGCTGATTGACAGCGGAGCTTACTATGAAAGCGGTTTGGCTACCGATATTACAAGAGTATTTGTAAAAGGTAAACCTGACAAACTTCAGAAAAAGGTTTATACTACAGTTTTAAAAGCTTTTCTTAATTGCTTTTTTCTGTTTAACCGCAAAGTATCAGGATTTGAAATTGATACACACGCTCATAATATTCTTGATAATGCAATTGACGGGTTTATGTTTAATCACGGTTTGGGGCACGGAATAGGAATTAATGTGCACGAAGCCCCTCCGAATCTTTCTCAGAATGAAATTGCAAAAGTTGAGTTAAAGGACGGAATGTGTTTTACAATTGAACCGGGATTGTACAATTCCGAATTCTTCGGAGTAAGACTGGAAAACTCCTGTTTCAGAAAAGACGGAAAAACATGTTCATTTGTTAAAATGGGATATGAAGGTAAGCTGATTGATTACGATTTGCTTACGGAGCAGGAAAAAATCTGGCTCGGTAATTTTGAAATATTGTAAGGAACAGGTATGAAAATAACGAGTGTTAATAATGATTTGGTAAAAGAAACCGTAAAACTTCAGCAGAGAAAATATCGTGATGAATCCGGGTTATTTCTCCTTGAAGGCGAAAAGTGTATAGAAGAAGCTCTTGAATCGGGAATTGAGGTTGTACGTATATTTGTTGAAGAAGGATACACAAAATTTGAGCACAAAGAGCTTATAGAAACAAACGAGGCGGTTTTGTCAAAAATTTCTACAACGGCTTCAGCTCCGAAGTGCGCTGCGGTTGCAAAACAACCTGAAAACAAATGGAACAATGATTTTTGTCGTGTAGTTCTGCTGGAAGATATCAAAGATGCCGGAAATCTCGGAACAATATTAAGGACTTCAGGGGCATTTGGTGTTGATGCTGTAATTCTCTACGGCGACACAGTTGATTTGTATAACCCGAAATGCGTGAGAGCATCCGTTGGTAATCTGTGGAAAGTTCCCGTTTTCAGTATTAAAAATTTTGAGGAGTTAAAACAGATTACAAAGGAATTTACACCTGTCTCAACTCTCCCTAAGGGTGATAATACTGTTTATTTAAAAGATTTTTCCTCAGATAAAAAACTTCTTGTTATGTTTGGCACGGAATCAAGCGGACTGAGTGATGAACTGAAAAATTACGCAAATGAACAAGGTTGTGCAGTAACGATAGAAATGTCCGATAAGGTTGAATCACTTAATTTAAGCATATCTGCAGGAGTAATTTTATATACCCTTTTTGCGAAATAACTTTATAAAATTTTTATAACAATTTCTTGCCTTATAATATGCTTCAAGTTATAATAACAAATGGACGTATAGGTAAAGACATGAAAGACATAATTGTGCAGAAGTTCGGAGGAACTTCCGTTGCAGATACAGACAAAATAAAGAATGTAGCAAAAGCTATAATCAGGGAGAAGAATTTAGGACATGATGTTGTAGTTGTTGTTTCAGCGATGGGACACACGACCGACTATCTTGTCAAAATGGCGCACGAAATTTCCGAAAATCCTTCTTCAAGAGAAATGGATATGCTGCTTTCAACGGGTGAGGGTGTGTCTATTGCACTTCTGGCAATGGCGCTCCAGGCGCAAGGCTGCCCTGCCGTAAGTATGAATGCAATGCAGATTGGCATTATGACTGAAAAAGTCCATTCTAAAGCAAGAATTATAGATATAAAAACAGAAAAAATCAAAAGTTATTTGGAACAGGGCAAAGTTGTTGTTGTCGCAGGGTTCCAAGGGGTTACTGAAGATTTTGAAATAACAACGCTGGGCAGAGGCGGCTCCGATACTTCAGCAGTTGCTCTTGCAGGTGCTTTGAATGCTAAAAGATGCGATATATACACTGATGTTGAAGGTGTTTATACTACAGACCCGAGAATTGTTCCGCATGCTTCACGTCTTGAAGAAATCTCTTACGGAGAGATGCTTGAACTCGCAAGAGTCGGCGCAAACGTCCTGCACCCCAGAGCTGTTGAAACTGCTAAACAATACGAAGTGCCGGTCAGGGTAAGAAGCACTTTTAAACTTGATAATTTAGGAACTTTAATATTAGGAGTTGAACAAATGGAATTACATAAACCGGTAACGGGTGTTGCCTCAGATTTATCACAATTAAGAATTGTTGTTTGCGATGTTAAGGATAATCCGGGTACTGCGGCAATTCTGTTTAACGGTTTGGCAATAGCAAATATATCAGTTGATATGATTATTCAGTCTTATGCAAGACGCGAACTTAATACTAATGACATAGCTTTCACTATAGATAAGGGTGATTTGAAGCAGACATTAAGTATTCTGGAAAAAGTTAAAGCTCAGCTTGATTTTTCGAACGTATTCGTTGATGACAAGATTGCAAAAGTTTCAATTGTAGGTGCGGGAATGATTGACCGCCCCGGTATAGCCGCTCAAATGTTTAAAACCCTTGCAGATAATGATATAAATATTAAAATGATAGCAACCAGTGAAATTAAAATAAGCTGTATTGTAGACGAAAAGGACGCAAAAAAATCCGTAGAAAGTCTGCATAAAGCATTTCACTTAGAATCTGACGAGGTTGCCGAAGTAAAAGGCACTTTGCCTGATGTATAATGAACAAATCAGTGTTTACTGTCGTTAAATATACAGGAAAGGGTTTTTATCATGAAAAAAATATTTCTTACCATACTTGCAGTAATGGCAGTATCTTTGTCAGTTTTAGCCGATGACAGACAGGAAGCTTTAAGGGCATTTAACACTTATGTAAATGCTGCAAATAATTACAGCAACGATGTGACGACGTTTTATTCACCGTCTGCAAAGATTATCAGACAGGTAATTAAGCCTGACGGCGGACTTGTTGATGTTGTAACAAATACGTCAACATATATTACTCAATTGAAAATCGGACAGGCAGGCGCAAAATTAAAAAAATATAAAAATAATTATACCAATGTAGTTGCAACTCCGATTTCGGCAGGCAAAGTCAAGATATCAAGCGTTCGTCACCCATCGGTTGATAACGACAGCTTGAAAGCATACATGATTTTCCAAAAACAGCCGAACGGTAAATGGATTATTGTAGAAGAGATGATGCAGACAAGACAGCAAATCTTCTTAAAATACGCAAAGTGATAATCAAGTTATTTATTCAAGATGTATCTGTCATTCTGAACCCAACAACAATATTTGGGGTGAAGAATATCTGAAACTAAGAAAAGTTAAAGAGATACTTCGGGGTTGAACTGATATTTCCCCTCAGTATGACGCTATAGATTGTTATGTTGAGCGAAAGCGAAACATCTCCAGACTTTTCCTCCCCTCTTTGTTCCAAGAACTTAAACAGAAATTAAATTGTAAATAAATATAATCAAATGTAAAGCAAAAATAAAAATTTTTACAATTGGCTGAAATGCTGTCACAATGCCATATGGAATGGAATGTAATGTAATGTAATGCAATGGAATGGAATAATTTCCCCATTTTGCCCTAAAGTTTTGAAAATTTTTGCCGATAACAATACTGATGATATTTAATTGCAAGGAGTAAGTTATGGCAGGAATTGAAAAATTATCGGCATTTTTGGAGAAAGTATCGGCAGACGGGAAATTAAACGGGAGAACAGTTATTAAAGACGGCAAAATTGATATAAAAATTTTGCAGGAAATGGGATTGTTGGTTGAATACGAGAACTCATCGGAAGTATCTTATGATGCCTCTGATAATGGTTTTGATATAAATTCTTTATTGAATAAAACACGCAAACAAAGTAAAACTGTCAAAGAAGAGAAACAAACTAAAAATAATGTAAAGGTAAATGAAAACGGAAGCAAAGCTGTTTCACATGAAAAAATCAGTATAAAAGGAAGACGAGGAATTCTTGTAAGATTTGAAGACGGCAGTCTCGAATTCAATGCTTCGAGTAAAAATCAGGAATACCGTTTAAAATTTAATAATGAAGAAGATTTTAAAGCAAATCGACCTTCAAAATTAACGGAAGGTCCTCGTATCAGTGATAGTAGAAAATTTACACGAACAACCCAATATGAATATCATAAAAATGGGAAATTAAAGCAGGAAAAACAAACGCTCGATGAAGATGGAAAATTATTAAAAATAGGTGATTATGATGAGCGTGGCGGCTTAGTTTCTCAAAAGAAATACGATAAAGACGGAAATTTACTTGAATCTTCGACCGGTAAGTGGGAAGATGAGAATACACATGTAATAGATGTAAAAGACAAGGAAGGTAAACCGGCAAGGAAAATTGTTGATAAACTTAACGACAATTGTATAGAGTCAAGAACGGTTTACGACAAAAATAATGTAAAATCGGAAGAAAGTTTCTATAAAAACGGGAAATTATCAAATAAAAACATATATTACCCTAACGGTAAATTAAGAAGGGTAGCGGAATTTTTTGAGACCGGTGGTTACAAATCATTAAGAACATACGATAAAACAGGTAAAGAGTTGCAAAATTATGTCGCCGATATGGTTGCTGACGGTAAAACATGGGATAAATCATCTGCGCAGGTCGGAGAAGGAGACTGTTATCTTGTTGCGTCTGTTAATGCAATCAGAGGTTTGACTGACGGAGATGAAATGCTCAGCAGTCTGATAGACATAAAGACCGGAGCAGACGGCAAAAAAACATATACCGTAACTTTACCTGGAGCACTAATTGCAGCAAAAGGTTTGGCTAAAGATAAAAACATTAATCCTAATAAAATGTACATTACGGGAACATATACGTTTACTGAAGAAGAATTTAACAAAATTGTACATCAACAAGGTTCTCAATATTCACTTGGTAATGCAAATATTGTTTTGCTGGAGGCTGCTTTTGAAAAATTCAGAGAAGAAGTGTCAAAAACGGTGAAAGCAAATAATATTAATCCTGTGAAAAATATGACGATTCCGGGATTATATACAACAGGAGAAGGTTTAGCTGGCGGTGTAGCATATGATGCAGTATTTATGCTAACCGGTAAACCTTCTAAAGTATATAATAACAAAAGTCCTGAATTTAAACTTGAAAGAAGTGCGCTACAAAATGGTGAAATTAAGCTTGTAAGCAGCAGCAAAGATGGAATGGTCAAGGCTGCGCCGTCATCCGTTGTTGAAATGACGGAAGAGCAAAGTCACTTAAATGCAATGCTTGATGAAATAAAGAAAGATATTAAAGATGGTAAAAAAGACGTTATTGCAACAGTCGGTTTCCAGATTTATAACTCCGAAACAGGAAGAACAACAGGTCACGCTCTAACAATATTGGATGTTACTGATAAAACAGTTACAATAACAAATCCATGGTATCCTGACAGAACTCTGACTATGTCAAGAGAAGATTTTATTGCTTCAGCTGATATGGTTACGATTTGTGATGCATCAAAAGATTCAAAAATAAGAGAACAAAATATTACTGTTAAGCCTAATAAAAATAATCCACAAAATGAAAATAGACCAAATCCGCCAAAACTACACCCCGACAATAACCATACTTTAACCCCGAGACAACAAAAACAAACCGAAAAACAAATTAAAGATCTGGTAAAAAATTGGGACAAGCATCCACAGAAAAAAATTGATCCAGAAACAAGACGGAATTTTGACCGTTTTATGAATATTGTTTCAAAAGAAAATAGTAAGGAAAATAAGCCTTCTAAAAATGATGCTAATGCAAATCTCAGTCAAAAACAACAAAATGAGAAAAAAATAGTTGAAATATATAATCGATTAAGAAAAAAATAATATTTTATCTTAGATAAAATATCAGATATTAAAGAAACAGTCTGTATATAATGCAGACTGTTTCTGTTTGCATTCTGTTTTAATCCTTGATTTACCCCCCTTTACAAATTATTTTGAGCATTATAGAATAAAGGTAATTGTTAGTATCTTAGTCGAGGTAACAAATGGATCAAATTATTAAAATAGCATGGGAATTAAACGAGAAGACAGACAATCGCTATAAATTAGTTTATGAAATTGCAGAACTTGCTAAAAAGCTGGTTGATGAAACTCAGATGAAGAAAGCCCGAGAAGAGTTTGGTTTTGAAGAAGCGGCAGTTAACGATAATCCTTACAAAAAGGAAAATCCAGTAGAACACGCCATTATGGTGAAAGCTTCCGAATCAGACGATACTGAGCTGGTTGGTTAGTTCTAAGAGATAAAAAGTTTAAAACTTCCGCTTGATGAAGCGGAAGTTTTTTTATGACAGTTGAAATGTAAAAATATCTTAATAATTAGTCAATTTCAGGTATTTACATGTTTTAGAAAGAAAGAAGGTCGAAGTATGAAAAACATGAATAAACAAACTCAAAAGTTAATGAACTTGATATGGGGGCTGTAATTATGGTAAATGTTGCAGCAGTATTTTCAACTTTAGGAAACCCTAACTCACTTATCCCGCTTGCAGTAAAAGACATATCGTCAACAACAGCAATTACTGCCAGTTCTTTCTTGACAGGAAAAGAAGAAGGTCAGGACAGACTTATAGATGAAGTAGGTACGCAGATTATTTGGCTTTTGGGCATACCAGCCTTTAAGTGGTTATTCGATAAAACTATTTTCAAAGCGTACGGTCTGGATTCAAAATTTGATGTAAGAAACCTCAAAGATAAAGATGTTTTTGAAAAAATTAAACAATACGCACCAACTGATGACATAAAACAGGGTATAGAAAAAATCGGTAAAAAGCAGGGCGTATTCAAAAATATTGCTTTGTACAAGTTTTTCTTTGCAACAGGTGCAACTATTGCAAGTTATATCGGCTTAACAAGAGCAAAACAGGCTTATACTGAAAATAAGATAAAGCAAAATCTGATAAACGAATATAATAAAAAACAGTACAATAATAATTCGACCGAAAATAATCAAAATCCTTCTTTCAAAGGTATGGGAGAAATTGTTAAAAACTTTGCTTTTTCTCCTGTTAAAAACATGTGGATATTAGATGGCGCAATTACAGGCGAAAGACTTGCTGACTCAAGAAGTCCGCAGGAGCTTGCAGGGTATTCAATAAAAGAAGGTTTATATTTATTCTTTATGTATTATGCAGGCGGTAAAATTCAGGAACTTCTTGAAAAAAGAGCTGATCAAAAATATAAAAAATCTATAGGGCTTGATGCAAGAGTCATTGAAAACGGAAAAATTCAAAAAGCGTTCGAGGACGGTTCTGTAAAAGAAAGTCTGAAAGCTTTTGAAAAAGTTAAGGATAAATCTGATGCTGAAATTTATGAGTTTCTTCACAAAAATCCTGACAATGCTATTGTAAAAGCCGCAAAAGATTCCGATATTATATCTATGTACGAAAAAACAAATAAAATTGATACAAGAAAATTTATCGACCTTAAGGATATTAAAGGTGTGTATGAAAAAATTGATAAGCTGTACAAACAATATTTGGAGTCAATGTCAAAAGGTGAATCAACAGAAGTGTTCTTCAAGGGTGTTAAAAAATTAAAAAGACATTCAGTTATTACAAACATTGCAACATGTATTTTTGCACTGAGCGTGGTAACTCCTGCTGCAATGCTTGCAAAAAGATTACTCGGTAAAGATAATGCAGAGTTCCAGACTAAGAAGGAAATCAGAGAACAGCTCATAAAAGATGGCGTAATAGCCGAAGCATAGAACTGGAAAAAATATTTTGTTTTGATATAATAATTCCAAAAGGAGTTATTATATGAAAAAAATAGTGTTGTTATTTGTTTTATCATTTTGTGTAAATTCTGTATTTGCAGACAATTTGTTTCAGTATACAAATCCCTTTCCGCAGACTTCTCCCCAGAGAATGAATAACTTGTATGAAGCAGAACCTGCTGTTATTCAGAGAGAAGAAGCTAAGAACACTGAAAGAAAACAGTCTTGGTTTAAAAGAAATAAAAAACAAACACAGGATGCTTATAAAAATGAACTTCCAAAATATCCGGTAAATGAAGGTGTTCAAAACGACGGAAGCTTCTATGTTTTTAAATAAGTAATTTATACAAATTTTCCGAAAAAATAGTAAGCTTAAAATAAAAGCTTACTATTTTAGTCTGTTGTGGCAAAAAAAATTTTTAGAAGTTTTAATTAAATATAGTATTAATCAGGAGAAAAAGATGGAAATAAAAAGCATGAACGGTATTAATCCGGTTTTTGGAACAAGGTTTGGACCAAGATTAACTAAACTATTGGAAAATAATAAAGAAGCTTTACATAGTGAAAGTTATAAAAATCTTTCAAACATAAGAAATAACGGTATTGATTCCGTTTTGGAATTGGTAGAACTTTCAGCGCAAAAACAACAACGGTCAGGGGATAAATATATTCTGCAGCTGCATAATTCAACAATCGATGCTAAAAACGATATTATATTGTGGAATACAGGGCTTTACAGAATGTTTAAAGACCATGTATCAAAAATATTAAGTGAAAAAGTTCTGACAGAAAAAAGCAAGTTCCCTATCACCGTAAAAAATACATTTGATACACCTGAGATTTCCGTTATCAGACAATTTGATGACAAATTCGGACTTGTTGATAAAATTGAATCAGAGTACAAACAATCAAAGACAATTGTAGATGAGTTTAATCATTTTAGAGAGTTTTTGTTAAAAAAATATAGCGTTAAAAGAAAATAAGTATAATGGAAGTACAAAATATCAGAGTATGAAAATATATAGCATTACAGGGGCAGATAATCTTTGCCGCAAACAAAAATTAAATTACCCTAACCATAATTTGGCGTTTAAGAGTATGGGATTTACATTCACTTCGTACAAAGATTGCTATGGTATAACAAGGGAAACGCAGAATACAACAGGAAAAAGAGAGGATATTTCGTTACAAGATTTTGCAGATGTTCTAAAACAGCGTTTCAAACACTTTGACAGGGTGAATATAATGCCGATGAATGTGTCTGACGGCACAGAAGCTTATCTGATGGCTAATGCTATTATAAGAAATGAGGGACGGGAAACTTTTGAAAAAAAATACTCCCCGATAAAAGCCTCTGATGTTATGCCAAATGTTATTAACAATTATGCAAAAAACGGTCTGCTGCATCTGTATAATGCTGAAGTGAGTGAATTTGACGGAATTGGTATGAACGTTTTAAAAGAGGTTAACGAAGCAGATTATAAAGATAATATTATTCCGCAATTGTATAATCCTGATAAGTTGTATAAATTAAGCAAAGAATACAGAAAGCATTTTGATTTTCAGGTTGAGGATTTACAAGCGCGAATACAGGATTTGAAAGATGAAGGAAATTCTGTAATAGCAATAAGAAATTGTCTTAAACAAAGTTTTGGAGATACAATGTCATCATTAATTATTATAAAGCTTATGAATATAATGCAGGGAGCAAGTCTGCTTGTAACAGGGGATTATGACAGAAACTCAAAACTGATAGAACAAACCCTGAAGGAATATTTTTATGAAATCAGGCATAATATATGGGGTTTAAAAGAATATGGTCGTTTCAGAAATTATTTGACTAAGATGCATGCATAAGCTGTTCTTTTTGCCCGCAAAAATTTTTTTTACAGGTTTTGTAATAATATATATATTTATAGGAGGTATACTGTATGGAAATCGAATTGGGACCATTTCCAAAATATGAAAGTATAAGGAGCAATGCTTACTGGTCAAGGCAAGGGATTGATACCAGACTTGAAGTAGATGAGGACGTGCTGGATACATACAAAGCTCATTTAAAGGATTGTGAAAAAAATCCTACGGTAGGTATGCTTGCAAGGAAAAAATATATAACGGGTAAACCAATGAATTATTATCCGGAAGCACGCCGAAATCTTCATTATATGTACAGACAGCCTGAAGTTAAAGAGTTGCGTAAATCTTTAAAGAATAAAATTAATGAATTGTATCCGAGAACAAAACGTATAAGAGAATATATTACAGATACAAAAAGAGTTGTTCTTGATTATGTCGAAAAATCAAGAGATTATACAATTTTTAATAAATTAAAAATTGCTTTAAAAAGGTTTATATAAGGGGAAATAAAATGCAGATACAGAATCAGATATCATTTAAGTCTACTTATAGAATCCCTCTTGTTGAACAAAATATATCGGCTGCAAAACGAGATGCACTCAAAAAGTTAGCATCTAAATATCAAAATGCCTTGTACCCAAGCGGAAATCAGGGAAATGTACGCGTGTCTATAAGGAAAAGGCTTGATAACGGGTTTGAGCAAAAAATCAGACAGCTGGGGTTCAAAGTATTTCAGAAATTTGACAAACACAATATTCCAAAGACTAACGGCAAAATGGACAACTACATAAAAGAAGAACTGATAAACGGGAATTTCAAACAATTCGGCAAACAATATGGTAAACAAAAAGGGTAAATTTATTATTTACCCTTTTTTTCAGAACGTTCTCTGACCGCTATTCTTATTGGTGTTCCAAAGAAACCGAAGGCTTCTCTTAATTTGTTTTCCAGATAACGTTTGTAGTGGTCTTTTAAAAGCTTTTCATCGTTTACAAAGAGAATGAATGTAGGCGGTTCTGTTGAAGCCTGAGTTACGTACATAATTTTTAACCGTTTGTTTCTTATTGTTTGAGGCGGATTAAGAGCGTACGCTTCATTAATAACCTTGTTTAACAATCCTGTTGAAACACGTTTGGAGTGCTCAGCCTGAACCTCCACGACACGTGTAAATATGTTATTTAGTCTTTGGTGAGTAACCGCACTTATGTATATTTTAGGAACATAATCCAAAAACGGTATTTCGTTTAACAGCTTCTTCTCAAATTTGTTAACCGTATTTGCCTGCTTATCTTCAATTAAATCCCACTTGTTAATTGCAATAACCATACCTTTACCGGCTTCCGTTATAATAGATGCAATTTTTTTGTCCTGATCTGATACTCCGTTAACAGCTTCGTTTGCATCAATTACAAGAAGTGCCACATCACATTCTCTGATGGAACGGATAGCTCTGTCCACTGCAAATTTTTCAACACCGTAATCAACTTTTGCTTTTTTTCTGATACCTGCGGTATCAACTATTACAAATTCCTGCCCGTTATAAGTCAGACGTGAATCAATACTGTCACGGGTCGTACCAGATACATCAGAAACAATAACTCGTTTTTCTCCTAAAAGAGCATTAACAATAGAAGATTTACCTGCATTAGGTCTGCCGACAATTGCCAGCTTTATAGAGCCGTCTTCTGTCGTAGTATCGTCCTGCTCAAAATCTTTTGTTATTTCATCCAGTAAATCTCCGACACCGCCTGAACCGTGCAGAGCGGAAATTGCTATCGGTTCTCCGACTGCAAGCGAATAAAAATCGCTTATCATTGTAATCTGGCTGTGAGAATCGACTTTGTTAACCGCTAAAAAAACAGGTTTATCCGACTGACGTAAAATGTTTGCGATATCTTCATCAACAGGAGTTACACCATCTATGCCGTCTACAAGAAAGATAATCTTGTCGGCTTCTTCACAGGCTATTTTTGCCTGATCGTATATAGAAAGCATAATTTCATCTTCATCGCCAGGAACGATACCGCCTGTATCGATTACGGTAAATTGTTTATGCTGCCATTCAACGTCAAAATATATTCTGTCCCTTGTTACCCCGGGTAAATCGTCAACAATAGACTGTCTTTTTCCGACAAGTCTGTTAACAAATGTTGATTTCCCTACATTAGGGCGTCCTACTACTGCAATAATCGGTTTTCTGTTCATAATAAAGTTAGTTTAGCACAAATAAAAATTAACATCTACTTCATAAATTTGTAGATTTCAGATTGGATGGAGTTAGCTCTCGCTATATATTTGGAAAGCCGGTTGTATCTGTCAGAAGCTTCTCCGTAAGGATATTTTCCTTTCATAAGTTCGTCAACACTTTTGTTAATGTTTTCCAGCTTGTCCAGAGATTTTTTGATTGCTATAATAGAAGCTATTTTCCCGGGCATTTTTGATAAGATAAATTTACCTAAATTTTCAATAAAATTGCCGGTATTAATGAATTTGTCTTTTATTTTTGAAGTTAGACCGCTTGATAATTTTGCGGATAAACTGGCTTCGTTATATAAGTCCGTAAGTACGTATAAATCACGTTCCAGCTGCAATTTTCTTGAATTTAGACGTTCATACTCATAAGAATCCCGTATATCTTTAGCAAGCTGTATTTGCTGGTTTATTGTTTTTATTTGTTCTTCCGTTTTTGCAATTTTATATTCCAGTTTAAAAACTTCGTCAGAAACATCTTTATAAGCATCTTCCTTCAATATGTTAAAATCATAATCATTAATATGGCGGGAAGGTTCTGTTTGCATAATTTTAGACACTGAACCCGTTTCCTGCTGGAGAAAAAAATTGTTATCATCTGCAGGATTTGGTTCGGTAGGAATATTTTTGCTTGTACTTATAAATTTATCTCCGTCCATAAGAAGATTATACTATTAAAATCCGGTTTCTTCAATTTGTTGCTTCATTATAAGTGCAGGATAATATTCGGGAAGTAATTTCAGGCATTCGCAGATGTAATAATGGGCATTCCTGTAATTTCCGGTGTCTTTGTAGTATTTTGCATATATAAAATGAAGTTCCGCATCATTGTAAAATATTTGTTTTGATTTATCCAGATACTTAAGAGCAGAGGTATAAAGCTTGTTTTCAAGCATGACCCTGGCCGTGAACTTATATGTTTCCTGATTTATTGATGAAAAAATCTCCAGTGCTCCAAGGCATTGTTCTACATAATTAATCTTGTTATTTTTTATTAAAAAATCCAAATCGATTTCCAAAAAATTTCTTATTCCGAAATATGTAGGAAAAACAGTCATAAAACCTTTTAATACCGATACAAAAGAACAGCCCCATTTCGCTCTGGGAGAGTCAAGTCTTGAAAATATTTCATACGCAGAGTCTAAATCATCATTAAGAATTGACAAATATGCATGATAAATTGAGCCGGGATGTATTTCCAGCTTATCGGGATCTTCACAAAAAAAGAACTGTATATTTTTACTAAGAGCCTTCATGCTTATTGTTAATTCTGATTGATTGCGGTTTTTTGTCATCAACAACTATTTCTTCTGCACCGTCGGCAGCTTCAATCTTTTTATCATTCAAATTGTTGTTGTTCTTAATTAATTCTGTAACCGAATCAATAGCAGAAACTTTTGCACTTGTTCCCATAAGGTTTGCAAGTTTAATCTGCAAATATATTTCTTCACGATAGATTTTGACATCTTTGTCTGCTTTAATAGCAACTTTGCACATGCCATTCTTCGCTTCGACAATAGTGATTTCAATATTGTCGTTTATCATTATTTTTTGACCATTTTTTCTGGTAATTACTAGCATGTTATTCCTTAAATTAATCTTTTTTAAACATCGGGTAGCTTATGTCGTACCCGGAACCTGATAATACAATTTGCCCTGCTTTTTGTGTATCTAAATTAAATATTAACGGGGCGAGAAGATTTATTGTAGTTCCTCTTGGGTTATCTTGAGGAATTGATGTAATATTCATAACCAATAAACTTTCCGCATTTTTGATTTCCAGAGCGTTAATTACGTTGTCCGACAGGTCAACCGAATAATCATAATTCAACGCTGCAACTGATATAATCGGAAATGCTAAAGACGGTTCTTCAACAGATTGCAGCCATTTAAACAACGTGTCCTGATTAGGATCAAGTATGATATATTTGGTTAAATCGTTAAAACCGATGACAGGCATTACAAAGTCGAATATACGACTTTCTTCTACTTCTACATCTCCAAATTTTGCTGTTTTTACAATCATCACTTATCTTTCTAAAAATTTGTTGACATTTGTGTTGACAGAAGCGACTGTATTATTTGCGGATTCAGGTTTGAACCATTATTGCCATACAGCAAGTTCAGCATTTCATTTGATGAATTTGCATTATTATTGCTGATGCTGACTACATCAGTTAAGCCTGCTTTTTGCAGGGTTCTCAATGCTGCAACTATTTCATCATTTGTAGGAGCATATGATGAATAGTCTTTGTATCCTCTGAATTGAGCCGGTGACATTTCATCGTTTCTGTTTATTTCTCTTTTAATGTTTTCAATTTTTTCTCTTTCATGTACGCCGCGGGCTTCTTTTGAAAAACCTGAACCGTAACTGCCTTTGATAAACTTGTCTTCCAATGTTTCAACGTTTTCTTCTGACTGTTCTTTTTCATTACAAAGAGCAGGCGTTTCTATACATCTTTTGCCTTTCTTTGCGTAACTGCCAAGAATACCGTTTTGTGAAAGATACATTACTGTCTGATATTCGACTATTGCTTCTTCCTTCTTGCCTAATTGTACTTCTGACATTGCCAAGTAATAATGAGCAAGAGCGTTATCAGGATTAGCCTTTACAATGTCCAGGCAAGAAAGATATGTCTGAACATAATTTCCTGATTTGTATAATTTTATAGCTTTTGCTGTTTCGGGATCGGTTGCTTTAACCTTTGCAGATACAACGTTTACTGATAATAGCATTATCATTATGCTTAAAATTGTAAAAAGTGTCTTTTTCATTTGTTAAGAATCCTCTTTGCTAACTCTTCTTTTATATTATCTTAAATCTTATCCGAGTGCATACTTCAGATAATTGAATTATACATCATATTTATAAGGATAACAAGTTCTTAGTCAATATGTAGTCGCAAATCTCGTTTTCCAGATGTATGTTATAAATATGGTTAACCTCTTTAATGAAGTAGCATGGGCTTGTGACATTGACTTCAATTATCCTGCCGTCAATAACATCCAGTCCTGCCATTTTTATACCCATACTGTTAAGTTTCTTTGCGACAGGTGTAAAACTATCCAATTCAAATTTTGTTAAACCGGATGCTGTTATAAAATCATCATTATGCGTATTAAACTTAAAGTCATCTTTTGTAGGAAGTTTTTTTATTGCATACGGCAGTATTTTATCCCCCAAGGTAAGAACTCTGATATCTCCCTGTTTAACGGCAGGAATGTATTTTTGTACCATAACAAGCGTTGTTTCATTGTTTGTCATTGTGTTAATAATTGTTCTTGTGTTTGGATCGCCATGATACAAATACATAACGCCAGAACCGAAACATCTGTTTAGCGGCTTTAGTACAATCTCTTTATTCTCTGCAAGAAATTGTTCTATCTCGTTCAGAGATGAGGTTACTATATTTGCTGTCATATATTCTTTAAAATAAACGCTGTGCAGTTTTTCATTAAAATCTCTGATAGCTGAAGGGGAGTTGATAACTTCGGCTTTTTTGACGAAATCAAAAATATATGTTGCATTTATGTAATCAATGTCAACGGGAGGATCTGGTCTGAACATCACCAAATCAAAATCGTCAATTTGTTTTTCTGAAAGGATGTTTTTATAAAAAATATTTTCATCCTGAACGAATGCTTCATAACACTTCGTGTAAGCAACGTCACCTTTTAGTGAAAGATTTGGTATTGTTGTTATAAACACTTCATTGTTTCTGTCCAGGAATCCCTTAATCAGCCAAAAATTTGTTACAAGATTATTAAATTCAAAATATTTAAGCTCAATTTTATCAATTACAAAAAGTATTTTAGTCATAAAAACTCCCGTGTATACTAGAATTTTCCTGAAAACGATAATGAATGCTCACTGTACGTTTTGATATATTCAATGGCATCTTTTGGTGTTTCAGCTATGTAATACAACTCCTCAGTACCTTTTTTTGCAAATTTGTTTTGAATCATCGTATCAAAAAATTTAATCAGGTCATTGTAAAAACCGTTTGTGTTGAGTAATACAATTGGTTTTTTGTTATAACCCAGCTGCTTCTGAACTATCATTTCCGAAATTTCTTCTAATGTCCCGAACCCTCCTGCCAGCGCAATTACTCCTTCAGAGATTTCGTCCATTTTTGCTTTTCTTTCTCTCATTCCGGCAGTTAAAATAAACTCGGAACAATCCTCAGAATTTCCGTACCCCATATCGTATAACCTTTGTGGCATAACTCCGATAATACCAGCTCCGTTTGCTTTTACCTGCGAAGCACAGGCATACATCATACCAAGCCGGCTGCCGCCGTATACAATGTTAATCCCGTTTTTACCCATAAGTCTGCCAAGTTCTGAGGCATCTTTATAATATATTTCATCCAGATTATCAGATGATGATGCAAATACACAAATGTTAGTCATTAGTTAAAACTTCCCGAATTTAAATATGAACTTGAACAGCATAAACCTGTTCCTGATTTTGAGCAGTCTTGTTTTTGTTTTGCGGCTGATTCTTTCTTGCAGAAAGGTTCAAATCCGTCCGGGTAAATATTATATCCGAAAATATCTTTTCCCCATACATTAGGTCCGACAGACCCGTTAACGTCATACATGAGAATACCTAATGCACCTGCTTGTGAAGAATTATAAATTCTGTATGATACAACTGCATTTGAATATGTAAGTTTGTAATTCGTAAATTTATATTCCGAATCAGGAGTTGTTCCGTTCATGTAGGTTATTTTATAAGGTTCAGCATCGCCTTTTATTTCGCCTGCCAGGACGGAGTCAAAAGCCGCCCTATAGTCGAAATCGTGTAAATCTTTTTGAGTATTTATTGAGTAATATATGTTTAAAAAATCACTCTGGACTTTACGCCATCTTGAAGCGTTTTTTGCCTGCATTGTTTCATCCAGTGACAGCGGTGCTACCAGCAATGCAACAATCAAAAACGTTACAAACAGTATTGAAACTTCAACTATTGTGAATCCTTTTTTCATTTATCCTACTCTCTTTTTATTTTTAACCCGCAAGTTCAATGTTTTTCTTTTCTTTTATTAAGCTTTCATAAATCCATTCCGGAACGAAATTTTTTCCCAAAATTATTTGTCCGTTCATGATGTTTGGTGCGTGAAAATCAGACCCTCCTGTCACGATTAATCCGAGATTTTCTGCCATAGATGAGAAGTATTCAACAATAGCAGGTGAGTGCTTTCTGTGGTAGGCTTCTATTCCTCTTAATCCGCAATTCATAAGCTCTTTTATTAACTTTTCCGCTATGTCAATATCGTATGGATGTGCAATAACAGGAATTCCGCCGGAATCGTAAATTACTTCCACTGCATCAAACGGTGAAACAGTTTTACGTTCAACATAAACGGGAGAATTTTTGTGAATATATTTGCTGTATGCTTCCATTACATTGCTTGTACCGCCGACATTGGTGATAGCTTTTGCTATGTGAGGACGTCCGATACTGCCACCTTCCGCAACCATATCTTTTACATCTTCAAAGTTAATTCTGATGCCCTCTTTTTTTGCAAGCAGCCGCAAAATCTCTTTTGTTTGTTTTATACGTGCCTGCTGCTGGGCTTTGAGCATAGCTTTGAAGTCCGGCTTTGTTGCGTCGGGAAAATATCCGAGAATGTGAACTTCGTAATCTTTATAGAGTGTATTAACTTCAATCCCCGGGATTAATTTTAAATCAAGATTTCTTGATTTGATGTATTCCTGCGCAACGTTATAAGAAAGCACATTGTCGTGGTCGGTGAGTGCAATTACTTCAAGACCTGCTTCGGTTGCCAAATCAACAATTTTTTCAGGTGAAAAAACGCCGTCAGAATAGTATGTGTGTATATGAAAATCACCCTTCATTACACACCTCCGTTGGTATTATGACGTATAAGATTTTTGTATTTACCCCTCATGTTTACCCCTTATTATTTACTGTAACGTTAATTCTTTTTATCTGAGTTGATTTTGTTCTATCAATAAGAACTTCAACTCCGTTAATTTGCGCAATTGGAGATTCTGAAATCTCATATCTTTCGGGAAGGCTTGTTGATAATCTTCTTAAAGATGTTTCAAACTCCATTCCGATTACACTGTCAACAGCGCCGCAGAAACCGGCATCCGTAATGTATGCCATTCCTTTATAAATTTGTTCATCCGCTGTCTGAACGTGTGTGTGCGTACCGAAGAATCCTTTAATCAAAGAATATTCTTCCGTGTTATATGTATGCGCCAGGTATTTTGAAAAACATATTTTTTCAGCGGTTGCTTCTGCGTGAAAATCAATAATAATATGTTCAACACCTTCACTTTTTAATTTATTTATTTCATCTGTTACAACCTGCCATGGTGAATCAATAGGGGGCATAAAAACTCTGCCCAGAGCGTTAATAACAGCAAGTTTTTGACCTTTTATTTCAAAAATCTGCGACCCGATACCCTTTGTCCCTGAAGGATAGTTTATAGGACGAACAAGGTTTGTCGCATCATCAATGTATTCATAAACATCTTTTTTGTCCCAGATATGGTTACCTGACGTAAAGCAGTTAATCCCTGCTTCCATAAGTTCTTCATAATTCTTTTTTGTTAACCCGAAACCGTGAGATGCATTTTCTATATTGGCAATAATAAAATCCGGCTTTTCTTCCTGTGACGCAATATAAGACATAACGGCAGTGCGCCCTTGCCTGCCGGTTATGTCTCCGAAAAATAATATTTTTATTGTGTCGTTTTCCATATTATTGCTTTTATAACATAAGGGGAGTGTTCTTTTTTACCCCTACTTAGCTATCTCTGTTGTTCGGAACTCTCTTACTACGGTAACTTTAATTTGTCCAGGATAATCGAGTTCGTCTTCGATTTTTTTCGCAATATCTCTTGCAAGTTTTTGTGAAGCCAAATCGTCAAACATTTCCGATTGAACGATTACACGAACTTCACGTCCTGCCTGAACTGCAAAGGATTGTTTAATACCTTCGTAACTGTTAACAATTTCTTCAATCTTCTGTAATCTCTTGATGTAGATTTCCAGAGTGTCGCGTCTTGCACCCGGACGACCGGCTGATATTGCATCTGCAAGTTTTACGAGAACAGCTTCTATTGTATTAGCTGTAACGTCATCGTGGTGAGCTTCTATTGCGTGGATAACTTCCTGTTTTTCACCATATCTGGCAGCAAGTTCAACACCAAGCTGAATGTGTGTACCTTCCTGAGTCTGGTCAACAGCTTTACCTATATCGTGGAGCAAACCTGCTCTTTTTGCTATATAAACATTCGCACCGAGCTCTGCGGCAAGCATTCCTGCTATATGACCAACTTCCAGTGAGTGTTTAAGTACGTTTTGTCCGTAACTTGTTCTGTAATATAATCTTCCGAGGTTTTTGATAAGCTCTTTGTTTAAGCCCATAATGCCCATATCAACTGCGGCATTTTCACCCTCTTTCATTATTTTCTTTTCAACTTCTTCTCTTGCTTTTTCAACAGTTTCTTCAATTCTGACAGGGTGAATACGTCCGTCCTGAATAAGTTTTTCCAAAGCTAATTTTGCAACTTCACGTCTTACCGGGTCGAAAGAAGAAAGAACAACGGCTTCAGGTGTATCGTCAATAATTAAATCAACTCCTGTTAAAGTTTCTAACGTTCTGATGTTTCTTCCTTCACGTCCGATTATTCTGCCCTTCATTTCATCATTCGGTAGTGAAACAACAGATACTGTTGATTCAACAACCTGTTCCATCATACATCTTTGCATTGTGGTTGAAAGAATTTCTTTTGATTTTTCAAGAGCGTCTTCTCTGATTTTAGCTTCATTTTCTCTGATTAACTGCATTTGTTCCTGAGCCAAATCACTTTTTAACTGCTCCATAAGCATTCTTTTTGCATCTTCCGCACTTAAACCGGCAATTCTTTCAAGTTCAACGGTTTGTTTTTGTACGATTTCTGCAAGCAAATCTTCTTTTTCAATAAGCTGGTCTTTCATTTTATCCAGCTCTGTTTCTTTATCGGTGACTTCCTGAATTTTTGATTCAAGCAAGTCTTCACGTTTGCTTAATTTGTTTTCAATTTGAGCGAATTCTCTCCTGCGCTCTCTTTCATCTTCATTTAATTGTTCTCTTTCATTATGCAAAGCTTCTTTTGCTTTAATTAAAGCTTCTTTTTGCATAATTTCTTCACGTTCCAGCAAATCTTTTTTTGCAAGTTCAGTTCTGGTTCGAAGATCTCTGTACTTCAAACCGAGTACGACAACAACAGCAACCAAAAATACGGTCACTACTGCTGCAGCTGTGAGCATTCCGTTCATGCGGCACCTTTTGTCTTTCTATTTTTTTATATATACACGACGTTCGGGTACATATAACCTACCCGAAAACTACTAATATTCTCTTAATAATCTTTTCTATCGCATATATCTTCAAAAATTTGTTTATCTACTACTGAGTACATCATATCATATATTTTATATTTTGTATATAAAAGGGTAAATATATGTTAAGAGGGGGTATAAATATAGTCGTTAAATATATTTTGTAAAAAACTTGCCAAAATAGTTACCCCTAAAACTGCCGACATAGAGAATAGATTAATCATTAAAGTTTAAGTTAAATATAATTATTAAATCTTTTTCATACTTCCAGCTATTCTTAATTCCAAGGGGAGGGTAATTTTACCTTATCCCTTTTTTTTATCTGCAAATTTTTTACTATGTTTCACTCTTTTACCCCTAAAAAAAGCGGGGGTAAATATTTTTACCGACCCGCATATTAAAGCTCTCTTAATATCCAATATGTTTATTTAGTGTTTTATCTTATTCAGTTATTGCCTCATAACAATCAGAACAAATTGTTTCGTGTCCTGCGTGTTCGCCAAGTTTGCGATACTTCCAGCAGCGTTCACATTTTTCACCTTCTGCTTTTGTTACCCAAACCGTAATATCGTTTTCGGTATATTCATTCAATGTTCCTTCGGGTTTATTTTCTGTTACATAAGCCTGAGAAACAATAAAGATATCTGCCAAATCTTTAAGGTTTGCATTCAAAAGCTTAGAGTCTGCTGATTTTACATAAACTGCAGCTTCTAATGAACTTCCGACAGTTTTTTCTGCACGAAGCGGTTCAATTGCACGGGTTACAACTTCTCTTGTTTTTAAGATTTTACTAAAATCTTCTTCAAGCTTTTCGTTGTTCCATTTTTCATTTACTTTAACCCAGCCTGCTAGTAAGATACTTTCCAAACCGCCTCTTTGCATTTCAGGAGTGTTCTGCCACATATCTTCTGCCTGGAACGGCATTACAGGCGCAACCATTCTGACAAGTGCCTGATATGTTTCATAAAGAACAGTCTGACATGCACGGCGTGAAACTGATTTTTTGCCTGCTGTATATAGTCTGTCTTTTACAATATCAAGATAGAACGAGCTCAAATCTACTGCTGCAAAATTTTGCAGGCATTGGAAGTATTTGTAGAATTCGTAGTTTTCAAACGCTTCAGTTACTTCTGCTACAACCTTATTAAGTTTGTGCAGTGCAAATTTATCAATATTTTTAAGTTCATCATACTGAATGTAATCAGTTTTTGGGTCAAAATCGTGGATATTGCCGAGTAAAAATCTTGCGGTATTTCTTGTTTTCTTAAAGATTTCAGCAAGCTGTTTAACGATATTATCACCGATTTTAGTATCGTTTCTGTAATCAACTGATGCTGCCCAAAGTCTTAAAATATCTGCGCCGTAGTTCTTAATAATATCATCAGGTCTGATGTAGTTACCGAGTGATTTAGACATCTTTCTTCCGTCTTCACCAAATACAAAACCGTGAGTAAGAACCTGTTTATAAGGTGCAATACCCTGTGTTGCAATAGAGGTCAGAAGTGAAGACTGGAACCATCCTCTGTGCTGGTCTGAACCTTCGAGGTACAAATCAACAGGTGTGTGACCTAGTTCATCGGCTCTTTTTTCAACAACTGCTCTCCAGGAAATACCCGAATCAAACCAAACGTCCATTATATCTTTTTCCTGTCTAAAGTGAGTTTTACCGCACTTAGGACATACAAAGCCTTTTGGTAAAAGTTCTTCGGTCGTTCTGTTTACCCATGCATCAGAACCTTCTTTTTCAAATATTGATGCAACATGTTCAATTGTTTCATCTGTACAAATAACTTCTCCGCAGTCTTCGCAGTAGAAAATCGGAATAGGTACACCCCACGCTCTCTGACGTGAAATACACCAATCTGTTCTGCCTTCAACCATGTTTCCGATTCTGCTTTCGCCGCTTGCCGGTATCCATTTAACCTTGTGGATTTCCTGCATAGCTAAATCACGGAATTTATCAACTTTAACAAACCACTGCGGTGTTGCTCTGTAGATTACAGGGTGCTTACATCTCCAGCAGTGCGGATAACTGTGGTTAATTTCATTTTGATGAACTAAAGCTCCGCAGTTCTCTAACATATCAATAACCATGTCGTTACCCTTGTAATAAGGTACGCCGACAAGTTCAGGAATATTAACTTCTTCTTTCCAGCAGCCTGAAGCATCAAGCGGAGAAAATACTTCAATACCGTATTTACAGCCGACTTCATAGTCTTCAAGACCGTGACCCGGAGCTGTATGTACCAAACCTGTACCGGCATCAAGAGTTACGTGTTCGCCTAAAATGATTTTAGATTTTCTGTTAACAAGCGGATGATAAACTTCCATAAGTTCAAATTCTTCTCCGATAGCCGTATCAAGAAGTTTTATTTCGTTTTCATCCCAGCCGGCATCTTCTAAAAATCTTCCGAGCAAATCTTTAACAACAACATAAACATCGCCTTTGTATTCAAATAACTGATAATCATATCTCGGGTTCATTGAAATGGCAACGTTTGAAGGAATTGTCCATGGAGTTGTTGTCCAGATAATCGCATAAACAGGTTTTTTATTATCTGGAAGTATTCTTAAATTTATTCTTTCCGTTGATTCTTCATCAAACTTAAATCTTACGTAAATAGACTTAGATGAAATATCTGCATATTCAACTTCCGCTTCAGCAAGAGCTGTTTCACATGAAGCGCACCAGTAAACAGGTTTCAGGCCCTTTTCTATATACCCTTTTTTGTACATTTCGCCGAATACTCTGACCTGTTCAGCTTCGTATTCAGGTTTGATTGTAAGGTATGGATTTTCCCAGTTACCCAGAACCCCAAGTCTTCTGAAAGCCGCTTCCTGTCCCTGCAAACTTTTAGCTGCATATTCACGGCATTTTGCTCTCAGTTCACCTTCAGTAATTGCGTGGCGTCCGCCTTTTATGTTTTTGACAACAGCATTTTCAATCGGAAGTCCGTGAGCGTCGTACCCCGGAACATACGGAGCATAAAATCCGTTCATGGATTTGTATTTAATAATAATGTCTTTTAATATCTTGTTTAATGCCGTACCAACGTGAATTTTATCAGAACTCAGGTATGGAGGGCCGTCATGAAGAACAAAAGAATTTGTCTTGTCTTTGTTTTCATTAATTTTTTGGTAAATATTATGTTCTTCCCAGAATTTTTGTGTCTGAGGTTCTTTGTTAATTGCGTTTGCTCTCATCTCCAGTGTTGTTTGAGGCAGGTTTAAGGTTTCTTTATATTCCATTTTATTCTCCGTTTGTTCCTTCCTTATAATCTTCTATATTTGTTACTGCTGCCAGTTTTAAATTTTTTGTATCAATAAATTCTTTCATTTTATTGTAATCAAAATTGTTTTCCCATCTTGCAATAACAACCGTTGCAACACAGTTCCCAATCAGGTTAACGGTTGTACGTCCCATATCGAGTATCTGGTCAATACCCAAAAGGATTGCAACACCCAATATCGGAATTCCGAAACTTGTAAGTGTTCCGGCAAGAACTATTAACGATACTCTCGGAACACCGGCTATACCTTTGCTTGTGAGCATCAGTGCAAACATGATTACCAGCTGCTGCTCAAAAGTAAGCGGGTGTCCTACAAGCTGAGTTGAAAAAATAACAGCCATTGCAAGATATAGCGTTGAACCGTCAAGATTAAACGTATATCCTGTCGGCATTACAAATCCGACGATAGATTTCGGAACACCAAAATCTTCCATTATTTTCATAGCTTTAGGAAGCGCCGCTTCAGAACTTGCTGTTGAGAAAGCCAATAAAGCCGGCTCCTGTAATGCTTTTATTAATCCTCTTATCGATATTTTTACGATTTTGCAGGCTGCAAAAAGTACAAAAAATACAAAAGCAGCAAGAGCTACATATAATGATAAAATGATTTTTCCGTAATTGAATAGTATGTTAACTCCGTTAGAACCTACCGTGTATGCAATAGCTCCGTATATACCGAGCGGAGCAAAGAACATTACATACTCCGTAAATTTGAACATAACAGAGGCAAGTGAGTTCAGAAAATCCAGAACGGGTTTTGCTTTTTCACCGACTGCACAAACTGCCATTGCAAAGAAAATACAAAATACAACAATTTGTAATAAATTACCTTCTGACATTGACTGGAAAATACTTGTCGGGAACAGTCCGAGCAAAAGTTCTCCGAAGCTGTTGTGATGAGTTGTTGCGGCAGATTCAATAATGCTGTTCAGCCCCAGGTGAGCAGAAGCTATATTCCCCATCCCTTCACCGGGTTTAAAAAGGTTTGCAAATCCTAAGCCGATGAACAGAGCTATTGTTGTTACGACTTCAAAATACGCAATCGTTTTTATACCAAGTCTTCCCAGACTTTTTATATCACCATGCCCTGCTATCCCTACAACAAGTGTTGCAAACAGCAATGGTGCTATTATCATTTTTATCATTCTGAGAAAAATTTCAGCTAAAACGTGCAGTCTTACAGCAAAATCAGGGAATAACCAACCGGTCAGTATTCCCATAAGCAGTGCTGCAAATATTGCTATCGTAAGTTTCGATTGTTTCAAAATCTTTTCCCTTCGGAATTAATTATATTATAAACATATCATTTTTAACACCAAAAACAAAAAGGGCGGAACTCAAAATCGAGTTCCGCCCTTTTTTGTTTTATATTTAGCCTTTTACCTCTGCCAGAAATTTATTCATAGCGCTTTCCGATATTTCTGCCGTATCCTCAATAATAGCACCTGCAACAGTGTTAGAGGCATCCTGCAATCTTACAAGACTTGCAAGATAACTTGCCTTTGTCTCCGTGATGGCAGAAGTGCTTTTAATCTCATTGAGTGCTTGAAAATTTGTGACAGGGAAACCCATACTGCTATCCTTGTTGTTTTAAGATAACCTTACACCAACATGATAGCACATGTTATATACTTTTTCAATACTCTTTCTATATATTTTTAGGGATTGTACAGGATTTACATTTCCGCACGGCATCTGTTCAGGGCTTCCTGAGAGATTTCAAGGGTGTCTTCAATAACCTGTCCTGCTATTGCATCAGATTCCTGCTGCATCTTTAATAACTTAATCTGATAAGCAGCTTCAGCTTCTTCCGTTTTTGCTTCATTGCGTATGTAGTCCTGGATTTGACTGCTTGTTCCCTGAAATTGAATTTCCATATTGCTAACCTTCTTATTTTGCTGATAAATGTATGATAGTATTATATCACATGTTATATAAATATTCAATATTTATTTGGCATGTAACAAGAAAGCAGACTCTTTATGAGTCTGCTTTCTTTGTATTTCGTATTAACAATTTTATTTTTTGTTTTCGGTAGAAAGTTCGTTCAGGATTGCATAAGTTGCATCCCAGCCGCTAAGACCGCCGGACATTTTGTATTGATTTAAGCTTTTTGCTCTGTCTGCTTTGATTTTTTCCTGTTCTTTAGCGAATTTTTTTATCGATCTTTTGCTTTTATTTCTTTTTTCAACTATCGGGTCTGAATATGTAAGGAAATTTCTGTATTCCTGACAGCCGTATCCGGCTTTAACTTTTTCAGGATAATTGTAAGCAAGGTAATTATACGCGCTCATTGCTCTTTCTGAGTTAGCCGGAACGCCCATTACAAGTTCAAGGTTTGTTCCCGGCATTTTTGTTATTACAACAACCAATGCAAGCGGATTATAATTTGCTTTAACCATTAAATCGATTGCAGTCATATCAGCTTCTTTTTTGTCTCTTAAAGCTGTTTTACTGTTCCAGTATTCGCTGTTTGCAGTTGTATTTACGATATTATCTTTACTGAATTTTTCTGCCAGCATTGCTTTTGCAGCGGCTCTGAGATTATCCTTGCCGGATTTGCCGTTAATAATTTGACCCAGTTCATAAGCAATAACTGCTGCAACTTCGTTGTCATTACCTGCGTATGTCAGGTCGTTTTTTGATATTTGTACGATATTTGTAGATGAAGTCTGTGAGTTGTCAGTCATATTTTCAACCAGCTTGAACTGTAATTTGGCAGGCAGACCGTTTTTCTCTACGATAACTTTTCCTACAGGTGCAACTCTGTCTGCGGCAGTCCATTTTGCTGCGGCAGAAGACGGCAGAATTAATAATGCCATTGCGAATACAGATAGTATTAACTTTCTCATATTTCCCTCCTTAATTTACAATATAAGTTTAGCATAAAAATAAATTATTACAGATTATTTACTCTTACAGGTTGTTATAATATAATTCTATATAATAATTCTATATAAACAGAGGAGCAGAGATGATTAAATACTTTACAGGTTCAATATTTGTTACAATTTTTGGCTTGGCGGCAGCTTTTTTGTGGGGCGAGCATGTGCATGGAGGAACAGGTTTAACCTGTATATTTATAGCTTCGGTTTTGGCAATCCTTGAAATCAGTTTGTCATTTGATAACGCTGTAGTAAATGCAATGAAGCTTGAGGGAATGTCGGAAAAATGGCGTCACAGATTTATTACCTGGGGTATTATAATTGCCGTATTCGGAATGCGTTTTCTGTTTCCGCTCCTTGTCGTTTCAATTTTTGCGCATATAGACATTTTATCTGTACTTGATATGGCTCTGCACAATGTTGATAAATATTCACATTATCTTGAACTGACACATGCGCCAATTGTTACGTTTGGCGGAGCATTTCTTTTAATGCTCTATATGGATTATTTTACAAACAAAGAAAAAGATATTCACTGGCTTAAACCGTTAGAATGCAAGCTTCAGAAACTTCATGGTTTCAGAGGGGTATGTACTGTCACTGTTCTTTTTGTAATTGGTGTAATACTTAATATGTTACCGGTTGAACAGCGTTTATCGGTTTTATGTTCGGGAATTGCAGGTATAATTACATATTTGGCAATTGACGGACTTGCAGAATGGCTTGAAAGAAGGCAGGAAGAACGTGCAAAATTATGTGCGGATGCTGTTAAGTGCTCAGGGCTTGTAGGATTTTTATATCTGGAGCTGATTGATGCTTCATTCTCCCTGGACGGTGTTCTTGGGGCATTTGCTTTGAGCCGTGATATTATAATAATTACTATTGGCTTGTTCATTGGTGCAATGTTTGTACGTTCTCTTACTATAATGCTTGTAGAGAAAAAGACGTTAAAACAGTTTTTATATCTTGAACACGGCGCTCACTGGGCAATAGGTACTCTTGCATTATTAATGTTTGTATCAACTCTTGTTGAAGTTCCCGAGGTTGTTACGGGACTACTTGGTCTGGTGTTTATTATAAGCGCTCTGGTTTCATCTTTGATACATAATAAAAAGAACGGGAATCGGGAATGTTAAAAGATAATAAATTGTATTATGTCGGCGGTGTAGTAAGAGATGAAATTCTCGGCGTATCAAGTTTTGACACCGATTTCTGTTATGAGGGTGATGCGATTAAATTTGCCGAAGAAAACGGTTTGAATGTGATAAAAACTAATCCTGATTTCGGTACGGTAAGAGTTATTTATGAAAATAAGGAAATAGATATAGCTTCTACAAGAACTGAAACATACCCGAAGAAAGGTCATTTGCCAAAGGTCGGAAATATAGGCTGTTCCTTAAAAGAGGATTTAATCAGACGGGATTTTACAGTGAATGCAATGGCTAAAAGAACGACAGACGGAGAGTTTGTTGACTATTTTGGCGGACTTGATGATTTAAAAAATAAAAAGTTAAGGATTCTGCACGAAAAAAGTTTTGAAGATGATCCTACAAGAATTATCCGCGGGCTTAAGTTCTCCGTTCGCTTTGGATTTGAACTAAGCGATAAAACTATGGATTTGCAAAACAAGTATTTGAGTAATATAAATTATGATATGAGCTATCACAGAATCAGAAAAGAATTAATTGAAACATTTAACCTGAACAGGGCGGACGCTTTTGATAAATTTGTCGGGGAAGGAATTTTTAAACTTCTCGGTAAAGAAGTAAAAGCTCCTGAAATTAAGGGTGATGATATTTGGCGTGCGGTTAAAGATGTGAAATCCGACTTTATTTGGCTGTTTTATCTTGCTCCGTTTGTTGAACAGGGGTTCGACCTTAATGTTATTTATCCGCAAAAATCCGAAAAACGAATAATGGAATGGGTAAACCGGCTTAAAACGCAGGCACCTGTTAATAATACTCCTTATGAAAGTATTATAATAAGGAGGGTGCTTGACAATGCTTAAAAATTTGTTAGGATTTCTGTTCTATTATAAATTCTTAAACCCGATTCTGAGAGTCATTATTCTCAACTCGTCTTTTGTTCCTGAGCTCAATAAAATCAAAAGAGGAACGCAAATAGTTGTTTCTTTAAGTTCTGATGAAGATAATTTTGATAATCTTGAATATACGCTTTATTCTCTTTTTAATCAGAAAGTATCACCTGATAAGGTGGTTTTGTGGTTAAGTAATGAGTATGAACTTTCAGAGCTTCCGTATTCAATAACAAAATACGTAAAGGGAGGGTTAGATATACGTTTCGTTGAATACAAAGGCTCTTATACAAAGATAATCTATTCTTTAAAAGAGTTTAAAGATTCAATAATTGTCACAGCGGACGATAATATTTATTATCCGAAAAACTGGCTGCTGAAGTTGTATCATTCATATATTTCCCATCCCGAAGATATACATGCGCATAATGTTTTAAGGGTCTTGTATGAGAATAAAGAGCTTGGTTCTTATAAAAAATGGAAGAAATTTGTTAATACTGATAAAGCAGATTTTCTGAATTTCCCGATACCTAGCGGAGGTGTTTTATATCCGCCGAATTGTTTTGTCAATGATATCGGCAGGGAAGATATTTACAGGAATAAAGTTAACACGATCTGGGAAGTGTGGTCGTGGGTTATGTCCGTTGTATCGGGAAGAAAAGTACGTTTGGTTAAAAATCATATAAACAGGTTTGCTTTTTCGGGATTTTTCTGCGGACTGGAAAAATACAGAGTTGTTCTTAATCAGTGTGAACAGAAGGACGAACAACTTCAGCAGTTATTCGGATATTACGGTAAAAATTTAGCCGGAAGATTTAACCAAAAGTAAAATACTGTGTCCGTATGATATTAATATTTGTATAATAAATTATAATAATCACAAGAGGTTTTTATATGATAATAAGAGTTTTAATGTTACTTCTTGGATTAATAATAGTAGTAAATTTATGTATTTTAACAGGGTGTGCGGTTACCGGTGAAAATCTTTATCAAAAGTATGGCAAGCAAATGCTTTATATATCCGGTGGGTTTGTATTTTTTGTTGCAGCCTTGTATATAGTATTGGCATTAATTGGTCTTAAATAGAGCGATAAAAGAAAGGAAAACAATGGACAGAAAGTATTTGGGAATGCCGGTCATCATTCTGTGTTTGCTTGTGTGCTTTATAGTACTTTGCAATCCTTTTGTAATGGTTGGTCCCGGTGAAAGAGGCATTAAAATCAATCTTGGGCATGTACAGCCTGAAAGCTACGGAGAAGGTCTTCATACAATCTTCCCGTTTATACAAAAATTCAGAACTATGGATGTCAAGACTCAAATTAAACAATTTACCACCTCCGTTTATACAAAAGATATTCAGCAGGCAAGAATTACTTATGTAATTAACTATAATATTCAGCCTGAGAACGTAAACAGATTGTTCCAGGAAGTAGGTCTTGATTTTGAATCAAAAATTATAAATCCGGTTGTGGAAGGTACGATTAAAGATATTATCGGTAAATGGAATGCGCAGGACTTAATCTCTAACAGAGAAAAAGCTACAAGTGATATTTTGATTAAGCTTCAGGCTCAGTTAAAAGATAATTATATTAATGTATCAGATTTTCAAATGACCGGAATAAATTATTCAGATGTATTTGAAAGAGCTATTGAAAGCAAGGTAACTGCCGAACAAGAAGCACAGAGAGCTAAAAATAAAACTGTTCAGGTTCAGGAAGAAGCAAGACAAAAAGTTATTGCAGCAGAAGCAGAAGCACGTTCAATGGCGATAAGGGCGCAGGCGTTAAGCCAGAACAAATCTTTGGTTCAGTATGAAGCTGTTCAAAAATGGGACGGTAAAATGCCTCAATACATGTTGGGCGGTTCAATGCCGTTTATTAATGTCACTCCGACAAAATAATTAAAATATGAAAAAGGCGCTCTCTTAATATTAAGAGAGCGCCTTTTTCTGTGATGATTATCACTGATACTGGACAAGCATGAAAAATTATTATAAAATCTATATGTAGTAAGAGAGGAAAGTTAATGGCAAAAAACAGTGATACTATACCTATAGAGGTAATTATATTAACAACGGATCATGATATTAAAGGTACCGTGCATGTATCAAAATACACTGATACAAACAGGGAACTGACGGATTTGCTGAATGACAAAGAACGCAGGTTTTTAGCGGTTACGAATGTGGAAATTTATCCTAAAAACTCAAATCAACCGCCTAAAAGATATGACTTTTTGGAAATTCATATGGACTATGTTCTTATGGTTCATCCGACGTCACAGGCTTTATTTAAAGAAAATTCAAAATCAAATGAAGATATCCTGAGATTCAGAGAACTCAGAGCTAAGCTCAGTCAGACAAAACCGTTCTAGCGTTTATAATATTAAAACTAATTCAGTTATTATAGGAGATAAAATATGGCAAAATTAATAAGACCTACATGGGCGATAAGATGCACACAGTCAAGCTGCAGAACTCTGTTTGAAGTTGCACAGCTTGAAGACGGCAAACAGCAGGAAGTAGTTTGCCCGAATTGCGGCGAACATTATGTTTATCCGATTATTGAAGAAGAAAATAATCAATAGGCTTAATAAATGTATTTATGCAAAAAGTGTACTTTATGTACACTTTTTTTGTTTGTATTTTAAGTATTGTAAATATTTGCTTAAAAGCTTGCAATTATAAGAAAAATATGTATAATAAAGAGCATAGAAGGTTTAAACACTTGTGGATATGGGGAATGAGAAGGGCTTAAAGCAATTCATGCTACCACAAATCAAGTATTTGCCTCAATGTAGTAGAAAAGTGTATAGGAGATTTATCATGAACAAAGAAGAATTGGTAAAAGAAATTTCAAAGAAGACAAAACTTTCTCAAAAAATTTCATCTGATGTATTATCAGCTACATTAGACATTATCCAAAAAACAGTTGCTAAAGGCAAAAAAGTTACATTAGTTGGTTTCGGTACTTGGGAAGCTCGTAAGAGAGCTGCTAGAATCGGCAGAAACCCACAAACTGGTAAAGAATTAAAGATTGCTGCTAAGACAGTTCCTGCTTGGTCAGCTGGTAAATCTTTCAAAGAACTTGTAAAATAGTTTCTGAAGATTTATAAAAGTTTGACGGCGCATACATTTTGTATGCGCCGTTTTTTTTGTCAGAAATGTAAATTTTTGTAACGATTATTAAAAAAAACAGCGTATTTCCTAAAGTTTTAAAAAAAAATGCCGATATACCAATCAAAGGGAAAATAAAAAGGAGCACTGAGATGGCAGACAAAGTTAACATAGAAGAAAGCGTCGCAAGGGTTTATCAATTCTTGAACAGGCCTGAAAATACGAACTGGAAAGAAGAAGTTGATTATAACGGCGACGGCGTAATTGTTAAGTCTGAGTTTATCAATTATCTGTATAAAGGTTTTAAATTCAATAATGGTGAAAATAAAGAGGATTTAGTTGATGCTTTTTGGAAGACCATTGATTTTAAGACAAAAGGTAAAGTTGCAAGAGGATGCAATGCAAGCAATAAACTGGCTTTGGATGCTCAGGAAATTCAGAGAATGGAAGATTCTATTGAGGCAACTCAGAAGATTAATTCTTTTATGAGAGGTCAACAGGTTCCTGAAGAACTGGAGGCAAAATATAAAGATGCCTGGAAAAAATCAGTTAAAGAAGGTCTTATATACAGAGCTTCCGAATATTTAAAAACAGGTTCGCTCAGTGATATAACAGAAGAATGGTTAAATGAAGCATTCAGAGAGTCATCCATAAAAGCTACTGCAGATTATACTGCTGCAGCAGAAAAGGTTAAACAACTGGGCAATGTGGATGATTATGCAGTGGGTGACGATGAACTTCTGACAGGCTTAGTTGACAATTATGTCGCTCAGCTTGAAGGTTCTTCAAAAGATAATGACACTGTTATAAATGAAGTAAAAGCTCTTATATCGGCATACGCTGATACGGCGAATACAAACAGTGATGAGTCTGTAAATCTTCTTGTTGATTACGGATATAATCCTGATGACTTACTGAATAAATTACAGTATGCTGTGCTGAAAAAAGAATTAACAGGTAAGATTCTTAACTATATAAAAGAAAATAATTCCGATATATACGTTGATGGATTTAAGGAACAGATAGAGGCTGCCATTAAAGATTTTGTTGAAGAATTATTATATGATAAATTCGCAAGTGAGTTTAGTGAACTTAAATCATTAGATGTATCAGAATTTTCAAAAACAAGTGCATTCAATACTCTTGTAGAAAATATCAAGGCAGAACAGGAGAAAATCAGAACCGCAAGAGATGAGTTGAATACTTATATCGGTCAAATTCTTGCTGAACGTAACTCTGATAAGACAGCTGCTGTTAAAGAGATTATTGGAACAATTGAAGCGGAAGGAATTCTGAAAAGACTTCTTCTCTTAAAGACATTTGATGAAATAAAGGCAAAACAAAAAGAATTAGAGGCTGCTATAAAGGCAATAGACAGAAGGCTTCCTGATGACTTCCTGAAGGATTTGCCGGAATCAATATCTTGTGTCAGCGGTGCAAAAGTTGCTTCTATTACATTACCGCAGAACTATGGTACAGAATATCAATACGGCGATTTACATTACCGTGAAATAACAGGATGCTCGGCTATTACTGTATCTGAAGCAGGTGTTGTAACAGTAAATTCTTCTCACGAAGGACAATGGATTGCACAAATTGAAGTTCTGGACAATGACGGTAATGTCGTATCAGGTCCGAAATCGATTTCTGTAAATATATTAAAGGCAATGAAGCTTGAAGAATCCGATAAGGCATTTAATGATCAGGCTATCTCATACATAATGTCAACAGGCCAGAATGCAGTACAACTTTCAGGCTTTAATGAATGGAGTACAGCAAAAGTCAAGGCAAAACAGTCAATTAAAACTTATGTCAATAACATTATGTCGATATTGCAGCCGGAAGGTTATGATTTAACAAGACTGCAAACCGCGGCTAAAAACACAATTGCATACTATAATGCAATAATAGATGCAATAGAGGATAAATGCTTCGATAGCGGTGAGGGTATGTTTGATGTCGTATTTACTTATGTAGATAATGAAGGAAAAACACATACCGAAAGCAGTACATTCAGTCAAAAAACACGACATAGGGAAAGAGATGCCGGCAGAACAAATGAAGGCGCTCTTAATATAAGTCAGAACAGTACAGGTATAAGATTAAATGAAAGTTATGCCGGTAGTCCTAATACCTATGAATATTATTTGAACTCAGCTGTATTGTTACGTAAATTCCAGGAATTTTATAATATGTACTAGAGAAAAAAGGCAAAAGACGTGTTTAACATGTCTTTTGCCTTTCTTATTTGCAGTAGTAAGGTATTTTATGTTGGTTGAAGATATTCGTCAAATTAATAATATAAATGATTTGTCAAAAGTTCTGAAAAGAGTACTAAATATTGACATTATAAGTGATGATGCGTACTATCTTCTTAATGACAAAATTATGCTGAAAAATTTTTTATTCAATTTATTGTCGGAACAAAAAAAGAATATTCTGAAAAACAATAATGACAAAATAAATATCAAAACTTTATTTAAAAATCAGATAATTAAAAAAGAAAAACTTTACCGAATATATAAATCTTATCCGAATATAAACAGAAATTTAGGAACATTTCCCAGTATATTCCTTGAAAAAACCGAAAATAAGGGAGCTTGTGCAAAAAAAATTTTTGACATTATGTCGAAATATTCTATGCGATTAAATTATGAGATACCGGGTCGTTTTGTAACAGAAGAGATTCTGTTATCAGCAATAAGTAATTTTGAACGAGAGTTGTCTGATGTTACTAATCAAAAAATACAAATACTATTTGTTGGTAACGGCTGCAACGGTAATGCTTTTAAAATATCAGTAATTACCGATAAGGAGCAGGAAGATTTTTTATATAAGATATTTTATCCCAGAAGACAAGATAAAAATATGGCTATGGAATTCAGGCATGGTTCGGATTTAGAGGTTATATATTCATATTTTGGCAATAAAAACGAACGTAAAAACAAATTTGCAAAATTTTATGCCGGTCGTTTTTCAACACAATACGATAAAGATGCTTTTTTGCTTACAGAATTTGTAAAAATGCGTGAGGATTACTCAGAACCGAACAACTTATACTTAGATTATATAATTTCTTCGGATACAAAAGTCGCAAATAAAATAAACGGAAAAATTGTTGATTTCGGAGCATTAAAAATAATAGCTCCCGAATTAGTTGATAAAAATTTAAGAAAACTTGTAAGAATAGTATTAATGCGTATAAACAAATCTTTTGATAAAGATATTATTAAATATAATTGGAAAATGAGCTTGCCTAATTGTAATTCCTTAAAAAAGTATGTAAATAATTCTGACTTTGATGAGTATTTAAAGGCTTTAAAAATAATAAAAAAATATATTCCCCAAATGCCGGAGGAGTTTCTTAAAAAACTGAAAGATATAAAAAAATGGGACAATGACTACTGTATAAATATTGCACAATGTATAAATGATGATATTATAACTGCTGATATCAATAAATTGAAAAAGAATATTCAAAAGCTGTGTTTAAAGATAAAATCAAGTATGGACGGCGATGAATTTATGTTCGGTTATATAATACTTGATTTGTATAATAACAGAAACGCTGTATACAGATTAGATAAAGACAACAATATAATAAATATCAGACTGGAAAAATTATCTGATGGCAAATATATAACTCTGCTGGAGTTAGACAAAGAACAGATTGCATTGTACAAAAATCCTGATATGGCATCAGTTTTATGTTCATAAAAAGCTAAATTTTTTCAAAATCTTCAGCGCCGTGCTTGCACCAGGGGCAGATGAAGTCAGAAGGTAAGTTTTCTCCTTCGTATACATAGCCGCAAATTTTACAGCGCCAGCCGGACTTTTTTGTTTTCTCGGGTTTTGGTTTAATGTTCTTCTGATAAAAATCATAAGTAACAGTCGGAACATCGCTTAGTATTTCTGATGCAACAAGCTGACCTATAAACAGAGTGTGCGTATTGAGGTCAATTTCCTGTTTAACATAAGCCGAGATATATGCGTTAGTATCTTTAGTTATATACAGAACTCCGTTAGGAGAGCGTTTCACATCTGTATAATTATCAAACTTATTGACGTTAGCTCCCGATTGAAATCCGAAGTGTTTAAAGACATCAAATTTTGCGTTTTCTGACAAAACAGAAACATTGAATTTCTTTGTTTTCTGTATCATTTGGTTTGTGTAATTCATCTTGTTAACGGCTATTGCGATTTGGCAGGGGTCAGAAGTTACCTGCATAACGGTATTAATAATACAGCCGTTGTCTTTTTCTTCGTTAGCTGTCAGTATATATAAACCATATCCTATTTTAAACAAAGCTTTTGTATCCATAATAAACACTCCTTATTGTATTAAATTAACATTAATTTACCGAAAAGTAAATGGTAGTTGACATTATAAGTCCTTTATACTAAGTTATAAGTAAGCCGAAGTATAGTGCTGTGGTATGCCTTGCTCGGATATAGTAGTACAATAAGGGTGTAAGTCATTTTGGCGATACCATTTTAAGCCAAATATATTTACCCCAAAAGGAGAAAACAAAATGCCAAAATTAAAAACACACCGTGCGGCAGCTAAGAGATACAAAGTTACCGGCACAGGTAAAATCACAAGAAGACATGCAGGTATCGGTCACCTTCTTCAACACAAATCTGAAGGCAGAAAACGTAAAATCTTTGGTGATATTGCGGTTTCTGAAACTCATGTAGATTTAGTTTCAAAAGAGTTACCTTACAAGAAGTATGCAAGATAGGAGTGTTGAAAGATGAGAATTAGACGTGGAAATGTATGTCGTAACAGACACAAAAAAATATTAAAGCTTGCAAAAGGCTTTAAAGGTGCAAGAAGCAGAATATTTAAGGTAGCTAACATTGCTGTAATGAAGGCTCTTAAATATGCTTACAGAGACAGACGTGCAACAAAACGCAATATGCGTCGTTTGTGGATTGTAAGAATCAATGCAGCAGTAAGAGAACAGGGAATGAGCTATTCAAGATTTGTTAATGCTTGCAAAAAAGCTAATATCCTTGTTAACAGAAAAATGCTTGCTGACCTTGCAGTTAATGACAAAGAAGCATTTGCTCTTGTTGTTGAAACAGCTAAAGCAGCTTTATAATTTTAAAGCATTAAGCAAAAAAATCCGTTGTTATTAACAGCGGATTTTTTTATATCAAAATAGAGAAAAAGAGAGAAAACTTTTTAAAAATCGGCAACAAATTGCTGTCCTAAAGCACCTTCTGCCGCTTCATTCGTGAGAGCCCATTTCGTAAAGTACAATTGTTTTGCACCGGATTGAACCTCTTTTTCAAATAAATTTTCAGTGTAATATATTTCGTTTTCTTTAAGCCATGTGAAAAACGGTTCTGCAGTGCTTGTTACAGCATTAATAGCAACATCTGCAAATTCTTTTAATACTTTTTCAGGAATCATTATTTCCTGAATTTTTTCCTTAAGAGTAAGGCTTAAAAATCCTTTTTCTGATTCAATAGCTTTTTGTGCATTCAGAATGTCGCGTTCTTCTCTTGCCGCACGACCGTTTTCTTCAGCAGTATACTGCCTCTTAAGGTATTGATTCTGTTGTGATAATACACGTTGTAAATCGAATGCTTCTGATTCCATAGTCCTTAACCCTTTGTTATATTATGTATATCGGCATTTTTTACAAAAACTTTAGGATTTTAGACTGTTTTGTTACAAATATTTACATAAAATGATAAATAGTTTACTCCCTGCAGCGGGAACGTAATGGTGAAGTTTTTTATGTTCTGCTTTTGTTTACTGCGCCAATTCCTCCGTAAAACTGATTGAGAACAGTAAATCTCTTAGTACCTTCTGTATTACGTATTATTTTAGCGCTTGAGTTGGTTAATACTATCTGATTTTTTACGCATTCAAAACGCTGTTCCATAAAATCTTTTTCATTCTTTTCACCTAACGAAGTGTATTTCTTTGTTTTTATGTACAATTTTGCGTTCTTTTTTCTTTTCTGAATTTTGTCCGTTACAAAATGGAGTATCAGATTAATGTCGATTTCATTCCAGCTCGACTGAACAATATCAAGAATATAGTTTTCATTGTCAGCAGTTTTAATTGATAAATAAGCCTGAATGTTTTTAGATTTTCTGTCCCTGTAAACATATTTGTATTCGTTAAAATACAATAAACCTGGGAATAATACATCTTTAAATTCTTTCGTATCCTTACCCAACAGAGGTCTGAAGTGCGGTAAGAGCTGTTCGTTGTAAAGATTAGCTATTGCGGTTGCGTCAGTATTCCTGAACTCTCTGAACATCTTTGGATCGTATTGCTTGTATGCTGAACCGTTTACTCCTATTTCAGATTCCTGCAGATTTACCTTCCAAAGCTTTTCATAGGATATCTGGCTGAATCCGCATTTTGAAACAAACAGTTTTATTAACTCAGGCAGATAATCATCAACTCTGACTATAACAGATGCACAGCCCATTGCTTTATATTTTGATACGACAAACTGAATTAGCTCTCCTGCATCCTCATAACAGTTTTCTTCAAACAAAAGCTTCTGAATTTCCATTTGCTTCATCGGACAACGAGTCGGCGCAACGGTGATAAGACCTTTCATATCACGTTTGTCTTTCAGTACAAAAGACTCGGGTAAATACTTGAATCTGAGCGGTAAAAAGTGATGCAGAGGAAGAAAAGGATTGAACATAACATTGTGAACGTACAAGTCCTCATTATCAAGAAATGATATCATCTCCCGAGCATTCTTTTTATCAAAATAGTAAAGCTTTCTTATCTTTGTCATAGCCACATTGTAACACAAAAAACGACAGTCAAATAATTTGACTGCCGTTTTAAATTAATATAAATTGAAGATTACTGTTTTGTAGAATCAAACATTTGCTTAATTCCGTCGACAGAGCTTAAAATCCCCGTTGCTTCATAAGGCATATAAACAACCTTGTTGTCCTTACCGCTTGTAATTGTTTTCATTGTTTCAAGGTATTTCATTGCGATAAGGTATTTGTCTGGCTGACCTTTATCAGCAAGGGCATCAATAATTCTCTGAATAGCCTGTTTTTCACCGTCAGCTTCAAGAATACGAGCCTGTGCAACACCTTCGGCTCTGAGGATATTTGATTGTTTTTCACCTTCGGCTCTGTTAATCGCAGCTTCCTTTTCACCCTCAGCTTTAAGAACAGCAGACTTTTTCAAACCTTCTGCCTCAAGAATAGCGGCACGTCTGTCACGTTCTGCTTTCATTTGTTTTTCCATTGCAGACTGAATGTCGCTTGGCGGAATAATATCCTGAAGTTCTACACGGTTAACTTTTACACCCCATTTATTTGTTGCTTCATCCAATATTGCACGAAGTTCCTGGTTAATCTTGTCCCTTGATACCAAACTCTCATCCAAATCAAGTTGACCAACAAGGTTTCTCAGGTTTGTCTGAGTAAGTTTCTCGATTGCTTCAGGCAGGTTCTGAATTTCATAAACAGCTGATTTTGGGTCAATAATCTGAAAATACAAAAGTGCGTTAATGCTGATTGATACGTTATCTTTTGTAATTACGTTCTGACGCGGAAAATCATAAACAGCTTCTCTCAGGTCGATTCTTTCTCTTTTTTGAATAATAGAATAAGTCGAACCGTCAAAACCCCTTTGAGTGATTTTCCAGTCAATTTTTCTTGGTGCATCAAGAACAGGTATAATAAAATTGATTCCTGATTCCAAAATTTTGTGAAATTTTCCTAATCTTTCTATTATGACAACTTCCGCTTGTTGTACAATAATAATTCCTTTTAAGCAATAAATAACTGCAAGTGCAATTATAAATAGCGACAATAAAGTTCCAAATTCCATAAAAACTCCTCTCTTTTATACGTTATAATGTATTATACTTTTTTTACGAACATAATTAAACTGTCATTTTTGACTATTTCAACTTCACTTCCTGCAGGAATAACAGAACCATCCTCCGTTCTTGCATTCCAGCGCTCGTCATAAATTGAAATTGTGCCGTTATCAGCTGAAATATCTTCAATGACTTTTGCTTTTTTACCTATATATTTGTCATTTACACCTGTTTCAATTTCTTTGTTCTTCTTTTTGAGAAGCAGCGGTCTTAAGAAAGCAAAAGACAGGAATGAAAATATAAAAAATATCAGAACCAAAGTAATCATTTTTGCAGTATAAAGCGATGCTAATGCAGTTATAAATGCAGCAAGCGCGAAATTAAGAAAGAACATGCTCGGAATAAAAATCTCAAGCAAAATAAATACTATACCGCAAATTACGATAAATTCCCATAAAACCATATAAACTCTCCTTATCTGCTAAAATTAAAAAGTAGAGGATTGAACAATTATAGAACTTTCAACCCTCTAATAAAAATTATTTTGAATTAATTAGTTCGTTAATTTCTGCAACCATTTCATCTGCATCAAAGCCGTGAACTTTAGCACCTGCTTCAAGGTTTTCAAATCTAGCGGCTGCACAGCCTAAACAACCCATGCCGTATTTTTGGAATACTACTGCTGCCTCAGGATGAGCCTGTACGATTTCTATAATACCCATTTCTTTTGTAACTTTATCCATTTATTACTCCTTTTTTTGACTTTCTCTTAATTAACATTAAAACAACAATGTAATTATAGCACATAAATGGTAAGAAAGGACAGTATATGAGCATTTCAATTAGCAATTTATTAAATTTTATTAACGATAATTTCGGGAAAGATAACTCTGTTGTAGGATTAAGCGGTTTGAAAAAGAAAACGGAGTATGTTTTTATAACAGTTCCAAAAAGTTATAAAAATACATATATTCAGAATACGGAGACAAACTACTTATTGATTTAGAAGCTGCTGCAGAATTTTTTGTATTTTTCAATGTCAGCCTGATTTTCAATCGGCAACCAGTCGCTTGCAGAAGGGAGTGGTGTAACCGATCCGTCTTTTGAATATATATTAGCTGCAAGAATTTGCATTTTAGGTGCGGAACAGCTTACGAGCATTTCTATATCAATCCTTTCAGCATTAGAAATGGCAGATGCACTGTCTGATGAGATGGAGGCTATTTTTTCGCCGCTTATTGTATATTTCATTTTTATGTTATTACCAACTCTTGTAACATCTCCGTTTAAATTTAATCCGTTATCGGATACCGAAAAGTTCGTCGCATAAGCACCAAGTATTCCTGAAAAAAGAAAAATAACCGCCAATAATTTTTTCATCTTTCCTGCCTTTTAATTATTTATACAATTATATAAAATTCTAACATTTTGTATAGTGTTTTTCAATATAAAAAGAGCGGCAATTTTGCCGCTCTTTCAACTTGTATGTAGCGTTATGAAAAACTACTATTCAATAATTTTGTCAACAACACCAGCACCAACTGTTCTACCGCCTTCACGGATAGCGAATCTCATACCTTGTTCGATAGCTACAGGAGCGATAAGTTCAACGTCCATAACTACGTTATCACCAGGCATTACCATTTCGCCGTCGAATTTGATAGAACCGGTAACGTCAGTTGTTCTGATGTAGAATTGAGGTCTGTAACCAGGGAAGAATGGAGTGTGACGTCCGCCTTCTTCTTTTGTCAAAACGTAAACGTTAGCAGTAAATTTAGTGTGCGGGTGAATTGAACCAGGTTTTGCAAGAACTTGACCACGTTGGATTTCAGTCTTATCAATACCTCTTAACAATGCACCAATGTTGTCACCTGCTTGACCTTGGTCAAGAGATTTTCTGAACATTTCAACACCGGTTACTGTAGTTTTCTTAGTTTCGCCTAAACCAACTAATTCAACTTCGTCACCAACTTTAACGATACCTCTTTCAACTCTACCTGTAGCAACTGTACCACGACCTGTGATAGAGAAGATATCTTCGATAGGCATCAAGAATGGTTTGTCTAAATCACGTTCAGGAGTCGGGATGTAGCTGTCGATAGCATCCATCAATTCCCAAATCTTATCAACCCACTTGTCAGCGCCTCTAGCGATGTTCGGATTAGCTTGAACAGCTTCCAAAGCTTTAAGAGCTGAACCATGGATAAACGGAATGTTGTCACCGTCGAATTCATAAGATGAAAGAAGTTCTCTAACTTCCATTTCAACTAATTCTAATAATTCAGGGTCATCAACCATATCACATTTGTTCAAGAATACAACCAATTTCGGAACACCAACTTGTCTAGCAAGAAGAATGTGTTCACGAGTTTGAGGCATTGCACCATCAGTAGCTGCAACAACGAGGATAGCTCCGTCCATCTGAGCAGCACCTGTAATCATGTTCTTAACATAGTCTGCGTGGCCTGGGCAGTCTACGTGAGCATAGTGTCTTGCATCTGTTTCGTATTCAATGTGAGCTGTAGAGATGGTTATACCTCTTGCTCTTTCTTCAGGAGCAGCGTCGATTTCATCAAATTTCTTAGCATCTGCTTTACCTGCTGCAGCTAATACACCAGAAATAGCTGCTGTCAATGTTGTTTTACCGTGGTCAACGTGGCCTATTGTACCTACGTTAACGTGTGGTTTCGTACGTTCATACTTTTCACGTGCCATGAGATTAATCTCCTTCTTTGATTAAATATACTACGTTAACTTATACCTTACTAAGTTATACTACAATTTTATACAATAAAGATGTATTGTCAATTAGTATTACCATGCTTTTATGACTATACTATTTTACGTCACCTTTAATAACGATTAAATTCTTAACAATTTTCATTGCACAGGTAGGAAGTACAACTTCATCCAAACCGTCTGCTATACTTAAGATTCCGCCGGCTTTAAGTGTAACATCTTCACCTTTGTACTGAAAAACGTAATCTGTATCTCTGTCTGATCTTATTGTAATTTGTGTTGTCATTGTTTTCTCCTTAAACTGGATAATAAATAATACAGGAATGACAGAATAATCCGCCATTCCCGTAAATTTTTCTTATGTATTAGTCAAATACATAGCTGATGATTGCAGCTTCTCTTGCTCTTTTGATAGCAGTTGTAATCATTCTCTGGTGTCTTGCGCAGTTTCCTGTTACACGTCTCGGAATAATTTTTCCTGCTTCAGTTAAGTATCTTTTAAGTTTTGCTGCATCTTTGTAATCGATAGAATCAACATGTTCAGCACAAAAACTGCATGTTTTCTTTTTCTTTCTATCTGCTGCATCTTGTTTTGCCATTGTTTTGTTTGCCTTTCTAGCCTATATTTTTTACCATATATACAAATGTTTGTATTGCTGTTCTGAAGTCTTCTTCAAATTTTTTAAACGCACTTGCCAATTCTAAGGCTTCAATATCATTCTGCTTTTTCATGTTAACCAGTTTCGCTGATTTCGGAATCTTTGAGCCTTTGTACGATGTACTGTAACTATTAATCGGTTGTACTTTCATTTTTATTTACCTTGTTAGAACGGAATTTCGTCTTCTCCGATAAGTTCGTCGGTGAATTCTTCTTCCTTAGGAAATTTTACAATTTCTTCATTTGAAGAAGATGCTGTTGCTCCGGTTCCTGTTGTTGCAGAAATTGGCTCGACAGAGTTTGCATCAATCTCAAAGATTTTTCTGTCATTTCCGCTTTCATTCTTTACCGTCGTAATCTGCAGTCTGCCTTCAACCAGGACTCTGTCGTCTTTCCCGAGAGATGAAACAACTTCATCCAGAGAAGTACGTTTAGCAATTACTCTGAGTAACATTTCCTCTCTGTCGCCTATGTTGAGTACAAATGACGAAACAGGAATATTATTCTGAGTGTAACGCTTTTCCGGTGCTCTGTATACAGAGCCTGTAACAACTGCTTTTGCTAATGTCATAAGTATTCCTCGTTAATCTTAAACAGTCTGAGCTTTCTTAGAAACTTCCATAAACATAAATCTTAAAACATTGTCGTTAAGTTTAAGATTTCTTTTGAACTCAACGATAGCGTCTGCAGGAAGTGAAACTATCATATTAGTAAAGAAACCATCTCTGTATCCCTGAAGATCATAAGCAAGTTTCTTTCTTCCCATTTTGTCTACTGAAGATACTTCACCTTTAGCAGATTTGATATCTGCAGAGATTTTATCAACAGCTTTGTCCAGCTCGTCAGAGTCAAGACTCGGTTTAAAAATTGTCAATAATTCATAATTTTTCATAATATATTTCTCCTTATGATTCCATGCTAACACAAACAAATATCACTGCAAGTGGGGGGAATGGGTGAACAATTTTTTTATAAACGGATCGGCATCTTGCTAAAGCTGTATAAATATGTCATAATATCATTACTTTATATAGGTGTTTATTTTGTTCCTACATTTTTTATAAAAGGGAGAGTAAGCTCTGTTAATGAAGAAGTATACCCGTCGATACAAAATCGCCAGCGGGAAACGGAACTTTAAAGGCACTCACCCACCTGCTATTCCGGCAGGAAACAAAATCACACTTATATAAAGTTTTTTTGCATAAAAAAAGCCGAACTTTTTGTTCGGCAATTTTTAACAACCCATCTTACATCTTATTTATTAATTTTCTTTTAACTCATTGAATAATGATTTCATATTATCGTCAAGAACTTCGTTGTCGGTTTTACTGTCTCCGAAGATACTGGAGATACCGTTCCAAATGCCTCTTGTGAAACTGCACCAGCCGCCGCCGTGGTTAAATGTTGTGCATTCCTGTGCGCTGTCACTTTCGTATTTTTTGAGGATGAGCTCGATTGTTCTTATTCTTGAATCTGATTCAGATATTCCTTTTGATTTTGCAAACTCAACAAATGCAGTTATTAAATTTTTCTTGGCTGTCATTGTAATTGCGCCGTTATCTTGTTCATCATCAAGGTATTCTATGATTCCTTCGTAGAAGTTTTTGGAGTAGAAACCTGCAAGGTAATCAAAAACATCACTTGAATCTAAGTTATTTAGGTAATCATTTATTTGTGTATAGTAAATGTCATCTGTAGGACCGTCTATCCAATCTGCTGTTGATAAACCTTGTTTATAGGTTTCACTTTCATTGTCTGATTTAGTTTTTTCTATTTTAGATTCTTTTTCATTTTTTGTTTCTTCTGTTTCTTTTGCTTTTGATGCACTCTTGCTTGCAGTAGTCTTTTTAGTTGGCTTTTTTGCTGCAGCTTGTGCACTTTTTGTATAAATATCTTTCTTTGATGTTACTTCTGTTACGTCATCGTCTGTTAACTGGCTCAGAGTAGTCTCTTTGCCGTTATTTAATTTGATAGTTCCGTTACGGTATATTATCCCTTTAACTTTTACAAGTTTATTGTTTCTGATAACAAATACATCGCTGTGTTTATCAGGATGCTGGTCTACAGAAAGATAAACGCCTTTTGTATAAGCAGATGCTTTTATTTTACCTTCTTTGATGTAGCGGTCTAATGCTGAAATTGTATCAACATACTGACCGATTTCTTCTGCTGTTACTTCATCTGCCGATACCGCTTCATACTTGTTTGTTTTTGTGTTTAATTTTACTTCAACAATCTTATCGTCTTCAGATATTGCAAAGTATTTTTTAGGTGCATTTGTACTGCTGTTGGTAGTTTCATATACACCATTATTGTTTGCGACACCTTTTAATTTTTTATTTGGTTCTGCAACAAGTGCATCTATTTTTTTCTGCGGATCATCTAATTTATCTATTTCCTGCATTGCAGTATTATTATGACTTGTGTTTACTCTGAAGCCTCTGTCTTTTTCAGGAAGTTCATCAAGTTCTATATTGCTGATATTGATGCCTTCAGCTTCCAAATCTTCTTTTGTTTCTTTAATTATAATGTCATCAGGAATTGCGCCTTCCTTGATGGCGTTCATTTTTTCTGCATATTTTTCAACAATTTTTCTGTTTGCAACTTCTGCTTCCTGCAATCTGAGCATTGCATAAAGTTTTTCAAATTCTTTTGCAATTGCCAGAACATCAGGTTTTGTTATCTTTTTGTTATCAGTAACTTTAGCTTTTAATAAATCAGCCAATTTTGTACGCTGTTTTATCATAATATCAAATTTATCGCTGCCGCCGTTCTTTTCTGCAAAACTGTCAGCTTTTTCTACAAGAGCAATAACAAGTCCCTCTACTCCGGCTTTCCAGTTTACGATTTGTTCGTTATTAGGAATGTAATCTGCTAATTTTCTCAAAATACTTCTGTTGCTTTCATCTTTGTGATTATCATTCCAAACACTTATAATTTGTAAAATCTGAGTTCTGTTTTTCGGATTTTTTTCATTGTTTAACATTTCAGCTCCAAGGAATCCGATGGTTGTTGCATCATCTTTCTTGAGGTTAGCTTCCATTTGAGTAAGTGTAGATCTCCAGTCAACTTCATGTTTGCTTTCATTAAGTTTATGCTTGTAAGAAGTTGATGAAGGGAAATTGTATCCGATTAAGAACAGCATAGAATCAATGTCTTTGTCAGCTAATGCTAACTTTGTTAATGTTTCTTTGCTGAATTGCTTAAATACTTCTTCTAATTTTTCAAGACGTTTGTTGATATCTTTTTCTTTTAATGCTTCATTGTACTGAGCTTCCAATTCTTTGAATTCTTCGCTGTCTTTTATGTCATCATCAGTTAATTCTTTAAATTTTGCGAATTGTTTTTTGTAATCTTCAATCTTTTCTTTTTTTGCAACATTTTCAGGTTTTTTCTCTTCAGCCTCTCTTGCTTCACGAGCTTCTCTTTCTTCCTTGGTTTCTCTCGGAGCCCATGGATTTACCGGATTTACTCCGGGGAAGTTATTAAACAAAGGAAGCTGAGTGCTGCCGAACATATTCATTGGTGTATAAAGCTGTGCCTGATTAGGTTGTACAGCTAACATCGGATTTAATAAATAATCGTAAGTTGTGTTCCTGAAAATAGGATTATTCATAAATGTAAAGGGGTCATTCAATCCGTAGTATGGCATACTTACTCCAAAGCCGCACATTGGAGATATGCTCATACCCATTGGTCCCATAAATATGTTTGACATCATAAACGGATTCATGTTATACCTCTTTTTTTATATCCTTATATATATAAAGTTTGCATTATTTTGAAAATTGACTTTTTTTTTAATTTTGCTTTACAAAACTTAATAAAAATTAAATTTGTAACGATTTGGTAAATATAAAATAGATATACTCTTGTAATAAGTTATTTATATGATATAATAAGTTGGTGATATGGAGGGAATATGGCTAGAGTCTTAATTTCAATGTCAAATGATTTCTTAAGCAGAGTAGACAACGTAGCTTCTTCTGAACAAAGAACCAGAAGTGAATTGATTAGGGAAGCTCTCCGTGTTTATATAAAAAGAAATAAAATTTCTAACAATTTAAAAGCAGAAGAAAATGCAACTATCTTAACCGAATTATTGGGTTAATATTTAAATCAGTATAAATAGCAGGGATATAAAATATCAGGCCGAAATAGGGTTTGTTTTATTGTGCCGGATTTGGTTTGGTTTGTTATTATTAACAATTCGTTACAAAAATATTTGTATAAAGCAATTTTTCGATAGAATAATACTTTATATAAGTATAGTGTGTAAGAAAAGGTAATTTTGTTATGACAAATCCAGCGATAAATCCCCAACCGAATTATTCAGGCGTAACAATACAAATAATGAATCCGGCTGTAAACGTTGGCTCAGACGGCAGGTCTTTGCCTTGCATAAACAGCGGATATTGCGGAGTTGTGCAAAATGGTTTGCCAAATTACCAAAACAATAATTATGTTACTTATCCCCAGGGGGTAAATCAGGGGGGAGTGAATGCGCTTAATTCTAATGCAGCTCAAAACCCCGGCGCTGATATATCAGAACAGAAAAATAATCCTTACAGAATACCGGTGTATTCGCGGAATAATAATGCTGATACAGGATATTCAGGTTCATATCCCGCTCAGTATTATCTGAATAATTATAACTATGCGGTAAACGGTAATGATGCAAAAGATTCTGTAAATGCTCAGAGTGTATCAAATAAAACAAGTGAAACAGAAAAAACAGATGTAAACAGTGTTTCAGCTGATAACGACAAATTATCTTACTATAATGAACAATATGTAGATACCCGAAATACGCAGCAAAGGAATGATGACTATACGGCAGGACGTTACAGAATGTATGCGCAGGGAAACGGGCAGGCTGATAACGATATGTCAAAATCAGATAATATAAAGGAGGATTTGGCAGAACGTGAAGCTGAACTAAACGAAGAAAAAAAGAATACAAAGGAAACAAAGATAGTTGCACTTACTGATGAATATATAAAATCTCTTGAAAATTATCTGAATAATCCAAATGACGAAATTCGTCTTATGGCATCAAAAGAGATTTTAACAAGGCTTGATGAGGACAAGGACAGATATGATGATGCTGCACTGAATGCACTCTTAAACAAGATGATGCAGGACCCTAACAAACTTGTAAGAATTGCAGCTCTTTCAGCATTCAGTTCTCAGCTGGCAAGCGGAAATGATTACACTGTAAAATTATTACATAATATTCAGTCAAATCCGAACTCTGACAAAGAAGATGTTCTTCAGGCAGCGGATATACTGCTTAAAATGGCAGCTGGCGTAGAAGTTAAAAACATTCCGAATCCTTCGGTAAAGGATAAGGAAGGAAAATAAGGGCAAAGACTTATGGGCATTGTTTCAAACATAGTATGTAAGACAGTCGGTATTGCAGGTTTAGCTGCAGTAACTTATGATGCATACGGAATGGCACAGCATCATTCTTCTGCTGTAGCGGCCGATATGACTGCAGATGTGTTTGAAAAAGTTGTTGCAGCAGAACGTTCAAACAGCTCTGCAAGCTATACGGCAGGTGCTATGCAGAAAAAAGTGGCTGATTTAAGAATGAAAAACCCGATAGTTCCTGTTTACGGAAAGGTGAAGGGGTTTGTTGAAGGTTTTATAAGCACGCTTGGTGATAATGTTATTCCGATAATATTCTCATCAATAGCATTGGGAGCTAAAGGAAAAATCCAAAAAGCCGGAGCATGGGGTGTGGGTATATTCGGCTTGTATCAGGTTGCAAAAGAAGGCTTCGGTCTTGGTAAGACCGCTCCGATAGACGAATAAGCCTTAATTATATTTTTGGCATTGCCTTTATTGTTGCCTTTGTTGTATTTTTTGCCGCGGCAGAAATGTCTCCTGCATCATTCAGTAACTTTTTTGGCACATCTACCTCATGCGCAAAAATGTCCTTGTCAGCAGCTTTTGTTGTGTTTATTCCTGATTTGTACAAAAACCCCGGTCCAAGAAACATCATTGATATTAAAGCCGCACCAATTCCGAAATATCCGGCATGGCGCCATGAGGATGTGTTACTTCTTGCAATCGCTGTCGTCGCAGCACCTAATACAACCGATATTCCCGCAGCATTGGCAAGAGCAAGTCTTTTTCTTGTTTCTTTTTTTACAGACTCTTTAGGATCATTTACTGTTTCGCCCCTAAACAACACCTTAGGGGTAAAGGCATTTACAGGTTGAATCATTGTCACACACTTTCCTTATATTCTCTATGCCAACATGTTAACTCAAATAATCACTTTTGTAAAGGGTGCTAATAAGTGTAAAAACTACATTATTACTGTGTTTTAAGCTTTGTATCCTTCTGCTGACAGATTTTGATTGTAAAGAAATTTACCCGAAAAAAAATTCAATTTTACAAAACTTAACAATTTGGAATAAAAAAGGCAATTTCTAAAAAGTTATATACTTTATATATATG
>CACWTN010000008.1 GCA_902763805.1 uncultured bacterium | reverse complement strand
ACTTTTGGCAAAAGCTCTCCAGCCTCCGCTCTCTTGCGCTGCCAACATCTATTTTTCCAAGAAAAGAAAGCAATCGGACGGTTGGTTTCTTTTTTTTGTTAAAGTATGTAAAAAATTTTTTATCAACTAGCAAAAAATTTTTTTATGAGGTTTAAACTAAACACTAATATATTTACCCTAAGGAGTCAGTTTTATGTTTTCAGTATCTAGTAAATTTTCTTACCCGATGAGCAGCTTTAGAGGCAAAAAAGAAATCGTTTACGGTGTAAAAATAGGAAATGATTTTTTAAAATCTGACGAATATATTAAAAATATTGATTTGGGAATTGTTAAAGATGCAAAAGAAAAAGGCTTTTTAAGTTATGTATTTAACACATGCAACTTTGGCAGAGCTCAGTTTGAAGATAAAAAATTAAAAGCAGACAGAGCCGCTTACAAAAAAATCATTATTAAGTGTTTTGAGGATTTAGACAAAGCTATCATAAACAACGAATCAAAAGAAGTTATTAATAAACTATCTAATGTTATAGAGATTTTTACAAAAAAATACGGGCATTTGGCATAACGCATTTTTATAGATTTGACTTTCTGTAAACGGTAATTAATCATCTAAATAGATGTATTAAAAAATGCTCATATACTGCATAATTATAATGTGAGAATATATTATGCCCTTTAAATACAGATTAGAAAGCATACTAAAAGTACGTATCAGAAAAAAAGAAGCACAATTAATGGTTGTGCAGAAGGCCCAGCAAGCTGTATTTGAAGCGGAAGAACGTATAAGACAAAACGAAGAAGAAATTCAGCAAACTATCCAAAACAAAAAAACTGCAGATTTCAAAATGATGGAATATTATGACAAATACCTTCATCATTTGTGGGATAAAGCAGAAGTTCTTGAACAAGAACGAAAGCGCTTGCAGGAAATACTGGAAGAAGAACAAAGAAAGCTTGTACAGTGCGAGCAGGAAGTAAAAGTTCTGGAAAAACATAAGGAAAAACAGAAAGAAGCATATATAGAAGAAGAAAAAAAGGCAGAGCTTAAACAATATTCAGAAATAGGCGTACAACGTTTTTTCATACAAACCAAAGAAAAAGAGGAAGAACAAATTCTTCAGGAGCTTCTACAACAGGCAGAACAAGATTAAAAAACAGGAATAAAACATGAACGTAACAAATTCAAAAACACCGGATTTAAGAACAGATAATGTATCTGTAAAAACACCCTCAAAAAAAGATGACCGCACGTCTAATTTTTCTGATGAGTTAAAAAATTTAAAACAGACAGAAGATGCAAAAAAAGCAAAAGACACTAATGTTCAAGAAACAGAAAAAACTAAAAAAGAGAATGACACAGATAAAGAAGCAGAAAGTAAACCTTTAACTGTGAAAAATAAAGACGGTAAAATTGATAACGCTATAAACGGTCTGAACGATACACTTGATGAATTAGCGAAACTCAATCAAAAAGAGGAATATATCCTCGATGATGTAAAGAGAAAACATTTATTAGACGATATAAAAAATAAGAACGAGGAATTAGGTTTGCTTGACAATAATATAAACATACAGGAACAGCAGGATAAATTTAATATGCAAATGAATGCAAACATGAACTTTAACAGTGACGGGCAGCCATTTGCAGAATTTGTCAAACAGGAAAATCCCAAAAATATCCTTAATACTACTTCAAAGGAATTGGAGGAAGAAAACTCAATATTATCCTCAATGGAAGAAAACATTGCGATTGCTAACAAAAACATGGCAATGGCGCGTACAAAAACAATAGAAAACGAGCAGGGTATTCATAAAGTTGATAAAAAAACAAACCTTGTAGTTGATACAATTGTAAGCTATGACACAGTTATGGTAAGCAAAGAGGATGCTGAATTTTTTGTTAATCTCGTTGATAACGGATTCTTAAACATAACTGATGTAAAAAATTTAGAGAAATCCGCACATGTATCCAAAACACTGGCAGACCTGCTTGCAAAGGCAATGAATGACAACAAGCCGGTAAGAATAGATTTTGACAATAACATTTCTGTCATTATAAAGATTGACAGAGCAGGAAAAATCTCAGCAGATTTTCTTCCGAGTTCACAAGTTGCAGAAGCATATCTAAAAGAAAATTTACCGCTTTTGAAACAAAGATTTGACGAAAATAATATTGAATACAATGAGTTAAATCAAAGACAAAGAAAACAAGATACCCAAGACCAAGATAACAGAAAGAAGGGACGCAAAGATGAATGATTTGTACACAACAGCAATAAACACACAAAAAGCAACAAATCGCTGGCTTGATGTTCTTGCTGAAAACATGACAAATGTATATACTCCCGGTTACCGTGAAAATAAAGTAACATTCAAAACTTTTTTGGGCGGTGCCGTTATTGATAATAACGTAAGAAACCAGGACCAGGGTAAATCAACTCCCGGTACATCACCTGAAAACCTGTTTCTGGAAGGTAAAGGATTTTTTATGTTAAGAAGTCCCGAAGGAATTGTTAATTATACTCGATTAGGCGAGTTTACATTTGATTCTGAGGGTGTATACAGGGCAAAAAACGGAGCAACTGTTCAGGGGTACATCTTGAATGATAAAGGTGAAATAATGTCGGGAACAAAATCCATCAGCTCTGATTTATATGAAGAAACAGCATTAAAAGGCGGTGCACTTAGTATTCCGACAACAAATATTAAATTATGGATAGACCCTAATAACGGAAAATTTTTAGGTAAATACGACGAATATGAAATAAAAAATGACGGAACTATATACGGTAAAGCAGATGGCGGGAATCGTTCAGTCCCGTTATATAAAATAGCAACTGCTAACTTCCACAATCCAAACGGTTTATTTGATATTGGCAACAACGTATTTATCGAAACACCAGATTCGGGAAAACCGGTTATCGGCAGAGGTGAAATTCGTTCAGGCTTATTAGAACAGGCAAATACCGACTTCAAAGCTAACATTGCTAACTATCAGGAAGCAAAAGTTCAGATGGAACTTGTTAACGCATTAATCAAATCAAACAAGCAGCTGCTGCAATCAGCAATGGAAATGGCAACACAATAGTTAAACACATAATAATTCACAAATTTTTCATATTAGTTAAACTCCATTTAAAGGAATTAAAGAAAACTTTAATTCCTTTTATTTTTTTGATAGCATAAATGTATTAAATACTAAACGGAGGGAATAGCATGCTTAACTCGTTCACATATATGTTTAAAGATAAATTTTTCTGGAAAAAATATTTATTACTGTATGTATTTATTCTGATAGCAAATTTTCTTATGAACTCATCAAGCATATTTGCACCAATATTAAACAACGGAAAAACATCCAGCTGGTATTACATTCTGATGTTTGCAGGATTTGTAGCAATGTTTATTCCTTACGGATACAGCATTACACTGCTTAAATTAAAACTAAAAGATAAATCAGCAACTGATATGCCAACACTTGATATTAAAGAAAACTTTATGTCAGGATTAAAGGTTGTAGTGTCTGGAGCATTGTTAGTTCTTATTGTTGCAGCAATCTCTTTTCTGACGATTGCATTAAATATAACGCTATCTAAACTTTTTGGTGACTTTATATCAACAATTTTAAACATATTACTATTTTTAGCACTACTCACAATAGGATTTCTCGGTATATCCATGTGCTGCAGATATGTAATTAAACCTTCGTACTTAAATTTTATAAATTTCAAAGCAGCAACAGAGCTGATTAATTATAATGTACCAAAATATTTCAAGGCTTTTTTATTAACATTATTAAGCATGATAGTAGTTTATACGCTGGCATTATTACCTGTTAAAATTCTGACCGATTTGGGATATATCGGTCTGATTATATACTGCATATGGGTTTCTATCCTTTGGTCATATCAGATTTTTATTTTGGCAGGTTTGTTTGAAAATGCAGTAATTGCGGAAAAAATATAAAATATCCTGACGGGGCAGATTTTGATAAATATAGATTTTCTGACATTAAAAGCATTCTCAGCAGAAAATACAGATTTTATTATCGGTTCACGACTGCAAAAAATTCAACAGCCGACCAGGCGTGATTTCGTTCTGACGCTCAGAAATAACGGAGAAACTCGCAGATTATATATAAATATTAATCCGCAGATGTATCACATATGCTTTATGAGCAAAGAAAATGAAGAAAAACGTAATATAATTATTCCCTCAAAACCCCCGATGTTTTGTATGCTCCTGAGAAAATACCTTGAAGGAGCAAAAATATCCGATGCATTAACTGTTAATAAAGAACGAATATTAGAATTACACTTTGAAACATATGACGAACTTTCACAAAAGCGGTTTTTGTGTCTGTGCATTGAGCTTATGGGAAAACATTCCAATGTTATTTTATATGACAAAAACAGCTCAGTCATAATTGGTTGCGCACACAATGTCGGGGCAGAAAAAAGCAGATACCGTGAACTGCAGGGAGGATTAACATATATCTATCCGCCGGAAGGCAATTTTAGTCTGTCTAATGAACTAAAAATCCAGTTCAAAGATTTGACACATAACCAAATAAATGAATATTTATCAAAAACCTGTTACACTCCTGCTATACTTAATAATCGCTATACAGTTTTTGCAGAACTTATACCAAATTCAGTTCCTCAGAATTCCGTAAATGAAATGCTAGATAATTACTACTCCAAAGTGCAGGAAGAAATAAATATAAAAACGGAGAAAAACAAGCTAAACGAATTTGTTAACTCAAAACTCAGAAAAACTAATAACTCCATATTAAAAATATCAGCACTTCTAAAAAAGAGGGACAACACAGATAAATATAAGTTATGGGCAGATATTTTAACAGCGAATTTGTACCTTAAAAATGATTACAAAAAAAGCATTGAACTGTTTGATTATATTAATAATACAAATATAACGATAGAACTTGATGAAACAAAAACCTTAAACGAAAATGCACAAAGATATTACAGGCTATATAACAAATCAAAAACAACAAAAGAAAAATCCCTGGGAATGCTTTCTGAGCTGAATATTGAACGTGAATATCTGGAAAATGTATTATATAGTATCAATTGTTCGGAAAAGTTATCCGAACTGGATGATATTAAAACTGAGCTTGGAATTGAAGAAAATAAGAAAAAGAAAGAAGAAAAGCCCGTAGTTGAAAAAATCCAAATACAAGGTTTTGACATCTACATTGGCAAAAACAACAAACAAAATGATTATATCGTATCAAAACTTGCAAAAGATGAAGATATATGGTTCCACACAAGACTTTGTGCAGGTTCTCACGTTTTACTGAAAACAAACGGAATTGAGCCTGATGAAAATATTATTTTTGAATGCTGCAAGCTTGCAAGGAAATATTCTTCCGCTTCACAACCATCAAAAGTAGGTGTAATATATACAAGAGGGAAGTATTTAAGAAAGCCTCCCGCAGCACCATTAGGATATGTAACATACAAGAACGAAAAAGAAGTTTTAATATAAGGAGAAGAAAATGAGACCAGACGGAAGAAATAATAATGAGTTAAGAGATATTAAATTTACACACAATTTTACAAAGCATGCACTTGGTTCTGTTTTAGTGGAATTTGGGGACACAAAAGTTATAACAACAGCATCTGTTGATTTAAAAAAGCCAAAGTGGATGACAGATGACGATAACAGAGGGTGGGTAACAGCTGAATATTCATTACTTCCTGCCTCAACAAATACAAGATGTAAGCGTGAAAGAGAAAAGGTATCCGGCAGAACTCATGAAATTCAAAGATTAATCGGAAGAAGCCTGAGAGCTTGTGTTGACTTAGAAAAAATGCCGGGAATGACAATTACAATAGATGCCGACGTAATACAGGCAGACGGCGGAACAAGAACAGCTAGCATCTGCGGCGGATTTTTGGCACTAAAAGATGCTGTTGAAAAATTAATAAAATCAGGCGATTTACAGGAAAGCCCAATCCTGGAACCAATAGCTGCAATATCTATCGGTATAGTTGACGGCGAAATTAGACTCGACCTCAATTATACGGAAGATTCTCACGCACAGGTTGATTCAAACGTTATATTAACAAAAAGCGGTAAAATCGTTGATTTTCAGACAACTTCAGAAGGAGAACCCTACGAATTTGACAGAATGGTAGAACTGTTCAACACCGCAAAAGACGGAATTAACAAAATCATTGAAATGTATTAATGCTAACCTTCAGGATTAAATTTATTAACCGCTTCGCTTAAATTATATTTATTGTAAAGAGATGAATAAAGTTTAGCGGCAGCTTCGGCATTCGCTTTTTTAGTCAGTTCCATAACAGCTTGATGTCCGGTTTTATCGACACTGCCGTCAATTTCACCATCGCGGCTTAACATGTCGGAAGCTAAAATAGCAGCACCATATTCCCCGACATCAACCTTACCATCGTTATTAACATCTATAGGTTTTGTTGAATAATCATCATCAATTGCAAAATATTTATCAAGTTCTTTTACACCGACTTCCTTCCTTTTGCCAAGCTCCTCGTAAGCTGCTCCAAATAAAGCATCTTTATCGACCTCTCCTCTTTTGTGAATATTCGGCATATATCTGTACTCATATTCCAGCGGAGGAAGCGAATTCAGGTAAATATCATTCTCTTTAACATACTTTTCCATATTTGCAGCATTTTTATCAGCAGCATCAGGATTTGTACTAAAGTCCATAATCGGGGGAGTGGCATTATTGTCATTTACTATAGGCTGTTCATAATAAGAATACAAATTTTGAACACTGTTTCTACCATACCTGACAGATGGATTTGTAACAGTATTTTCATTATACTTTCCGTTAACTCCGTCAATTTTTACAACACCTTTATTTACTTCAAACATAAATCTGCCTCCACACACTTCTATGTTTATATAAAGTTGTATTATTTTAAGAAATTGCCTTATTGTTACATTCGTTAACAAAATAAAAATAATCCCTGTCTGTTGTAGTATAATTATCAGGATAGGAGATTAGGGAATGACCGAATACGTTTATATGAACGGAGAATATATCGAGGCTGATAAAGCAGTTCTGCCTGTAAGAACTCACGCATTTTTATATGGGACTTCAGTTTTTGAAGGTATTAGAGCATACTATAACGCCGATGAAGAACAAATGTATGCATTCCGCGTCAAAGACCACTACAAAAGACTTCTTGCAAGCGCAAAAGTTATGTGGATGCAAAGCCCGTATACATTAGATGAATACGAACAAATTACAAAAGAATTACTGAGGAAAAACGGATACAGGACAGATGCCTATATTCGTCCTACATTGTACAAATCCGCAATAAAAGTAGGTCCTACATTAACGGATAATGAAGACTCATTCCTTATTTTTACAACTCCGTTCGGCAATTATTTTGATGCAGAGAGAGGACTAAAACTTTGCGTATCAAGCTGGAGAAGAACATCTGATAATGCAATTCCTCCAAGAGCAAAAGTAAGCGGAGCTTATGCAAACTCTGCTCTTATCAAAACAGACGCACATGAAATGGGATTTGATGATGCTGTTGTACTATCCGAACAGGGACAAGTAACAGAAGGTTCTGCAATGAACATATTTTTCGTGTTTAATGGCGTTTTAACAACAACAAGTATAACAGATGATATTCTGATAGGTATAACAAGAAATACAGTTCTCGAACTTGCAAAAGAACTCGGAATTCCGACTGCGGAAAGACCGATAGACAGAACCGAAATCTATAATGCAGATGAATGTTTCTGCTGCGGAACAGGTGCTCAGATAGTTCCTGTCGAAAGCATTGACCACAGAGTAATTGGTGACGGCAAAGCCGGATATATTACAAAACAGATACAAACTCTGTATTATGACGTTGTCAGAGGAAAATCAGAAAAATTTAAGGAATGGTGTACGCCGATATATGATTAAATTTTTAGGGAAATGTATGATGAATCTTTGGATAAGCATCCGCTACCTTTTAAGCGGAGGCTCAAGACTTTCGCATTCGATTTCTCAGGCAGCATCAATAAGTTATGATTCTCTTGTAATATCTCTTGTTATTGCATTCGTATCTGCTGCGGTTATAGCAATACAGGTATCAAAGCAATTCCTTATGTCAGGTGCGGAAGCCTATATAGGAGGCTCTATAGCAGTTGTTATGATAAGAGAAATTGCTCCAGGTTTTGTAGCGCTTGCTATTGGCGCAAGAGCAGGAACAGCAATTTCTGCAGAAATTGCAAATATGCAGGTAACTTCACAGGTTGATGCAATAAAAACACTTAAAGTTGATCCCGTCGGGTATTATTTTGCACCAAGACTTCTGGCGGCAGCAATAACAGTTCCGATGGTAGTCATTATTGCTGAGCTTGTCGGAATTATTGGCGGAATGTTTGTATCACACGCTACGATAGGACTACACCCGGCAAGATATATTAACTCAGTCTGGCTTTGGCTTAATGCAAGAGATGTATATATAAGCATTTTTAAAGGTTTTACATTCGGAACATTAATAGCACTTGTATGCGCAACACAGGGTTACGAAACAAAAGGCGGAGCTAAAGATGTCGGAGAATCTACAACAAAAGCCGCCGTTCTCTCAACGGTTTATATGCTTTTAGCCGATTTTATTATTAATTTGATATTTTATTTATAAGAAAGGACAGAAAAATGTTAATCAGCCCAATCAACGCAATAAACAGCACTAATTTTCGTGCAACTATTAAGCCTACTACAGCCTTGAAAGAAGGCTTCGAATTAATCGAAAAAGATTCAAACTCCACAATAATGAAAGATATGAATTACGTAAAAGATTTTCTTGACAGCGTCGCAAGAATAAGCGAATCAAAAAAGCTTGACAACTTTAAAATAGATATAGATAAAAGACGACCTGATTATACATACACAAAAATAAACGGAAAACGAGTATTCGGCGGCCCGAATGAAAAAATTAATAACGTACAAAATGCATACCTTGTTGTTGAAGGGACAAAAAAATATGCAAAAAATCTGGAAGAAATAGAACCATCATTACTTGACTTTATGAAAGCTGAGATTGAAGAAGCCCAGATGAAGCTTGATGAGCTGAAGCAGCGGTATAATGACAGGCTTAAAGCGGAACTTCAACAGGCAAAAAAAGTTATCTTCGATAACGCAAAATAAATTAAATTGCTAACACTTAAAACTCATGATAAGATAGAGTGGTGGAGACAGCTAAATTGCAGGATAAACAGACAGAACAAATGATGTACGAACATATAGGAGAGTGGCTAAGCTGCTATCGTTCTGCTGAAAATCAAAAAGAAAAATCCAAAGCAAAGGCTCTTATTGTTTCAAGAATGCTCCCTATCGTAAAAAGAATAGCAAGAACGATAGCAAGACGTGCGTACGACCCTATTGATGACCTTGTTCAGGCGGGTTCCATAGGGTTATTAAAAGCAATTGACAGTTTTATACCTGAGATTAACAGTAATTTTAAATACTATGCCGGTAGTTTAATCATCGGAGAGATGAAGCATTATATCAGGGATAAAATGAATACGATTAAAGTTCCTAGGCACATACAGGAGCTTTCTTTCCGTATCAACTCATTTATATCAACACTGACGGCAGAAGAATTGAATGATTTAACAAACGAATATGTTGCAGACGCTTTGAATGTGTCTAAAAAAGACGTAGATTTTGCACTTCAGGCAGACAGAAGAAAAACCACTGTGTCACTTGATGATATGTACCGTGCAGATGCAAATAATCTGGGGTATGAAGAAGTTATTTCCAACGAAAATTACAAAGAAAAAGCTGATCTTGAGGATGCAAGATTAATTATAGAGCTTGTAATCGTCAGGCTGCCAAAAGAGTTCAGAAAATTAGTAGAGCTGTATTATTATCAGGATTTAAGTCAGAAAGAAATTGCGGAAAAAACAAACCTTTCACAAATGCAGGTTTCAAGAAAACTAAAAAAAGCTTTTGAACTTTTACATACTATGATAGCAGATTCTCAGCTTGGTTCATCTCTGATGGAGTTATTATGATAGACTTGAATACTTATTTAATGATATGGATATGTATTTTGGGACTTTGCCTGGGGAGTTTTTATAATGTTGTAATATTGCGTTCTCTGTCAGGTGAAAGCATCGTTTTTCCGCCGTCAAAATGTCCGAAATGCGGACATAAGCTGTTCTGGTGGCACAATATTCCTGTTTTATCATACATTATGTTAAGAGGGAAATGCTACTTCTGTAAAGAAAAAATCAGCATTCAATACCCGATTATAGAAATTTTGACAATGATACTTTTCGGAATGGCATTCAGATGGTATGGACTCAGCTACACAACGCTGTTTGTAATGTTTTGGCTTTCATGTCTTCTGATTATGACCGTTACAGATATAAAAGAAAAGCTTGTTGACTGTAATATTGCTATAGCAGCAGGTATCAGCGGTCTGATATTTGCAGGCATAACCGCAGGAAAATACGGAATACTCTGCTCCGCTCTGGGTATGGTTGCAGGAGTATTAATAATGGAAATAATTGCACGCTCAGGATTTATTGTTGCAAAGAAAAGAGCCATGGGCGAGGCAGATACCTATGTTGCAGGAGCTTTAGGCGCAATATTCGGAATTTTCACCATTGTAAGAGTTCTTCTGTTAAGTCTTTGCGTATCAATGTTATTTGTTCTGCCGGTATTTCTTTACAACAAATATAAAGCAAACGACAAACAAACCTGTATATTTGCAATCCTTTTTACTATCTCTCTGCTTGTATTTTACAGAGCCTGGCAAAACTGGTGGACACTGTCTGCAATCGCCGTAACAGGTATTATGCTCATATATTTTGTACTGAAAGGGATTAAAAAATCTGACGGAGGGAATTATCTTCCTTACGTACCGGCGCTGGCACTGGCAGCAGCTTATTATATATTTATTTAAGGAAAATCAATGACTGTATCGTATCCAAATCAAATAAACAATTACTGCACATTTGATAAAAGTGTATATGTACGTGCTACAGAAGGCGATAAACAGATACAGGTAATTAAAGATGAACTTAAAAACCCTAAAAACGAAGAACAGGTAATTGAAGATTTATTTATACTGAACCTAATGCTTGATAACGGAGTTGAAAAAGAAAAAGTTAACGATATATATCCTGAACTTTCAAAATACAACAATACGAAATCACCCAATATACAAACATTTTTAGCCGGAATATACAGAAAAACAAAAATTCCTGATGCTTTTGGACCTTTAGTAAAAATGCTTATACAAAACTCCATTAATCCCCCGAAAGATGCTTATTTTGACCCAAACGAAGAAATCGGCGGAGCAATACTGGATTATATTGCATAGTCTTGCGAAACATCAAAAATAGAGTTATACTCTTTATATAAATAGGAGTATAAAATGTATAAGAAATTACTATCACTGATTTGTATTATTTCATTTGCAGGTCTGAACATTACGCCGGCACTTGCGGCTGACTGCAATAAATGTGCCGATAAAACGCTCGCAGTAGAACATCTTGATGTTCATAAAAAAGCACCGTGTAACTTAGTTACAATTAAAACAACTAAAAAAACAATTGAACAAGGAAATGTTCTTTTGTTTAAATTTGATGAAAAATTCTATTCAAAGAAAGCTAATGCCGGTGACACGGTTAATTTTCAGGTTCCCGAAGCATTGTACACAACAGAAGGCACACTGCTGTTTCCCGCAGGAACAAAATTTGTTGCAACCGTTACAAAAATTGAAAAACCGAAATGGCTTAACAGGAATGCACGTGTAAGCCTAATATTTAACAAGATAGTTTTCCCTGACAACACTTGTATTGATATCAAAGCTAAACCATTTACCAAAGATTACAAACTGAAAGAAGGTCCATGGACAACATTCGGTAAGGTTGCGGTTTCAACATTAACACTTGGTATAATTGGAACCGGCGCAGGTGTCGGATTTGGTTTTATCCCAACCCCTGCTAAAATCGGTACAGGTATAGCTGCCGGTGTATCAGTAGGTTGCGGCGTCGGTTTTCTGGTCGGTGTATTAACCCCCGGCTGCCACTACAAAGCTAAAAAGGGTGAAACCGTTTATGCAATTCTGTTAGAAGAAATTTCCATCTGTAAATAATAAAAGTTTATAATTTAAAAGACGGGCAGGCTGAATAGTCTGCCCGTCTTTTTTGTATTAAAATAAAACAAGGGAGTAATGTAAATGGAAAATAAAAAAGTTTATATAGAAACACTTGGCTGTCAAATGAATAAATCAGACGCCGAGAGAATGTACGGAATGCTTGAACATATCGGGTATTCACAGACAGAAAATCCAAAAGAAGCAGATATGCTTATTATTAATACATGTTCAATACGACAGTTATCGGAAGATAAAGCATATAGTCAAATTGGTGTCTGGGGCAAATGGAAACAAACAAGACCTGATTTAAAAATTGTTTTTGCAGGCTGCGTTGCCCAACAAGGAGGGGTAAATGTAATTAAGAGAGCTCCGTATGTAGATATAGTCTTAGGCACGCAAAGACTTTATGAACTTCCTGACCTTGTAAAAAGAATTGAAAACGGGGAACGGGTTGTTTCTGTTGACGAAAAACCTTTTGAAGAAAACGATATACAGATTAACCGTGTAAAAGGTATAAATGCGTGGGTTCCGATTATGGAAGGATGCAACAATTTCTGTACATACTGCATAGTTCCTTATACAAGAGGCAGAGAACGTTCAAGAAAACCCGAACTTATAATTGCAGAAGTAAAAAAAGCACTCTCTGAAGGGTTTAAAGAGATAACTCTCTTAGGACAAAACGTAGATTCGTATGGAAAAGATTTACCCCAGGGACAAAATCTGTCGTGGCTGCTAAGACAAATAAACGCTTTAGAGGGTAAATTCAGAATAAGATTTGTTACTAATTATCCTACGGATATTACAGATGAACTAATAGATACGGTTCTTGAGCTCGGCAAAGTTTGCGAATATTTTCATATTCCGATGCAATCGGGTGACGATTACGTATTAAAGAAAATGAACAGAAGATATGATTATACAACATATAAAAAGATTTGCGACCATTTGCGTTCAAGAGTAAAAGACGTAACAATCACAAGCGATTTTATTGCAGGTTTCCCGGGTGAAACGGAAGAACAGTTTAAGAATACATTAAAAGCTATGAGTGAACTTGAACTTGATTACTCAAATACTGCTGCATATTCGCCGAGAGAACGAACAGTTGCCGCAAAATGGACTGATTTATTCATTCCTGAGGACGTAAAAACAGAACGTCTTGCAAGACTTAATGAACATAACAGAGCCTGCTGTCTAAAATCAAATAAAAAATACCTTGGCAGAGAGATGGAAGTTTTAATAGAAAATTTTGAAGTTCGCAAAAACGGCGACAAGGTAATAACAGGCAGAACAAGAAACAACAAGATTGTTCATATACCCTGCGACAGAGATTTAACAGGAGAGTTTGTAAACGTCAAAATTACAAACGCAAGAACATGGTATCTGAACGGAGAGTTAATATAAAATCTGCAATTCCCGGCAAAAGAGGATAAATATTAAGCAGACATAAAAGGAAAGATATGAAAAACATCAGACAGTCAAACGTAAATACACACAAAGATGCTTGGGTTGAAATTAATTTGGAAAGCCTTGCTCAAAATATTATTGAGATAAAAAAAGGAATCCCCTCCGGCAAAAAAATGCTCGGAATAGTTAAAGCGGATGCATACGGGCATGGTTCGCAGATGATAGCCCAAACAATGCTTGCGTCAGGTGTTGATATGTTCGGTGTATCGTCTGTTGATGAAGGTTTGGATTTAAGAAATGTTAAAATCAAAGCACCAATTCTGGTTGTCGGCGCAATCCCTGTTTGGGCGGTTGAAACAGCTGCAAGAAACGATATTGCATTTTCAATATTTAACGATGAACATCTGGAAGCTTGCAAAGATGTTTACGAAAGAACAGGCATTAAACCAAGAGTTCACGTCAAGCTTGATACCGGCATGAACCGAATTGGAGTACGCTCAGAACTTGCATTAGAATACATAGAAAAAGTAAGAAAAGCGGACTATTTAAGATTTGAAGGCGTATTTACTCACCTTGCCGCCGCAGAAGAACCTGATGAAGCTAAAAAGCAGATAGACAGGTGGAACAGTGTTATAGATAACATAGATACAAAAGGACTGTTAATACATATACAAAACACGGCAGCAACATTTGCCTATGATATTAAATCAAATATGGTACGTGTGGGTATATCACTATACGGACTTTATCCTGATTTACCTCCCAAATATAACTACAAACCTAAACTCAAACAGATTATGGGACTAAAAGGCAGAATAACAAATATTCATGAAGTAAAAACGGGAGAAGGCGTAAGCTACGCTCATACATTTATTGCCGATAAACCAACAAGAGTTGCGACAATTCCTATAGGTTATGCAGACGGAGTTTCAAGAGGTTTATCGAACAAAATTTCAGGAATAATTAACGGTAAAAAAATCAAGCAAATCGGTAATATCACGATGGACCAGATGATGTTTGATTTAGGTGATATTGATGCAAGCGTTGGTGATGTAATCACTTTGCTTGATGAAGACAATTTAACCCTTGATAATTGGGCGGAAATATTACATACTATTAACTATGAACTGACTTGCAGACTTAAAGTAAGACTGCCCAGAGTTTATGTCAGATAGGGGTAAATAATATAACTTTTATTCCCTCGTCCATTGGGAGAGGGGTAGGGTGAAGGGGAATAATAAATATGAAAAAGAATTTAATTCTATTAGCGATTTTCAGCTTAACACTAAGTGTTTCAGCATTTGAATATGTGCCGAAGAACACTAATACAAATCCGTTTGGAGATAAAATAAAGAATAATCAAAAAACCGAACAGGCTGCACAACCTGAAATGAGAGAAATAAAAACTCTTGCGGAATATTTCAGGTATCTTCCGAGAGAAGTTCAAAGACATTGGACTCCATACAAAGCTAACGTTGATTATGAAATAACCGTACAATTCAGAGTACACAGAGATGGTTCTATATCAGAAGTACAAATTGTTGGAACAAATTATCCAAATGCAAATACTTCAGCATTACAAGCTGTAAAATCAGGTGCCCCCTACCAGCCGCTTCCACGCTCTTTTTCAAAAGACAGTGTAAAAGCACAGATTGTTTTGGAATATCACAAGCAATAGTTTACTTTTCACCCTGTTTGTAGTAATGTTTGCATGTATAGAGGTTATTACCTCGTTGTAATAAAAAGAAGGAGAACTCAACATGAGTGAAAGAAAATTAGTTGGAACAGGCGAAATGTTCCGTAAAGCATTAGCAGGCGGATACGCTATCGGTGCTTACAATGTTAACAACATGGAAATTTTACAAGGTATTGCAGAAGCTGCTGAAGAAACAAGATCACCAATTATTCTTCAGGTTTCAGCAGGCGCTAGAAAATATGCAAACCAAACTTATCTTATTAAATTAGTAGAAGCAGCTCTTGCTACAACTACAATTCCTATCGCACTTCACTTAGACCACGGTGCTGATTTTGAAATTTGTAAAGCTTGTATCGACGGCGGTTTCTCATCAGTTATGATAGACGGTTCAAGATTCCCGTTTGAAGAAAACGTAGCAGTAACTAAGAAAGTTGTTGAATACGCTCACGAAAGAGGAGTTTCAGTTGAAGCTGAACTCGGTAAATTGGCAGGTGTTGAAGATGACGTTAAAGTTTCTGATAAGGATGCTAAATATACTAACGTAAGAGAAGCAGTTGAATTCGTTAAACAAACAGGCTGCGACTCATTAGCAATTGCTATCGGTACTTCTCACGGTGCTTACAAATTCAAAGGCGAAGCTAAATTAGACTTTGAAAGACTTAAAGAAATTAAAGATGCTCTTAAAGAAGCTGGTTTCGGTGATTACCCAATCGTTCTTCACGGTTCTTCATCAGTTCCTGCTGAATTTGTTGCTAAATGTAATAAATTCGGCGGTAACTTACCTGATGCACAAGGTGTTCCGGAAGATATGCTTAACTATGCTTCTAAGCATGGTGTTGCTAAGATTAACATTGATACAGACTTAAGATTAGCTATGACTTCAACAATCAGAGAATTCTTTATGGAACATCCTGAAAAATTCGACCCGAGAGAATATATGGGACCGGGAAGAACAGCTGTTAAAGAAATGGTTATGCACAAAATGCGTGACGTTTTAGGTACTGCAGGTCATGCTGACGACTAATAAGATTTTTAATCTTTAATAAAACGACCTTATCTAAAATAGATAAGGTCGTTTTTTAATGTATTAATTTTTGTAACATTTTTTAAGTTATTGGCAAATTCTGTTTACAAAAATACTTTATATAAATGTAAGCATTTTAGTGTGTAAAGGTTTATTATGTCAGCGACAGCATTAACAGCATTTTTACCGTTTATGGCATCAGGTTCCATATTTGCCCCGAGAAGGGTAAATAAAGGAGTTACGAGTAATAATGCCATTGTGAGCGTAATGGATTATGATATTGCTGTCGGACAAGGTGCAAAAGTTGTTGAGGGAGCTGCAAATATTGCAAAAGAATCATCAAATGTATCACTGGCAGCAAAAGTTACGGCTAAAGAAAAAGCTTTGGAAGAATTCTTAAAATCAGAAAAGGCACTGGAAACTGCGGGAAAAATAACAAGATTTACAATGAATCATATAAACCCGCTTATCGGAGCAACTGAAAGTATAAAAATAATATATGCTAAGAACAAAGAAGAAGAAGCAATAACCGGCGGACTCGCTTTTTGCACAATGGTAGCCGGTGAAACAGGAGCAAAAAATTTCTTCGGTCTTTCTAAAACAACATATAAAAACGGAAAATATGAAATAACTCCAAGAGAAGCTTTATATAAAAAATTACCGTTCTATACAGAAGAAACAGAAAAGGCAATAAAAGACTTCTGTACTACAACAACATTTATGAACAAACATATTTTTAAACATGCTCCAAAAATCGTGAAAGGCATAGGGTTTGCAGCTGCATCAATAGGAAGCTGGACAGCAGGAGAAGCCGTCGGACAAGCAATTTACGATAATGCAAAGAAAAACCGCAAAACAGAACAAGCAAAACATATTGAAATGAAGCCAAACGCAATACAAAATAAAAACTATTCGGAAGCTGCTTAAAAATTTTGCTTAATTTTACCGTGTTCTTTATACAAAGTCTGCCAATTAGTTTGTGAACGTCTGTGGTTATCAATTGTTGCTTCCAAAGATGCATTAATCACATAGTAGACTATGGGCACCGATATTGAAATCGTCAGAATAGCAATAACAACCTGTCTTATAACAGTTTGAATAATTGCAAATCTTTGTTTTGTAATAGAAATATCATCCTGTTGTCTAAGTATACCGTTAATAAGATTTTTACGTTCTTTGACTGTTAAACCTTCAATAAAGTCTACATTTTTTGGATCAATATATATAACATATTTTGAATACTTAATATTTCCGTCAAGAAAGTCTAAGCTTTCATTATATTTCTTTTGATCAGGTGTCAGAGGATGCTCAGATATATTCCCGTTTGAAAGATTTTCAATTGGTTCATTATTATCCTCAGCCTGTTCCTGCATGTATTTAGTCGGGACAGTTCCGTTTACGGCATTACCGCTTTGCAGAGATGCCTGTGCTTTCTTATTAAGTTTTGCCTTGTATTTCTTAATAAAGTTATCGTCAAAAGACTGATTAACCTGAACTTCTTCTTTTTTTTCTTCCGCTTCTACGGGCTGTACAGGTTCAGGAGTAGGAGTTTCCGTCTCCTGTTTCTCAGGAGTTTCCTCCGCAGGAGCTTCAGGTTCTTCAAATAAAGTAGAGTCATCAGCGGCTTCTTTTGTAAAGGAGCTTGCATCCATGGTCAGCTTATCCTGAAGCTGATCCAAAAAATCATCTGATATATCTTCATTTAATGATGCCAACTCGCTTATATCTATAGAATCATCATTTTTATTACGAAAACTTCCTGCCATGAATTCTCTCTTTATTTGTTGTATTATATATGTATATTATATAGTAGTTTTAAATGATAAGCAATCATAAGAGAAGATGATATGAAAATAGATTTGGAAAAATTAAGAGAGTACATAAACAGGTTAAGTGAGAAAAAAATACTTGTTATTGGCGACATGGCGCTTGATGAAATGGTATACGGAGATACTGAAAGAATCTCAAGAGAAGCTCCTGTGCTGATTTTACAACATACTCATACAAACTATATACTTGGCGGAGCATCAAATGCTGCTCACAACGCTTCATCAATTAACGGTGGAAAAGTTACGGCTGTAGGCGTAATAGGAAATGATTATCAGGGTGAAGAACTTAAAGAGGCCTTCAGAAAGGCTAACATAAATTGTGATAATCTGATTGTTGATGACAAGCGCAAAACAGTTACAAAGACAAGGATATCAGGTTCTTGTTCTCAATCCGTAACACAACAAATCGTAAGAATTGACAGACAGACAAATGCCCCGATAAGCACTGAAACAGAAAATAAAATTATAGAAAAAATATCAGAACTTCTGCCTGAACATGACGCAGTTATTCTTTCTGACTATCATATCGGTACGTTAACCGACAAAATAATAAAAACAGTAACCGATTTGGCTGCAAAATATAACAAAATTGTTGTTGTTGATGCGCAAAAAAATCTTAACAGATATAAAGGCGTAACATCAATGACGCCGAATTTACCTGACACACAGAAATTTGTTGGTTTTAGCCTAAAGGATAAAGCGGATTATATTCTTGCAGGAAATACTATCATAAAAGAAACAAGTGCGGAATCCGTGCTTATAACATGCGGTTCAGAAGGCATGGCAATAATTACGAAAGACGGAAAATACATACATATACCTGTTTTTAATAAGTCAAAAGTTTTTGATGTAACAGGTGCCGGCGATACGGTTACTGCAATATACACACTTGCACTGTCTGTTGGTGCAGAGCCGGTTTATGCTGCCACCATCGGCAACATAGCAGCAGGAATTGTAATCAAACAATTCGGATGCGCAACTACAACAATAAAAGAGATTTTAAACGCTGTTCCAAACAAGATTGAAGTGGAGGACTAATCAATGAAAAACATTCTGGGAAAATTCAATATAGTAGATATAATAATTATAGTAGGAGTTGTCATTGCACTGTTTGTCGGTGTTTTCACAGTAAAACACTTCAGACAGACTGCCGACAAACAAATTGAAGCAACATCCGAAATAACATTTCAGGTATTTTTAAGGGGCGTAACTGTTACGGGCGAAGAATTTCCTATAAAAGCCGGAGAAAAAACTTTTATCACAATAAGAAATGTTCCTTACACGGAATTAAGTGTTAACGGAGTTGCTTATACGCCGCGTCAGACAGCTGTTGCATCACAAAAGAATGAAAAACAGTATGTACTGGTTAACGATCCGGCACAGCCCTCAATATTTGATGCTGTAGTATCAGTTACAGATACCGCAAAAATCACTAAAGACGGAGCTGTTGTAGGGGGTAACAAAATTAAAATCGGACTTCCTGTAACATTGGAAGGTGAAAACTACAAATTCAACGGAACAATCTCTGATGTCAGAGTGACTTATGATACAAAAGTTGAAGATGATGTTTTAAACAAAGAAGTAGGATAACTATTTAAAATAGCCGAATTATGCGGGGACAAACGGTTTGTTTATTAATACAGTTTTAACAAAAATACAGTCATTATTTAATTCAATATATAACAAGAGCTTTTTACTTCAAAACATAGATTTTTTCATCGGTTTAAACATATTTATGGTTATATTTAGTTCTTTGTTTGCAGAATCTGATATAATCGGATATTTTGCCTTGTTTGCAATTTTACTTACAACCATAAAACTGATTACGAAACCCGATGAGCATTTTGAACTTAATAAAACAGATGTGTGCCTGCTTGTGTATTTTATGCTTGTACTTATAAGTGTATCCGGCTCTACATTGTTTTATTTAAGCCTGAAAGGTTTTTTTAAAACCCTTACATATATAGGTTTTTATATCTCTGTTGTACATTATTTAAAAGATAATCACAGCAAGATTAAATGGATATTTGTATCACTTGCTTTTTGTGCATGCTATGAAACAGTTTTTGCCTTCCTGCAAAATTTTGGAGCTGTAGAAGAAATCTCAGGCTGGCAGGATATGTCGCATCTCAACCCTGAAGAAGTCATGACAAGGGTTTACGGAACACTGAAACCATACAACCCAAATTTATTTGGCGGATATATGCTGTCAATAATTCCTTCGTTTTTGGCAATACCTTTTATTAATAAGAAATTATTATCGGTTTCAGTTATCGCAGGACTTTTATCAGTTGCCGCTATGGTTCTGACAGGCTGCAGAGGCGCATATATAGGATTTTTCTTTGCTTTTATAACATTAGTATGCATCACATACAAACTTCTTCAGCCGAAATTGCAAAAGCTTTTCACAACGATTGTCGGAATATTTGCATTAATAACCTCATTTATCATAGTTTCAACTGCATCACTCAGAGCGAGAATATTCTCTATTTTTGCAATGAGAAGCGACAGTTCTAACTCCTTCAGATTTAATGTATACCAATCAAGTTTTCAAATGTTTAAAGATAACTGGCTGTTAGGAATAGGGTGCGGAAATCAAAACTTCAGAGAAATTTACGGTTTATACATGAAAACAGGATTTGACGCACTGAGCGCATATAATATTTATCTGGAAACGGCAGTTGAGAGCGGAATATTTGCACTTGCAGCTTTTTTGAGTTTTCTTGGCGCAAACATTTATAAAGCAGTTAAATTTATATTCAGCAGCAAAACAACAGATTCAGTTTTTGTTCTTTGTGCATTATTATCAATCATCGGAATATTAACCCATGGGTTTGTGGATACGGTATTTTTCAGACCTCAGATTCAGTTTACTTTTTGGATTATGATTGGTATTATAGGGGTAAATGTTAAATACAAAAAAGCATAAAAGGAGTTTACATGGCGCATATTATAGGTGATATTGGTGTAATGCCGAGAACTGTAAAAAGGCAGGTTCTAAGCTGCATGAATGAACAAAAAAGCAATGTCTGCAAAAAGGACATTTATAATTCTGATAAAATCAAACAAAGTCTTGAGAACGCATCTAAAATAAAGCAGCAGCTTGAAACAGATGTTTTTGAAAGAGAAAGTAATATCAAAAATAGTGCTGAATACAGAGAAAATGTATTAAAATAACAGTTTTTAAATAATGTTATGGGAATTTTATAGTGCAAGAAAGAATAAATTTTTTAAGGGAAGAATTAAACAAATATTCATATAATTATTATGTACTTGATAACCCGCTGATAAGCGACTTTGAGTATGACAAATTGTATAAAGAGCTTGAGGAGCTGGAGAAACAATATCCTCTGCTTATTACGCCTGATAGTCCGACACAGCGTGTCGGCGGAATAAGCACGGGATTTCAGGAGGTTAAGCATAAGTACAGATTATACTCACTTGATAACACATATAGTTATGATGAACTGCGCAAGTGGTACGAAAAAATTACCAATGAGTTTGGAAATAATGTTGAACTCGTTTGTGAACTTAAAATTGACGGGCTTGCAATAGCTCTCGCATATAAAAACGGTTCTTTTGTCCACGGGGCAACAAGAGGAAACGGCATTACAGGAGAAGAAATTACCCAAAACCTCAGAACAATAAAAGCAATTCCGCTTAAACTGTTTGAAGATGCTGATGTTGAGGTCAGAGGTGAAATATATATGCCGAAAACTTCGTTTGAAAAACTAAACGAGGAAAATCTCGCAAACGGAGAAAAACCGTTTGCAAACCCAAGAAACGCGGCGGCAGGCTCACTTCGTCAGCTTGACAGTTCAATTACCGCAAAGCGTGATTTATCAATGTTTACATATACTCCGATAATAGAACGGGCTTCAAAGCAGCCAAAAACGCACTGGGACGGTATACAGTACGTCAAAGAACTGGGATTTAAAATAAATCCTAACATTAGACTTGTTAATGATATTGAAGGCGCAATAGATTTCTGCAAGGAGTGGGAAACAAAAAGGTTTGAGCTAAATTACGCAACAGACGGAGTTGTAATAAAGGTCAACAATCTGGCATACCAAAACGAACTCGGATATACTTCCCGTGCACCAAAATGGGCAACTGCGTTCAAGTTCCCGCCTGAAGAAATCTCAACCGTTTTAAGAGATATTGAACTCGGAGTCGGAAAGACAGGTGCAATTACACCCGTTGCAGTATTAGACCCTGTTAATCTTGCCGGAAGTGTTGTATCAAGAGCCAGTTTACACAATTTTGACGAAATCAGAAGGCTTGATGTAAGAATAGGGGACAGAGTTCTTATCAAAAAAGCAGCTGAGATAATACCAAAAGTGATTAAAGTCTGTGATTCACCAGAGCACGATAATTTACCAATCTATCAGGTTCAGGCTGACTGCCCGTCTTGCGGAGAACCTATCAAAGAAGTGGAAGGGGAGGTTAATCTCTACTGTCTTAACCCGAAATGTCCTGCTGTCCTCAGAGCGAAACTTGAATACTGGGTATCAAAAGAAGCTATGGATATTGATTCAGTCGGGCCTTCCGTCATTGAAAAACTTTATAACTTAGGTTTGGTTCAAGCTCCAATAGATTTTTACAAATTAACAATAGAGGATTTTCTGAAACTTGAGTTGGTCAAAGAAAAATCCGCTGCTAACATGTATAATGCTATTCAGGCATCAAAGAAAAAGCCGCTGGCAAAATTTATCACAGCATTATCGATAAGAAATGTCGGAAAAGAAACAGCCGACCTTCTTGTTAACGAGCTTCCTTCTTTAGAAGATTTCAAATGTGCAACGGTTGAAAGATTGGCGGAAATAGACGGAATCGGAGATAAAATAGCAAAGAATATTTACGAATTTTTCCACAATGAACACAATCTTGCAACTCTTAATGAGTTTAAAGAAATCGGCTTTGATTTTGAAAATACGTTTACCCCCAAAACAGATGAACTTGCGGGAAAAACTTTTGTCTTAACAGGAACTTTACAAACAATGACAAGAGATGAGGCTGGTGATATAATAAAATCAAAGGGGGGAAAAACATCCTCATCAGTATCTAAGAAAACTTCATTCGTAGTTGTAGGAGAAAATCCGGGTTCAAAACTTGATAAAGCTCAGGATTTAGGTGTTATAATATTGAATGAAGATGAATTCAAAAAAATGGCAGGAATAGAATAGATTAAATGAAAAAAAGTTTTAATGTTATACAGGTAAAAGGTTTCAGAGGTATATTATATCTGGCATTCATCGGGATTTGCCTTGCCGCAGGATTCGGCTGGTTCCCAGGCTGGCTTTGTATGCATATCTGGAACTATGCAGCTTCATACTTCACTCAGATACCTTCTATAGGAATTTTTCAGGGATTATTACTTTGGGGTATTCTGGCCGCTTCATACTTTACATTCAGAAAAGACAGACTTGTTGTTTGCATGAAAGCTTCTGAAGGTTTGAGTGAAGAAGAACTAAAAGCTGTTTTCGCTGATATGAAAAAAAATATGCAGGACGATACATTCCTGAGAAATATGATTAAAGCTCAAAATGCGGAACTGAAAATCCGCAACTTATCAGAAAGCAATATCCCAAAAACAGACCCGATTAAAGATAATAAAAATAAAGTTGAAATGAAATAATCATAAAATACCGCGTGTATCGTTACATATAAAACCCAAGCAACAACTTATGATTAGGAGTAGGAATGTACAGTTTTAAAATTTCACCTGTCGCAAAATATTTAGCGAAAAATAACGTGAAGGCGCATAAGCCTCGCTATGCTTCTGATTTAGTTGAATTTATCAACCCTGACGGTAAAATTTTAGGAACATTAAAAAAAGAACAAGATAGCAATTTAACACGAATAAAAATTGATTTGTACAAAGAAAACGAAGATAAACCATTCTTACAGCAGTTAACCATTGTTAAAAGACTACAAAGATACTTTTTGGATAAACACCGTTTTATACCGGTAAATATCCAAATAAACAAATACATAAATGATTATGAACATAATGTTAACAAAACAGACGAACTTACACGAGGCTTATCTTCTGATTTGTACATAGATCAAATAAAAGAATGTGACGAGCTGGTACAAGAAAGGCAAATTGCAGGATTGCCGAAAAATTACCCGATATATAAAATAAACAAACCTTTTAAATATGAATTTAAGGCACATCTGCATACTCCCGAAAGACCCATTGACAAAACAAAACCCATGATAAAAGGATAAAAATGACAAAAATATCACCCATAGCCGAATACTTAACAAAAAATCACGCTATAACAAAGCGGGAAGGAAATGTATGGCACTTTTATAACAAATATGGCTTGTACATTGGAAAACAGGTTAAAATTGACCAAGGTTCATCAACTTTATACGCTAGAGAGGTATATGCTGACGGATTCAAAAAACTGTACTATGAATGCAAAGTTTTAGAACAAAAGTGCGTTTACTTTAAAGACAATAAAATGCCTATAGGGTTGGGAATATTACCGACAGAAACATACTTAATGACACATGTTATAGACTTTATAACAAATAAAGTAACAAACATACAAAAATTGAAAAAAATTATAAATCCTATGAAATTGATAGCAATTGATGACTATACTAATGTCGGACTGTTCAAAATTAATAAGCCGTTCAAGTTTAAAGAAGAAACATTAGCTAACCAGACATTGGATTTAAAAAGACGATTTATGGTTAACCACACATTAAACTAAAAAAAGACGCTGATTATATCAGCGTCTTATTTATACCTAAATCAGCTATTCTTCTTCAGAAGTTTCTTCTTCAGCTTCTTCCTGCTGAAGGTCTTCTTCATCATAAGCCTGCTGGTTCATTTCTTCTTCAATTTCTTCCTGAATTTCATCAGAATCAACAGCACGTTCTTCAACTTCATCATCATTGTATTCGTCAAAGTTTGACTGTTTTCTTGCTTCTTCATCTTCCATTTGAGAAACTGATTTAATATCAATCTTCCAGCCTGTTAATCTGTGAGCAAGTCTTACGTTTTGACCTTCACGACCGATAGCAAGTGATAACTGGTCATCAGGAACTACAACAAGAGCATCCTTTTGGTCTTCACCGTCTGTCATAATGTCAACAGAAACAACTCTTGCAGGAGATATAGCGTTTACGATATATTCAACAGGGTCTTCTGACCAGCGAACGATATCGATTTTTTCATTCTTAAGTTCTCCGACAATTGTCTGAATTCTGCTTCCGCGCGGTCCGATACAAGCACCTACAGAATCAACTTCAGGGTCATTTGACCAAACTGCGATTTTTGTTCTGAAGCCTGCTTCACGTGAAATTGATTTAATTTCAACAATTCCGTCTTCAATTTCAGGAACTTCAAGTTCAAACAATTCTCTTACGATTTCAGGATGTGCGTGAGATACGATTACCTGAGGGAGTCTGTTTGTTTCTTTTACGTTAAGAACAAATACTCTGATTCTGTTACCGGGTTTATAGTATTCTCTCGGGATTTGTTCTCTCTGAGGCATAATTGCATCAGTTTTACCGATGTTAACAATTACGTTTCTGTTTTCAACTCTCTGAATAATACCTGTTGTTAATGTTCCTTTCTTTTCAAGGAATTCATTTAAAATATTATTTCTTTCAGCATCTCTGATTCTCTGAGTAATAACCTGTTTTGCAGATTGAGCAGCAATTCTTCCGAATTGTTCGGGAGTTACTTCAATTTTAACTTCATCATCTACTTCAACTTCGTCATCAATTTCCTGAGCATCTTTTAAAGATATTTCCATATCAGGGTCTTCAACTTTTTTAACAACTGTTTTCGTTGAAAATACACCGATTTCACCTGTTTGTTCATCAAATATTGCTTCAATATTAGCAGCTTCTTTTACGTGCATATGTTTTTTATATGCAGCAACAAGAGCATCACAAAGAGAAGAAATAATTACGTCTTTGGATATACCTCTTTCTCTTTCGAGTTCTTCACACGCTTCAAACAGCGCCGTTCCGATTTTAATCATAATTTTATCCTTTCTTTTTTATTATTAATCAATGTATAATTTTGCCGATTGAATATTATCTTTAGGGATATGAAGTTCTTCACCGTCATCAAAGCGAAGGAATGTTAAACCTTCATTGTCGTCCCAGTTAATAATTTCACCTTTAAATATTTTTTCCGTTTCACCTTCTAACGGTTCTCTGAGTTTAAGGCTTATTCTTCTGCCCTGAAAATAAACAAACTCCTTATTTGATTTGAATTTTCTTTCTAATCCGGGAGATGAAACTTCAAGATAATACTTTACAGGAATTAACTCATCAAGAAAATCATTAAGAGAACGTGTTACGTTTTCGCAATCATCAAGCGTTACATCTTTTTCTTTTGAATACAAATATATTCTCAGAAACCAACGGTGATTTTCTTTAATAAACTCAATTTCTATCGGAATGTACCCAAATCTCATAGCCGTATTCTCTATGAGCGGTGTAATTTTTTCCAATACTTCGTGTCTGTTAATGTCCTGTTTCATAAGCCTCCGGTTCTTTAAGGTAATCCTTAAAATAAAAAAGAACGGGTAACCAATGACCGTTCTTTTTTAAGAAACTATTCACAAAGACATTATAACAAAAAGATGCTTCAAAGTAAAGGAAGGTTTTACATTCCTTAAAGAGCCTTGATTATTGCATCAGCAAAATCACTGCAGGAAGCATTTCCGCCCAAATCGGCAGTCTTTATATTATTTTCAAGCGTCTTAAATAATGCTGTTTTAATTCTTTTACCGGCTTCCTGTTCTCCGATATAATTCAGCATTTCTATAGCAGACATAAGCATAGCCGTTGGGTTAGCTTTATTTTGTCCTGCAATATCCGGAGCAGAACCGTGTACGGGTTCAAATACGGCATAATCTTTTCCTATATTTGCTCCCTGTGCAACACCAAGACCGCCAATAAGCCCTGCGCATAAATCTGAAACTATATCTCCGTACAGGTTCGGAAGAAGTAAAACATCAAACTGATTTGGATTTTGAACAAGCTGCATACAACAGTTATCGACTAAAATCTCTTTAAGCGGTATATCGTAATTTTCTGCAACCTTCCTTGCGCTTTCCAAGAACAGACCGTCTGAAAGTTTGCATATATTTGCTTTTGTAACAACAGTAACAAGTTTTCTGTTATTTTTAACCGCATAATCAAATGCAAATTTTGCAATTCTCTCTGATGCCGCACGGGTAATTATTTTAATACTTTCAGCGGTATCCTCATCAACCTGTCGTTCGATTCCCGCATACAAATCTTCGGTATTTTCCCTTACAACAACTACGTCTACACCTTCATACCTTGTTTTAACATTAGGCAGATTATAACAGGGTCTTAAATTTGCGTACAAATCAAGTTCTTTTCTTAACTGAACGTTAACCGAACGGAATCCTTTTCCGATAGGTGTAGTTACTGGGGTTTTAAGTGCAACTTTGTTCTTTTTAACAGAATCAAGAACTCTTTGCGGTAAAGGCACTCCTTCTTGTTCTATAACATCTGCACCGGCAGTCTGTATATCCCAGTTAATTTCAACCCCTGCAGCTTTAATAATCCTCAAAACAGCATCTGATATTTCAGGCCCAATGCCGTCACCCTTTATCAATGTAATATTATGCATATCCTACACCCCTATACTGCAACTGTTGATTTGTGTTCAAGATACAGTTTTAAAGCTATAGATAATTGGTCAGGACAGCTTGTCGGTCTGCTTCCGCACGGAAGTCCCTGAAGTCTTTTTATAACCTCATTTATATCCATACCTATTACAAGAGAACCGATACCTTTTAAGTTACCGCTGCAGCCTCCGACAGTTTCCATATCAGCAATTTTATTATCTTTTATTTTCAGAACCATCAACTTACTGCATACACCGCTTGGCTGAAAACGTACTTCATCAAATCCGTCATTTTCTTTTATTTCAATATTATCGCTCATATATACTCCTTTTCTTAACAACAAAATTATATCACACTGAGCAAATATTTTTCAAATAAACGTATCTTTGTGATATCATAAAGCTTATGAAAAATGTACAGAAAATAGGTTTTTGGGGATATCCAAGACCTGACATAATTGAAGAAACAAAAGAAAAATACCCAAATGCGGAATGGATTGATTTGGATATTGATTTTGGTTATCCGAAAACAAATATTCTTCCTGAATCTTATTGTAAAATCATAAAAAATATTATTGATAATACAATGTTTCTTAAGCCTGATTTAATTATCGCACCTATCGGCAAAGACAAGTGCGACAGCGGCTGGTTTGCGTCAAAGATACTTACGGATATGGGATTTAATGTTATTACAACAATATACGAAGAAACCGATAACAAAAAAGAAATAATAATATGCAAGAGTAATTTACCGCTATATGACAAAATACAACTGATTACCGCAAATATAATACATCCGGCAATTACAACTTATCAACCCGCGCTGATACCTGAAAACAACAATTCTTCGAATCCGCAATTTACACCGGGTTTTTGGGGAGTTCCTCCTAATGATTTGGAAACACTCAAATTATTTCCTGATACAACACACGTTTACGGCTGGACAAGATGCGTCGAGGCGGGAACTCCTGCCGATTTAGATTTGGAAATGTATGTTAATCCAAATGTTCCGACAGTTTTCTATGCTCAGGCATTTTGCTCAAAAGCTCAGCTTGCAAAATATCTTGCAGATAAATATAACGGATTATACATAGATATAGATGATTATGCATCAGGCTCAATAAAAGCTAAAATTGAGGCGTTTTTACGATTAAGCTAGCAAATTATATATTTATGAGTTTTACATAAATATAAGGAGTTTTTGTATGCTAATCACGACTAATAATTATTCGCCTTCATACAGAGCCAAGTTCTTTTATACAGATGATTTAAAAAGTGTTGTACAACACGCAATTGACACAAATCGCTTTGATAAATTAAATTTTGCAAGAAAACGAATTGATAATGCATATCTCACAAAACGTATAAAATTCGAGCTTCAGATGCATCCTGAAGGATACCCGATAGCAGTTTTTACGACATATACTCCAAAAAAGGGGGTTAAATTCCCTCAAAAATTGTCTGACTATATAGAATCAGAACCCTTCATGTTTCCTGCATTCAGGAACATAAAACCTGTAAGATTCGGATTAGAGATGATAGTAAAACTCAGTAACAACGCCCCTAACAACAGACTTTACCAAAGAATTATTGCAGGAAAAGATGTCTAATCGAGATTTTTTTGTTTAACGACCGCATCAATTAAACCCTTGAACAAAGGATGAGGTCTTTCAGGTCTTGATTTAAACTCAGGATGGAACTGAGAAGCAACAAACCAATCCAAATCAGGAAGCTCAACTATTTCAGAGAGCATACCGTCAGGCGACATACCTGAAAATACCAAACCGGCTTTCTTTAATTGTTCAATATAGTCTGTATTAACTTCATATCTGTGTCTGTGACGTTCGGATATTTTAGAAGAACCGTATACCTCATGAGCTTTAGTACCCTTCTTAAGATGACAATCATAAGCACCCAAACGCATTGTTGCACCATAACCTTTTACGTTCTTTTGTTCAAGCATAAGGTCGATTACAGGGTTAACTGCATTTTCATCAAACTCGGTTGAGTTAGCACCCTGGATTTTTGCAACATTTCTTGCATATTCAATTACCGCGCACTGCATACCAAGGCAAATTCCCAGGAACGGAACATTATTTTCTCTTGCATATCTGATTACGTTCAGTTTACCTTCAATTCCTCTAATTCCAAAACCTCCAGGAACAATTACACCGTCAACATCTTTCATTAACTCTTTGCAATTATCCCAGTCAAGACATTCTTCAGAGTTTATCCACTTAATCTCAGTCTTAACCTCATCAGAGTATCCTGCGTGTTTAATAGATTCAACAACAGAGATATAAGCGTCCGAAAGCTTTGTATATTTACCTGCGATTGCAATTTTTATAGATGCCTTGGGATGATTTATTCTTTCAACAAGTTTTGTCCAGGCAGTTAAATCAGGTTTTTGTTCAGGTGTCTGCAAAAGTTTAAGAACAACATTTGCAAAATTTTGTTCTTCAAGTGCAAGCGGAACTTCATAAATACTTTTCATATCTCTGCATTCTATAACAGCATCTTTTGCAACAGAGCAGAACAGAGCCAGCTTTTCTTTTTCTGTTTTCGGAATAGCTTTTGCAGTGCGGCAAACAAGGATTTCCGGCTGCAAGCCGTAACTTCTCAAAACAGAAACACTGTGTTGTGAAGGTTTTGTCTTAAGTTCACCAGAAGTCTGAAGATACGGAAGTAATGTACAGTGAACATTTATGGCATTACCTATTCCCATTTCAGTTTTAAACTGTCTTATCGCTTCAATAAAAGGCAGACCTTCAATGTCACCTATCGTACCTCCGATTTCTATAATCTGAAAATCAGGTTTAAACTGTTTTTGAGCTTTAACAATTCTTGATTTAATCTCATTTGTAATATGAGGAATAACCTGAACCGTGCCGCCCAGATAATCTCCTCTGCGCTCTTTTTGTATAACTGTTTGGTAAACGCTTCCTGAAGTTACGCTGCTAAGTTGAGAAAAGTTTGAGTCAATAAATCTTTCATAGTGTCCCAAATCAAGGTCAGTTTCAGCACCGTCATCGGTTACAAATACTTCACCATGCTGAAATGGGCTCATTGTTCCCGGGTCAACATTTATATACGGGTCAAACTTCTGAATAGCAACAGAAAAGCCTCTTGCTCTCAACAGTTTACCGAGTGATGCACCTATAATCCCTTTTCCCAAAGAACTTACTACACCACCAGTTATAAAAATATATTTTGTCATAGCTGAATCTCCATAAAAAACAGTTCACCGCACATTCCTATGCAGAACGTGAGTATAAACCAATAAATATTTACCCCGATTTTAATTAATTTTCGGAACTCTGAAAAATCCGTTTTCTTCATCAGGTGCATTTTTCATAAGTTCTTCTTTAGTTTGCTCGTAATAAACCTTATCTTCTCTCATAACATTTACAAAATCGATAGCATGCGCCATCGGTTCAACATTAGAAGTGTCAACCTCATTCATCGCATCAACGTGTTTCAGTACGTCACCCAACTGTTTTGTAAACTTTTCTTTTTCTTCTTCCGTAAGCTCTAAACGTGCCAATTTTGCTACGTGTTCAACATCTTTTATTGTTATCATAGTCTTTTATACTCCAATAAATATATTCTATCATAAATAAATTTTTATACGGACAAAATATTCTCTTTTGTAAGAACGACTTTTTTTAATGTATTAAACTCACCGTCTTTTAGAAAAACATTAATATAATTTTCCGTAACACCTTTATACAAACCTGTTTTTTTATCAGGTCGTTTTTCGATTAAAACTTCATGCTCTAAACCAATATTTTGATTTAAAAATTCGCTTAACTTATCTGCGGATATTTTCTTTATAATATCAGTTCTTTCTTGTTTTACCGCATCTGACAAATGACCGCTCATTTTTTCTGCAGGAGTTCCTTTTCTCACAGAATAAGGAAAAACATGAATTTTTGAAAGTTTTGATTTCAAAAGATTTTCAACAGTAGTTTCAAAGTCTTCTTCCGTTTCACCTGCAAATCCTGCAATAATATCACTTCCCAGAAACGGTTTGTCAAAGCGTGACACTATGTCTTCTATCTGGTCCAGATAGAATTCTGAAGTATAATGCCTGTTCATTCTTTTTAACGTTCGGTTACAAGCTGACTGCAAAGACAAATGAAAATGCGGACAGAATTTTTCACTGTTCTGCAAAAAGTCCAAAAGCTCATTTGTAATCTCAAGCGGATTTAAAGACCCCAGACGATATCTGTGAATTTTTGTTCTTTCTATCTGTACCAAAAGGTCAAGAATAGATTTACCCCACTCTTTTCCCCACTGTCCTATGTGAATACCCGTGAAAACAACTTCTTTATACCCGTTATCAGCATAGCGGTTTATCTCGTTAATAATAAAATCAATTTCAGCACTTCTTGATTTGCCTCTCCCGTAAGGAATAACGCAATATGAGCATCTGTTATCGCATCCGTCCTGGATTTTTAAACTTATTCTCGTTTTTGTTGTGTCATTCAATACCGCAGGATAAAACTCATTTGCCGTCATCAGGTCTTTTACGGCATAATTTTGTTCGGCATCAAGAAATTCTGCAAGGTTAAACTTATCTTCATTACCATATACGTAATCAATGTATTCTTCATTAAGTAATTTACGTTTTTCAATTTGGGCAATACAACCCGTCAGGACAGTTTTCAGTCCGACAGAATGAGCGTGACGAAGTAAATACATCGCTTCATTATCACTTTTATGAGTAACAGAACAGGAATTCAGAATATAGAACTCTGCGTCTTCAAGTTTATGCGTCTGAACATAACCGTTACTGATGAGTTTTTCGGCAACTATCTGTCCTTCAAACTGATTTGATTTGCATCCCATTGATTTCAGGTAAAATTTCTTCATACCTGAATTTTAACACAAAGACATCTTCCATACTGAGTTATACTTTTTTAAGGATAATAAAGCTGTACGGCGCCAGAGAAAGGTGCTGATTCAGATTTGTAATCACATCATCCCTTCTGTTATTGTATCCTGAGCCGCCATACTCTTTTTCGTCACTTGAGAAGATTTCTTTCCACTGGCTGTTCTGAGGGAATCCGTAATATTCGTAATTCTTATCATGGAAACCGTGACCGTAATTTTTTATAATCAGAACTTCTTCATTAGCCAGCTTTAGCTGATGTATGTGAACGTTATGGTTATTATCATTGTACGTTGACACGATTTGACCTGATTTTAAAGCAGGTGTTGCATCCACAATTGCACGCAAATCAATATTAAATGTACGCATCTGGTTTTGTACATTTTTATAAATTCCCTGAGGTTTAATCCTTCCGACTATGGAATCAGGTCTTGCAATTTCTTCTAATGTATCATACCCTTTTTTACCGATAATATCATTTTTTAAATCATCGGATTTTGCACGGTCTATTTTTTCACCTGAAAATTCTCTGAAGAATTTAAAATATGATAAATCGGCAATTTCATCACCCTGAAAATACATCTTAGGTCCGGGTATTGTCATTATAGTTCCGTGAGCAAGTTTTTGTTTAGCAATAGCAGTGTTAAAGGCATCACAAAGGCTATCTTTGTTAATAAATGCATTTAACCCGATTTCCCGTTCTTCTTGTTTCAAGTCTTCATCAGATAATTTTGCAAAATCTTTTGATACAATAAGTTCTGCAAGCTTTTGCCCTGCATGCGCAGCCTTTTGTCCTTTTTCAGCATCAGAGCTGCCGTCCACTTTATTAAACAAATCCAAGTGTCTTGCAACTACTTTTACCATTAATCTTGTACCGTCTTCGTTTCCGATTTCGTCGTGGCTCATTGCGTATTTAACTCTGTGCTGGGAAGCTTTGAGTTTGTCATCTAATGATGATAACAAGTTCGACCCGGGTTCAAGCAAGGCTTTTTTCAGAATATGCATCAGCGGGAAATCCCATTCGGAATCAAAACCGATATTTCCCGGAGTTGTAAACCAATTTCTGTTTGCAATGAAATCAACACCTGTATCTATAAAATCAAGATTATCTTTATGACCGTTCTGAGCAGCCTTTTCATCATAACGGGTAATAGATTCCTTGTTATCACGTCCATCCTCTGCAATTATAAATACACTCGGGAAATGTTCATTTACCTCTGTAACAATTTGTTTTAACAAATAATCAGAACCGCATAATTTAGTCATATCAAGTCTTAATCCGTCGACTTTAAATTCCCCTGCCCACCATAAAGCAGCATTAGCCATCCAGTCACGGACATATCTGTTGTTCTGACCTTCATAATTAAATTCACCGCCAAACTGTCCGGGAGTAAGCTTTTCATAAGGTCCTGTCTGTCTGAGATAATCACCGTCAGGTCCCATATGGTTTGGCACCATATCCATAATCACGTTAAGACCTTTCCCGTGAGCATAATCAATAAGTTCTTTTAATTTTTCCGCTCCGCCAAGTTTTTCATTTACGGCAAATTTATCTACACCGTCATACCCCCATTGCATTGAATAGGTATTTTCTACAGGCAGAAGTTCAATTGCAGTCGCAATTTTTTTATCTGCAATCAAATCAATTTTCTCTTTTGCTGCTTCAAAAGTACCATTTTCTGTCAGAGTAGGAATATTAATTTCATTTATTACAAGACGTTCCAAACCTCTTAACGGTTCAGAAGGTTTTCTTACTATCCTTCTTGTATCATGTCCGTTAAGCCATGATATATTTTTCCATTCATATGTACTGTTATATACGGAACTCCACCCGTTTATATCTTCTTGTTTCATGGCATAAGGGTCTTTAACAAGATTAACGTTATTATCTTTTGTTACAACAATAAATCTGTATTTATCATCAGGCTTTGCATCAATATTTACTGCTTCATAAACTCCGTCACCTGTATGCTTCATTGGATATAATTCTGTTTGTGAATCCTTAGGTGTAACTTTAGTAATAGCAAGTGCGGCACCTGCTACGCCTGCCACATTAACAATTCTTTCCTTCATGTTTGAAAGTCCGACCAATGCTTTATCTGCTACTTCAACAAATACAGCCTTTGCATCGGGAAAAGAAAACAGCTTAAAGTTAGTTTTTCCCTTATCCTTAATATATCTGGCACCCCAGCTCATGTGTTCTTCCAAAACTCTTCCAAAATTAATATTTTTTCTTTGAGTTTGTCTGTTATTTAAACTGTACTCACTTCCAATACTTTGGATTCTCATAATACACAACTCCTATATACTGCTTATTTAATTATTACTAAACTTCTGAATTAAAATTTTGCTAGTCCTTAAGAACTATATTACTGATTTTCCTGAGATACGTACCCGAAATCTTTTAAAATCTTATCTTTCTTTCTCCAGTCTTTTTCAACTTTAACTTCCAGCCCTAAGAATACTTTTTTATCGACAATTTCTTCCAACTCTCCTCTTGCCTGCGTTCCGACAGTTTTTAAAAGCGAACCGCCTTTTCCGATTAATATACCTTTTTGGCTTTTTGTTTCACAGTAAATTGTTGCATATATTCTGTCTATCTCGTCACTTTCTTCATACCTGTCAACCTTAATAGCAACGGAATGAGGGATTTCATCCTGAGTATTAATAAGGATTTTTTCTCTTATAATTTCTTCCGCAACAGAGCGCATGCTTTCTTCCGTAACTACATCATCAGGATATAATTTTTCACCCTCGGGAAGCTTCTTTAAAATATTACTCAGAAGTGTATCTTTATTTCTTCCTGTTTTTGCAGAGATTCTGACAATAGGAACATTTTCATCAAAAAGAAGTTTATAACTAATCAGATTTTCTTCAATTTTCTGCATGTTCTTGATTTTATCAAGCTTGTTCATTACAAGAATAACAGGAATATTTACTCCTTTAAGAATATTTTCTGCAATCCATTTGTCACCTTTTCCCGCAGGTTCGCTTCCGTCTACCAGAAACAAAATTAAATCCGCATCAGGAACCGCAACTTTTGCTTCATCAAGTAAAAATTCGCCAAGCTTATTTAACGGACGGTGAACACCGGGAGTATCCACAAAAATTATCTGCCCGTTTTCGTCTGTTAAAATCCCTTTTATACGTTTTCTGGTCGTCTGTGCTTTATCTGTTGTGATAACGATTTTCTGTCCCAAAATCTGGTTTAGTAATGTTGACTTACCAACATTAGGACGACCTAATATTGTTACGAATCCACACTTCATATAAAAATTATATCACGAAGAATATAAACACATGCGCATGCCTTACATGATGTGTAAAGTTTTATTAAAACTATTTTTTTGGCGACAGTACTGACATTTCACAATTTTTGCAATCAAAAAACAACGGATATTTCTCTCCTTTTTCGTCTGTTAAAAACAGTGTTTTTGGTGATTTACAAATATTGAGCGCATATTTTATACAATGTTTTGTTCTCATCAATTCAATTTGGCGGTCAGGCATGCGTTTTTCCAAGCCCGACTCTTTAACAATTGAACCACATTTTTTGTAAAATTCTTCAGCCTCTTTGTTATGAACATTTGCCCTGTAATCAAGTTCACTTTTATAAAACTTGGCAAAAGACAACGGTTTTTGTTCTTCTCTTTTATATACCAAAAGCCTTCGTTTCATAAGTTTGTCAAAGCATTCACGTCTTAATTGATTTATTTCACTAACAGGCATAAACGGAACATCCGTTTTAAGTGTAAAACTCCTGATATAAAAAGAGGTTTCACCCGTTTTTGAGAATTGTTTTATAAAAGTTTCATTCATTTTTTCCTGATTTTTTGCAGGTTCGGTTTCTGTTATATCCGCAATAAGAGATACTTTATCCTCATCCTCAAGATATATCTTATTATTTTCAACTGTTATATTTACCCCTATTTGGCGCTTAACCGGCTGAAGCAATTCTTTTTCAAACTTTACATCGGCATTTCTGTATATCTTCTCACCCTTTTTAACATCAATTTGTTTATTAGGATAAACATTATATCCGTTTTTAACCTTTTCCGCTTTATTTACCAAAAAGCCTTCAAGCTTACCTTTACTTATAAAGCACAGTCCGTCCTGAGGATTAATTTCCATGCCGGTTTCTATAAAAATTGCATTCCCTTTTGCTGATACAGCATTTCCTAAATATTTACCCCTTGATTTAGGTGAATAGGGATTAAAGCATTCTCTCCGTCCGTTCAAGAAATAGTCTGTAAACCCGCGGTTGAAGCTTTTTTCTACATCAGGAGAGTAAGGATAAACACTTTTTCCTGATGAAGTTTTTTCGGAATATTTGTCCAGCTGCTCACGATAATACGATACAACATTTTTAACATAAGCAACATCTTTAAGCCTGCCTTCGATTTTAAAAGAGAAAACTCCTGCTTCAATCATTTTCTTTATATCATTTGATGCATTAAAATCTTTTAAACATAAAGGGTACGGATAATCGTACTCTTTACCGTCAGAATCGGTAACTTTGTACTGTTTTCTGCAGGGCTGCGCACACTCACCCCTGTTCGCGGAACGTCCTCCAATATATTGGCTTAAATAGCATTGTCCGCTGTATGACACACAAAGAGCACCGTGCACAAATGCTTCCAGTTCTATATCAGGATTTTCTTCATGAATTTTCTTAATTTGTTCAAGCGACAATTCTCTTGCCAGCACAACCCTTGATAAGCCAGACTCTTTAAAGAATTTAACTTTTTCAGGCTCTCTGTTATCACACTGTGTACTTGCATGAATTTGTATGGGTAACTGTAATTTTATCAATTCGGACAACAGTCCCATATCCTGTATAAGAACGGCATCAACACCGATTTTGTCCAGTGACTTAACAAGTTCAACAGCACTTGGAAGTTCTTCATCCGTAAGAATTGTATTCACTGTAACATAGACTTTTGCCCAAAATCTGTGCGCATACTCAGTAACAGCTTTAATATCTTCTAGTGAGTTACAGGCATTTTGTCTTGCACCATAGCATGAGGCGCCTATGTAAACCGCATCTGCGCCACAGTCTATTGCCGCACACGCAGTTTCTTTATCTTTTGCAGGTGCAAGAAGCTCAGTTCTGTTCATTTATCCCCTCATTTTACTGCCGAAAATATTTTTTAAGAATGAGAGAATACCTTCACCGCCATTTCCGCCGCCATTTTGTATTCTTTCATAATTATCTTCTACATACTTGTTTCCGGGGGCAAGTCCTTTCAGTTTTTCCATATACTCTCTTGCACCATAACTATCACCTATTGAATCTCTGAACTCAATAAGTTTTTCAAGCGCAAGCGTATTTCTGTTATCAACGTCATACAAACGTTCATAAAACTCGCTGGCTTTGGTTTTATCACCTTCTTTTTCAAGAAGAACCGCTATTGTTTCTATTAAATCTGCATCTTTATTATTAAATCTGTATGCTGTCATATATTCGTTTAATGCTACATCTTTATCATTTCGTAAAATATTATATTTACCCCAGTTGATATGCTCATTAAACGCATCTTCCTTTTGTTCATATATAAGCGCTCTCATTTGATAAATCAAAGGAGAGTTCGGCGCAAGTTTTTCAAACTCATCAATCTCTTTAAACGCTTCCTCAAACATATTCTTCTGATAATAATACTGGGCAAGCAGAGAATGAAATGTACTTTCATTTACGCATTTATCCTTTACTCCCATTAACACTTCATACCCTCTGTCGTTATCACCCATGTCAAAGAGAGCTCTTGCCTTGGTAAGTTCATTTTTGGTAATCGCAAGTGCTTTCTCCGGCTGAGAATTTCTTATATAAAGCCCTGCAAGAACTTCATCATACTCAGTAAATCCGTTATCTTTTTTACCTCTTTCAAGAGTCTGAATGGCAGATATTATACCTTCTGTTTTTTCATACAGTTCGGCAAGTTTTACATAAACCATAGGATTTTTATCATCATCATCAGCTATTCGGAGATACTCATCAATAGCTTCCTGATACTTTTCCTGACCTTCGCACAGGCTTGCATGCAAATATCTTGCCGGCAGTGCTTCCTCGGCATCCTTTGCATGAGATATAGCTTTTTTATAATCATTATTAGCATAACTCATCTGTTGCTGAAGTGCGTGCATATTTCCCCTAAGCAAATAATATTTAAACTTATCCTCATCGACAAATATATCAATCAGCTGCTCGTGTGCCATAATATTAGACGGATCAACCTCGAGAATTCTTGCATAAATTTGTTTCGCTTCTTCTTTTTTCCCGATAATTAAAGCTACGTGAGCCATACGTGTCAGCAAATCAACGTCATTCGGATTATGCATCAATAATTTTTTATATTCAGCATACGCTTCTTCATATTTTTCGCTTTGTTCTAATTGTTCTGCCGTATTCATAACTTTTTACCTCTTTACCCCTAATTATATTTATTCTGGGTTTCCTGTATCCCTTTTGTAAAATAACACACAATTCCGTCTTTTGCTATTGTTAATGTTTCTTTTAATTTTTCAAGTTCTTCCTTTGTAAAATTCTGAAGAACAAAAACTTCTGAAGGAAGGTTTGGCTGTGGACCTATGCCGATTTTTAATCTTGCAATATCTTTAGTCCCCATATGCTGAATAACAGATTTTATCCCATTATGCCCGCCATCAGAACCGTTTGCGCGAAAACGAATTTTACCGAGCTCCAATGATAAATCATCATAAACGACCAAAATATCATTTACCCCGATTTTATAATAGTCCGCAACAGCTCTTACCGCTTCACCCGACAAATTCATATACGTTGTAGGCTTTATTATAATATAGTCATTATTTTTTGCGATAAAACACTTCAGTTTTGAATTTTCGGAAAAATTTAATCCAAGACTCAGCGCCATACTGTCTGCAAGCATAAACCCTGCATTATGCCTTGTAAAAACATATTTAGTTCCGATATTTCCTAATCCTGCTATAAGTTTCATTACAAATTCCTTAAAATTTTATATTTCAACATATCCCAATCTTTGTAACGAGCGAAGTTTTTTGATTCCTTCCTCTCCGAATTTTGCTTCTATATCTTTTTCCAAACCTGCTTTTTTATTTCCTATATACTTGAATACAACATACAACAGAGAGTCCCCTTCTTCATATTCAAGAGGAGCATTTCCCGTAAACCACCTTACTATCCTGGTCATAAGATTAGGGTGTTTTTCTTTTTCGCTAAGAATGGTTAGCTGCTTCTTCCCTTCAAATATATCCACACCGAAGTCACCATACATTCTTTTTATAGAAACGATAGGCAGATTTTTGCATTTTTGTATTTCCTGATATAAAGATTTTTCATAAGACCTTGCAGACAAAGTCAGTTTTGTGGTTCTCATATATATTCTGTCCTTTATTACCTATTTGAATCTTCTCATATTTTTCATCATCTGATGCATAGACAGCTTTCCGCCCATTTCAGAGCCGAATTTTCCCATCATTTTACCCATATTTTTCTTAACATCAGACATACCCTTCATCATTGTGCGCATTTGTTCAAACTGTTTAATATAGATATTTATATCGTGCAGAGATATACCCGACCCTTCAGCTATTCTTTTCTTTCTGGAGCTGTTCATAAGTTCTGGGTGTTCTCTTTCTTCTGGTGTCATACTCTGAATAAACACTTCAATTCGTTTAAACTGTTTTTCGCCTTCATGCGATATAAGCTGTCTGTCGTCTTTAGATAGTCCGAGTCCGGGAATCATACCCAGCAGATTATCCATTGAACCGAACATTTTCATTTGTTTTTGCATCTTCAGAAAGTCATTGAATGAAAATTCTGCCTTAGACATTTTTTCTTCCATCTCACGGGCAGATTTTTCATCAAACACCTCCTGAGCGCGTTCTACAAGAGAAACAATATCCCCCATACCCAAAATACGTGTTGCCATTCTTTCAGGATAGAAGTCCTCAAGTGCATTAAGTTTCTCACCAGTACCTGTAAGTTTAATAGGTTTTTGCGTACAGTAAACAACACTTAACGCAGCACCGCCTCTAGAGTCACCGTCTAATTTTGTTAAGACAAGCCCGGTTACACCTAATTGAGCATCAAAATTTTCTGCAACATTTACAGCCTCCTGACCTGTCATTGCATCGATAACCAAAAGTTTTTCGGCAGGATGGAATACTCTGTCTATAAGAAGAAGCTCTGCCATCATATCCGTATCAATCTGCAAACGACCGGCTGTATCAAGGATAAGTGTATTGAAACCGTTCTCTTTTGCATAGTTAATTGCATTACCAATAATTTTCTGAACATCCTGTCCGTCTTCAGAATAAACATTTACGCCGATTTGTTCTCCAAGAGATTTTAATTGAGTAACAGCTGCCGGACGATATACATCGCAGGCGACAAGCAACGGGTTTCTGCCGTCTTTTTTCAGTTTTACAGCAAGCTTTGCGGAAGAAGTTGTTTTACCGCTTCCCTGAAGTCCGAGCATCATTATCAGATTAGGATGTCCTGAATAATCAAGCGGTTTTACTTCTTTACCGAGAAGCTCAATAAGCTCGTCATGCACAATTTTAACAAGCTGCTGAGAAGGATTAACTCCTGAAAGGACATTCTCACCTTCTGCTTTATCCTTAATGTTAGATATAAAAGCCTTAACAACCCTCAGGTTAACATCCGCCTCAAGTAAAGCACGTCTTATTTCACGCAGAGCTTCCTGCATGTTATCCTGCGTAAGTTCTTTCTGTCCTGCCGTTCGTTTTATAATATCCTGCAATTTATCAGATAATGAATCAAACATATGTAATATCCCTTTTAAACACGGCTACACACCGTTAATTATCCGCCAATATATTTAGGATATCACAAAAATAGAATTATCCCCAGAGATTCATTGTTCTTTCAATATTTTCATCAGATATTTTCTTGATGCTTTCCATCATCTTTTTGATAGCAGACTTTTCTGTTTCAAGATTCTTCATTCTCTGATCGATTCTTGATTCTTTTTCGCTTATTATACTCTTTTTATACTCATAATCAACCAAAGCCTGTTCTCTCACATCAGAATCACTTACCATGAAAATATTTTCATAATCCATTGCAAGGCTTGTATCATAATAGAATTGAACATTTTTTAAACTCGATGCAGCAGTTTCATCGTAACAATCATTTTTAGAGATTGTCGTAATCGTAAAGCTGTTATTCTGGAACATTTGGTTTAAATACTCAGCATCTCCAATCTGTTCATCACAAACCCATCCGTTATCGGCTATTGACTGGAATAATAAATCATAATAATCAAGGCTTGTTTCCTGATCTGCTGTCATTGCCTTATTTGCAATATCAACGTATTTATCATATTCAACCCTGGCCTCATCCATTACTTCTTTTCTTATTTTAAGTTCTTCATACCATCTTTGCCAGTTTTCGGAATCCATATCACGCAACGGGAAAGTATTCGATCCGTCAATGGACTTTTGACCTACAGAACCGTTTTCAGAATATGCTGACATAATAAATTTGAATGCATCTGCAATATTAATCGTCCAATTTCCGGCTCTGCCGTTGACACCATAATTTGTTCTTATCTCATCAGCGTTCTTTGATGTATTGTTAATAAGACTTGTATAGTGCTGAACGAAAGTATCACAAGCATTTTCAAATGCAGTTTTATCCTTAACACCGATATAAGTTTCATCATCAATAAAATATTTGCTCAGGCTGTTCTTAATACCTTCGCCCAATATCTGAATGTCACTATCTGTTGAAACAGCATAATTGCCTTTATCTGCCTTTTTGTACAGTGCTGAAATATCGGTTCCGTTAATTGTTCCAATTAGTTTTGCATAATCTTCAGTCGAAAGGAACCTTGTACCGCCTTTATTTTTTTCGGTCTGAATATATTTCCACTTATCAAAATCATTTCTGAGTTCTTCAAATTTTTCAGCCGCAGCATTTGCATCATCGACAGCATTATAAAATCCATCAATATCCTCAACCGTAATACCTGTTAACTCAGCGAGAATTTGATTTTTAATATCTCCGCTCCAATTTCCGCCATTAGAATCAAGCAATTCTGCGTACTTTGCATATTTTTTATCAAGTACAATTTTCCCGGATAAATCTGATACCATAACAGGACTCTTGCGATTTAGTTCATTCGGTTTCATCAATGTTGAATAGGTTAAATCCGAATATGTTACACCGGAATTGTTTGACCACTTCATAACCTTGGCAGAAAGTGCCTTTTGGTAATCTCTCGTAACACCTTTCATATCGCGAGCCAATGAAGTTTTCTGGCTTGCGAGACCCTGAAGCATCCGACTGATGTCATGATCTCGGTCAGTTAACTGTAAGAATCTAACTTGTGACGCTGCCAAACCCATTGTAATCGCTTTCCTTTTTTAGTGTCCCTTTGGTATGTTTATCGGCATAAACGCATAAAAACTTTAATAAAAACTTAAAATTGTTACATTTTGTTACAAATTTTGTTACAAATCTTAAAAATTTTTTAATACAAATTTAAAAATAATATATATGGATGATTTACACTGTTTTTGACTAAAGTTTTATTATCCGGTGCCGAGTATATTAATATAATCATCTATTGGTTGGAGAGAATATGACAAATACATTAGTTACCCCTATAAAAGCCGGCAGTATAAACGCAAAAGGCTTATTGGAAGAAGCACGATCAGCTCATGAAAATTATCTTATAAAACAGCAGGAATCCGATTTAGAAAAAGCTATTGAATGCTATGTAGATGCTATCAAAGCAGACCCTGCTATGTGTGAATCATACTACAGACTTGCAAGCTTGTTATTATTAAAGGGACAAATCACTGTAGACGGAGCTTTAGAACAATGCAAAACAGCTCTTTCTCTTGAGCCGAAAAATGTAAATGCACATATTTACTCAGGATATTTTCTGTGTTTAAACGGCGATTTGGAAGAAGCTGAAAAAGAGTTTAAAATCGCTATAAACAATGCCGGTGCAAATTCTGCAAGACCGAGATTGTTTTTATCAAAACTTTTATTTTCAAAAATCAAAAATCACAGCAATACATTAAAAGATACTGTTAAGTTTTTATACTACCTACTTTCCGGCAGCATGATGATTATGTGGGACTGCCCGTCTATTAAAATGTTTTGCAAATTCCTTGCAAACGACTTCTCGGTATTTTCATACAAAACACTTGGAGAAGCTTTTGAAAAAATGAAATTATTCCCGTCAGCATTAGATGCGTACACAAAGGGACTTGAAAAGACTTCTCAGGGTAATTTGTTCTATCAGAAGATGGGTGATTTATCGCTGGAATGCAATAACATTGAAGCAAGTCTTGAATTTTTCAAGAAAGCACACGAACTTAACCCGTCTGACAGAGAAGTTTTAATTAAACTTGCAACAATCAATCAGACATATTTTTCAGATAATATTGATGAAACGATTGATTACTATACCGAATTACTTGAATTCGGCATTGATATGGACAAAATCTATTATGAGCTTGGTCATTTATATCTGAACAAATCAGATAAAATAAATGCAGTAAGCGCATTCAAACTGGCACAGATTATCGACCCTGAAAATCCATACTATAACAACTCACTTGCTTACGCATACATAAAAGCAGAACTTTATGATGATGCAATTGAATACTATCAGGAAGCAATAAGACTTAACCCTGATGCAGAATGGACTGCAATTGTATGTCACGCACTGGGCGCTATTTATGCTGAAGTAAAAGGAAACTATGAGGCTGCTGAAGCAACATTTAATGCGGGCATGGTCCTTGATCCTAACAATGTTGATATACAGCTATCGCTCGGAGATATGTACATCGCACAAAACGAAATTGATAAAGCAATAAAGACATATTGTGATGCAATTACTGTTGATCCTGAAAACTTCCTGAGCTATGCAAAAGCAGGTCTTGCTCTTTGGGAAAAAGATTACCTTGAAGAATCAATCGTAGCATTCCACAAATCAATTGAACTTAATCCTAATTTTGAAATTGCACAAAACAATCTTGGCGTTGTTTACCTTGACGGTATCGGCGATCCAAAATGTTCTGTTGAATACTTTAAAAATGCAATTGATATAAACCCGAATTACACACTGGCTTATTTTAACCTGGGCAGAGCATATCAGGCAATTGGAGATAAAGCTCTTGCTGCTGAATACTATCAAATGACACTTGATTTAAACAAGATTACGGAAGAAATGAACGAAAAAGATATTCGTTCAAGAATTTATGAATTATTCGAATAATATAAATTATTCACGTATCTCTTTTTGTTTTTTACGTAAAAAAGAATTAATAGTCGAATAATATCCGAATGCAACAACAAGTGCTGCCGTGACCCATGCAATCGGGCCTGCGTAAAATACGCTGTAGTATCCGATTATACCGGCAAGATAAATCGCACAAAGAGAACGTACTATAAGTTCACCTGATGATGCAATAACAGGAATAAGCGGACGTCCCAGTCCCTGAAGTGCATTTCTGTATATAAAAATTTGTGCAAGGAAGAAATAGAACAAAGAACTTACGAACAAATAAGAATGAGCAAGGGATATAATATTCTCATTTGCGCTTCCTATAAACAAGCGAACAATATCTGCTCCGTAAAAATGCATTATAAAAGCCATAACAACACTCAGACAAAAATTAATAAATGAGGCTTTTTTAACCCCGGTACGAATTCTGGAATAATATCCTGCACCGAAATTTTGAGCAACAAAAGTTGAAACGGCAACACCAAATGTTACCATAGGCAGCACCGCAATCTGTTCTATTCTTAACGATGCTGTAAATGACGCTATTACATCAGAGCCAAAGGAGTTACATACAGCCTGTATAATTAATATTCCAGTTCCGATGATAGCAAACTGAACCGCCATTGGGATACCTACCCTTAAATGTTCTGCAGCAAAAGGCAAATCTGATTTTGAAAAACTCCAGTCAGCTTTTGAAAGATGAAGTATAGGCACTTTGTACTTAATATAAACGGCGCATAAAAATCCTGAAAACGCCTGAGAAAGTATTAACGCAAAGGCAGAACCCGGGACCCCCAGACCGAATTTTAAAATAAAAACCAAAGCCAGAATAATATTTGCAACCGATGCAATAATCAATGCGTACAACGGCGTTAAACTATCACCCAATGCACGGATAATATTGGCAAGCAAATTATAAAAATTAGTAACAACAAGTCCTAGAACACAAATTAACGTGTACAGGTATGCATCTCTGAATATTTCATCAGGAACATTCATTAACCTCAGTATTCCCGTTAAAAAGAGTGAACAAATTAACGAAAAAATAATGGTAAAAATATAGCTTAGTATTGTTGAAACGGCAAATGAGCGCCTTACTCCATCATAATCCTTTGCGCCGAACCGCTGTCCTGTAATAACCGCAAAGCCGTTTGTAAGACCTATAATTATAAACATTATAAGAAAAAACAACGGAGATACTGCACCGACTGCAGCCAGGGCATCCATACCCAAAGTTCTCCCGACTATGATTATATCGGCTATATTATAAAATTGCTGAAATATATTTCCGATTAACAAAGGTATCGAAAATATAAGCATTAACTTTATCGGCTCTCCGTGAGTTAGGTCTTTAGTCATTTTTATATCCCATAAGGTATTTTATAATAAAAAAATATTTTGTATAATCTGAGAAAAGGAGGATATATGAAAGAAATTTTTTCAGCTCTTAATACAGAAGGAAAAGAAGTTAATGTATCACTTGATGATTATAAAGGTCAACGAATTGTATTGTATTTTTACCCGAAGGATAATACCTCAGGCTGTACTCAGGAAGCGTGCGATTTCAGAGATAATATTAACCGCATAACAACAAAAGCAGCAGTAATAGGTGTAAGTCCCGATTCCGTAAAAAGCCATATTAAGTTCAAAGAGAACCACGACTTAAACTTTTTGCTTATATCAGACCCCGAACATAAACTTGCAGAAAAGTACGGTGTATGGAAAGAAAAATCAATGTACGGCAGAAAATATATGGGGATTGAACGTTCGACATTTGTACTTGATAAAGATGGAAATATTGAAAAAGAATGGCGAAAAGTTAAAGTAAAAGGACACGTTGACGAAGTTCTCGAATACTTAGGCTAACTCTTTTTTCCAGTGTTTGTAAAAATAGACCGCAAGCAAAAAATACACAAGCCACATTAAAACAGTGGAATAGACTCTTTCGCCCTGAACCGCAATAGCAAGCCACATGACAAATGACAACAGATTTACCCCCGCCCATACATACCACTGTTCTATTGCACGTCTTACGGTTAAATACATGCCGAGAACGGAAAATACTGTCGTTAAAGCGTCAATAACAGGATTTGTATCTCCGAAATACCACAGTATTAACATAAAAATTAAAGAAACAAACAAAATCACAGAAAATAACACAAGATTTTCCTTCTTATCAAGGCATGTTTTAACAATTTCGTACTTATCATGCTTAAGATTTTTATTCCACTTAAAAAATCCAATTATCTGCATCGGGATAAAATACAGTGCATAGAGAAGAAGATTGCCCCAAAATCCGTTCAGAAAAGACAAATATACATAAAATGCAGAACCAGTAAGTCCTATTAAATAACATAGCGGATTTCCTTTGCCTGCAAGTATAGTATAAGTAATACCACAAAAAGCTGAAGCAACTGCTATACGTGAATCATGCATAACATACGCATTAAAGAATAATAACGCATAAATTAAAATTATTCCGATTTTTTCGTACTTATTATCCACTCTCAAAACCTGTTTATCTTTACATCCAATTCTATGTTATCCTATAAATAACAAAATGAAAATCGATAACGTCAGGGATATCTCATTCAGAAGTATTTATACAAGTATAGCCGTTAAAAAAGGACTGGAACTTGCTTCCTCTAACGGTGCGCTTTTTGGTGCATCCGCAACAGTAGCATTTTCTGCAATCAGACCTCTTTCAATAATGTGCACACCAAAAACTGATATAGAAAACAGAAAAATTGCAGCCGCAAAATCAGTGACTTCAAGCTTAATAAATTTCGGCTTAATGCTTGCTCTGTCCGTTCCGCTTGCACGCTCCATAAAAAAAATTGATACTAATCCCGAAAAATATCTGAACAAAAGTACAATTTTAAAATTAAAAGATGAAGAAAAAGAGCTTATAAACTCAAAAGGATATATTTTTGCAACACAGTTGTTTAAGCTGGGTATAGCCTCCGTTGTTGCAATCCCGAAAGCATTTATGACAGCAGGCGGAATGCCTTATATTGTTGATATGTTTTCACAAAAAAAACAAGACAAATCACAAAACATTTCGTTTCACGGTGTAACGGAAAACACCGCAAAAGGAATCGGAAAAACACTAAACAGAAGGGGAATGCTCAAATTTGCAGACAAATACAAAGATACAAATTTCCCGATGCATATTACTGCAATAACTGATACTATTGCAACACTGGCGTTTATGTTTAAGGCTAACAGAAGCAGCAAAATTCAGGATGACAGAAAAAAAGCGCTTTTATATAATGCCGGCATATCAACAGCGCTGAGTATTGCAGGCGGATATACAATAGATAAAATCCTTGATAAACCGACAGAAAAATTTATTGATAAGTTTAAACGGATTAATCAAGCCGACAAAAATCTCGAAAAACAAATACAGGGTATCAGAATTGCAAAACCGTTTCTGATACTGGGCACAATATACTATGCACTAATTCCGTTTATATCGACATTTCTCGCAGAAAAAGCCGATAAGAAAAATATGTAACAAACAGCGTAATTTTTGACAAATAATGTTTTAATGATAGTATAATTAAAGATTAGGGTATTTAATCCCGTTATAAAGAAGAGGTATATATGGAATCAAGAAATAAACACTTACTGTCAATACTGGCAAACAAATCATCAGAGTACGAAGGTCGTGTTGCACTAGGCATGCGCAGTAAATACGGCTGGAGAGAACTTACCTACAAAGGTTTGGGACTTCTTTCACGTAAACTTGCAAGATATTTAATTGAAGAAATCGGCGTTATTAAAGGCGAAAGACTTGCTATATTATCGGAATCAAAACCCGAATACGGAGCATGCGTTTTTGCATCAGTTCTTGCCGGTACAATTACGGTTCCTTTGGACAACAAGTTAACAATATACGAACTTAAGTCAATATTACTTGATGCTGAACCGTCAGTAATTCTTGTATCAAAAAATTATCTGGATAAAGCATATCAGCTGAGAGATGAAATACCTTCACTTAAAACAATTCTTGTTATGGATGATAAATTCCAGGCAGAAGGTATTAAGAATATTTATGAACTCCCTGATATCTATGATGCAAAATGGAGAGTAAGAAGCGGAAAAGCAACCGCATTTATTATTTATACATCAGGTACAACAGGCGCACCTAAAGGTGTAGAAATCACTTTCGGAAACATTACATCACAGCTTATAATCACAAAATACGCTTTTGATAAAATTCTTCCGGATAACAGAAGAATATCAATTTTATCAATTCTTCCGATGAACCACATGTTCGAAATGACAGTAGGTTTCTCATCATTCCTTAACTTTGGTTACTCTATATATTATACAAAGAGCCTTAAACCTAAAGACATCTTAAAGATGATGAGAGATAAAGAAATTGAGTTTATGATTATCGTTCCTGCGTTCTTAAAACTGCTGAAAACAACGTTGGAAGCTGAATGCATCAACAAATATACACCGCTGGGCAAATGGTGGTTTGATATAAAATACCACTATATTGCAAAATTCTTAGGTTTCGGAAGAATTAAAAAATTCCTGTTCAGAGACCTTCACAGACAATTTGGCGGGAAATTCTGGGGCTGTCTGTCAGGCGGTGCTCCGATGGATGTTAACGTAGCTATATTCTTTAACAGAATCGGTATAAAAGTTTGTCAGGGCTACGGCTTAACCGAAACAAGTCCGGTTGTAGCATTAAATACAGACAAAATTAACGACTACGCTTCTATCGGTAAGCCGCATAAGAGCTGGAAATACAAAACAGATCCTCAGACAGGCGAACTGCTTGTAAAAGGACCTTCTGTAATGAAAGGATATCATAATCAGCCGGAGCTTACAGCATCCGTTCTTGAACCTGACGGTTGGTTCCACACCGGCGACGTTGCAAAAATCGGTAACGACGGACATATCTACATTACAGGCCGTATCAAAAATATGATAGTTCTCTCAGGCGGTAAAAAAGTTCTTCCGGAAGAAGTTGAATCTGTTCTGGAAAAGAGTGAATACCTTGCAGAAGTTTGTGTATTCGGTGCAGAAAGAACTTTCGGAGCAAAAGACGGTACCGAAGAAGTCGTCGCAGTAGTAGTTCCGAAACCTTACCTGTATGATGACAAAACTGATGCAGAAATTGAAACTCTTGTAAGAGCAGATGTTAAAGAACTTTTGCAAAGATTAACTCCATACAAACGTCCGACAAACTTAATCATAAGACGTGAAACTTTACCGAGAACAACTACAAACAAGGTAAAGAGAAAAGAAGTAAAAGCTCAGATAGGTGCTGTTTAATCTTTTAACAAAACTAAATATCAGGCTTGACAGTAAAATCGGGCTTGTGTTAAAAATAAAATATATAAATAGTATTAGATGGGTTAGCCGTGTTTAAACGGCGGGAAAAGGTAAAGATGATGGCTGGTATTTATACGACAAGCCAAAACATATTTACCCCCTCCTACGGTTCCCGAAAAAGAAAGGAAAAGACAATGTACGCAATAGTCGAAACAGGCGGTAAACAGTACCAGGTAGAAGAAGGACGTTATGTTGACGTTGAATTATTAGGCGAAGAAAAAGACGCTAAGGTTGTTTTTGATAAAGTTGTTATGATTGTTAACGGCAAAAAATCAAAAGTTGGTCAGCCATACGTTGCTAACGCTAAAGTTGAAGGTACTGTTCTTAAAACAGACCGTGCAAAGAAAATTATCGTTTACAAACAAAGACCTAAAAAAGGTTACAGACTTAAACAAGGTCACAGACAAAGCTTTGCAAGAGTTATGATTAACAAAATCAGAACAACTGCAGCTAAAAAAGCAGAAGCAGCTGAAACTGCAGAAGCATAATTAAAATCTGTGATATTGAACATTAAAACTAATTTAAAGGAGAAATAAAATGGCACATAAGAAAGGTATGGGATCTACCCGTAACGGCCGTGATTCGGAAGCTAAACGTTTAGGCGTTAAGAAATTCGGCGGTGAAATGGTTAAATCCGGCAACATCATCGTTCGCCAGAGAGGAACCAAAATTCATCCGGGTAACAATGTTGGCATCGGTTCTGATGATACTTTATTCGCATTAATTGACGGACAGGTTAAATTTGAACCGCACAGACGTGACAGAAAACAAGTTTCTGTATACGCAGTATAATAAATTTTCGGACAAACTCTCTTATTAAAGGGAGTTTGTCGGTCTTTTAAGGAGTTTACACTATGCAAGTACCAACCATCAACTTATCAGAAGTAAGTCAAGCTGCAGCAAAAAAAATTATCGAAGCATCCAAAAAGCAAACAAATATCCAGCAACAAATGCAGATGGCAAACTATTTTGCTTTTTTACATTCACCAAAACAGGCAAATAAAGATGTAGTCGATTTTGCAAAGATATTAGCCAGTAAGTAAATAATTGCCCCTTTCACCATATTGTAGTATAATCATATAATGTAATCCCTAGTGTGAAGGAACATTTGTAATGAGTGAAATATGCGAAAATTGGACACAATGGCTTAAAAAGAACAGATTTGCAGGACAAACCCCTGAGATGATAGAACAGACCATGCGCTGGCTTGAAGCGGTGCGTGATGTCATATTGGTTTATGCGGACATCAAGCCGAATGAAACGGTTTTAGATATTGGGTGCGGAACAGGCTTACTGGCTTTTAAAGCATTGGAGCTTCAGGAATGCAAAGGAAACGTTATTTTTTCTGACATGTTTCAGGATTGTCTCAATGACTGTAAGAAAGTTCTGGACGAAATGGGAATAACAGAAGGATATGAACTTTTAAAATGCCCTGTTGAACATATTGCATTACCTATGAGCACTGTGCATAAAGCCATTATGCGTTCTGTTCTTGTTCACGTTGTTAACAAACAGCCCGCAATTAGTGAAATTTACCGTGTTTTGAAAACCGGCGGCAAGTTTTGTGCATTCGAGCCTATAATTCGCTCAAACACACGTTTCTGGGAAATTTTAGACCCTATGTACATTGAAAAGTATGAAGACTTTAAAAATGTTGAAAATGAAATCATGAATAATCCGCTTGATTCGCTTTGCAATTTTGATGAAAATACAATTAAAACAAACCTTGAAATTGCGGGATTCAGCATTCCGGAAGTTAAGGTTCAGGAAGTTAAATCAAATTACGTTGTAAAACCGGGAATGGTACAGGAATGGTTTATTAATCCGCCGTCACCGACACAGCCGTCAACAAAAGAAAGATTTTTGAAATATTTTGACTTCCCGACTGTTGAAAAATACATGCTTCAGGTTGATGAATATCTGACAGGCAGAACCATTTCGTTAAGAACAAACGCTGTATTTATTAACGCGACTAAGTAGGGATAATAATGTTTGGATTTTTAAAAAAAATAATTTCTAATCAAATTCCATATGAAGTATATGGAAATACAAATGATACAACAAATCAACAAACCGCTATAATCATACCTGCACGATACGGTTCTTCAAGACTGGAAGGAAAACCGTTATTGAAAGCAGGAGGAAAGTATATTATAGAATGGGTTTGGAGAAAAGCTATAAAATGCAAATGGATTGACAGAGTAATAATTGCAACGGATGATGAACGTATCTTTAATGCCTGCAAAGAATTTGGGGCAGAAGTTGAGATGACATCGTCAGAACATAAAAGCGGAAGCGACAGAATTGCGGAAGTCGCAAAAAGACATCCGGAAATAGCTTACATTATAAATGTTCAGGGTGATGAACCGCTAATTGAGCCTGAAAACATTGAGCTTGTAAGGAAAGGTGTTGTAGAAGACGATACGGCTGATATTTCAACCCTTGTAAGAGAAATTACTGACATGGATGAGGTTAACAATCCAAACCTTGTTAAATGTATATTTGACGTTAATAATTATGCAATGTATTTTTCCCGTTCCAAAATTCCTTATGAAAGAAACGAAGGCAAGTCCAAATTTTACGGACATTTAGGCATATACGGATACAAAAAGGAATCACTTTTCAAAATGACTTCTCTTCCTCAGACAACTTATGAAATGTCAGAAAGTCTGGAACAATTAAGAGCATTGCAGAATGGAATGAAAATCAAAGTTGCGGTTGTAAAAAATGTTCCGGTAGGAATAGATACAATAGAAGATTTTAATCGTTTCAAGGCTATGATAGAGGGATAAATGAACCTTAAAACAACCATCACTAAAATACATTACAACAAAAACTCAAAAGGTTTTCTTTTTAATCTTTTGAAATTTTGTTCATTATTCTATGGTTTAGCAAGCGGTTTAAAAAATTATTTATATGATAACGGCATTCTGAAACCTAAAAAAGTCGATGCTTATGTCATATCAGTAGGTAATTTTACAACAGGCGGAGTAGGCAAAACTCCGGTTGTTGCAGAAATAGCAAAATACTTTATTAAAAAAGGAGAGAAACCCGCAATAATATCAAGAGGATACGGCGGAAAACTCAATAACAAAATTGTACACGTAATATCTGACAGGATTAATTTATATTATAAAGCAGATATGGCAGGAGATGAGCCGTACTGGCTTGCCGTAAATCTTGACGGATGCGCGGTATTAACATGCTCAAGCAGATACAAAGCCGCAAAATATGCAGTTGAACAGCTTGGCTGCACCAAAATTATACTTGATGACGGATTTCAGCACAGAAAACTCCACAGGGATTTGGATATCGTGCTTGCCGATTCGGAAAAAATGTTCGGAAATGAAAATCTGCTTCCGGCAGGACCTCTAAGAGAAGGAACAGAAGGTTTTAAACGTTTAGATAAACTTGTTATTGTAAGCAAAAACAAAGACCACTCAAGAGCAGAAAAACTTGCTAAAATCATATCTAAAAAACAGGGCGTTAAAACTATTATCTGTAAAACAGAACCTGATTACGTATACAATATTATCTCAGGCGAACACCTTGAAAAAGGCTCAGAAGTTACAGCTTTGTCAGCCATAGGACAGCCTGAACAGTTCTATAACTTTCTGGAAGGTGATTATGTAATAAAAGATAAAATCACTTTCGATGACCATCACCAATATTCATTAAACGACATTGAAAACATAAGCGGGAACATAGTGACCACAGAAAAAGACGCGGTTAAACTTGCACTGTTAAACAAATCAAATATCTATGCTCTCAAACTAAAGACAAATGTACCTGTCGAAGATATATTGAATTAATAGGTTTTACAAATATAATTATTTAGTACATATCAAAAGGGATAATTTATGAATATTAAAAAAGTATCATTTGGACTAATTTCAGCATCAATAATGGCAGGAGCTTTTTCAGCATGCTCTGAACCTAAGTATGAAAACAAAGCGAAAGAACAAGCTGTTAAATATTTGAACGGAGATGAACTCCTGAAAGCTGAACGATTTGCATCTCAACAATTAAATTATGATAAATATAACGGTGAAGCTATATCATACTGGGACAGCCTTCTGATTGAAGCAAAAGCAAAAGAAGCATACATAAAAGGACAGAAGGTTATACAAGATAGTACAAATGGTATTTTTTTCAGAAAAGAAAAATTTAAAGCACCACTGGATACAATTTTTTCTCCTGAGAATGTTATTGAAAATTCAAGAAATGAATATTCAACGCATGTAAATGCAGAAGAATTTATAAAATCAAGAGACAAAGCTCCTAATGACTATGATTATGGAATTTATAACAATTTGGTTGGTTCTGCGCACTATTGGAACCTGATTACAATGGCAGGAAAACAAAATGAAGCGTACAAAAAAGGAATGGCAGACGAAAGAACTCGAATTAATGACAGCATAAAAACAGCAAGACTTCATAAATAATCACAAGCTTAAAAAAACATAACTATAAATAAAAAGTCAGGTATAACCCCTGACTTTTTGTTTATTTAAAAAGCTTTTTAAACCTTTCCATCGCTTCCATAGTATTTTCTTTTGAGCCAAATGAGGTTAATCTGAAATAACCTTCCCCGTTTTTACCAAAACCTGCTCCCGGAGTTCCGACGACCTGAGCATTTTCTAACAGATAGTCAAAGAATTCCCAGGATTTCATATCATTCGGGCATCTTAACCAGATGTACGGAGAGTGCTTACCGCCAACATGCCAAATATTACATTCTTTCAGCGTATCTGAAATCAGTTTGGCGTTTTCTTTATAATAAGCAATATTTACCGCAATTTCTTTCTGCCCTTCTTCTGTAAATACAGCCTCCGCACCTCGCTGTACAATATAAGGAACCCCGTTAAATTTTGTTGTCTGTCTTCTGACCCACATTTTGTTCAATTTACCCAAATTATTCGGAACTACTGTGTATCCGCATCTCGTACCTGTGAATCCGGCAGTTTTAGAAAGTGAACAGAACTCAATAGCACAGTCTTTTGCACCTTCTATTTCATAAATTGAACGAGGCAGATTTGCATCTGAAATAAAACATTCGTAAGCTGAGTCAAAAAGGATTACAGCTTTGTTTTCAAGAGCATAGTCAACCCACGCTTTAAGCTGTTCTTTATTATAAACGGCACCCGTCGGATTGTTAGGTGAACAAATATAAATAATATCTGCTTTTATACTTTTGTCAGGCAAAGGAAGAAACTCATTTTCTCCGTTTGCATCGATAAATTTAACTTCACGTCCTGCCATAGTATTTGTATCTACATATACGGGATAAACAGGATCAGGAACGAGTACCGTATTGTCTTTTGCAAACAAGTCAAGAATATTTCCCAAATCACTTTTAGCACCGTCAGATATAAAAATCTCATCAAGCTCTAAATCAACATTATGCGATTTATAATACCCTCTTACTGCTTCGCGCAAAAAATCATATCCCTGTTCAGGACCGTATCCTCTGAAAGTTGACTGAACACCCATTTCGTCTACCGCTTTGTGAAGCGCATCGGTTACCGCTTTACACAAAGGCAGAGTAACATCACCGATACCAAGTCTTATAACCTTTTTATCAGGATTATTTGTAGTATATTCATTCACCTTTTTAGCAATTGTTGAAAATAAATAGCTCTGCGCTAAATTATCATAATTTGAGTTTATATTCATAATTGTTTACTCCTCACATTCCCTCTGCTCTGACACAGGATAAGTATTTACCCTCCTGCATACGCAACCGTAACGTCACACGTTACCATAAAAGCAACAACGATAAGAAGAGCCGCACACAGGCTGAACGCAAAAAGAAAACGTTTGCGCACCTGGCAATAAAATAACAGTGTTAATACACATGCCAATAAAATTCCGGTTAATGTTGAGATTAATACTACCATACTCTCCTCCTCGCTGTTGATTGATTAAATTTAATTATTGGTCTGATTCTTCGTGTTTACCCTTCATAAGTTTTTCAAAATCAGACGGTTTAATATTTTGTATAAAATCTTTAAATTCCTGAGCTTCTTCCGCATCTTTAGCAGTATCAGTCGATACAGAACCGTTCATCAGAACATTTGCCGTAACAAAAATCGGCGCATCACATCTCATAGCAATAGCAATAGCATCGCTTGGTCTTGCATCAAGTTCAAGAACTTCTTCACCTTTTTTGAGGAACAATGTTGCATAATAAGTTTCTTTTTCAACATTATTTATCTCAATTTTTTCAAGCTCATAGCCTGTTTTCTCAATAAGATTAGCTATAAGGTCGTGCGTCATTGGCCTTGCAACGACAAGTCCTTCAATACATCTTATAATAGCACTTGCTTCAGCTGACCCTATCCAAATCGGCAAAGCCTTTCTGTTATCCAAATCATGAAGTACAACAATAGGTGAGTTCGTTCTCACATCAAGTGCTATACCCATTACCTTCATTTCAATCATCGTCTCTTCCCCTGTTTGTTATCTTATTTTAGCATAAAATCTCATTCTGTGCTATAATCTAACCGTATGAGAATAAATTTAATCTTTAATAAATATATACCTGATTATAAAAAGGCTCTCGAAAAAGTTGAACAGAGTCTGCTCTCTTATCAGGTTGAGTTTCAGACTTTTGACCTGGAAAAAATGGAAAATTACGGAGATATAACATTCGTAATCGGCGGTGACGGAACTCTGTTGAGAGCAGCAAGATTTTATTCGGAATACAAAGTTCCTGTCCTGGGGATAAATGTCGGGCGTTTGGGATTTCTTGCGCAGGCAGGGGTAAACGATATTAACGGAGTTATTGAAGCCGTTCTTGAAAACCGATATACAACAGAAGACCGAATAATGCTTCAGTCAGGCGGACATATTGCACTGAACGATTTTGTAATAAAGGGATGCAACCCAAGCAGAACTTCAAAGTTCTTTTTGGAGATAAACGGCAAATTTGTCTGCGATTATATAGCAGACGGTATAATTATATCCACACCTACAGGTTCAACCGCATACGGACTTTCGGCAGGCGGTCCGGTTTTGCATCCTGAGCTTGATGCAATAGTAATTGTACCGATTTGTCCGCATACACTGAATGCAAGACCGCTTGTTGTTCCTTCGAAAGAACACATTACAGTAAAAACAAGCGATGACTTATTATCGGTATCCATAGACGGATTTGAAACAATAAAATGCGTTGAAAAAACATCTATACATATTGCACCTGAGAAAGCAAAACTGGCTTTCCTTAAAAACAATAATTTTTATTCGGTATTAAGAAATAAACTTCACTGGGGAATTTCACCTGAACAATAAAAAAGGCGGAGAAACCTCCGCCTTTTTTATTGTTTGTTTATTAAATCTATTTAGCTGAATCAGATGCCTTTTCTGCCAATTCTTCAGCTGCATCTTTAACATCATCTGCAGCTTTTTCAGCACCTTCTTTAACTTCTTCTTTTGTTTCATCAGCAGCTTTTTTGAAAGGGCTGAACAATTCTTTTAATTTTTCATAGAAATTTCTGCCGACACGGTTTTTACCAAAGAACTTACCTGCATTTTCATCTGCAATTTTTTCTGCTTCTGCCATTGCCTGCTGTGCTTTTTGATAATTTGCTACAGCATCTTTTGCTTTTTCAATTTCTGCAGCTGCAGCTTTTTTGCCCCAGGCGTGACCTCCCCACAAAGCCAAAGATGCAATTGCTATCGTTGCTAATGCTTTTGCCCCAGCTCTTGATTTTGATGCAGCTTTCATTTGTTCGGCATGTTCATCGTATACTTCAGGAGCTTCCGCATATTGAGTATAATCTGCTTCTGCTGTTTGTGACGGTTGATATTGAGCGTAATCTACAGTTCCTACATTTTGTACTTCCGGCATATTAAAACCTTCTTTCTTATATTTACTACACTATTTGTACTTTACATAAAACAAGTAAAAGAAGAAAATTGCCTTTTGATTAATTTAATGTAACGAAATTGTTACATTAAATTCTGGTTTTATTTTTTCCCTCTTTAGCGCGTTTTTTTCTTCTCATCAAATCAACAAAAGCTTCAAGACGTGTAATATAGCCTGCTCTGCCGGTTTGTTCATCCATAATCAGAGGCAAAATCGGAATTTCGTGTTCTGTTCTTATAGTCGGGAAAATGTTCTGCGACATAATCTCAGGCATACAGGTAAACGGTGATATGTGAATAATACCGTCCTTGCCTTTTTCGTCCGCAAAAACCACATCAGAAACACATTCAAGAGCATCACCGCCTATATCACGCATCAGATAAGGTTTTGCCATTCTTTCCGCCCTCTGAAGGTGAGTTTCTTTATTCTGGAACGCTTTAGGAATAATAGCATCCTTTAAAAAGCTTCCGACTGTTAAACTTCTTCTTGTCTGAACTCCCATTCTGCCCAGTTCACGTTCAATATTCTGGTTTGAAAATTCATCATTTACAAGGAATATTTCCCCTGTTAAGTCAACATTCAGAACCTCTCTGTTTTCATCGATTTCTGTCTTTTCTATTTCTTTCAGCGCCAAATCATAGGCTTTTGCGAGTTCGTGGGTAGAATCAGCTTTATCTATAATTTTCAGTGCCTTTTTGTAATTTTTTTCCGCATCACCATACTTAAGCTCTCTTGCGCGGTAATATGAAAGAGCTCTGTCCAAATCATCTATTACAAATATTTTTCTTATCGTTATATTTATTGCTCTTAAAATAAGTATAGGATCATTCTTACCTGATATTTCTTTTAAGAACTTGTACAAACCTTTTATACCGTCATACAAAGAAAGCTCAATATAATTAGCTTTGTATCCCAAATCTTTCAGAGTTGTATAAATATTATTGCCATATTCGCCTAATCTGCAAATTCCCGGAGAGGTAATCATTGCGACATAATCAGCACCGCCCTCAATTGCCTCAATAAAATTGCCCAAAATAAGTTTATATGGTAGACATATTGCCTCAGGAGAATTTTTTGTACCGTAGGAAAGTGTTTTCTTACTTGTATAAGGCGGAACATACGGCTCAACTCCGATTTTACGAAGTCCTGCAGCCCAGGCTATCGAAATTGTTCCCATGTGAGGAAATGCTACCTTTATTTTCTTATTTTTTTCTCGCTTTATTGCCATTTATATTTATACTCCCTTTTAACAAAATCATTATACCTTAAACAAAATTTTGAAGTATAATGAACTTATAAAAGAGGATTTTATGGGGAGAATAATTCAGCTATCTAAAAACGTAATTAACCAAATTGCTGCCGGTGAAGTAATTGAAAGACCTTATTCGGTAGTAAAAGAACTTATTGAAAACTCTGTTGATGCAGGTGCAACCAGAATAAGCATTGACATTGAAAACGAATGCAGAAATATCCGTGTTGCCGATAACGGTTCGGGCATCCATCCCGATGACATTATTTTGGCTTTTACAAAGCATGCCACAAGCAAAATTCAGACAGGGGATGATTTATATAATGTTAAAACAATGGGATTCAGAGGAGAAGCTCTTGCAAGCATTATATCAATATCAAAGCTCACTTGTATAACAAGAACCGCTGATTTCGATTCAGGAGTAAAAGTTGAATGCGAAAACTCGGAAGTTAAACAGGTTAAAACAGGCTGCGCCGTCGGTACGATTATGGATATAAAAGACCTGTTTTATAATCTTCCGGTAAGACTAAAATTCCTTAAAAGCGAAAAAACAGAGTTTGCATATATATCAGAACTGATTCAGGCACTTGCACTCATAAATACAAACGTTGCTTTTGAGTTAAAGAACAACGGTAAAACTACACTCAAAACAACAGGTCAGGGAAACCCTGCCCAGACAATAAAGGAAATCTTTTCCGAAAATACTGATAAAAACTTCCGTGAAGTTTTAAAAACCGATAAAATTTCAGGACTGAAAATATCAGGATACGTAAGCACACCTGATTACACAAGGTCAAGCAAAAAAGACTATTATATGTATGTAAACTCAAGAGTTGTTAAGTGTCCGATATTCCAAAAAGCTGTTGACACGGCGTATAAAAACCTTATCGGAAACAGATATCCGTTTATTATTCTTAACCTTGAACTTCCGCCGGAAGACGTCGATGTAAATGTCCACCCTACTAAAAAAGAAGTTCGGTACAAAAACCCTAACCAGATTTTTAACTTTATATATTCTGCAGTTAACGGAGCTTTAAGCAATATAAAACAGGAATTACCCTCCGATATACCATACGTAAGACAAGTTGTAAATAATAATATTAATGAAACCAATGACGAAAATGATACTGCTTACGTACCTGCAGAATCAGATATAAGTTCAATCTTTCAGGTTAATAAACCTGAAAATGCTGAAATTATGTATTTTAATGACTACAGAAAAACACCTGTTCAACAAACTTTTACCCAAAGCAATATTATCAGTGAACCGGCAAAAGAAAACGAAGATGTTATTATTGGTCAGTATAAAAAAACATATATACTTATAGAACGTGAAGAAGGACTGGAAATTGTAGACCAGCATATTGCAGAGGAAAGATATATTTACGAACAGCTTAAAAAGGCAAAAAATATTGACTGTCAGCTTTTGTTTATATCTGACGTGATTGAGGTATCGCCAAGCGATAAAGATTTGCTGGAAACAAACAAGGATAAATTACTAAAGTTTGGCTATGATATCGACTTTATGTCAGACCACGAAGTAATATTCAGAAAAGTCCCACAGATATTATCAAAAGTTCCGCCGAAAGAGATTTTGGCTGACATACTGGAACACATCTCCGGGGATATCGATAACATAGAAGAAAAGATTTTAATAACAACTTCGTGTAAAGCTGCCGTAAAAGCAAACACTTATCTTAATATGTTCCAGATGCAGGAAATAATCAGTAATTGGCGAAGCTGCGAACAACCTTTCACCTGTCCGCACGGCAGACCGATTTCAAAGATACTGGAACACAAAGATATTGCTAAATTTTTTCAACGGAATAAGTAATTTTTAAAATACATATGTTAATGATATAATTAACGAGTGGATGGAGAGATGTCCGAGTGGTTGAAGGTGGCGATCTCGAAAGTCGCTGTAGGGGAAACTCTACCGGGGGTTCGAATCCCCCTCTCTCCGTTTTTCAACCAACTTTTAAGCTTTGTATATCAGGATTCGAACCCGCATTACCCTACGGCTGTATATTTAAGTCCATTTTAAAATTGTTTTATAACTGTACTCTGACAGGACTTTTGCGAAATGACACCAGTTTGCGAATTTTGGGAGAGTTCGCATAAACAGTAGATTGTAGCGGTCGGAAGTTAATGATATTATAAATTTTTGACAAGTGCGAAAGTCCTCCAACTGTCCCAAAGCTGTCCAATTTTAGACTTTTGAAAAAACCTCTTGTAGCAAGGATTTAGCAACGGTGTGCGAAATGACAACACTTTGCGAATTTTGGGACAGGACTTTTGAAAATTTGAGGCTATTTTTTACGCAAATTTTTAAAAAATTTTGCTTTATTTTTTTAATATATATAATAATATTTATATTAAGAAAGGAGTTTATTATGAACAAAGAAGAGTTAATTTCTGAAATTTCAAAAAAGACAAAAGTTTCTAAAAAAGAAGCAGGGATGATTTTATCAGCTACTATTGATACTATTCAATCTCAAGTTAAGAAAGGCGAAAAAATCACTTTAGTCGGTTTCGGAACTTTCTCAAGAAAACACAGAGATGCTAGAAAAGGTCGTAACCCTCAAACAGGAAAAGAACTTAAAATCGCTGCTAAAAATGTTCCATCATTCTCAGCAGGAAAAGCATTCAAATCTTTGCTTTCTAAATAAGAATTATTCTTAATTCCAAAAGCCGGTGGTTTTATACCCCGGCTTTTTTGTTTGCAAGCCTTTTTTAATTGATAAGAATTTGACACATATTATTTAAAAAAAATCACTTGCAAGCTAATGTGTGTGTGTTCAAAAAAGGAGGTAAATATGAACGAAATTATTGAAAACACACAAATTGGAACTACACAAACAGTAGAGGAAGCGTCAAAAGACGTAATCGCATCTCCACTTGGCATTCTTGATAGGATAATTCAAATTGCCGATAAAGGTTTTAAATTGACCTTTGACGAAGAGAAAAATCGAAATTTTGAGTATGAAGACAAAAAAATAGAGGAACTCAATATTTTATTTTCTGAGATTCTTAATTTAAGCAATATGGAATTAAAGCCAATGTTGGATGATAAAAAGTTAACCGAACAAGATAAAGACTTAATGGATGCTTTACAAGGATTAATTTTAAATTGTGCAAACTTAGCTGTTGTTAAACTAGAGGGAAGAGAGGAATTTAAGAAACTCAAACAACTATTTGGGGAAATTTTAATCAATGCTGATACGGAACTTGCTGATGCATTAAAAGAATACAGCATATAGTTTTAATGTAGCATTTGAATAGAGTGGTAAAATGTGATTTACCACTCTATTTTTTTAATTGATACAAAACCGACACAATGCTCGGAAGTGGTGTTCCATTGTTCCACACACAGAGTTATTCTGTGAGTACGATGAATAACGATTTTTATGTAAATATCAATGACGTGGCAAAAGCCAAAGGGTTAACAAGTAACCGAGCATTAAGGTTGGAAATAAATAAACCTAACAGTAAATATATTGCTCGGAAAGTAAAAGTTAATGGTGGCGAAACTTACGAGATATTATATTCAACATTAGAGGCTGATGTTCAGGAAATTTTATCGCAGATGTACTCAGGAACGACAGCACTCGTTCCGGCAAATTGTCAGCCACAAAATTTTGAATCCGAGAGTGCAAAAATAACAGCACTTGCACGATGCGATATTGTTAAAGCTGCTCTTAACTTCAGGTCAAAATATCGCACTAATAAAGAGGCTGATGCGGTATTTTTAGAATTATTTAACCTCGGACAATATCTTCCTAAATTACATAATTATGTCGGTAATATTTCAATCGGCACTCTGCATCGGTGGATTAGTAAATATAAACAAAGTGAATCGGCAGAAGTTTTAGCACCGAATTATAAATATTCTAAAGCAATGGAATACAATACAATTCTTGATGACACGATGCAAAAGGTTTTATTATCATTTTTATTGCATCCGCACCGATTAAAACTTGGCAAAGCAATAAAACTTACAAAAGCATATCTGAAAATAAAATGCGGATATCAAGATTTGCCTTGCGATTTGACCTTCAAAAGATTTGCGGAACATTTTAAAAATACTCACTTTGATTTATGGACTTATGCAAGAGACGGAAAGAAAGCATATCACGATAATGTGGAAGCATATCTTGAAAGAGATATTTCTAAAATTGAGGTTGGGGATATTTTTGTGGCAGACGGACATAAATTAAACTTCCAAGTTTTGGATCCGTTAACAGGAAAACCGGCGAGAGCAACTCTTGTCGGTTTTTTAGATTGGAAGTCTACAGCACTTGTCGGTTATGAAATAATGATGTCTGAAAATACTCAATGTATTGCATCTGCTTTACGAAACGCAATTATTAATCTTGATTTGATTCCGAAAGTTGTTTACCAAGACAATGGCAAAGCCTTTAAGTCGAGGTTCTTCCAAAATTGTGACTTCGAGGAGGAGGGCTTTAACGGAGTGTATGCCAATTTAGGTGTCCACTCCGTTTTTGCTAAACCTTACAATGCACGTTCAAAGGTTATTGAACGATTCTTTTTAGAATTCCAAGAAGAGTTTGAAAAGGGAATGGCATCATACACAGGGGTTTCGATTATCGATAAACCTGCGTGTATGAATAGAGGCGAATATTTGCACAGAAAATTACATGAAAAAATAACTCAAAATTATGTTCCGACCATTGAAGAAGCAATTAAATATATTAATAGTTGGATAGAGTTTCATAACTCTCAACCCTGTCCGAATGTTCCTGATATGACGATTAAAGAGGTCTTAAGCAAAGCTGAAAAACAACATATTCCAATTGAATTATTAAATGATTTGATGATGGAAACGCAGCAGAGAACAATAAACAAACATGGAATTACATTCCTAAATATGCATTATCGACACGATATGCTTCTCGGACTCAGGGATAAAGTAAACATAAAATACAGCCTGTTTGATTTAACTAAAATATATGTTTATTCCACAAAAGGCGAATTTTTATGTGTAGCTGACAGAGTTGCTAAAGTACATCCGATGGCACGTGTTCTCGGCACAGTAAAAGATTATAACGAATACAAAGAACAGTATGTAAAACAACAACAGCGACTCAAACGTGTAGAGAAAATGGTTAAGGAAATATATCCTGCGGAAGCTCTTGAGGTTTTGGAAATTGAACGGAATAATCCGCCGGTAGAGATAGAAGGATTTAAAGAACCGAAAAAGAAACGAGAACACAAACTTACCCCTCGTGAAGAGCAGATGAATAAACCATTGTTTGAGAATAATTATGAAAAATTTGAATGGCTGATGAAAAACGGATGCACAAATAAAGAAGACAGAAAATGGCTTGCTGATTATATCAGAAGTGACGAGTACATAACAATATATGGAGACGACTTATGAAAAAAACATTTATCAAAACAAAGAACGTGAAAAAGTTCGCAGCACTTATGGAAGAGTTAAGAAATCTTCCGCCAAATATGTCCAAGGTAGCCTTGGTGTATGGCGAGTATGGATTAGGAAAAACACAAACGATTCAATGGTGGGCAGCAAAGAACGATGCGGTTTATGTCAGAGCAATTCGTGGAATGTCAGAAAGATGGCTTTTATCAAAAATGGCAGAAGATTTGGATATATCAGCAAGTTGGCATTCGCAGTCAAATTATGAATTAATAGAAAAATCTTTAATAAAGGATCCTAAAATAATTATTGTGGATGAAATTGATTATTTACTCCGGCAGAATATAATTGAAACTTTGAGAGATTTACACGATACAACAAAGTGTCCGCTTGTTTTAGTCGGGATGGAAAATATAGAGAAAAAGCTCTCTGTACTGCCACATTTTTGTGACAGGATTTATAAAAGTCTTAAATTTGAACGATTTGATGAGAACGACATTCGCTTGATTCTAAACGAATTGTCAGACATAAAATTTACCGATGACAGCATAGAATATCTTATAAGACGAGAGAATCAGTTCCGGCAAATAATCAAACTTATTAATAAAATTGAAAACCTTGCAAGAACAAATCAAATCGAGATTATAGACGAAAATACATTGAAAGGACTTTTAAATGAACGACCAAATCTTAAAGTTATGCCGTAGACTTGATAAATTTACATTTGATGAGATACTGCTGATTTCTGAAATTGATTCTGAAGATTTAAAACCTATTTTAAACAGCTTTTTATTAGCGAATAAACTATGTTTAAACAAAGGTATTTACACCTATAATAAATCCAACCCCGAAAATATCAGCGATTCTGTTATGAATTATTATCCTGAACACATTGTTGATTTTATTATTAAAAGTTATTGTGCTGAAGTTCCTGCTCATAAAGTAGCATTCCAAATTGATATGGCAGCAGAGCAAGTTTTAAAGTTTTATAGATATTTCCGCAGCAGAATTTATGAAGAGCAGTATAAAAGATTAGAAAAATATTACATCGAGAAGCCACAGTTTGCAAAACATCCGACTTTTTTAGGCAAGGTGGCTAACTTATACATGTACGAGAATCAGGTGTTTGTATCAGCCAAACCTTTTATTTCAGAAGAAGAACACTTGGCGAAAAACGACCGAGCAGAATATAAAAAGATATATTATTATTTAACAAGAGAGCTTACACATAATTCCGTACTTAAAAACATGCATCATAAAATTGCGGAAGCAATTTGGAAAAGAAACAAAGATTTTGAAGAACGATTTTTTATTCTAAGTAATCTATTAGTATGATTTTTGTAATATTTCTTAACATAAAAACCGAACAATTTTTTATTTTTTTATTGAGATTTACAACCTATTTTTTTATATAAAATTATCTAAAAATATCTTATAATTTTACATTGAACCATTTGTTCTGAAACCGAACAGGGAGAGAGTTTCAGCTCTTTTATAATTTTATAAATTTACTATAATTATTTTGAAAGAGTTGTGTTCTGATTTTAAATTAGATTCGCAACCATCCAGTTAGGCGTGTCCACATGGAGAATTACGAAAATACAAAAAATAGGTTAGCTTGGTAATGTATATATCCAATATATCATACCCCAAGCGAGGAAGTTTTTATGTGCGATTGTAATCTTTGCAAAAAAAGACTTATCTTGAAATTTCTGATGGCACTTTATAACCTAAAAGCCACAGACATTGCTCGTGCTGTACACGTTACTGACACTTACGTTCGTTTACATCTTGATGGAAAACGGAATTGTAGTTTGATTGATGATTATATTTTATCTTTGGTAAAAACCGAATTGGGAGAAAATAATGGCTGAAGCATTGGCAATAAATACTCCTAATTGGCTGCCTCTTGATGAAGTTTGTAACTTATTAAATTTAAGTGAAAAAACTGTTAAAAATAAATGCAGAAATTCGGAATTCAATTATAAAGTTGAAAAGAAAAATAAAAAATGTTTTTATTTTATAAGTTTTAATTCTTTGCCGGAATATTATCAAAATATTTATTTATATGATGAATCAGATGCTGAACCACAAACTGCTTATTCTGATTCCCCAAAGTGGGCAAAGGCTCAGGCTGACAAGTATTTATATATTGTTAAGGCTACAAGAACACTAAGAGGTAAAGAATTATTTGAGTATATTGACAATTGGAATTCTGAAAATCCTGATTTATCAACCACTTATTCTTCAGTAATGAGAATGCGACAAAGATACAAAGATAATGGTTTATCAGGTTTATTAGCAAAATATGGTACTACAAAGTTATCAAAAATCGCAGATGAATATTTTGATTATTTTAAGAATTTATATTTAGTTGAGGGTTCTCCCTCATTACGTTCCTGTTGGGATTCTACACTAGGTTATGCTATGCGATGTGATAATAGCATAAATAAATACAATTTCCCCTGTGACAGAACTTTTCTAAGAAAGTTAGAAAAAGAAGTCCCTAAACAAGCAATTTACAGAGCAAGAAAAGGTGCAAGTGCGTGGAATAGAAAATATGGTGGTTATATTAACAGAGATTATTCAAATATAACTTGTGGCAAAGTATGGGTTTCTGACCACGCACAAATAGATATAGCTTGCTTTGATGAAAACAACAATGTTGTTTTTCCTTGGGTTACTGCGTGGCGAGATTATAAATCCGGCAAGTGGCTTGGTTGGTATTTACAAACAGGAAGTCCGAATTCTGACCATATATTTCAAACTTTTTATTATGCTGCTGAAAAATATGGTTTACCTGATGATGTAATTATTGATAATGGTAAGGACTACCGTTGCAAAGATTTTGCCGGCGGAAGAAGAAAAATAAAAATAGATTCTAATGTATCAAGAACAACATCAATGCTTGATGAGTTGAATGTTGGTGTAAATTTTGCTTTACCATATAATGCACAAACAAAGCCAATAGAAAGAGATTTTCTTAAGATTAAAGAATTGTTATCAAAGCATTGTGTGGGTTATCGTGGTGGGAATGTTGTTGAAAGACCTGAAGTTCTAGCAGACAAAATCAAACAAGGCACTATAATGAATTTTGCGGATTTAAAAAAGGTCTTTGATAATTTTATTATTAATATTTTTAATAAAAGACCATCTCAGGGTAAAAATCTTAACGGAATGTGTCCTGATGAGTTATTTAATAAAGAATATCAAGAAAAAGTTTTTATTCCACACGATGCATTAAAATTGTTTTGTATGCGTACATCACGCAATTTTACAGTTGGAAGAAATGGAATTCAGGATAGGCAACTCGGCATTACTTATTGGTCTGATTGGATGATAGCCAATACCGGATTAAAAGTATATCTTAGACGAGATCCTGAAAATTACAAAGAGGCTTGGGCATTTAAAGTTGAAAATGAAGAATTTGTTGGGACTGTAACTGCTGTTGAAGCTGTTGCTGCATTATATGCCGATAAAGTTTCAAAAGAAGAATTTAAAACTGCTATGGCTATAAAGAAACGTAATATTAAAGTTACAAAATCTTATATCCAACAAACACGAGAAATAGATATAGCAGAACAATGTGAAAATTATATGGCTGCTTATTCTCAGGTTATAAAAGAATCCAACCCTCGTGTCACCAAAGTCGCAAATACAAATATGGAAAAGGCTGTTCTTAAGAAGAAAGAGATGGATGAGTACGGCAAGCAGGATTTATCAGCTTTGTTGTCCGTTACAAAACCTCAAAAAGAAAGAAGAATATTCTTATTTGAGACTGACAAACTCCTAGCTGAAGCAGAAGAAAAGATGAAAGGAGTGGTAGTAAATGGATGACATAATTTTAGAATTTAAAGATTTAACAAAAAAATATAATATCAGTTTACAATTTGTTGCTGATGAACTTTGTGTCTCTAAATCACAAATTAGCCAATGGCAGAATAAATACTACAAAGGTAACAATACAGAGCTTACAGAAAAAATTAAAAACTTTATACAGCGTGAAAAAGCACGTCGTACAGCTTGGCAGTTGCCAATTGTGGAAATATCAACAATGCAATATGTTAGAGAAATTGCACAGTTATGCCATACTCGTGGAAGAATTGGTGTTTGTGTTGGTAATGCCGGACTTGGTAAAACCATCGCAGCAAAAGAATATGTAAAAAAATATCCTGATGCAATTTTAATAGAAAGCAATTATAGTTATACAGCTCGTTCTTTGTTACTTGAACTCCATAAAATACTAGGACTTTCATGTAAAGGTTCTGCTTATAACCTTATGGAAGAAGTTGTTGAAAAAATGACTGGTTCAGGAAGATTAATAATTATTGATGAGGCTGAAAACTTACGCAGAGAAGCATTAGAGTTAACTCGCAGAATCCACGATAAAACAGGAGTAGGATTACTTCTTATTGGTCGTGAGGTTTTATTACAGAACTTGAGGGGAAGACAAAATCAATATGACCAACTTTACTCAAGAGTTATGTATAGAAAAAATTTAGAAGGTCTTGTTAAAAATGATGTAACAAACATCATTGCCGGAGCCGGACTAAAGTCTGACCTTGCAAACGTGTTTTTTGGTGTTTGCAGAGGTAATACAAGAAGACTTGAACATTTAATTAGTAATAGCTTAAGTGTTGCCACAATAAATGGTAATGCTGAGGTCGATGAGGCTATTGTTAAGGAAACTGCCAAGATGCTGATGGATAAGGAGTAGTACTAATGCATAATAGTAGAATGCCGTTAAGATTTTTAGATTCCGACCCAAAAGTTTTATACGCTTTTATTATTTGTTTATCCATCTTTATCTTGGGAGTGCAGCTTGGAATAAAGCATGGAAGAAATTTGGAACGTGAGGATATACAAACATATTATGGCATCGAAATCACAAATTAAAAGAATTCATATGCTAAAAAGCAGATTAGGTATTGATGAAAGCACATACAGAGAAATGCTTTCAGGATATGGCGTTTCAAGTTCTAAAGATTTAAATTTTAAGCAAGCAGCAATATTTTTAAATAAACTTGAAGATAATGCTGTTGCACTTAATTTATGGGAGAAGATGCAACTTAAATACGAAGACTGTAATAGAGAAAATATGGCTACCCCAAGTCAACTTCGTTTCATTATGGGATTATGGCGTGAGGATAATTATAATCACGACCAAGAAACTCAGAAAAAATTGAGAGAGCTTTTATCAGACAAGATTAAATTAGAAGACATTAAATTCTTGTCAAAAAAGCAAGCAACCAATGTTATTTACATGATTCAAAAAATAAAAAAATATTATCAAGAAAAAAAGTGTGGCCGCACAAATGTTAATACTAATTAATTTTGAAAGGAGAGAACTAATGGAAACAATGACAAAAGATGAAACAGAAATGGATGCAATATCAAACATAACAAAGGATACTTTTATGGAGGAAATCTCTGATTTAAATAAAAAAGACAAAGTTATATCTGAAGTTGTAAGTGTTATCAATTTTGAAATGATGGAATTGGATAAACAACTTTCAAAGTCAGAAGCACGAAGAAGAGATTCTAAACGTAATGGCGATTGTTGGCAGCAAACAGCCGTTTATGAAAAAGAGACAGAGCTACTTGATGCAAAATATCAAGCATTAAAAGATATCAAAAAGTCCATCGAAAATATGCATTCCCCAATGTTCGCCAACATGCATTAGGTCGAAACAGTCGGCTCTGATCCAAGCCGGCTGTCTCAGAGTGAGGCTCTGACTGATGATGACCAAGCAAGAAAGGAGGTTAAAATGGGTAATTTAGCAGTAGATATTTTGAACAGACAGGTTCTTGAATGTCAGATTGAAGTCGAGAATTTAAAAATTAAAATCGCTGACTGTGCAATTAAAGCATATATTACAGAACCAAAAGAAGTTCATCTGATTATGAATAACTTGAATCAAATGGGCAAGTTAATTGAACAAGTTAAACCTAAAGAAGCAACACTTGAACAATTAACTAAAGCAAAATCAAAACTTGAAGAAACTCTTGAACAAGAAAAAGAATTTGCAAAAGCAAAGTAAAAGGTCGAAACAGGAGGCTATCTGTGCAAGCTTCCTGTCTTAGAGTAAAGCTCTAACTGATGATGACCAGATTACCCCAAGATATAAGAAGAGGAAAATATGCAAAACACCCCATGGAAAAACTATGTAAAGTCGGAGGATGTACAAGGTGAAGATTTAAAAACAATAGTTGAAGAAGCCGGAATCGAATGTGCAATAAGAATAATGATGGCACTTAGAGGCTTAACAATCTATATCCCGAAACAACCATTTAGAAAATCAATAGAACGGTACATTCTCGATAAATATGATGGCACAGGAAATTCGCTCAAAAAACTTGCTATACAATGCGAATTAACGCAAAGACAAGTTTCACAAATTATAAATAAAAAAATCTCCAAAGCACACTAAAAAATTTTATCACTTCTTTCGCTCCAAAGGCAGAACCTTTGGAGCTTTTTTTATTCATTTGGTGTTAAAAAATCCATTCTTGTTATGTATATGTTTTCGTTTTTATCAATAACTTTGAAATATTTTTCTTTTCTATATTTTTTAGTTCCCTCGCATAATATTACTACATCTTGATTTGTAATATCATCGTGCATTACAGTTCCGAATAACATTCTGCTTATATTTTGAAGGTCTTTAACTCGGCATTCAAATAAATCATCATCAACCCATTTAAAATATTCTCTTATTATTACTGCTTTTACATCATCATTTGAGTCGTTGCAGCAGTCTGCTAATTTTCTCCCACTTCTGCTATCAAGATAAGTTCTAATTTCAGCAGGAGTCAGACCTGATAAATTAAGTAGTAATTCAAATGCTTCTGCCCACTTGCGTTCTGTTTCTTTTTCTGAATTGTAACTGTAAATAGTTCCATAAAATCCGTATTGTGTGTTTTCACTTCCTAATACTGTTTTTGTCATTGTTTTATCCTTTCTTTCTTATTATTTCGCCATAGTAAATATCGTCAGGTTTTTCAGGATCGATTAAACATTTTGTTTCAAAAACAAAACTCTCACCGGCATCCTCGCCATTTAATTTTATGCATCCAACAACTTTTTTATCTTCGCTGAATCCGATAACTTTAAAATCACTTGTATCATTATGCACAGGACCGATAATATGTTTTAGTTTATATATTCCGTTTAATTCAATCATTGTCTGCCTCTTAATCGTCTAATGAAGTGCCATCTGAAAATATCAATTTTTCAATTCTTAAATCACCGCTTGAGGAATCTTTTCTGTATTTGATTTCTTTGAATCCATCTTCATCCCAATAATCAAATACACCGCATCCTGATATTCCGATTCCGTATTTTTTTGATATTTTTTCAAGTTCGTTCATAAATGCTTGATAATTTCTTTCTTCTTTTTCGTTTGTCATAATGCCCATTTTTAGCTCCTTTCGTTTACATACACATTAATCGATTGTGTGGCAGTATATTTCAACCGCATTCAGAGTATTTTGTATCATTCAGACACAATGTTATTCAAGCAACATCGCACTCACTATATTCAATTTTTTGGGGTTACCTATCTCTCGAAGTGTAATATCATCACCCGAATAGCTTTCCTCTCCTAATTCAATGAGACAGTCCTCTATATTCAAGTTGTTTTTTATTATTTGTTTTGCTATTTTTACTGCTTCTTCTTCAGTTTCAGCCTGAACAATAACCGAACCGGCAACATCAATTTTTGCCTCAAAATCGATGGTGTATTTAGCATTTCTCATTTTTTCGAGTGCTTTTTGGTATTGCACTTTTTCATCGATAAATTTACAATCAGAAAAATTCGGTTCTCCGCAATCGCAAGCCATACAGTTCATTCTTGAACAATGGTTTTTTACAAAATCTGATATTTGTGAATCGTTATTATTTGTCATAATTTACTCCTTAAAATTTCATACTTAATGCTTAAAAATAAGGGATTGAGAAAATCTCAACCCCTTTATCGCTATTATATTTGTTTTTCTATGTAATAATTTGTTGGTGCGTAATTGTTGAAGTTCCACCTTAAATCCTGATAAAAGTCTTGCTTATAATCAGGATTTGTGTGCATAAACGGAGGCTTTAGCATATCCTTTTGTTCCTGCTGATGCGTGTATGAATTAATTGCTGTTGTAAGTTCGTTTCTGAATTTTTCTTTAAATTCATCAAGAGTTAATTCATATTTTTCATTATAATTTCGTCTATTCCTAACAATTATCTTCATTTTTTTATCCTATCTTTTTTTATATCTGCCTGTCTATTAGCCAACTGTTTTATATGTATTTATGAGCAACTGCTTTGAGTTCCGCACCGATTTCAATCAGCTTTGTAATAGCCTTTTTGTGATTTTTAGAATCATAAACATCAATCGGATATACTTTTCTTATTTTTACAGTTTGATTCTTTTCATTATCATCCCAAATTAGTTCGCCAACTTCTTTTTCTATTTCATCTTTGTGTTCTTTTAATTTTAAGAATTTTTCTCGGCTACGCATACTTAATTCTGATGCAACATATCCGTTCTGCGTGTTTATTGTTTGAATCAACTGAATTCCGCTTGTGTGAATATTTACATATTGAAAATGTTGATATTTTGCTTCTGCTACTTGCATATCAGGATATTCGCTTCCATCACAAATATCTCTGTATAATTCCCACAACTTAAATTGTAGAAGTTTTGCTTTAGTTCTTGTGTTTACCGGCTGTCGTTTATTAACTTCAGGCTTTAAAAGGCATTTAAACTCTGTTTTACCCTCGTTTAAACAAGGTTTAAAAATAAAAATTCCGCAGATTTTTGAGAATCTTGTGTTTAAATTTTCTGCAAGTTCCAACATCTCTTCTTTTTCATTGTTAATAAACCAAAACACATAGCACTTTTGTCCGTCTTTGAATGCACCGAGTCCGCTGCATAATCCGTCAGCACTTGGTGTCATCTGTGGTATTGTGATTTGAACAGGACGATATTCCAAGCCTTTAAGTGCTTGCTTAATACATTCCTCTTTGTTTTGTTCAATAAATTTTGTGAAGTTGTCTTTTGATTTAACAGCTTCTGCTAATGTGATTTTTTCTGTCATAATGACCTCCTTTACTTTGTTACAGTCACATTCATCGAATGGAAGTGAAACAAAATAAAGTCTTTTCTGCTATTTCGTATCATTCGGACACAATTACCAGCCCTTGCCGTCAAGTCCACGTTTATATCGTTCTTCATTTGCACTTAAAAAATTATTATCGTGTTCTTTAAATAATTTGAGATATTTTTCTCTTGTTTTAGGATTTTTTGTTTTTTCAACTTGTCTTTGTGCTTTGTGTAATTCATTGTAGGAACGATTATAAAAACTGTTTAATTGTCCGTCAGTCATACCTTTTATGTCTTTTGTTGTTTGTTTGCCTCTGACATTATGCTTTTCATTAATTCCTAGATAATATGCTTGAGACCTGATATCCAATCGAGAACGTGCATCATTCAGAACAGCAGTTTGCTTATCAATAGCTTCCCATTTTTCATTAACTTTGGGATCCGTATCTTTCATTGCTTTAAATTCATCCACCATTTTTGAAAGTTTTTGTTGTTCATATAAAACTTTTGCTTGTTCTTTATTTAATTGATTTTTAGCACTAATTAATGCCCGATTTAATTCTTCATCAGTCATTTTAGAATATTTTTCCTGATAGATATCATTTATGCTGCGAAGTCTAACTTCATTATTTTTTATGGAAGCACCACCGCCTCCGCCGGATTTACCTCCGCCTGAACCACGACCGCCCATTTATTAGTCTCCTTTCATTTTCGGTATATCAATATCAATCCAATTCTTTTCACTTGCACCCCAAGAGATTTTTCTGCCGGATTGTTTTGATAATTTCTTAACTACTTTATCTATTTGTTTTCGGCTTGATGAACGAAGTTCTTGCCAATCGTAATCTTCCTCATAACGGGCGTGAGATGGATTTTTCCATTTGCCTAAATATCTGATTTGAACGCTTATGGAATTTCCATAATCTTCAACCCTGAAATCAGAATTTGAAATATATCCGTCTGATTCAACACCTCGCCTTAAGTTATATTTAAGGTCTGAAACGGTACTATCCATAGACATTTTTGCTTTTTTCTGTCTTGGTTTCTTTTCTTTCTTTTCAGGTTTTATTCCGTTTTTAAGATTCTCGGCACGTTTTGCACGAGCTTTTGCAAGAGCATCAAGCCTTTTTTGTTTCGTATCTTCAGCTTTTTTTGCATCTAATTCTTTTATTCTTTCGTTTATATCGTGCATTGCTTGAACACGTTGTTCAATTGATAAATTAGAATTACCTGAGATACTGTTATATAAATTTATTAATTCTTGTTTGTCCGTAATGCCTTCGCCGGTGGGAATTTTTTTAGCAGCACCACCGCCTCCGCCACCACGACTTCCGCCTGAACCACGCCCGCCCATGTTGGACTCCTTTCATTAACTATTATGGTCAACTACCCATTCGTAGCCGACTTTTTTCATCTTTTTACCATTGCGTACTTGTCTGTACATTTTGTCGATTTCTTTACTTGAATAACTATCAGTAATGTCAATGTCTGAACCGCCATGTTCATTGATGTATTTTATTTTGTCTGATTTTTTGTAATATTCAATTTGGTATTTTATCTCGGCTGCATCATCCTTTAACCTTTGTTCTTTTTTAGGTGTTGGATTATCCTTTAGTTTTTGATTAATATAATCGAGATTATTTTCCAATCTGTTAATTAGATTTTCTGTTGTTTCATCGTGAAGACGAGCAGAACTACCTCCACCGCCACGACCTCCGCCTGAACCTCGACCGCCCATGTTAGACTCCTTTCTTGATAAATTTGTTCATGTACGGCTCAAACCACCGAATATTTTTATATCCGTTTAAGTCAGCCAACTTGTTTCCATAAATCAAAATCTCACTTGGTTCAAGTTGTTGTAACATTTCTTCAAAACCACGCATAAAGAGGATTTTAGATTCTTTGTGATTCAATATTCCAACAGTTCCGACTGCAACAGTTGAACCTTTTGGAATTCCTAAAAAGCAATATTTGAAACTTTCTTCAGTCGACCAACTAACTGTCGGGATGACTTTGATTCCATGAAGTTGCCAATACGCAGCACACCATCTGTTCCTATAAACTTGCCAAAGTTGAAAAGCCTGTGGGTAGTTGGTGTACATTGAAAAGTCAGGAGACAATGCTCCGTCATATTTTTTTAATTCTTCAATTTGAGAGTCTGCGTTCTTCCAACATCTTTCAAAACGATAGTCATCTAAAAAGAAGTGTGCCGTTCCGTTTCGGTTTTTATCAACTCTATACGGAATCAGATTTTTTACTTCTAATTTATCCGCTTTAATATCAGGTATTCCGTATTTATTTGACGATGGGAAGAAGCCTTTTTCCACATTTTGCACATTTAAAATATCACGCCAATACATTGCTCCTCCTATATATTCCTGAGTCTTTTGGTTTCGTCTAATAAATATTGTGCGAATGTTTCAATCGCTGTTACACCTTGCTCGAAGCAATAATCATCAAGTTCATTCGGAGTAAGTTTTATTTTTTGTTTTAATTTGTATAAACTGTCAATTGCCGGCTGAGTGTATTTTGCCAAGTTCTCATATAATCTTGTAATTGAGGTCGGCACTCTCTTTTGGAGTAATTTTAAAACGAATGGTTGAATTAATAACCATATAACGCTGTTTTTCCAATTACTAATTAGCAAAAATAAATTCATAATAATTTCCTTTCTTTTTTAAAATATATTTGCCTTGTTGAATTTTTTGCTTATACCACGCAATTTTATTGCGTAAGTATCCGCCAATACGTTCAACTTGTAAGTTTGGTAAAAATGAGAGATATATAATATCGACTTTGCCTTCAGGTTTTTGCCTTTTTCGGTCAAATTCGTAATGAGTGAAAACTTGTTTTTCATTAATCAAAATGCCGTATTTATTTGATAAATAAGCAGATAAACAACACATTGATTCTATTTGCGGTTGTGTAAGCGGACAAACCGATTCTTTTTTCTTTTCGGTAAATCCTTTCATTCCGCAAGCAGATATACCAATGCATCCTGTGTTACCGCCACCGCAATGGCGAGCATAAATTCCATCTTGGCAATTTATATTATCTTCAGGCGAGTATGCACCGGGGTAAATTTTGCCGTCTTTATCAACGCAAAAATGATATGAATCCAAGTCTTTGTTACAAGGGTAATTGTTTCCGCCTGTCCAATGGAGGCAGATTTTTGAGAGTGATGTCATAAATCCTCCTATAATAATTGAGATACAACAACGTATTTGTATTCGCCCAAGCTGTAGTTATCACGAAATATTTTCACATTCGGAATTCGGACAGTATTATTGTTTTCGTCATAAACAAACTTTCCGCACTCTCCGTTGGCTGTGTTCAAAGACTGCCATTGTGATTCTGTAACCATAAATTCGGGTAAATTATGCACAATTACATTTTTATCGGGACTATATGTTGCTTTTGTTTCAGTTCCAAAATCATCATTGTGATATATTTCGTAGTTGTAAGTTCCACTTTTTAATTTCCATTCACTTCCTGTATATTCAGTTCCATCAGCTTTATAAAATTTAGTACCTGAATAAATTGAACCTTTTATGTAGATTCGTGCTTCCTCGCCTAAGAAATCCTGTGCCGTATAACAAGTAAGTGTTTCATTATGTAAGTTATAGTAATATTTCATTTTGTCTACAAAATCGGTAAAGTTCTTAGTTGCAGTTATGATTGAGCCGTCACAAAGTGCCAAATTTTTATCTTCTATCGGGAATGCAGAAGATATGGTTTGACCGAGAGGTTTAATCGGAATAAGTTCAATATTCGCTTTTTTATCAATCATTCCGTATATTTCGCCCATTGGAAGAGTAAATGTATGATTAACTTCATCAATGGTAAAATATGGGGAATAACCTTTATATTCCTTAAATAAAGCAACTTTACTTGCGTATTGAACATCAGCAATTTTTACACCATTTTTGTGCGATATACAAGGAATATGAAGGCTTGGAACGTAAACTAAACTGTCTTCGACATAACATCTGAATTCGCTTAAATCAATACTTCCGCTGAAATAATAATCATCTGAATAATTACCAACACTTCTGCCAATTATTAAAGGTACATTTGTATCTTTATACCAAAAGCCCTCTGCATTAGAGTTTTGTTCGACTGATTCACCATTCGCAGAAGCAATTATGTAAAAACCTTTTTCCGAATTATATCCTGTTTCTAAGGTTACAATATCACCGGCAGAATATTCTAAAACTGGTGTTTGAAGATATGTAGTAATCATTGCGTTTGGGTTTGTTTTATTCTCGGTGTTGTGGTAAGCCATAAAACATCCGTTCGGCTGTGATTGTAAACGCATTCCGTTATAACCCGAATAATTGCCTGTTATAGAATTAGAACGTTCTTTCATCGCAGCAGTTGCCACAAATTTTATTATTACTTTGTATTTTGTAACTGTAGCCGGCAAATAAAAGTTTGTTACAATACAATCCATATTGCCTGTAAATGAAACAATATCTTGATTGATACTTGGAGTACCCATAATTGAATAATCATTGTTTATTGCTGCATCAATTATTGATTTTGCAAGAACATCATTTTTTATGGCAAGTAATTGTGCGTAGCCTGTAGGATCCGATGAGGCATCACCCGTCAGGTACATTTTTGATGTATTTAACTTATCTTCGCCTGTTGTATTCAGGTTTGAAAGTGATTTGTTTGCAATGTCATCAGGAAGATAATCATAGGAAACTATTGAATTTGCATTTAAAGGAGCATATCCGTTTGCTTGTCCTTTTTCCGATTTTAATTGATAATTCGGAAGAGAATCAGTTATTGATTGAACTGCACTTTTGCGAGCATAAGTATCAACAATATTGTTACCATCGCCATCATTAGTTGCGTTTCCGATTAAATTTCCGATAAATTGTAATGCCTTTAAAATGCCACCCTGCATAGTAATCGCAGAGTCGCTTTTGAGTGTCGCTAAATCATTGTCAGAGACACCCATCAGGCTTAATTCGTTTTCTGTGTCATCAACGACATCACTTTTTGATGCCTTTGTAACACCATTTCCTGTTCCCATATATAATTCGTGGGAATCTTCACACCATAAAGGTGTCCCGGAGGGAGCAGACTTTGGTAAGTCTGCTTTATTCCCTCGCTTAAACTTAATGTTTGTAGCGGACATCTTAGAACGTACCTCCATCAATATTGCCACTAAATGGATCAGTATATTCAACACCAGTTCCTGCTGCGTTTACGCAAAGAAGTTTTCCTGCATTATTTGCATAAGTATTTGGTGTATCAGATAAACCAAGAAGTGTTGTTACTAATGTCGGTTTATTTCCAATGTTTTCCCAAGTTACAGAAACATCCAAACCCTCAAGTTCGGATATTTTTATCCATTGAGTGCCATTGTATAAATATTCAGCACCACCTGAAGTTACTGTTGCATCATCTGATGCATCAATAACAAATGCGTGTAATCCTGCAAATGGTGTCAAAGTATCTCTTTCATCAATGTCGGCACAAACTTCTGCTTCTTTGAAAGTTGATGGAATCAATGTTGACGGAATTTTGCCGTTTTCATCCAAAGCAACAATTTTGCCGGCAGTCGTTCCTGTTTGTGCAGTTATTCTTGCATCAACAGAATCGTTAAAGTTTGTAAAATCTGATGCTGAGTGAGTGTGGTCAGCGGATGCCTTTCCGTTAAGTGCTGTTACTAATTCAGCAAAATTGGCGAACTCGGTAGGAGCAGCTTCTGCACCATTACCGATATAAAATCTCTTTGTATCGGTGGTGTAAAGAACTTCACCCAAGTCGGGATGTGCTGGTAGGTTTGTAGACAAACCACGTTTGATTTGAATTTTTCCCATAAATGTTTCCTTTCTTTAATTGGGGTATTACTAAAAGTCACCGGCATCTATGTTCTCTGCATTATCAACAATTCCATTGTTGTTTTTGTCATAAATAGTGGCACTCATTACTCTTTGAGGTGTTCCGTCAGGTAAATCCAACTCGACATCTTCATCTGTGAATCTGCCACCATCAACGACTTCGCAAGTGTCCACTATGCCTGTGTTGTTGGTGTCGTATATTCTTATTGCCATCAAGTCGGGATGCTTGTGGCTTCGTATTGATTCTAATAATTGTTCAAGTGTACATAATTGAATGTTGGGATCTATTTTTAAAATAAGTGCATTCGGATTTATTCCTGTGAGTTGAATTTTCATCCATATATCTTTAAATCCGGCTTGCTCTTCTCTCGGTTTATAAGTCTCAGGCTGTTTTGAAACAAGAATTAAATTATCCTCGGAATCAAAAATCCCTGCTTCTCGGATATAAAAACCTCCGACATCAAACGGAATTCTTGCTCGTGCGGTTAATTCATCTACAGAGGAAATCTCTGCTCTAAATGTTTCGTTCACAAGTTCGGTTTGAGTTACTGTCGGCTCGTAATAATCGCCATTGCCGTCACCGATAGCAATATATTTTAAATCTATTTTTTTGCCTGTTTGCAAGGCTTCGTTTATCTTTTCAATTCCGATATCTGTTACAACTGAATAAAAGATTTGTTCTTCAGATGCTGTCATACGGTCACCTCCTCGCTTGTTGAAATCCATGAGGCTATTCCGTAATAAGAGGTGCGGAATAATTCAATCGTGAGTTTTTCTAGCCACGAACGGACATTTTTATGTGCATTGATAATATTTACAATCTGCTGCTCCAAGTCAGAATCAAAGACCTCCTGAACCTCAACAAAAACTCGGAACATAAACGGCTCGCCATTGTATTCAAACCATTCCTCCAAGTTGCAGTTTAGATTCAACGCACTCAAAGCACTTATTATCGCAAACTTTGTGCCTTTGTATTTATGCAGTTTTATTGCTTTTTTTAATAACGCACGTTTTTCCTGTTCATTCTTACAAAATATCCAACCCTCTTCCCCTGTTATGTGATATTGTTCAGCCAAGTGCGGCAGAGCATCAGATGGAAGTGTGTCGATATTTGCAAGATTTAAAACATCAAGATTTATTGCCGAAATCCTTTCAGCACAGATTTCATCAAATATTTTTAAATTCGTATCATTAATTTGTGCAAGACTATTCATCAGCGAAACCTCCGATTGATATGTTGTAATTCTTTAGTTCCGCCCATTGATGTGTCTGAACGATTATATCCTGTGGTGCGTTTAATCTGACTTTATACACACCATAAATGCTGTTTAATATGGCAATAATCTGAGTTTGAACGACATCTTTTCCTAACTTTTCAGATAGAGTCAGTTTATATTCTTTCATTCTTGCCACAATAGTTGTATTAACAGAAGTTACATCGGCATCTTTAAAAAGCCAAATTGTTGCATCAATATTGAATTGTATGTTTTCAGGCGATATGACCTGAACATAATCCGTAAGAGGTCGAATCATATCGTCACTTAAATAATTCTGAACAATATTTATGACTTCTTCCGTAGGATTCCCCTCACTCGTTAAAGGGTAAATATTAACGACACCGGGAGACGGACTTATAACTGCAACATCCGTTATAGATTGATGTGCCGATAAAGTATGATATTCGTAAGCACCGACACTTCCTGCGTTTGAAAACTTTTCGGGAGCTTGTCTGATTCGTTCCCTTAAATTGTCGGCTTCTTCATCATCAGCACCGCCACCTGAAACAGTTATATTTTCAACTCTTGAGATATAACTTAAAGGTGTAATTAAATTATTTATCGCACCGAGAACATAATTATTAGCTCCTGCTCCTGAAGTTTGGCAGACTGCTGCGACTGTAATTTCTGTCATTCCGGCAAGTAATATTACATCTTCAGTCGTTTGGAATATATAAAGTCCGTCTTTTGTTTCGACTTCAGTTCCGACAGGAATTGTAAAATCAAAATCCAATGCTTCTTCAAGATAAAACTTTAATGTTGTAACGGCATTGTCAGCCGATAATTGTTCAACACCCAAAGGTTCTCCGATATGTCTTAAAATATCAAGCGGAGCATAACTTAACAGATTCTTTTTTGCTGTTTCCTGAATATCCATACGAAGAATGGTTTCACGATATGCTCCGACATCAATCATCAATTTTTCGATTTGTGCCGGTTGTAAAACTTTGCCTGATTTTGCTTCGTAAAGCTCTGTCCACGCTTTCATTATCGTGTCAGGATCTCGTTCTATAAAATTCGGTTCGGGTAAATTTGTCATAATGTTACCTCTGCGGTTGCTGATATATTGGAATCCTTAAGAGTCCATTCAACTTTTATTGTTATGTTCGTGCTGTCAATTACTGCGGATACAGAATTAACCTTAATTCGTGTTTCCCAAAGATTTATGGCATCGGTTGTCTCACGAATAATATTTGGAATTGCTTCGTTGACGGGGTAATCAACATATTTGTATAGTTCTGAACCAAAGGTCGGTCTTTGCGGATCCGAACCTTTACGAGTCAGAAGAATTATTGCGATGCATTGATTGATATCATCAACACCCTCTGCTACATCACCGATGGTGTTGAGTTTTACTTGCCAATCAACGTATGTTATTTCATTTAAATTTGTCATTGGGGTAAATATATCTTTCGTTTTATTATTTCCTTACATACTTTGATGTGGGGATGAGGTTGGACTTCCTTTATTGCCGGTATGAGTGTGTCCGTTATATGTGTTTCTCATATCTTGCATTGAGGACTTTTTGTCGGTAATGTCGGCATCGGATTTTATTCCTTTTGTATTTTTCAAATTGCCATCGTGTTCAATGTCACCGATTAATTTCATTTTTTGAAAAACAACTGTAAGTGTTTTCTCTTCTTTATTTGCGTGAATAGATGCTTCGCAGTCGAGGTTGATTCCCATTTCTTTTTCGGATTGAAGAATCGGTTTATCTTCCGCAGAATAAATTGCTCCGAGAATTACACCATCTTCTGAATTTTCATCCATAAGACAAGCAACTTGTTCGCCCACATCCGGCATTACATAAAATTTATCTTTGAGTGTTTTTGTCTGAAGAACAGGAAGCCAAAACGAAGTTGAATCATCATCGCCAAAGTTCACTCTTGCCAAAACGTTTATTGCATCTATTTGTGAAACGACTCCAAATCTTAACACGATTCCACCTCGCAATAAGTTTTGTATCCTGAAATCCTGTCGAAAACGTGACGTGCTTCGGTTATGTGATATCTGCCTGAAAAATGTCCGACACCTTTTATCTCAATATTTAATCCTGCAATTAAATAAGGATTACCGACAAATTCAAGCGAACCCTCGATTTTTGTGTCAGACCGACCAAGTGCAGCTTTAGCCTGAACAAGTGCTTGTTTTTTACTCGTGCATCTTGTTGTGATTTTTAGCGTGTCACCTTTTACAACTGATTCGTTTTTAGCAGAAGCCGTTAAGGTTTTCTTTTTCTTCGGATCAAAATATTTTACTTGCACCGCCTTATATTTTTGACTGGTTTTTTCTCTAAAGCTGATGCTTATTAAATCTGATTTATAAAAGATTTGTGAGGATTTTGCAGTTTTAAGTTCCCGGACATTATAAAATACCAAGTTACCCTCTGCGACTTTGAAGATATACCCGTATTGTTCGGCAAGTTTAGTAAGGAATGTTAAATCACGTTCTTTATCTTGTGTGATTCTATCTACTTTTACATCTTCAATGTTGCCAACTAAAGTTAATCCCTGTCTGTCAGCGATTTCCTTTGCAATTTGTTTAAGAGTTTTATTTTCATATCCGGCAGAATTCTTTTGACGAAGCGGTTTTTTAATTCCTGTCGCAAGTCCTTTTACAATAATCTCATCAGGAGGTGCAGAATATTCCAACTCATCAATTTCAAACGTTCCGCAGTTTAAAAGTTTTTCTGCCTCATAACCGATATACGCACGAAGCGAATCGCCCTTTGTAGGAAGCCAAGAACCCTGCCAAAGTTTCTCTGAATCTTCAAATGTAATCTGAAGTTCATCAGACTGTCCATGTTCGTAATCCGTATATTCGATATTTGTTACATACGGGGACACATCTTTTGTTATGTTCTTTTTTTCGTAGAATAATTCAAAGATTGGTACTAACATTTTTCACTTTCGGGGTTTGTAAATATTTGTCTTAACATGTTGCAAGTCATGGAAAACTTGAGTAGCATGAGCATGCAATAAATTTCATTTAAATTTTAGGTATTAGCACTCGACCTCAACGATTGCTTTTTTTTTGCTTATTTTTTCCAAGGAGGAAGTTCAAACTTTATGGTTTCTGATTCATCCAAAATCGGAATTTTTAATTTGATGCCGGAGGGAAGCACAGGCAGAATTTTCACATCGGGATTTGCTTTTATAATCTCTTCATAAAGTGTCGGGGTATTATAGAATTGGTTTGAAATCAAATCCCATCGGTCATTGTCTTTTGTAATGTATGAGTAAAATTCAGTCATTATGCTTTTTTCTTAAATCCTTTTTGAGTGTTTGTTGCTTCTTTGACTTGTCCTGCATACTCACGCAGCCTGACATCCATTTGAACGGATACTAAGTCACCTTCAGGACTTGCCTGTTCTGTGGTTTGTTTTATTTCTTCAACAACGAAGATGCCGACATATTCGCCATTTCCTTTGATGAATTTTAATGGGGATGCTTTATCCGCAGCCGTCTTTAATTTTTTAATTTCATCTTCAGGTACACAGAACGTTTTGTGAAAATTCAAACTGATTTCTTCTTCCTGAAGATTCTTGCCCAAGAACTGCAAAAGAGGTTTATTTTCGATGCGGTCGTGTTGGACAAAGTTGTATGAGGTAGTTTCGTTAAGTCCGTTAAAGTAAGTTATAAGTTCAAATTTTATGTCTCCTAACTGTGCAAACATTAGTATTTAACTCTTTCCTTGCGTTCTTCTTCATTTCGGACTAAACGTAAAATCTCGTTTTTGTGTTGTTTCAGAAGTTGTGCAAATTCTTCTTTTGATTCTTTGCCTGTGAGGTATATTGTGGGGTTATAATTAATAACTGTTGATTTGGTTGAATTAGATTTATTCGGTTGCCTGTTTTCTGCCGTTTCTTTTGTCTGTTTTGGTTTTACGGAAGATGTGGTCATTATATTTTGTGTTGCCGGAATAACTCTTAATTGCGGAATCGGATTAATATTAAATCTTGGTGTTGCCTTAAAATTCGGATTTGCAATTACTTCTAAAGATTTATTCATTGCATCTACAAGTGGTTGAGGTTTCATTGTTGATGCAACAGTTTCGATAATTTTTACTTTATGCAAATCTTTAAGAGGTCCCTCTTTTGCAGGAGAGTGCGGTAGATGGTTTCTGACAATTTGTGCGTGTTGTTCAATTGCGTTCTGCGTTCTTCCACGTTTTGATAAGATTCCGTCAGCGAGCATATCGCCTATTTTTTTACCAAACTCAAAAACTTTAGCAATTAATTCCGTAAGCTTCAGAATAATATCGGCAATGGCTTTACCGAATCTGACACCCATCTTCTCGGCAGCACCGCCTGTGTCCTCGACTGGTTTTAAAATCTTTTTAATCCAATCAATAAGTGCTTTTATAGGGGTAAGAATCGGGGAAATTGCATCAGCAATTCTTTTGAATAACGGCATAAGCGGTTGAAGTCCCTCACGAAGTCCTTGCCATACACCTTTAAAAAATGCTGTGATTGGTTTCCAATATTTATAAATCAGTAATGCAGCAGCTCCGATTGCAACTGCTATCCAACCAACAGGAGAAGTCAGGAGGGTTAAAGAAAATGTCCTGAATGCAACAAGAGCATTTTTAATCATACCGGGAAGTCCTAAAAATCCGTTTTTAATTGCCGTTAAACCTCTTACTGTCGCAGCAGGGATTCCTTTGACAACTGCAACAGTCCAATCCTTAAATGCTATAACTGACTGCGATATTGTTTTCGGCAGATTTTTGAAATTAGTTACAAAATCAGAAAAGCCGGATTTAATTGCTTTCCGCATTTCTTTATCGAGTCGTGTTATATCTGAAAGGAATGCTCCTAAATAACCGCCCTGTCCGTTTAAGAATCGTATATTTAATGAACGGAGGTTTAAAAATTGGAATAAATCACCAAGCAAAAATTTTATTTTAGGTGCAATGGTTCTTATTCCTGCAAGAGCCTGTCCGTATGCACCGACAAACTTTCCTATAATCATTATTGCCGTACCGACACCAGTCAGTAAAAGTCCGAGTCCTATTGTTCCGATTACACCGAAGAATAAACCTTTTTGTAATGCCGGATTCTGATTTATTTTGGTTAACCATTCATTCAATTTTTGAATAGGTTCGTGCATATATGGGAAGACTAACTCTTTCATGTTGATTTTTAAGAGTTTAAATTGCTCGTTTGTTGTTTCAAGCATATGGTTAAAGTCTTCATCCATTACTCCGTTTGCATTCAAGGCAGCATCTTTAATCCTCCGATATTCATCGAGGTTTTGCATCATTGGTTTAAGGAAATTTAAGTCTGTTTTATTCCTGAAGATTTCTGACACAGCGAATACATCACCATGAGTAAGTTGATTGATTAAAACGACCATTTCCTCAATAGGATCCTTATTCTCCGCAATAACTCTATTTAAGAATTTCGGAAGATTTACACCATATAATTCTTCAAATCTTCTGACTGCCATTGGAGATGTAATACTTTGTAAGAAACTTTCAAAGTTTGTGGCAGCTTCGGGAGCTGAACCTGCACCTTTCATTGCAACTTGCAAAGCAGCACCTAATTGAGTGACAGCAGGAATTCCTTTCATTCCTAACATCGCAGCACCGGCAGTCAAAGACGGGAACGCAGCAGACATATCTTTTAATTCAAATCTGCCCTCTTTACCGGCTTGTGCCAAGATGTCCATAGTTTTACCCAAATCAGCAACGTTTACTTTCAGGTTATCCGTAACTGCAAAAGCCGTCTTTGAAATATCAACTATTTCTGCTTGTGCTGCCGTTGCAGTTCTACCGATTACATTCATATAATCGAGTGCGGCCTCGGGAGCAATACCTGATGCAACAAGAACATTCAAACCTTCAGATATTTCACTTCTGAATTGGTTTGTATATCGGGAAATATCGCCAAGCCTTTTATCCATCTCTTCCAGTTGTTTTGCGGATAATTGTCCCACGTTCCCTAATTCACGAAGTCGGTGTTCCATAGCAAGTGCTTCGGGAATGGCTTCCGTAATGCCGAGTTTATAAGCAAAGCCCATGCCGGCTGCTGTGAGTCCGGCACCGACTTTTGCCATATTTTGCCCGAGTTTATCTATTGATTCAGAAGTTGCTCTGATTTTCTTTTGTAATTCATCAAATTGTTGTTCAGATTTATTTACTGCATCTTTAATTACCCTTGACATTTTGTCAAAGGCTACGAGAGTAAGTGAAATTTTCATCATGTTTTCAAGCATAGTTTTTATCCGCAGTAAATAAAAAACAATTATTAAATTTTAATGTGACCGAAATTTTTATATTAAATTAAAAAGGAGATCACATGAGGGTAACTAAAATTCAGAATGACCAGACTCAAAATTACAAAACAGCTAACCAAAAGGTTATTTACAATCAACAATCAATATTAAGTCCACAAATCAATATCAAAGTCGATGTTGTGTATCCAACAATTAATCCTGATAGTATTTTTATTCCTGCAATTAAATGGTTAAAAAGTTTCATTAATAGATTCCTGAATCATTGATTGATTTGTGTATTTTATTGTTTGTCTGCACCAGTATGCTAGGGTTGGGATTGGCATATTACATATTTCCGTATATTGCCATCCCGTTACCTTGCACAGATGAATTATTGACTGACTGTCGGGGATGCAGGAGCATCTGTTTTGATGTACTCCTTTGGTTTTACTGTCTGCACTTTCTCGGTTTGTAACTTTCCCGATATTGCAGTTTGAAGAGTAATGACATCTTCAAGAGGCAATTCCAAGATGTCTTCATAAACTAACTTTTGTCCGTCAATTTCAGTTAGTTCCGCAATAAGAGCATAAGGAATCTCTTCTGAAGTCTTTGCTTTTTGTTGTGCTTGCAGTAAATCGTATCCGATTCCGTTTCTCACATTTGCAATTTTTCCGTTTGATAAAGTGAATGATTTTGACATAAATTTTCCTCCTTGTAAAAAATGGGGTAGTAAAGTGTGCGTTTAATAGCGTTTAAAAAGTGTTTAAATTTCTCTGTATTGAATTTTTAGGTGCGGTCGGGTATAAATTTATGCACCTGATATTTTTAAGAGCCTTTAAAAGGCTTCTGTCATTTTTAAGGTTTCGTATTTTTTTCTTGTTGAAATATCGACAGGGGAATATGGAGTGGAACAGGATATAAGTGCCAAAGCTAATGCCCAAAAGCGGTCAGCGTGTCCGTTTACTTCTGATGTCTCGGCATCAAAGCGTATATTCCCTGCCTTAGTTGTTACTTTACGAATTGAGTGTAAATCTTCTCTTATATCGTGTTCCGCCGGTATAAAGACAGATTTATCTTCAAAATTTGTTCTGAGGTTGTATGCCATTTCCTCTTTTGATTTGTTGGTAAACATAACTGCCTCAACTCTGTATTGCCCGAAATCTCTGACAGCTTGTTCTGCTAACTGCATACCCAAGCCGGTTGAGTCAATACAGCATCGTCTGAGTTTTGGATGTTTTAATATTGCGGATATTATTTCGTATTGAATGTGGAACGGAGTTTTTTCCAATACCTTAACCATTCGTGTGTATTTCATGTTTTCAAATCGTTCCACGCACCATATAACTGTTAAGTCTTTTCGTCTGCCGATATCAATTCCGACATATAAATCGCCCTGAATATCCTCTAGCGGTTTTAATATATCTGTTTTTTCACAAGTTGCGATTAAATCGTAAGGTAAAAATGCACAGGCTTCGTCAATAGCAATACAGCAATACTCCTGAAACCACGTGTAATCATCAAAACAGTCTCGGCAGACTTCATCCAACCATTCCTGTCTTTCCTCCGGCGTGGTTTCTCTGCCGTAGATTTTATCAACGAGTCCCTCTTCAACTGCAAGTTGTATCGGCACTTTATGATGACTCCAATTTAATTTGTGTTTCATAACTTGGTCGAGGAATTTGTAATAAAGACAGTTTTGTCCGTTGTGAGTTGAAAGGATCCTTAACGGATATCCCCACGTAATACATGGTCGTGCTGCTTTCCAAAGCTCCATCGCTGATTTATGAAATGCAAACTCATCAAGTACGACTTTTCCGCCTTTAGAACGGAAACCTTTAGGATTTGATGATAGTGCGTTTATTTTGCATCCGTTTTTAAATTCTATAACGTAGGCTTTGATGTCTTTTTCAACATCAATAATCACTTCGCCATAAGATTTTGTTGCTATATCAAAAAGCTTCGCCCATTGTTCGCAATAATCAATATATTCTCTCGCAGCTGATTCATCTGCGGATGAGAACCAAACAGCAGGGACACGTTTATATACGCAGTCCCTGACATCTTCGTAAGATTGGACATAAGTTGCTCCGATTCTTCGGGACTTTTCCCATATCTTTACTTTTGAATTATCTTCTAACCACCGTATTTGGTAGGGTAAAAAAAACGAATTCTTAGTTGTCGGTTTCATCTTTAATTTCTATTTTTCGGGGTATGCCCAAAATATCTTCTTCAATTTTTGCTATTATGTCAGCCGTTAAACCACTTGGTGCTTCCTTTTTATCTCGCTTTGCAACAATATCTTCATAGTCTTTGACTTTTACGAACATCGGCAAAATTTTACAAAAGGCAAACATTCTTCCTGAATCAACTTTTTCTCCTGCATCAATATCACTCATGATGTCTTTCATTAGCTTTCGTGCAAACTCAAAAAGCTCTTCGTGAAATGACTGCTTAGATTTAAGAAATTTTTGTTTTTTATTTTCCCAATCGTGCTTTTCTTTCCATCGGCAAATAGTTTTTGTTGATAAATCAAGTTTATCGGCAATTTCTTCTATTGAATAAAGGTCATAAATGTATAACCTCTGTGCTTCGTTTAGTAGATATTCTTTGTTATTCAAGCTCAGACTCCAAATTCTTTATTTTTGTATCAAGTGATTTCATTTCATCCTGAATGTCTTTTAATCTCTGCATACTTATTAAAGCCTTTTCCACATCTAATTTAGACGTGCTTTCATAAGGATTAAGCAGGGAACGGATTAATATTACTAACCCTGAAGCTTCCGTATCTTTTGTACGGAAGCTTTTTTTTGCCTCCGCAAGCATTCCTTTTAGTTGTAGTCTTTCAGGA
>CACWTN010000007.1:8123-125407 GCA_902763805.1 uncultured bacterium | reverse complement strand
ATCTCTGTACTCTCCTTAAATATCGCTTACATATATATAAAGTATATAAGAAATGAAAAATTGCCTTTTTTGATGCGGATTGTTAAGAAATGTAAAATCAAATTATATTTTCCGGGAAAAATGCAACACAAGTTAATAAATAACGTTACGCTTACCCCTTAAAAGAAAGGATGAATAATGCAGAAAACAAATTTAATATGCAATAATTTTTCGGGAATTAACCGAACCACTTCAATATATTCTTCCGCTGTTGTTACGGCCTCTGATATGCAGAATGTGGAGTTGTATACAACGGGTGTAAATTCCGGGACAGGAATAAGGACTTCAAAAGGGAATATTGCAGTCTGTGATGATATTCCCGATGGAGAGGTTGTTGTAAATATTTTTGAAAGTATTCAAAAGGGGCAGACATATTTTTTTCTTCATACCGAAGCTGAAAATGAGGGAAAAATATATCTGTATAGTAAAGAAGCTGATGTATTATCGCAAAAGGTATCAGGTTTAACCGTTACGGGAAAATCCTCTGGGTGCGATGTTTCGCAGGGTTGGTCTGATTTATTTGTGTTCTCAAACGGAGAAGAACTTTTGTCTATAGAAATTGACAAATACGTTAACGGTGAGTCGGCTGAAGTTACATATATGAATCTGACTGATTCTGAAGGACGTACGGTAAAAGGACTTGGTGTTGTTGTTTTTGCGGGAAGACTTTGGATTTTTTCAAACCAGATTTTATGGTATTCCGTTAAAGAAAATGTTTATGATTTTTCCACTTCTGAAGCAGGAATAATCACGTCTGCGGGGTATATTGAATTTGTAAAAAATATTACAGCCATATATCCGTATTTGGGTACGCTTGCCATATTTCATAAAGATTCTTCCTGTTTAATAACGGAAACAAACGGTGTTTTTTCAAAAACAATGGATTCTCCCGGGGGATGTTCCGGGTGTGATGCGCTTGTATTCCACGGAACGGAGCTGTACTTTTATGATGATACAAAAAAGGGGGTTTACTGTTTTCGTCAGGTGGTGAACGGTGATAAAACTCTGGGTGAAAATATTGCGATTGATATACAGGAGGAGCTTTGCGGTGTTACTCTGGCAAGTTCCGAATATATAAAAATGCTTTCTGTTGTTACTTCTGACAGAAATGAAGTCTGGTTTTTAATTCCTTCTCAGGATTTAAACTATTCAGTTATATTAATTTTTGACTATATCCGTAAAACATGGATAAAGAGAAAATCGTGTAAAATTAAATGTTTTCGGGTTGTGGGCGGAGTTTTGTATTCAGCCGGGAAAAAAGTATATGAAGAATACGTTTCGGAAACATTTGACGGAGAGTTTATTCCGTCTTTTTATAAGTGTTCACCGTTTAATCTGGGCAGCGAAAACAGACTCAAAATAGTAAATTCTCCGCCAAAAGTAGCATTGGATATGTATTACAACAACAGTTTTTATGTTGAATATACAAAAGATTACGATTCATCAACTTTAAAGACAGGGTATATAAAAGGTAAAACTTTTCTAAACGTTTTATACTTTGACAAAAGCAGCTGGGATAATTGTTATTTTACGTTTAAAGAAGTAAATGCGATTAAGAAATTACCTGTATCGTTTTTCAAAACTCTTCAGATAACCTTTTTAACCAAAAAAATGGGAGATGATTTTTGTATAAAAAATGTAGAGTTTGGAAAAATCAGGGTTAAGTAATAAAAGGAAGGAAATATATGGGAAAAAAGTCAAATAAAACAACTACTACAACAGTATATGGGAATACTATGACCTCAAATCCTTATGCCTATTCTAAAACAGATAACAGCGGAACAATATCAGGATTTCAAAAGGGAACGGCTTTTCAGACTATTTATGATTTTGTAAATCAAAATGCGGAATCTTTGCTTCACGAGTACCTAAAGCCGAATTTAAACTCAGTAACAAATCAGGCAAAGTTAAAAACTTTTGCAAATACTTTATCACAGCAGACAAGAAACAGTTTGGAAAATAATATTATAAATTCTCTTTCTGACAGGAATATGATACGTTCTTCACAGGCAAGTGATATGTATAAAAATCTGGCTAATCAAAATCAAATTGCAACGTCAAATTTTGTAAACGATTTATTATCAAATTCTCAGTCTGATACGGCAAAGATGTTGTCAAATTTGCTGTCATACTATGTTCTCGGTGCAAGTTTTCTGACAGATTTGCAGAAGCAGTCGCTTAATACAAGTTCCGGTAATGCCACAAAAACGGCATCTAATTCAGGCGGTTCTCAATCAAGCTCAGATTTACTTTCATTGGCTCTTTCGGCGATGATGAAAAGTGTTTCATAGGGGGTTCTGTATGGACAGGGAATTTTTACACAGATATGCTCCGTCGCTTGTTTTGGGACTTGCAATAGTCTTTCAGTATAACCTGTTTGTGACACCTCAAATGCTGGAGCATACTCACAGAGAAATACTTTCTGAGGTATCAAAAGGGTATATTACAAAGTCAGAATTCGGCATTGTAAAAGAACAGCTTGCCGATATAAACAAAAAAATAGACAAAATATATGACACATTAATAAAGGAAAGGGGATAAAAGAATGCCTTTAACACACATAGAATACGGCTCTTTGGCCTCATCATCGGTAATGAATGATAATTTTGATTATCTGGATAACAGAATAACAACGGTTGCAAACAACCTTATTTCAAACTCATCGGGAATTTATTCAAACCTCTCGGGTCTGAATTCATCTTTTACCGAACAGACAGCAGCTCTGGCTTCGGATATAGGAGATTTGGCAGAGGAAATTGATGACATAAAGAGTATTATAGAATCGCATAATACAGCACCCGATTACAGCAGAGGTATAGCGATTACAATGCCTTATACAGTAGAAGCAGACGGGTATGTATATGCAGGATCGGATAGTGAGAATACGGCAAGATATGTATTTGTAAACGAAAAACCCGTTCATTGCCACTGTGGTTTTTATTATGCGTACACATTATATTCGGCATCCGTTTTCAGGGTAAGTGCAGGCGATGTTGTTTCTGTGAATAAAGAAAGCGGTTTGTACTACTTTTATCCGATGAAAGGAGAATCAGTATGTATTACAGAATAAAAGATAACAAAATATACGATTATGCGGATTATGAATACGCAAAGGACTGTTTGTGTACGAATGTATGTACTATGAAGGCTTTTGCTGAAAATCCTGATGATTATATTATAGATGACGGTCAGATAATACCGGCGCCAAATCTTGATGAAATAAAGGTGCAGAGAAAAAAAGAGCAATTTGAGAAAGCTTTTTTTTATACGTCATTAGGCTGGATAAAACGCAAAGTTACAATGCAGGACGGTTCTGTTAAAGATTTTCTTGCTGACTTGCTTCTTGCCGTAAAGGCAGGGATTGAGATGGGACAGGAGGTAGAAATCATAACGTATAAAACACCTGATTATACGGAGGATATGAGCAAAGAATACCTTGAATCCCTGCAGGAATTAAAATTTGCAACTTCTGATTTTATCAGGGAGTGTTTATTTCAGACGGTAAAAGATTTCAGAGGGGAAATACCGGGAGGCGAAAATGGCATTTAAAATAGATGAAAACGGTAATATATCGATGATACAGGGGGACAGCGGATTTATTACAATACGAGGCTTAAATCCGAACAAAAATTTTACTGTTTATTTCGGAATTCGTGATAAAAACAGAAAGCCGGTAGGAAGTGAATTGGCTGTAAGCAGTAATAATAATTCTTATGTAGTGTTCAAACTTACAGGTGATTTTACGGATTTGCTAACAGTAAAAAAAGATGAGCCTTGTGCAATATATTATTACGGGTTGAAGATATGTGATTCAAATGCCCAGAGAGAAGATACGCTTATTATTGCATCTAATGATATAGCAAGTGTTAATACAATAACCGTGTATCCGAAGAAAGTTGAGGGTGATTAATAATGACGCAGAATAATTTGTATATGGAAGATGACGAAATGAGATTGTATGTAGATGTACAGCCTCTTTTGCTTGATGAGATAGAAAACAGCAGAAATGCTGCAGTTGCAAGTGCTGCTCTTGCTGCTCAAAGCGAAGAAAATGCAAGAAATTGGAAAAACAGTATCGTAGATTATAAAACAGCAATGGAACTTTTTTACGCGCAGGCATCTGACGGGTTAACAAATTTGTATAATAATTCCAAATCTGAATTAACGCTTTCAAAGAATAATGTACTAAACAATATTGAGATGGCACAACGTACAGCAATAAATAATATAAATACAAACGGTCAAAATTATATTACTCAGGTTCAGACGATTGTGGATAACAGAGTAAGTACAGAACACCTGAATCAATCAAAATGCCTGATGACAGGCGAAGAAACCACCGATTCAGATGCTGTTAATCAGGTAAAAGGCTTTGCTCATTCCACCTTTGACAGAACTAAGTTCTCTGTAGTCGGTTATCCTGTGGTTACAGATGATGGAAATGCAAGTGGGTTTAGTAGTGGGAATTATCTAACTACGCCTAACACTATAAATTTTTCAACTGCTAAAACTTGGAGTTTTAAAACAAAATTTAATACTGGTTCTGCGTTTTCTACTATAGACCAGGGTGTTTTATCAGGAGATACGGTTCAAAACGTACAAGCTATAATTGACATGTGGGGTGTATTGCGTGGCGGTTTTGGCGATGGTACTGCCTGGATTTGGAATTTAAACCCGATAGCCCAATTAGAATTAAATACAGACTACATATTGGAAATGGGTTATAACGGAACAGCTTACTATATAAAATTAAATGGTGTTTTAAAAGGTTCGTATCTGTCTGATACTAAAGTTTCAAACACCCCAATCAGACTGGGTGTAGAAAGAACAAATGGATACTTTTTTACAAACGGTTCTTTTGACCTCAAACAATTCTCAATCACAGTTGACGGAGTAGTGGTATTCTCAGGCAACAAAACAGGCATAGATATGATTAAACCTGATGATTATACTGCTTCAAACTCTGCTAACATAACGGCGGATGGTGTTTTCGACCAAGCATTAGGTTATGGTTATATAACTATTGATGACATAGGTATAGATGTAAACAGACCTTTTAAAATTGAAATTCCGTTTACTAAAATTGCAAGTACAAGCAGCGGTTCATATCCTGTGGGTTACTATGAAAACTCTTTTGCTAACGTGTATATGAATGATGGTGGAATATCACCAAAATTAGTTTTTGATGATAACGGAACTGCAACTATTCTAACCACTTCTCCAACGTATCTGGCTGTCCCAAATATCGGAGAAACAGTAAATTTTGTTATAGAATATGACGGAAACCAAACCTATACAATAAGTGTAATCAAACAAAATGGTACGGTATCAAGCGGAACAATTACTACATCGTTGAAATTAAATTCTACGAAGTTGTTTGTTGGCAGAGCTACTTATGGTGAAACAACACAGTATATGAAAGTCGATTTGAACAAATTAAAGGCTTGGTCTGCAGGCGATTTGGTTTATCAGGGTTGCTTAAAAATACCTTATACATTGTCTAAAACAGGGTCTAAGATTGTTAATGCCGTTTACCGTGACCGTGTTAAATGTGTATATGACATGGGTTTTGTACAGGGATATTACGCACTGGATGAAGAAAATAACAAGGCATGGCTTCCAATTGGTGATATTTACGGAATGATTGAAAATCTCAGAAATTTGATTATTGAACGGACTTCCGAATAGTGAGGGTAGGTTATGTTTTGTTGGTATTTGAATAAAAAAGCCGGAATATATTTTAGCAGACTTCCTTTTGTTGCGGTCAGGTACTACGTTCCGTCTATGTCGCATGAGGAAAAACTGTCGATAGAAAAATACCCTTTTATTTGCAAACAAGAGTTGGAGGTGTGTCTGAGGGATGTCAGAAGGAATAAATATTACAGGTTCAAAATCCCAAAAGGTTACTGTTATGACGGGGCATCTGTTCCGCGTTTTTTCTGGCGTGTGATAGGTGCAAGCACTGATAATAAGTTTCTTGTTCCGGCACTTGTGCATGATGTTTTGTGTGAACATCATGAATACGTAAATAATGACAGAAGTTTTTCTACTGATGTTTTTAATGCACTTCTTGAAGGAAGCGGAGTTAAAAGACTAAAGAGATTTTTTATGAAAAACTCTGTTGCGTGTTTTCAGACAATATGTTGTAATTGGTAAATTATTGGCACTATGGCAAAACGGGAAAATAAAAATCCCCGATTGTCTTAGTGCCTTTTATGTATAAGGAGGAAACTTTGATATATAAACTTTTGGACAAACAGAAGGAGTTTATAGAAATACCCCATTCGAACGCATTGGATGTTGCATTATATCAGGGCGGTTTCGGAAGCGGAAAGACTTGGTGCGGGTCGCTTCTGGGAATTTTGCTTGCGATGAAATACCCCGGCTGCAAAGGTTTAGTCGGGGCAAAAGAGTATGAACTTGTGAGAAAAACAACTCTTGTTGCTTATTTGGAGCATTTGAATTCTTTTGGTTTTATTCAGGATAAGGATTATATATATAATAAAATTGATAAAATAATAAAGTTTTCAAACGGTTCAGAGATACTTTTTTCTTCACTGGAAGATCCGGAAAAGTTTAAATCTCTAAATCTTCACTGGGCGGAAATAGAGGAGGCTTCTCAAATCTCAGATTCTTCTTTTAAGCAATTGTTAGGACGATTGAGAAATACTTATCGGGGGAAAAATTGGGTTGATTTCAGATACCGTTTGTTTGGGCATACAAATCCCCAGGGAGATAAAGGGTGGATTTGGCAGAGGTTTGTTGAGCATTCAAAAGAAAACTACCGCCTGATTATTGCTCCAACTACCAATAATATATATTTACCGCCTCATTTTGTTCAGTCAATGAAGGAAAGTTTTGATGAAGAATATTACAGAATAAATGTTTTGGGAGAGTTCGGAGATTATTCGTCAGGATTGGTTGTGAAAGGTTTTTCAGAAGAAAACAAATTAAATCTGAAATATAATCCTGACCTGCCATTATATTTGAGCTGTGACTTTAACGTGGATCCTATGTGCTGGGCGGTTGCTCATAAAGATAATGATGATGTTTATTTCTTTGATGAAATTGTTATTGAAAATACTTCAACTCAGCAGTGTATAGATGAGTTTATAAGAAGGTATCCGAAACACAGGTCGGATATCATAATTAACGGCGACGCTTCAGGCGACAACAGAAGCACGCAGAGCGAGTACACAAATTATGCGATAATGAAAAATGCATTAATCGGGCATGGGTATGAAAATGTTAAATTCCGCCTGAGGAATTATAATCCGCCGATAATGAGCAGGATATCTGCTTTTAATGCCAGAGTTCGGAATACGAAAGGTGAAAGGCATTTATTTATAGACCCCAGAAGGTGTAAATGGATTTTGTACAATATTTATAATCTTTCTTTCAAAGAAGGAACAAGTATTGTTGACGTTCCGACTCATACTCAGATAAAGTCGTCAAGAGAAGCTAAATTCCTTGAACATCCGTTCGATGCAGTGAGCTATCTGGTCGAATATTATTGGCGGCTGCGCGGATAAAAAGTAAATCAAAAACAACAAAATATATCAAAAGGCAAATTTTTATCCTCAATTTGTATGATTTTTATCTAAAAACACCATAAATTATAAAAATAATCAGTATAAAATCTTGATTTTTTGAGTAAAAACTCGTATAATTAGTTTAGAGTGAAGGTGTTTCTATGGTTAGTGATTTATCTGTAAACTTTAGACCAAGTTCATATGGAAATATTCTGCGTACCGGCAATTTACCAAATGGCAGAGTGCTTTATAGTGTTATAGATTCCGAAGGTAAAAAAGCCGGAAAGCTGTCTGTTCCGAAAGAGGAAGTTGACACATTTGAAACATCGTACAAACAAATATTGGATACGGCACCAAGAATACAGGCTTTTGTAAAAGCGAATTCTTCAGAAGAGGCAATATCAAGACGTAAAAATATAGGCAGAGGTATTGTTGTTTCAAGCGGTGTTATCGGCGCAGGTATGCCATTGTATCTTTTAAGAAAATCAACATCGGTCACAAAGAAAATATTGGGACTTGTTGCAGGTATTGTAACCGGACTTTCTGTCGGTTTTATTGCTTCGCTGGGAATAACAGCTCCCCCCGGCTCAATAGAGTTTGCACGTGCATCAAGAAATCTCTCAACGCTCGATATTCAGCCTGTTTTTGATGAAAAAGCATAAGTTAATAAATACTTGAAAATGACAGGAAGAACTCTGATATCACGTTAACAAGCATCGGCAAAATCCATATCATTATTGCTGCGCCAAAAACAGGTTTAAACAGGAATGATAATTGGAATACGTTTACCTGAGGTGCTGTTTTTGAGATTACACCCAGAATAATATCCTGTCCCAAGGTTGCCAAAAGAACGGGTGACGCTATTTGCAGACCTATGTAAAGAACATTTGAGGTTGTTGTAATAAGATAATCAATATTTATAATTTTTTCTAAAGGGATAGCAACTGCATAAATCGGGAAGATTTCAAAGCTTCTGATAAGAGCATTGATTAGCCAGTAAAAACCGCCGATTTCCATAAAAATTATAAGTCCGAGAAGGGTGATAACACGGCTTAAGATAGATGTCTGGCTGTTTGTAGTCGGGTCCATTACCATTGCGGAAGATAAACCCATTTGGGTGTTAATCATATCTCCGCCTGCTTCCACTGCAAGAATAATAATCTGTGCGATATATCCGATAATTGCGCCGGCTGCAAAGTTTAATACAAGCAGAAGAAGCATTGAATCTGCAGGCGGTGCTGCGGGTTTAAGCATTGGAGTAATCAGTATTGTTAATAAAAATGCTAGCGCCAGTTTTACCATACCGGCAATTTCTTTTCTGTTAAAAACAGGAGCAAATCTTATAAACCCAAGAAGTCTTGCAAACACAATAAAGCCTGCCGAAAACCAACGGGCAAACTCAGGAAACATTATTGATATTTGTGAAACAACTTGATCCATTTGCGGTTTAATTTTCTCCTCTCAAAACAGGCGGTTCATCGGGTTCTATAAAAAAATCATCTTCATCGTTGTTTGTTTGAGGCGGTGTGTCCAAATCAAACAAATACTCAAAAGCTTCGGGCGGACAATCTACCGTAAATATCTCAAACCCTTCAACCGGATTTATTTCTGTTTTTTCTTTGTCAATTTTAATATTGAACAAGTATTTAGATTTATTGTTTTTTAATACCGTGAATTTTGTCTGACCTTCTTTAAGCGGATGAACAAAAAGTGTATTTTTATTGTTTTCTATTGTAACCATAGGAAATACATCAACGATATCATTATGCTGAATTTTAATATCCGTTAGTTTACCGTCAGTCATAATAACACAGTCTTCAAATGCAAAAACGGGAAGGGTGATAAATGCGGATAGTATTGCTAAAAATATTTTTTGCATAAATAATACTCACCTCACTATCTTCCCAGCATTTTGTTAATTTCAACAAAATTTCCTTTTGGCATCGGAGCTTTCGGCGCTGTATCATATTTAATCTTTTGTCCTTTGTCAATATACGGAACTTTTGTCGGATTTTTCATTATTTCTTTAACTGTTGGAACATCTTTAAACTTATCTCCCTGCATTTCTTTTTCAAACGGAGTTGTATATTTATAATAGTCGGCAGGCAGAACATAATTGTCTTGTTTCGGCACTGCGTTAAAAGCAAGGTTTGCACCGTCGAGAAACAGATTCGTAAGCAGTTTTATAAAACCAAGTCCGCCAATAATAATAACAAGAAATACCATAAAAATTTTCGGAGCGGCGGCAATTGTTTGTTCCTGAACCTGTGTTACAGCCTGTATGATACCGACAACCAAACCAATTGCCGCTGCGGTTAATACGCAGGGCATAGATATTGATAACATTGTCATGAAACCTTTTGCCATATATTCTGTTAATGCTTCTATCATTTTTTATTAAGTCCTTTTAGTTATAACTTTGTACAAGTCCCTGAACAATTAGAGCCCAGCCATCAACCGCAATAAATATAAGTAATTTGAACGGCAGTGAAATAATTGTCGGCGATAACATAAACATACCAAGTGCCAACAAAATATTTGCTACTACCAAATCAAGTACAATAAACGGAACGAAAACGACAAACCCGATTTCAAAAGCTGTTTTCAGTTCGCTCAATATAAATGCAGGTGCAACTTCCCATATTGTAAGTACATCAGGTGATTTTGGCGGAGTTTTGTATTTTAAGTTGATAAAAAATGCCAAGTCGTTTTCTCTGGTTTGTTTGAGCATAAACTCTTTTAACGGCTTTGAACCTGCGTCAACAGCCATAATCATATTCTGGTTTTTTTGGTACGGTATTGAGCCCTGTTCGTAGCACTGCTGAAAAACTCCGCCCATTGTATAAAATGTTAAAATCATACATAAGCCGATAGTAACCATTGCAGGCGGAACCTGCACGCCCATTGCTGTTTTTAACAGAGAAAACACTATCGTAAATCTCAAAAAACTGGTCATACAGCAAAATACAAACGGCAGTAGTGAAAATAACGTCATTACCGTGAGTAATTGCAGTACGGGATTCATATTTTGTAAAGCTGTATCCATTATTTGTCCTTTTGTTTAATTGTTTGGCAGATGCTTACTGTTTTAAAATATCTGCCAGGTTTTTCATTACGGAATTATTAGACTTTGAACTCAAAGCGCTTGATTTTATTCCGATATTTGATTTATCCATAAAACTTTGTTTCGGCAGGCTGTTCAGTGTTTCCTGAAAAGATGTTGCCGCCGGTTTAACATCTTTGTATATGTCATTTATTTTAATTTCGCTGTTGTTTATGGGATTGATGTTTTCAATTTTTGAGATTAAACAAGTATTGTTTACGTCGCCTGCAATAAGGAATTGTTCTTTACCCGTTGAAACAATAAACAGATTTTTTCTTTGTCCCAGAGATATTGAATCAATTATTTTAAGATATTTTGAACCTTTGCAGCTTCCGATTGACGTTGCGTTTTTGAATACCAAAAGTGCTACGACAATTACACCGACCATGGCAAGCGTGTAAACGATAAAGTTTGTAATATATCCCATTTTTCTATCCTCTTAATTTAAAAACTTATTTATACTTTTTTAATTGTTTTGGTTAAAAAATCAAGTTTATTTTTCTTCTTCAACTTCAAAATCGCTGTAGTCAAAGTCTTCGCCTTTTTCCTGTTCGGAGTGTTCAGGTTCACTATGTCCGCCGTAACTGCTTGCCGGGTTTGATTCGGATACACGTTCTATTCTTACTCCGAAACGGTCATTAATAATTACAAGTTCTCCTGATGCAACCGTTTTGCCGCCGACTTTTAGTGAAACTTTGTTGTCGTAAACAGAGCATAAATCTACGATTAAACCTTCTTCAATGCTTTTGAGTTCTCCAAGCGGAACTTTTACTTTATCAAATTCGGCTGACATATCAACCTGTATGCTGTCCCATAAGTTAGAATTATCCATGCTATCCTCCATCCCCCCGTTGCTGTTTACGGCACTATAGGGTTCTACTATTTTTGAGTTTGGTGTAAGTTTAAATTTTTGTCTTATATCAGCAGCAATTAATGTCATTTCTGAAGAATTGCTCTGTTCAAACACAACAACATCTCCGGGTTCCAGCCGTTTAATATCGGCAACCGGGAAAGATGTTGTTCCGACCTGAAAGCTGGCTTCCACCATGCAGTCTGCAAAATCTGCATCAGTAAAGTGTTGTGTACTTGTATCTTTTGTTTCCGGTGTCAAAATATCTTTCGGCAGAGATATAATGAATTTTGCTGCCGAGTCTGATGATTCACTTTTTACAAAATATGTAAGGTGGATAATTTCGTTATACCTTCTGTGCGGTTCAACATTAAAATTATCCTTTAGTGAGTCATAAAGAAAATCATTAAATGCCGTTATAATCCTTGCTTCAAGTTCTGATACTTCAGTAAGTTCAAACTTTCTGTTGTTTTTTCCTAATACTTTATCCAGAATTACGTTTATTGCATCCTGTGAAATTCTTATATATACATCATTTTTTGAGTTAATTTTGACTTTCGTAACGAAAAATGTATCATTTTGCGCAAGTATATTCATGTTTGTGCTTATAGATGCAAGCTTGTATTCAAATCCGTCAAAAAAGAATTGTTTGCTGCACTCTTTTACTACCGGCGTGAACAGTGCATCATACCAGTCAAATTGTTTATACAGTTCGTCAAAGAATATTGAGTCTATCATGCCTCATCCCTACTATATTCCATACATATAATAGAGGATTTTTAGTTATCAGACATCAACCAAACAGAGGATAATAAAAATAAAGCGTCATGGCGGTTAAACCATGACGCTTTATTTTTTTTTAGATTATATTTATCCGAGATACATGCATTTAATGTATACGGTAGAAACTGCTAATGATATTACAACGACAGCAATACCGTATTTTAAAAATCTCATAAATGTTATCGGGTGGCCTTCTGCAGCCGAGTTTTCGGATACAATGACGTTCGCTGCTGCGCCGATAATTGTGAGGTTTCCGCCTAAGCAAGCACCAAGTGACAGACACCACCACAACGGGAAAGTGTACTGAGCGCCCATTGATTTTTCAATAACTCCAAGCATTGGAGCCATTGTTGCCGTATACGGAATATTATCGATTACACCCGAGATAATTCCTGATGCCCACAAAATCAGCATTGAAGCAGCTTCCTGCGAGCCTTGTGTAACTTTTAATATCCATTCTGCCATAAGCCTTATGCCGCCGGAGGCTTCAACACCGCCGATTATTATGAATAAACCGATGAAGAAGAAAATTGTGTTCCATTCAACATCTCTTAATATATCTGACGGTTTTTCAAACAATAGAAGAACGCTTGCACCGAGCATGGCTGCTATACAAGTCTGAATGTGAGTAATGTCGTGGGTTACAAAACCCAGTATTACCAGCCCCAAAACTAACATAGAACGGAACATCAGATTTTTATCCGTAATGGTTTTTGAGTTATCAAGGTTTGCAACTTCTGCCATTTTATCGGCATCTGCGTGTAAATGTTTTTTGAACAGCAGTGTCAGTAATACAAGAACGATTACCATTATAACTGCAATCGGAAGTGTTAGGTTCCATATAAAGTCCATGAATGAAAACCCTGCCGCGCTTCCGATAATAATATTCGGCGGGTCACCGATTAACGTTGCCGTGCCGCCTATGTTTGATGAAAAAATCTCTGTTAACAAATAAGGCAGCGGATCTATTTCCAGCTTTCTTGCGATTGCAAAAGTTATCGGGAGAACAAGAATAACCGTCGTTACGTTATCCAAAAATGCACTGGTTAGTGCTGTAAATAAGCCCAATGCGATAAGAATTTTTATCGGGTGTCCTTTTGTAGCTCTCAAAAGTTCATTTGCTATCCATGTAAACACACCGCTTCTTGTTGAAATATTAACGATAATCATCATTGAAACAAGAAGGAATATTACGTTAAAATCAACAAAATTAATGAAATAATGCGGGTCAAGAACTTCGTCAACCATTTTTGTTTGGCTTACAAGTCCCAATAATATAGTAATACCTGCACCTAAAAGTGCGATAGTTACTTTCGGTATTTTTTCCGTTGCGATAAAAATGTAAGCTAAAATCAGCAAACCTGCTGAAATCAGCACATTATGCGCCGCAACAAATGCGTGAATAAATTCCATCTCTCTATCCTCTCTGATTTTATTATTAGTTATTAATACTTATACAAGTTAAAGCATACCACAAAAGCAGGTAAAATGATAGAGTGTGCATCAAAAAAGCCGCCTGTTTAATAAACAAGCGGCTTTTTTGTATAAAATCAAAATTAAGTATTTTGTAATCCTCTTTTGAATTCTTCCGGACGGCTTGAACGTGAAAGAGCATCCTCTAATGTTACCTTTTTGTTCAGATATAAATCTCTCAAAGCCATTTCCAGAGTCTGCATACCAAAACCGAGGTTAGTCTGCATAGTAGAATAAATCTGTGCAGCTTTTGCTTCACGGATAAGGTTAGCGATTGCAGGAATAACAAGCATAACTTCCTGAGCCATGACACGACCCTGTTTTGTTCCATCCGGCTGAAGCAGCGGAAGAAGTGTTTGAGAGAATACGGCTACCAAAGAGTTTGATAACTGTACTCTGACCTGCTGCTGTTGTCCTTCAGGGAATACGTCAATAATACGGTCAATTGTTTGAGAAGCTGATGAGGTGTGCAGAGTACCGAATACCAAGTGACCTGTTTCTGCAGCTGTCAGAGCAAGTCTAATTGTATCAAGGTCACGCATCTCACCTACCAGAATGATATCAGGGTCTTCACGTAATGCTGATTTAAGAGCGTTAGCAAAGCTTCTTGTATCTTGTCCCAATTCACGCTGGTGAATAATTGAACGTTTTGACGGGTGAATAAATTCGATAGGGTCCTCGATTGTCAGAATATGTTCCGAACGTGTTTCGTTGATGTGGTTAATCATCGCAGCCAGCGTTGTTGATTTACCTGAACCTGTAGGTCCTGTAACCAAAACAAGTCCTCTTGGCTTTTCAGATATCTTTCTGACGGTTTCGGACAAACCCAGTTCTTTAAAAGTAGGTATTTTTGATGTAATTACACGGAAAGCTGCCGCATAGTTTCCTCTGTCTTTATAGATGTTTACACGGAAACGGCTCAAACCCTGAACACCGTATGAGAAGTCAAGCTCCCAGTCTTGTTCAAGTTTACGTCTTTGTTCCTTGTTTAACATCGGGAACAAAAGCAGTTCTACTTCTTCAGGTTTAAGTGCCGGTACATCCATTCTCTGCAGATTACCGTCAATACGAACAACAGGCGGTAAACCTGCCGAAATATGAAGGTCTGAACCTCTTTGTTTTACGACTACTTCCAAATATTTTTCAATAAGCATTATAATTAGCCCTCTTAAAATTGCTTTCTTCTAAAAAAAATAATATCACGGATTAAAAGCTTTGTAAACATTTTTAAGCTAGTTAATATACGTGAACCGTTATTAAATTTTTTCAAGATATTCATTAATTGCTTTTGCTGCTTTTTTTCCGGCGCCCATTGCATTTATGGCGTTTGATTCTCCGACCGGAGCAACATCTCCGCCTGCGTATATATGCGGAACAGAAGTTTCTCTTGTTTCTGAGTCAACAGTAAAATAGCCTTTTCTGTCTGTTTCAAATTCTATACCGTCAGAGGCAGCAGATTTTTGTATTATCGGATTCGGCCCGGTTCCGAGAGCAACAATTACGGTATCAACATCAATGTCAACAAAAGTGTTTGTTCCGATAGGTGCTCTTCTTCCTGATTCGTCAGGTTCGCCAAGCTCCATAACTTCAAACTGCATGCCGTTTACCCAACCGTCTTTGTTGTAAATTTGTTTTGGAGCTCTCAGGAACATAAACTGAACACCTTCTTCTTTTGCATGCCTGATTTCTTCAAGTCTTGCAGGGAGTTCTTTTTCTGTTCTTCTGTAAATTATGTAAACTTTTTCATATCCTACCCTTACGGCTGTTCTTGCTGCATCCATCGCAACATTTCCTCCTCCTATTACGGCAGCGGATTTTCCTGTTTTAAGCGGAGTTGCGGTTGAATCATCATTAGCCTGCATTAAATTTACACGGGTCAGAAATTCGTTTGCGGAAAAAACTCCGTTTAGGTTTTCACCCGGAATATTCAGCATTTTTGGAAGTCCTGCTCCCGAGCAGATAAATATTGCATCAAAGCCGTCATCTTTAAGCTGCTGAAGTGTAACAGATTTTCCGACAACAACGTTTTTTTCAAATTTAACCCCCATTTTTTTAAGAGAATCAAGTTCTCTGTCCAGAACTTTTCTCGGAAGTCTGAAAGGCGGAATACCATATCTTAAAACACCGCCGAATTTGTGTAATGCTTCAAAAACGGTTACGTCATGTCCGGCTTTTCTTAAATCTGCTGCGGCGGTAATCCCTGCACAGCCGGAGCCGATAACAGCAACTTTTTGGCCGGAAGGTTTGATTTCAGGTTCTGCGGCATTGGTGTTATCACCTACAAATCTCTCAAGCGCGCCTATTGCAACGGCTTCACCTTTTAAGCCCAGTACGCATTTACCTTCGCATTGTCTTTCCTGAGGACAAACTCTGCCGCAAACGGAAGGAAGCATGCTTGTCTGACGGATAATATCGCCTGCTTCATCAAGTTTATCTTCTTTTAATGCTTTTATAAAATCCGGAATACGAATGTTAACGGGGCAGCCCTGTACACATCTCGGGTTTTTGCAATTCAGACACCTTGATGCTTCTGCTTTTGCCTGTTCAGGTGTAAAATTATCTTCAACGGCATCAAAATTATGACGACGTTCATATCTGTCTTGTTCTTCCGGTCTTTGACGCACGGTATATCTCCTTCTTAATTATTAATTCCACCTATGATTATACCAAAAAATTGAATTGTGCGTAAAGTTGTTTACGTCATCGGTTTAATTACATAATTTATAAAGTCTATTTCTTTCTGTTCCAAACAGTATTTTTCATACAATTTTTCGTCGTTCCATTCATCGGAAAAATCCTGAAGCGGAATAAGATTGAAGGATTTTTTTGAAATATTCAGTGAATGTCTGTTGAAAAACAGTAATGCTCTGAAAAATCTTGTTTTAATATAGCTCAGACAGTTTTGAGCTTCTTTTTCCGTAGAAAAATTCCCTATCTGTAAAAAAGTTTCCGTACAGACTTCTTTTGGTTTTGCAAGAATAATTTTGGGCGGTATGGTTGAAGTTATTGTATAAGCTTTTGAAAAAAACAGTTTGTAACTCACAGCTTCTGTTTGATTTTTTTTAACGGCAGACGCAGGTAAGTAGCCGAATGTTCTTTTTGCAAGTCCTTTTTTCCCTGTTACACCGTAAATTTTATAATAATTATCTTTAGGTTCTTTGCTGAGTTCTATGTCAGGATAGTATTCGGGAAAGCTGAATAAATTTGCATAAAATCCGTAAGGATTTCTTGAATAAACAACGGACGAAAATTTATTTTCTTTAAGTTTTGCGACTTTCTCTATAATTGAGATTTGCCTGTAATCTCTTATAACCGTGTCGGAAAAATTGTTTTTGAGAAATCTGCTTGTAACGCTTTTTGTCCCGTCGAGAGCGTAGTGGTGATATTCTGCGGGGCCGTTATACATTTTATCCCACAGAAAATAACATATACCCCCGTCTATGTGTAAATCTGGAAAACATATTTGACCGTTTTCAAAATCGTGAATAATTTTTAACCTTGTGTCATTAATCATTTCCTGCCTGAAATATCTGAGTCCTTTTCCACCCTTCATCCAGCGTGAAGGTACAATCATAGTAATGTAATCAGGATTTAATTCTTTAGCTTTCTGAATAAAACGCTGATAAACAGGTTTTGCGCTGTCACCAGTTCCGCCTCCGTCAATTATTTGATAAGGTGGGTTGCCGGCTATAACGTTAAATTTTATATTTTCAAAAAGTCTGCCGCTGAGGAAATCACCCTGTATGATATTTTTTTTGAGAATTCTGTCAGCATCGTTTCTGAAGTTATCAGAAGGTGTTTCTGAACAGTGAGCCAGTGCAATTTCGTATAATCTTTTTCTTGCGGTTTCTGTATTATCCTTTAATAAATCCGCTCCATATATACTTTCCAGAGCAGAAATAATGTTTGCAGTGTCATTTTTCGGAATATTGGCGAGTTTTCTTTTCAAAATTGCAGTGAGAAAATTCCCGTCGCCGCAAGCAGGTTCAAGAAAAAGTTTGTCTGGAACATTAAACTCATCTTTTACAAGCTCAAGCATTGCTTCAACTTCTTTTGATGCAGTGCAGACTTCGCCGTGGTTTTTCATTCTTGCACGGCTCTTTATCTGAATTTCTTTTTTTATGTTTTTGACCATTATGATTATATGGTAAAGATAAAACTTTGCCGTGTCAATTCTTTGTATAAAGTTGACGGTATTCTGTTTTGTAATCTATAATGAGATAAGTTTTAGGGAAAGGTCGGGAATATGCAAGAGATAAAATGTCCGAAATGCGGTGAAGTTTTTCAGGTTGATGAATCTGGTTATTCTGCAATAGTTAAGCAGGTCAGGGACAGGGAATTTACAAAAGAGCTGTCCGAAAGAGAAGAACGCTTTGAGGCTGAAAAAGAGAATGCTGTTCAGCTTGCGCGTCTTGAAGCTGAAAGAATATTCAATGAAAAATTAACGGCAAAAGAAAATGAAATATCGGAGTACAAATCCAGACTTTCATCTTTTGATAAGGATAAGGAGCTTGAAATCAGCAGACTTCTTGCTCAAAAAAATTCCGAACTTGCGGAAAAAGATAACTGCATAAATAAATTGTCCGGGGAAAAAGCATTAACCGAAAAGGAATGCCTGCTCAAAGAGCAAACTCTGAAAGAACAATATGAAACTCAGCTTCGGTTTAAGGAAGAAGAAATAGAACGGTACAAAGATTTTAAATCGAGATTATCAACTAAAATGATTGGCGAAAGCCTTGAACAGCACTGTGAACTCTCATTTAATCAATTAAGACCGACAGCTTTTCAGGGAGCGTATTTTGAAAAAGATAATGATGCTGCAACAGGAAGCAAGGGTGATTATATTTTCAGAGATTTTGACGAACTCGGTAATGAGTTTATATCAATAATGTTTGAGATGAAAAATGAGGCGGATTCAGGTTCAAAGAAAAAGAAAAACGAGGACTTTTTCAAAGAGCTTGATAAAGACAGACGAGAGAAAAAATGTGAATATGCAGTACTGGTTTCAATGCTTGAGCCTGAAAATGAACTTTATAACTCAGGAATTGTCGATGTTTCTCACAGATATGAAAAAATGTACGTGATAAGACCTCAGTTCTTTATTCCGATAATTACTCTGTTAAGAAATGCCGCATCAAACTCTATCGAATACCGAAAAGAGCTGGCTTTAGTAAAAGCTCAGAATATTGATGTATCAAATTTTGAAGCAGAGATGAACGAGTTTAAGGAAAAGTTTTTCAAAAATGTTAAGGACGCAAGTGCAAGATTTGACGAGGCAATATCAGGCATTGATAAGGCTATAAAAAATCTTCAGAATATAAGAGATGCCCTTGTGCTGTCTGAAAAACACCTTAACTCTGCTAATAACAAAGTTGAAGATTTGACTATAAAAAAACTTACAAAAAATAACCCTACAATGCAGGCAAAATTTGATGCGCTCAAAATTGAGAAGAAAAAATAACCGTTAAATACGGTCAATCATATCCGTTTTTAAGACAAAATCTTTTACTTTTATCCAGAATGGTTTTTGCAGCGGTTTGTTGCCGGTATTAAGCTGAATGTCTGTCGGGATAACGGCATAGTTATCGTATAAAAAGACTTTTCCGTCAGAGTTTATCATTTTGAGGTACATTAAATCAACGGAAGATAACTTTTTGGTCATCATAAGTTTTGCAAAATTCCTTTTGCTTCGTTTTCTGAGATTATCGATTTTTTCAATACCTTTAAGCGAGCCGTTGTGTTTAACTTTGTAGAATTTTTCCATTCTGCCCGAGCTGAAAAGAAAATCAGAATTTTTATTAAGTCGTTTTAAGTACAGACGCATTGCTTTTTTAAGCATTTTTTCATTTTTAATAACTTTTTGTTCGCCGATTAAATCAGCACGGTATAACCATTCCAGATTTCCGAGAATATTACTCAGTGTAGTTGTGTAATCCTCAAGGTAACACCCTTCCATTTTTGGAATTTTTTTATCAAGTCCTCTTATAATAGCGCCAAGTTTGCCTTTCAGAAGCAAAGGTGTAAATGTGAATAAAATATTTGCTTCGTTTTTAACGTATTCTCTGTATCTTTCTTCTGCTTTTTTTAACGGAGTTGGCTCTTTTGGGTTCATAACCTCGTCTATAGGTATAAAAGGCGAATATGTTTCGGGATTATATCCGTCCTTTAAGGCTTTCACATAATTGGGATTAAACGGGTTGAGCGAAATATTAATCTGATAAAAATGTTTGGAGTTTTTATTTTTCAAAAGTTTTTTGACATAATCTTCCGCAATTTTTTGTTTTTCCCTGTCATTCCTGTCCCAGCCGTTTGTGTCAAAAACTGCCTTCATACCAGTTGATTTGTGAATAAGTGTGCCGAGTTCAACGGCGTCATGTTTTTTACCCTCTTTATCAAATAAATGCATATTAAGACCGTCTGCGTCAAAGTAGCAATCAACGTATTTGTCGCCTCTGTGTGAAACGGGATTTATTCCTATCCTTTTTTTCAGAGCCAGTATGTCATCCATTATTTGCTTAAAACTCTCAAACGGTGCCCGTGAAAAAAACGGCTGAGCATTTGCGTAACAGTGCAGACAGTGGTTTATACACCCTCTTATCATATTAATTGAGTGCAAATCAGTGAGAGCAAAGGCAATTTGTTTCATTGATAAGCCTTCAAAAGTTTTTAGCCCCTCCTGAATACCCTCAAGTTTATTTAAGTTGCAGTTGTAAAGCTTTCTGTTAATAAATTTGTTGAATAGCCTCGTGCGGTTTGCGTATGTTTTAGCCTCTTTATATCCGAAAAAAGAGGGTGCAGAATATTGACAGTAACATAACGCAGCTTTCATACTACGTTAAAACCCCGTGAAAAAAATTTTTGCTATTTTATCCGAATATCCAAACTCCGATTAGAGCAAAAAGAATTAAAGCAGTGTTGTAATGTAAGAAGGTTGGAATACAGGTATCAAAAATGTGGTTATGCTGACCGTCAGCATTCAGTCCTGATGTCGGACCCAGCGTTGTATCCGACGCAGGCGAACCTGCATCGCCGAGAGCTGCTGCAGCTGCAATAAGTACAACCATCTGCTGAGGATTAAATCCCATTTTTACGCAGACAGGAATAAATAATACGGCTATAATCGGTATAGTACCAAATGAAGTGCCGATTCCGACCGTGATAAATAGTCCGAGTATTAAAATAATAAATGATGTCAGAATAATATTTTGCGGTAAATAATTCAGCACAAGATTAACCAAAGCTTCAATCGTTCCCGTTTCTTTGAGAACGGATGCGAAACCTGCTGCAACAAGCATTACAAAAGCAACGTATCCCATAAGATAAATCCCTTCGTTCATCATATGGTCCATTTTGTCCTGGGGTATAACTCTGAATGAGAAAATTATACCAAGTCCGACGAGCGCTCCCAACGGAAGCGATTTGGTCAGAAGCTGAACTATGAAAGTTGCTATTGCGGCAATTATTATTATCCAGTGATTTGGAAGAAATTTTACGTCTTTAATGTTATTGTTTAAAATTGTTTTGTTTTCATATTCTCTCGGTTTTCTGTAAGTAAGAAAAAGTGCGGTTAATAGTCCTGCCAGCATACCAACGCCAAGGATTAAGGTCATTTTCCAGATATCGGCTCTTAAAATGTTAACTCCGTTTTGTATCATATTATCAGCAATAAGGTTCTGAAAAATCAGACCGAAACCAACCGGAATTGCAATATACGGCATTTTTAACCCGAAAGCAAGAACGCAGGCAACTGCACGTCTGTCGAGTTTAAGCTCGTTCATAACGCTCAAAAGCGGAGGAATAATAATCGGAATAAATGCGATATGGATTGGTATAATGTTCTGGGAAGCCATTGCTATTAAGGCTAAAACCGAAAGCAAAACCAATTTTTTACCCGATACAAATTTTGCTATTTTATTTGAGATTACGTCCGTAAACCCTGAGTGTGCCATTGTTGCGGCAAAAGCTCCGAGCAGAATATAACTGAGTGCTGTTTCGGAGTTTCCTCCCATTCCTGAGATAAATACATCCATTACGTTCTTTATGTTCATTCCTGAAAGAACGCCTGCTGCGAGTGTTGAAATAATTATTGCAAGCAGAACGTTAACTTTGCGCAGGCAAAGTACGCACAATAAAATAACCGATAATAATGCAGGGTTGGTAACAAATCTGATAATGCTTTCCATATCTTAACCGTCTTCTTCAGTCTGTAACAGATTAATAATTTCCAAAGACACGGCTTTCTGAACAGGAAGCGGGAGTAATTTCAGGTATTCAAAAGCTTCTGCAATTTTCTGGTCGGTATCATACCATCTTCTTAAAATGTATGTGAAGGCGTCGGTAATAGGATTTTCCGATAAATTAAATCCGTTTTCCTGAGCTGTTTTTACGATTAAATCTGCGCACTTATACTGCGTAATAATATTTGCATTACGCATTAAACTAACTGCCAGACTCACTGTAGGATCAACATCATACCAACGTTTATACATTATTCCGAAACCCTGCTTTCTATTATAAATACTATATTTTTTTTAACTTTTTGTCAACAAACCTGATATTTTGAACCACTGTCGTTTCTGCATTTACCCCTTTGTCAATGAAGAAACTATCAAATTTTGCTTTTCGGCATCTGTAGTTTTGAATAACAAAGTTTTTTCTTTGTTAGTATCGCCTTTGACTATTTCTATACTTGTTTTTGGTATTTTGAATTTTTTTGACAAAAATTCAACTAGCGCTTTATTTGCTTTTCCTTCAATTGGCTGCGCCGTAATTTTAACCTTGATGAACTCATCTTCCAAAACAATGTCATTTTTTGATGAGTTAGGTATGATTTTCAGGTTAACTAAAATTCCTTCGTTTGTAAGTTTAAGCAAAATATATAACTTATCCCTTCTGGAAAATCATAACGTATTCGTGTTTGAAGATATAAAATCCGCCTGCGAGGGCTCTGTACCTCCAGAGGTTAGCTGTTTTGCCCTTGGCTCTTTCGTTACCCTGAATATCTTTTACGATAATACCTTTGAGCTTAAATCCGAGGTTCATCATGCGTGCCATACACATAAACCCGAGGGGCTGAACTTCGGAATTTTTATAGCTGTCACCGATTATTAATGCCGCAAATCTGCCTTTTTCAAGCATATCGTATCCGTTTTTTGCAACTTTTTCAAACAGGTCATAAAATTCTTCCGTAGATGAACAGTTTGATAAATCTTCTTTTTTATCAGAGAACTTAATGATATCATCATACGGCGGATGAAGAATAAGAAGCTGTGCCTGTTTTTTGCCCATTATATCAAGACGCGCCTGAACCTTTTCTTTTGCAAGCTCGCTTGCGGAATCTGCGCAGATTATGTTTACATCTGTTACAAGCTGTTTCGGTGTGAATTTTTCTGAAACTTTCTCTGCAAGTTCGTCTTTGAGTTCAACACCGATGCATCTTCGTTTCATATTGACAGCTTCAATGCCTGATGTTCCTGAACCAAAGAATAAGTCCAAAACTATATCGTTTTCTTTGGTAAATCTTTCATATAACTGCTGTGCAATTTGCGGTATATAGTTTCCGTGGTATTCGTTAGAATGTCCGCCTTCTTTAAGACGAGTCGGAAATTCCCACAAAGTATCAGTTTTTATGTGAGGATACTCCTTCCATTTATTAAGGTTGATATCACTGTATTTTGTGGTTTTTACGTCGGGTTTTGTAACAACTTTAAGGTTGTTTTTTCTCTCAGCAGGTTTTAACTTTAAATTTGATTTCGCCATATCTCTCCCCATAAATTGCTATCATCAGTCTATAAGATTTTTCCATCCCTGTAATCAAACATATAGATGAAATAGTTTTAAAAAGGAGATTAAAAAACCTTCGCTTTAACGAAGGTTTTATTATTTTATAAATTACTGTTTATAATCCTGTCAATACAGGCTTTTGGTGAATATTGCCATTCCCTTGCTGATATTCTTGAAACTTTTAAGCCTGAGCGTTCAAATATTGTCTGTTTTTTCATATTTGAAACCCGTGAAGGAGTTTTGTCCTCGACACCGTCGCATTCTACAACAAACTTGTCATCAACAAGCAGGTCGGCACTAAGTCCCGCAATATCAACTCCGCAGGTAACCTTGTGCCCGATGGTACGGAAGGCTTCTGCAACTTCCTTCTCAAATGAGTTTTTGTAAATATTTTCGTCAAACTCGTCTGATTGAGCAAGTTTATATCTGTTTTCATATTCTTCTACAAAGCCCAGATAACTTCTTAATATACCTTCGGGCAGTTCTCTCGGATTTTTGGAGATAAAGTTAATCATCTGATATCTTGCCCTTGTAATTGCAACGTTAAACAGGTTTGGCTTTTGCAGGAAGATTAAACTTTGCGGAAAACTGTTGTTTGCGTATGCCCAGGATATTAGTATAATATCTCTTTCATCACCCTGGAAGGTGTGTGCTGTACCGATTTCTATCTGGTGTTTTTCCATCATGTGTTCGGTTAAAACTCTTGCAACAGAGATTTTAAGTTGTTCAACCTGAGCTCTGAACGGTGAAATTATGCCGATAGAAACAGGATGTTCAGGGTTTTTACGCTCATCTTCAACAACTATTTCGTGAAGTCTTTGGACAAGCGCCTCTATTTCGGGCAGGTTTCTTGTTGCGTCAAAATCTACTTTTCCGTCAGGTACGACAACAGTTTCCAAAACTTTTTTGGTGTTATCATTTCTGCGCATAACTTTAATTCTGTTACCGTAAAATTCTTTGTTTGAAAAATTGATTATTGGCGGTAAGCTTCTGAAATGTTCGTCTAATAAGACGGGGTGCATAGAGTAGAAATTTGCCAAATCAAACATAGAGTTCGTTCTGAATCTCCACATAAGCTGATATCTGTCACCGATTCCGTATTGAGACATAAAGGATTGTTCTTTCGCTTTTTCAAGGAATGAAAGGTGAGGCAACTGCTTGTCATCACCAACAACAACTGCACGTTTTGCTCTGAAAAGTATCGGGAAACAGCTTGCAATATCGCATTGTGATGCTTCATCAATAATTGCAACATCAAATAAACCCGGTTTCAGAGGAAGTGAACCTGATGCGGCATAAGTAGTAACACACCAGCAGGGAAAAGCCTCTAAAAGCGGTCTGAAATCTTCCTGTTCAAGAAGTCTGTTCTGAAGATTTTTCTTTCTTTCAGTCAGCGATTTTGAATGAACAAACAACCTTTGACGTTTGACAGGGTCGTGCATAAGCCCCTGTAAAGCCTCTCTGCGTTTGCTTCTTAGTATATCAATTGCAAGACGTTTTTGTTTTTTTCTCAGAGTGCGGATTTGTTCCGAAAGAACGTGAATATTACCTGTTTTCTGTATTTCGGTTTCAATTTTTCGTGCTTCAAAAATTAGCTTAGCGTATTCCAGCTCTGTTTGAAGAATTGAAAGATTTTCATTATTAACATCAAAATTTTTAAGGTTAAGTATCTTTTTCAGATTATTAATTGAAGAATGGTTTTTTATTCCTGCCCAGAATCCTGATTTTTCCTGATTTTCTGAAAGGGTTCGTATGGTTGTGTCTATAGTTTGAATTTCATCGCCCTTCAGAACTTTTTTGATGTAGAAATGGTTCTGATGCTGCGGTTCTTCAAGCTTAATCTGTTCGTTTATTCTGTTCCATTCTTCTTCAAGTTTAATTATTTTTTCGGATTTCTTTTCCATATCGGAAATTGTTTTCAGCAGTTCTTCCATATCCGAAACGCTGCATTGAATAAGATTTTCGCTTCCTTCATTCAGGTCAATTTTTTCTGCAAGAAGATCCTGCAGCTGCATAGAAAGTTCTCTCTGATAATTCAGCCTTCCTGCACGCAGTGCCAAAAACGGAGCTCCCAGCTCATTAAGCCTTTCTGCAACAACGTCAACCGCTTTGTCCATACGAGAAGCGATTAAAACGGTTTTGCCATTTGCAATAAGGTGTGCGGCAAGGTTGACTATAGTTTGTGATTTACCTGTTCCGGGAGGCCCGAAAACAGATACAAGTCTTGAATTTTCAACGTTTTTGATAACGTTTAACTGTGCGTCTGATAGCGACAGCGGAGTTACCGGGAAGAAATTCTCCAGTGTTTTTTGCTGTGAATCAACCGGTTTAGACTGGGTGTATTCTTCATTGATTATGTTTAAAACAGTTTCTCTGTATATTCCGCTCGGTTTTTCCGCTATTTGTATAAGTTCGTGGAGAACACCGGCTGTAGCTGACGGACGTTTGGTAAGAATAATTGCGCATTGGTTTGTTATATTAATTTTTTCAAGCTTTATTGCTTTTTTAGCTGCGTTTTCTTCTTCCTCTATAAGTTCATCTATATTTTGCGAATCTATTTTTTCATTGTAAAAATCTTTTGTTATATTATCTTCATCGATTCTTCCGCCGGCATCAAGCGAGATATCAATATCAGGAACAATTGATTTCAAGGTTGTTAAAAATATATCAAGCTTTTCTTTCGTAATCGGAACAGAAGGTACGACATCAAGCAGACCTTCAAGCAGAGATTCTGTTTCATCTTCATCATCGGATTTTTTCATCAATGCAGTCAGTGCGCCTGTATTCAGGGATATAAACTCATCTGTCAGCATACAGTTTATGTTGACACCGTTTCTCTCCAAATGGCAGGGAGCATAAAGAAGCGGAGTCAGAAACTCATTCTTTCTTCCTGATTTGCTTTTGCCGGTGAGGAACAAATATCCGTATATAAGGTACTTGTCTTTTTGACTTGTATCTGCCTGAATCATAAGCTCTGTGATTTTCGGGTCAGAACCTTCAAGTTTTAAATATTCCAGACCTTCAGTAAATAATGTGTCGTTTTCGTTAAGAAAAATCCATTTATTATCCTTGTCTGCTTTAAGATTTCTGAAAGTAGAACTTTTTACTTCTTCTCTTACGCAGTCGTGCAGATACTGGCTTAATTTTTTTATAAAACTGTTATTGAATGCGGAATTAATCGCTCTCGTTGCTTCCTGTAACATCTTATCTCCCTTTGTACTTATATATAATAAGGTATTATATCATATCGGGATAATCCCTGTAAATGATGTAAACAGTGTAGTTTTAATCTGAAAAATTAAACAGCAAAATTATTTTTCAGGCGTTTTCTTATTTATATATGAAGATTAATTGTAATAGGACATACAATACAAATACCGCATTTGGGGCGATACCTTTGGCAAAATACGGTTATCTGAACGACAAAGCAAAAAATGTTGTCGTTTACAGTCTTGAAAAGAAGGATATCGGTTATCTGAAAAATATTTCTGCAAATATTGAGCAGTTTTATAAAAAATACGAGGTAAATAACGAATCTGCAAAACAAGTTATAAAAGAAGCATTTGATGCAGGAGCCGCAATCCTTTCCGAGACAAAATATAAAGAGGATAAAGCAAAAGTTCTTTTGGCATTTTCTGATGAAGAACCGAGTGCGATATTAATCGGAAATACTTTAAAAATAGATAAAAACGGAAGATTTCAGTATTCGAGCAGGAAAAATCATTCCGTTGATGAAACGGAGCTGGATTGGCTTGCAACTTGGAACAAGAAAATTCTTGGCGAGGGAAAAGTTGTTGTATGCGAATTTTTCCACACCCTATTAAAAGACGGATTTAAACAGTGTTATGTCCGTTCGGAAATTCCCGAAAAATCTTTTGCAATGGAGTTTTACAAAAAGATGGGATTCCAGCCTCTTTCAAACAGGCAGAGACGAATACAGAGAAAAAATGACAATGCTTATGTGATTGGTAATTTTGATGCACCGAAAGATTTGATTGTGCCAATGAAAGCAACTACAAGAAATATCTTTCGTTCTGTCAAAAGACGCAGTCAGGAACTTATGCGCAAAGAACTTGAACCATTCAGCGCTGATTTACCGAAACTTGAACTTTAATCAGGATTATTTTCAACATATCAGGTGGTGTGTCAATTTCTTTTGTTTATGAAATTGTACAATTTTCATGCTTGTAATATAATGTAGTAGCAATAAATTAGTGTACGAGTTTTATGCGAGGGAAGTTAATGAAAAGCATTATTTTAGCAGGCGGAAGCGGAAGCAGATTGTGGCCCTTGTCAAGAGAAGAGTATCCAAAACAGCTATTATCATTTGATGAAAAAGAGAGTTTACTCCAAAAGACTTTTAACAGATTATGTGTTTTCTCTATGCCATCCGAAATTGTAACCATAACAAATGTAAAGCATTACCAAAATATCAAACTTCAGCTAAATAAAATTGATAAAGCAAATGTTGTAATAGGTGAGCCAATTGGCAAAAATACGGCACCTGCAATTGCATCAACGCTTGAATATTTTATACAAACCGGCTCGGGTGACGATATTGTTCTTATTGTTCCTTCCGATCATTTGATAAAAAATACTGAAGCATTTGCAAAAACCGTTGAAAAAGGAAAAGTTCTTGCAGAACAGGGATATATTGTTACATTTGGTATCAAGCCGAATTATCCTGAAACAGGTTATGGATATATTAAGACAGACAAATCTTTGTCCGGCGGGTATAAAGTTGAAAAATTTGTTGAAAAACCTGATATTAAGACCGCAGAAAAATACCTGGCAAGCGGAGATTATTACTGGAACGGCGGAATATTTATGGGCAAAATCTCAGTATTTATGAAAGAGATAGAAAAATTTGCACCGGATATTTACAAAAATCTTTCGGATTTGGATTTTACAAAAGAGTCAAAAATACCATACATGTTATATGATAAAATGCCGTCAATATCTATTGACTATGCTGTTATGGAAAAATCGGATAAAATTGCGCTGGTAGAATTGCTTTCCGATTGGAACGATTTAGGCTCCTGGCAGTCTATATACAACGTTAAAGAAAAAGACAAAGACGGCAATGTATTAACAGGAAAAGTTGTTGTAGATAACGTTAAAAACTCATTCATTTATTCGCAAAAAGAAATAGTGGCTGTTTCCGGCTTGGAAGATATTATTCTCGTGGAAACGGAAGATGCGATAATGGCATGTAAAATGGACGAATCACAGAATGTTAAAAAACTTTACGAGAAACTGAAAACAGCCGAAAGCGATACAACAAAACTTCATAAAACCGTTTTCAGACCCTGGGGATATTACACCTGTATGAACGGCGGAAAAGGGTATTTAACAAAAACAATTTGTGTGCTTCCGGGACAAAAACTTTCTGTACAATCTCACAAACACCGTTCCGAACATTGGGTTGTTCTAGAAGGAAAAGCTTTGGTTCTGAAAGACGGTAAACAATATAATATTGATGCAGGAGGAAGTATTGATATACCGGTTGGCGCAATCCATTCTTTGCAAAATCCATACGGTGAAGAACTGAAAATTATTGAGGTTCAGCAGGGTGATTATCTTTCTGAAGATGATATAATCAGATATGAAGATTGCTACGGAAGGGTATAATAAAAGGAGTAAAAATAAATGCAGCAGGAAAACGTCGTATTCTATAATCCGTCAGAAGATTTGGATGAAGATTTTAATATAAACATTGAAAAGTTATGGAAAACAATATGGAGCAGGAAAACTTTATTGTTAATAGTATTTTGTTCTATTTTGGTGTTCTTTATATTACTTACTTTCATCCTGCCAAAAAAATATACAGTCACAGCCGATTTATATATAAACAAATCAAACAGCTCAAACATGATAGAAGTAAACCCTTATGTTTTAAGTGAAGCAACCGGTTCTATGGTTACAATGGGTGCTGATAAGGCGATTAATAACGAAATTGAGCTGATGAAATCAGCATTAGTGTTGGATAAAGTTATAAAAGATAATAACATTGTGTTCAAGAAAAAATACGGATTTATTCCAAACAAAAGAGAGGGTGAATACGTACCTGCAAAAGCTTTTTACGGTAAGGGAAAAATTTTAAAAATTGAAAATGAAAAAAATACAAATGTTATAAAAGTAGAATATACTTCAAAGAGTCCAAAATTGGCTTATGGTGTAGTAGCATCTCTGATAACTAACTATATTGATTTACACAAAGAGCTTAACGCAGAAAAATCAAAATCAGACAAAAAGATAATTGAAGCGGAATACGCAAAAATAAAACAAGATTTAAACAAAAGATTAAACCAATCATCAGGTATTCCTGTACAGGCAGTTAGCGGAATCGGAAATTTATCCGCTATGAGTGCTTTTTCCCGCTCAGCATCACAGGCAATGGGTAATATCAAAAGCCAATATGTAGCAGGTGAACGCTCTCAAATTGCCGTAACAGAAGAAAGTCAGAAATTAGCCCAGCTTGCAACAAAACTTGAGTGGGCAAAAATGGTTGAACAAATGTCAGATGCATCAAAGGTTTTAGTAATTAGCGAACCGATTTTGCCAAGACCGTTCGAAAACTCATCACCGAAATTAATGATAAATATAATAATCGGTTGTATTCTCGGATATCTTGCAGCATTATCAACACTGGTATTTGTTGAAATTAAAAATGACAAGTTAACTTATTCAATGATTGGTAACAATATTATATATGACTGTACAAAAAATCTCGATTCTGTAAGAGCCGACCTGCTGGGTTATACAAAACAACAAGTTCTCATAGTTTCTTTGGAACAGCTGCCTCAGGACTTAATTTTAAACCTTAAATCATTACCAAATACTGAGTTGATTTATGCAGATTTGTCAGAGGATTTTGTAAATAAAATTGCTTCTGCAGATAACGTAGTGTTAATATCGAAGATTCAGAGTACAAGTTCTGAGTCATACAAACAGATAAAAAATATTATTAAAAAGCAGCAAAAAGAAATAATATATGATATTTTATTATAAGAATATTTTTTGATAGAAAGCAGATAAACAAATATCTGCTTTTTTTAACTTTGTAAATATACATTTTATTTGTTATGTGGATTTTTGAAGATGTTCATGATAAATAACAAGTATAAGAAGGAGTCTGAAATGAGAAGTTTGTCAAAATCCACAACTTATATGTTTATTTTTGATTTAATGACAATATTTGCCTCAACATTTGTATGGTCGTATTGTTTTGGCTACACTCCAAAAGCGAGAATGCTTTTGTGTACAATAATTGTTTTGGTCGGTATTGCGGTTTTATATTTAAAAGGAAATTATAAAATCAGAGAGTTTAATACGAATATAAAAAACGCATATTTGCTTTTTGAAGGTATTGTAATGACGCATGTTCTGCCGGCTGTGTATTTGTTATTTTTTGCCGCATCAATAACGTCAACACTAAAATTTTTAGCAGTAAACATTCTGACAATATTTGTTGTTTTAAGATTATACAGAGATTTGTTTCATTTGTACCTCTTTAAGATCAAAAAAGAAAAAAATATTTTAATTCTTGGTACGGATGAAAGAGCAAAGATTATTGCAGATGAGATAGAAGCTCATAAAGTATTAAGAATGAAGGTTGTTGGTTTTGTTCAGGAAAACGAAACCGATGAAGAAATAGTTGCTGATGCAAAAGTTCCAATTTATAAAAATGTAACGGATTTAAAATCAATTATTAATGATAAAGATGTTGATATTGTTGTTATTGCACAGGCAACAGAACTTATTCTTACATTACCGAGCGATATTGCAATTTATAAAATGCCTGAATTTTATGAAATGGTAACAGGCAAATATTATATAGATGAAAAAACTATAACCGAACTTCATTATCAATATATAATTCACAAATCCAGAGTGTATGATTTTTGTAAACGTTGTTATGATATTATCGCAGCACTAATTATTTTAACAGTTACGCTCCCGATTACAGGTTTTACAGCACTAAGAGTTTGGTTAACAGATCACAAAAATCCTATTTATACTCAACTAAGAGTTGGTATGGATGGAAAGGTGTTCAAGTGTTACAAACTTCGTACTATGTATGCAAATGACTATGTGCCAAAGGCTGGAAAAATAAACGAAGACACGGGAAAAATAAATGATGATAGAGTAATCCCTTTCTGCAAATGGATTAGAAAAGCAAGGTTTGACGAGATCCCTCAGATGATAAACATTTTAAAAGGCGAAATATCTATAGTAGGTCCAAGGGCCGAATGGGAGGATTTGGTTAAAATATATATAAAAGAAATCCCCTATTATAACAGCAGAATGTGGATAAAAACGGGTTGGACCGGCTGGGCACAGATTAATCAAGGACATTGTGTTAATAATGATGATGTTACAGAAAAATTGCAATATGATTTGTATTATTTAAAAAACAGAAATATACTTTGGGAAATATTTATTCTCGTGAAAGCGGTTTTTTTAGCTCTCGGAGGAAGACATGAATAGAACAATAAAAGGAGAAAATAACATGACAAAAACAGCAATGATTACGGGGATTACCGGACAAGACGGCGGATACTTGGCAAAATTCTTACTTGAAAAAGGATACAGAGTAATAGGTTTATACAGACGCGGAGCAACTGATACTTTTTCTAAACTAAAAGAACACGGCATCTATGAACAGGTTGAGCTTGTTGATTTTGAATTGCTGGAATTTTCAAATATATGCAGATTGCTTAAAAACTATCAGCCGGATGAATTTTATAATTTAGCAGCACAGTCTTTTGTTGCAGCTTCCTGGTCTGAACCGATTTACACAGCGCAAGCTGACGGAATGGGTGTTGTTTATATTTTGGAAGCCATAAGAGAGTTTTCACCAAAGACAAGATTTTATCAGGCATCAACTTCTGAGATGTTTGGTAAAGTTCAGGAAATACCTCAAAAAGAAACAACCCCGTTTTATCCTCGCTCACCATACGGTTGTGCAAAACTAATGGCACACTGGATGAGTGTTAACTACAGAGAAAGCTTTGGTGTATTTGCTTGCTCAGGCATTCTGTTTAACCACGAATCTCCAATGAGAGGAAAAGAGTTTGTCACAAGAAAAATATCAGATCACTTTGCACAGTTAGCATTAGGTTTGACCGATAAGCCTTTAGAACTCGGCAACCTTGATGCAAAACGTGACTGGGGATTTGCAGGAGATTATGTTGAAGGTATGTGGCTGATGTTACAGCAGGAAAAACCTGATACTTACGTTCTTTCAACTGGTCAAACTCATCCGATTAGAGATTTTGCAACACTTGCCGGTAAATATGCAGGATTTGATATTGAATGGCAAGGCGAAGGAGTAAATGAAGTCGGTATAGATAAGAAAACAGGCAAGACCGTTGTAAAAGTCAATCCTAAATTTTTCAGACCGGCAGAGGTTGAACTCCTTATCGGCGATCCTTCTAAAGCACATAAAATCCTTGGCTGGGAAAGAAAAGTTTCTTATGAAGGCTTGTGCAAGATGATGGTAGAAAAAGATATTGAAAGATATCAAACCCAACTAGTTATAGCGTGATGTTTTATAAGGAACGACTTATGACAGAAAAAAAAACTTTTTCTATTTTGGGAATAAAAGTTCATTTGTATAATACTAAACAAACCCTTGATTTAATTAAACAATATTTATGTTCTTCTGAGAGAGTACATAGTATAGCAACAGTAAACTTGGAATTTATAATGTTAGCGCAACACAATGAAGAACTTAAAGATTATGTTAATAATGTATCAAAGTTGAATACTATTGACGGTGTTGGAATACTTAATGTCTTAAAATGGTATGGTATAAGCGGCATACACAGAGTTTGCGGTTCTGATTTAGCATACAAAATTGCTGAGATATGTAAAGATAATAATAAAAAGTATTTCATACTAGGTTCTGCAGAAAATGTTTCTCAACAGGCAAAGATTAAACTGAAAGAGTTATATGAAGGACTTGAAGTAGAAAACTATTCCCCTCCGTACGTTAAATCTCTTAAATTTTCAGAAGATGAAGATAAAAAAATAATGAATATTTTAAGAGAATTTAAACCGGATGTAGTATGTGTTGCTTTTGGTGTACCAAAAGAAGAGTTATGGATACATGAGCACCAAGATTTTTTAAATGAAATTGGTGTAAAAATAGCGATAGGACTTGGCGGTTCATTTGATTTCATTGCAGGGAAGGTTAATAGAGCACCTAGCTTTTTCAAAAAGACAGGAAATGAGTGGCTTTACAGATTAATAAAAGAACCAAGAGCAAGATTTAAAAGACAAATTACAACAATACCAATTTATTATTGGTTGTGTTTTTTAGAATATATACAAAGAGGATATAATGAAAAAAATAGTATTTACAATATGTTCAAATAATTATTTAGCACAGGCTAAAACTTTGGGAGATAGCATAAAAGAAACCAATCCTGATTATAAGTTTATTATTGTTTTGTGTGACAAAAAAAACAGTCAGATTGACTATTCTTTTTTTAATCATTGCGATATTTTAGAGGTAGATGAACTGATTATTGATGTATTTGAGCAAATGAAAAAGAAATATGATATTACAGAGTTAAATACCTCTATTAAACCGTTTATTTTTAGATATATTTATGACAATATGGGAGCGGATTTTGTATATTATATTGATCCGGATATTGTAATTTATGATAAATTAGATTGTGTGGAAAATATTTTAGAAACAAATGACGCCGTGTTAACTCCACATATATTAAAGCCTGTACAAGAAAATAAATTTCCTACTGTAGAAAATTTATTAATGACTACAGGAATATATAATCTTGGTTTTCTTGCTACAAAAAAATCCAATAATATTGATAATATGCTAGCATGGTGGTCAAACAGACTTTTGACAGGTTGCTTTAACAGAAGATATATCGGAGCTTTTGTGGATCAATTACCAATGACGCATTCTCCTATATTTTTTGATAACATAATTCCTTCCCATAATTTCGGGCTTAATGTCGCTCATTGGAATTTGCATGAAAGAACCATAAGTAAGAAAAATGGAAAATATTATGTAAATGATACAGAACCATTAATATTTTTCCATTTTTCAGGATATTCTCCATTGAAACCAGAACAAGTAACAAAGAGATGGAGAAATTATAGATTCAAAGATGATAAAAGTGCATTAAAAGAGCTTCATGATGATTATAGAGGAAAGCTTATATCTAACAAATATAAAGAATTAACTCAATACAAATGTGTTTACATAAAAAATTCTTGGCTAGAAAAAAAAGTGATATATCTTCAAAAAATACTTTTGTATATTATTAAAAAATTGGATACATTCGTAGATTTTTTAAGAACAGCTTAAAATATAAAATAATATATCATAAAAGCGTTTGATATAAATTTAACAAGTTTTGAAAATAGCTTTCTTTTGAATATAATCTCAATGCATCATTTCTAGCATTATATCCAAGAGTGTTTGCATAATCTTTATCAGTCCACAAACATTCAATGCAATTTACTAGTTCTTGTTCGTCACCTGGTTTAAACAGTAGCCCATTAACACCGCTATGAACTATTTCTGACATACCACCTATATTACTAGCTATAGATGGTTTACCCATTGAAAAGGCTTCTATATTTATCATACCAAATATTTCAAAATAATTTGAAGGTACTACTACAGAAATACAATTTTTATACATTTTTATCATGTCACTTCTAGAAATAGCACCAACGAATTCAACATTTTTTAAATTGTTTTCTTTTACGAAGTTTTTATATTTTTCTTCATCTTTTCCACTGCCAACAATTTTAAAAGGAATGTTTTTATCTAGTTTTTTAATCGCATTAAGCAGTGTGTCGACTCCTTTATAATCACCAAGAGTTCCTGCATATAAAAAATAATCCTGTCTATTATTTTGAAGATTTTGTTTTAAGAAGATATCATCTAAAAAATTAGCAATTTTTATAATTTTATGTTTTGGTATATCTTTTGACATAATTAAATTCCCAAGAGCATTGCTTGGAACTATAAATTTATCAATTTTAAAATTATACCCGGACATAAACTCTAAAATACTTCTAATAGCATAATATATAGAAGAAGACATTTTATGAATTTGCGAACAATTGTTCACAATACACGGAAGAGTATTTATTCCTTTACATTTCTTACAAATAGAATTGTTTTTTGTGTTCCACGCTTGTCTTACAGGACAAATTAATCCGGGGTCATGAACAGTCATTACAATAGGAATATTTTTCTCAATAATAGGTCTAAAAATGGAATATGTTAAATTGTTTGTAACATGAATATGTACGATATCCGGTTTAATATCGGCTATCATTTTTTCCATTTGTTTTTCAGCTTTTGTGTTCCACCACCATTCCAAAGAAAACTTTTTTGAAGTATCCGGAAAATATTTGGTAAAATTTTCATTTTCAAGATAATGTTGTCCGGCGTTTGCAAAAAAGTAAGATTCTACTCCGTGCTCTTTTAATAATAAATAGGTTTGTTGCGCTATTATTTCAGAGCCTCTGGCATTTATATCAGAAAAAGATGGATGTACGGTTAAAACTTTCATTCTTATTACTCTCATTGATTATTGTGTTTTTTTATGATAGTTATAAATAATATGATATCACAAAAATAGGTTTAGTTTGAATGAATGCTTTTGCAAGAATTATAATATTTTTACCACTTATTCTTTTCTTTTTTCCGGCATTTGTTTTCTATTTCCCGCTACTCAAAGCACCTTATTTGATATACTTTGTAACACTGTACCTTTCTATTATATTAATTTTTATCTTTTATCGGGAAAAAGCAGTAAGTACCTTCTATAGAGTTGTGAAAAAAACTCCATTGAAGTTTTTTATATTGGTATTGATATTAATGTCTTTAAATGCTATATTTTTATCATTTTTTGGTTCTGCTAGTTTAGTTCAATCTATTCGATCAATAATAATGCAATTTGTGTTGTATATTTTGCCAATATTATTTTATTACATTTTTATTATAGATAGACTTATTTCATTCAAAAAATTTATGAATATATTTATGATTTTGTTTTGGATAAATCTTTTAATAGGTTTTGTCGCATATATAGGACAGTTGTTAGATATTGAATTAATTAATAACATTTTTGAGTTTTTTTCAAATTTAAGAATAATAAACTCAATGCATAATGGTTTTGATGCAATAGGAGACAACAGCATTGGGCATAATTATACGGCATTTGGTTTGCCGAGGTTGGACAATCTTAATGAAGAACCAGGACATTATGCACAAGTTTTATATCTTTTCTTGCCTTTTGCATATGGATACTTTGGATTAAAATCAGCGATTCTTAAAAACAATAATTTAAGCATATTCATAAAGAAGACTATTTTGCCTTTTACTTGTTTGAGCCTGATATTAACATTATCTCCAATTTTTTTGGTTCTAAGTGTTTTTCTAACTATTATTCTATTTTTTGACAAAATTGTATATGTATATAAAAGGTTTTTTTTGGTTTTTGTCATTTTGTTTGCAATAATATTACTTGTTTTTTGTAATATTGATTTATCAGATACTTATCTTTCAAGAATTACTAATCTCTTTACCGAAGTACATTCTTTTGATGATTTTGTAGATATAGAACCTAGTTTGGCATCAAGAGTTTATTGTTATGTTAACTCTTTTTGTGTGTTCTTAAAGCATCCTATAGTTGGTGTAGGGCATGGGAATTTGGCTCGTGTAATTATAGATCAATATTTGCAGTCTTCGTTACCTCCTGTCCCCACAGTAACAATAGCAACAAAAGCAGTGTATGCAGTATCTCAGACAGCCTTTTTATTAAGAGCTTTTATATATGTTTTCTTAGCCGAAAACGGAATTTTTATATTTTTAGTATTTGCATATTTTTATTATAAATTAATTAAAAATATTGATAATATTCAAAAAAAATATAAAAAGAATCATTATGTATATAAATATGGTTGGATGCTGAAAGGTACTTTAATTGCACTTATCATTAATTCGTTTTATGAATTAAATTTTTTATACATAAATTTATATTTTATAATTGCTTTAAGTATTATGTATATATACGAATTTGGTGTAAAAACCAAGATATTTAACAAGAAATTAATTATATTGTCAAAAGAAAATTATGTTAACCAACCAAAATCTTAAATATAAAGAACAAACAAAATCTTCTGCTAAAAAATTATGTTGTTATAAATTTTTTCATTTTATGATAATATTTAAACGTAAAAACTAGAACAATCTGTGTTCGTTTGAATTGTTAATTTACTATTTGGAGACAAAATGGCAGAATATAAAAAATATACAATAAAAAAAATCTTGAGATTTTTATATTGTACGTGTGAAATTTATGCAAAGCGTTTTTTTTGGAATATTCAAAATTTCTCAATAATTCTGAAATTAAAACATTTGAGCTGGCTGTCAGAACAAAATTACAATAAATATGAAGAGTTTGTACCATTATCGGAAGATAATATTAAGAGAAATGATAATACCGCCAAAATAATATCTTTTTATCTGCCTCAATTCTATGAAAATGAAGTTAATAATAAGTATTTTGGTAAAGGCTTTATGGAATGGTATAAAGCAACAAGTGCCATTCCTCAATTTACGGGACATTATCAACCGCACTTGCCGATAGATGTTGGTTTTTATGATTTAACACATGATGATGTTATGTACAGACAAATCGAGCTTGCTAAAAAATATGGAATTTATGGTTTTTGCTTTTACTATTATTGGTTTTCGGGTGATACACTGCTTGAAAAACCTATTCTGAATTTTTTAAATAACAAAGAACTTGATTTTCCTTTCTGCCTGATGTGGACAAACGAAACTTGGACTACAATTTGGGGTGACGGTAATGAAAAAAAGATTATTAAAAATCAGGTTTTAAACGATGGAGATGAAGAAAAGTTTGCAAATGATATTATCAAATATATTCAGGATAAAAGATATATCAGAATAAATAACAGACCGGTCTTTTTATTGTACCAACCACAATTTTTTGAAAAAGAACGATTTAAGAATTTTTGGAACTATGTAAGACAAAAAGTTAAAGAACAGACCTCTGAAGATTTGTATATCATAACGACTAACGCAGGAAAGAATTTGGGTGAAACTCTTAAAGAATTTGATTTTGAAGGCATTGTTGAGTTTTCTCATCAGTTACTTCCTATAACTCAATTTACTTCAAACTTAAAAGGCAAGTATGTTAATCCACACTTTAAAGGCAATATTATAGATATTAAAAGAGCGTTAAAAGAAAAAGCTCATTTGACTCCTAGAGAGTACAAAACATTTAAATGTCTTTATCCGGGGTGGGATAATACGGCACGAAAAGCTTATGCGCTCAGAGGCTGTTATGTATTTGATATGGGACCAAAAGAATATAAACAATGGTTACTTGATTTAATTAATTGGACAAAAGAAAAACATCAAAAAAACGAACAATTTGTTTTTGTAAATGCTTGGAATGAGTGGGCAGAAGGAGCTCATCTTGAGCCTGACCAGCACTATGGATATGCATATTTACAGGCAACAAAAGAAGCTCTTGAAGAAACTGTAATATACTAGTTCTCTAGGCGATAACAGATAATTATAACCTCGCTTTTAAAAACATATACTGTAATTTGGAATAAATTTTATTACGTAAATCTCTGTTTGGTATAAGTATTTTTACTAGACTTTTTGCAAGATTTAAACAAGAACCTTTTATAATATTTTTTAGAGGACTTTTATATCGAATTTGTTTAAAAATCAGATTATTGGTTTCTTCTATTCCCATAGTACTTCCGTGCTTATTGGGTCCCATAAGATAATCTTTTATCAGAATAATATGATTATCTAAATACGAATATTGTTCTTGTTTATCTTTTTCGTCTTTATCTTCTATTAATAATAAAAATAATTCAGAATTCCCAAATTTTTCTTGAAGATTATTAAATTGATTGCATACATGCTGCATATCTAAATGCAGCTCTCTTGACCACCAAACAAACAAAACCTTTTTAGATTCAGATATTTTTGAATACAACCTTTTAATTCTTCTGGTATATTTTTCTCTAACATCATTGTATGCAACATCAAAAGGCAGGAAATTTTTAAAATCGTGGAAGAAGTAAATATCATATTTAGAATCTTCATAATAATCACATTTACTGTCTGTTTCTTTATCTTTTGGTTTTTCAATTTTATGTAAATTTTCTTTATTTAAAAAATCGTTAAAATCGTTCAATAGAAAATTGATTCTATTGTCAAAAGGAAATTTTGTTAACCAATCGAAAGGATACGAATAATCTTGCAAACCAAATCTCCGTAAATATGAAGAGCATGCACAATCACTTCCTAATGATACAATTAAATCAAATTTTTCTTTAAAAAGCACCTGTTACCTCCACAGTTTTCGTATTTTTGATAAGTTTGTTTACAATGTTATTAACGTTTTCTTCGGTAATTTCTTCATACATTGTATCTAAATTATTCAAAATAGTTTCATCAGAAAGTTTTGAATAATCAATTTTTAAAAGCTTTTGAATAATGGGTTCAGAAAATCTGTATTTGATAACTTTTGCAGGATTGCCGCCAACTATTGCATAGGGAGGAACATCTTTTGTTACAACACTTCCTGCTGCAACAATTGCGCCCTGATTTATGGTTACACCTGATAAAATTGTAGAGTTTGCGCCTATCCAAACATCATCTTTAACTATAATATCTCCCTTAGACAATGCTTCTGCCTTCTCACCGGCTACCATTACTTTAAAAGGAAATGTTGAGAGGCACTTATAGTTGTGATCCGAAGCAATAATAAAAAGAACATTCGGTGCAATTGAACAAAAATTCCCTATATATAGCTTATGGGGCTCTTTTGAATGCATAAGCAAATCAATTGTTCCGTAAGAATGTTTTCCTGCAATTACTTTATTATAATTAAAAAGTTCTTTCAAAATAATATTGTTGTCAGAATTATTTTTTTTCCAAATATGTTTTCTGTAACACTTACGAAAAAATCTGTAAACTATAAATTTCTCAAGTATATTTGTAAAATTCATAACGTAGGTATTGTACCATGAAATGCTTATTTGTGATACACTATGCATGTTAAATAAGGAGTTGACAACATGATAATGCCGAATAATTTGCTAAGACAATTTTCTTTACACGCCGATGAGTACGAAAACAAGGCAGTAGAGGTATTGCGCTCAGGTTGGTACATATTAGGAAAAGAGCTTGAAGCTTTTGAAAAAGAGTGGGCAGATTATATCGGTACTAAATATTGTGTTGGATTAGCAAACGGCTTGGACGCCCTAAAAATAAGTTTTCATTTGTTAAACATCAAAAAAGGTGATGAAGTAATCGTCTGCGCAAATGCCTATATCGCCTGCGTAATGGGAATAACTGTTGATGGTGCAACTCCGGTTTTTGTAGAACCTGACGAATATGATAATATTGATGCGGATAAAATTGAAGAGGCAATTACTCCTAAAACAAAAGCAATTCTTGCTGTTCATTTGTATGGTCAATCGTGTGATATGACAAAAATTATGGAGTTGGCAAAAAAATACAATTTAAAAGTTGTAGAAGATTGTGCTCAAAGCCACGGTAATCATTGGAAAGATAAAAAAGTCGGAACTTTTGGAGATGTTGCATGTTTTAGTTTTTATCCGTCAAAGGGTTGCGGCGCTTTTGGTGACGGTGGCTGTATTACAACAGATAATGAAGATTTGGCAAAGAAATTTAAGGTTTATAGAAATTATGGCAGTGAAAAAAGATATCATAATCAGGTTATAGGTTCAAACAGCAGGCTTGATGAAATACAGGCAGGTCTTTTGAGGGTGAAGCTTAGACATCTTGATGAACTTAATCAGGAAAGATGTAAAATTGCCGACAGATATTTGAAAGAGATTAAAAACCCGATTATAACACTTCCAAAAGTTCGCCCTAATGCGGATTCAACCTGGCATCAATTTGTAATTCATACAAATAAAAGAGATGAACTACAGGAATATTTGAAAGAAAAAGAAATCGGAACGCTTATTCACTATCCGATTCCGCCTCATCTGTCAGAAGCTTATGCTTATTTGGGTAAAAAAGAAGGTGATTATCCTATCACGGAAAAAAATGCAAAAGAAGTTTTAAGTTTGCCAATGTATAACGGTATGACAGAAGAAGAACAAAGTTTTGTAATAAAAGCAATTAATGATTTTAGGGGTTAACATGGAAAAAAATAATTTAGAACTTGTAAAAATGTTAAATTTCCCTCAGTTGGGAGATGAGAGAGGCGAATTAATTGTTGTAGAAGGTGCGCAAAATATCCCATTTGAAATAAAAAGAGTCTTTTATATCTGTAAAACTCTGGAAAATGTTGTAAGAGGGCAGCACGCTAATCTAAAAACAGAGTTCGTTTTAATTAATGTTGCCGGTTCAAGTAAGGTTAAGGTTGTTGATGAATCCGGTAATGAAATGATTGTTGTATTAAATAAACCAAATACCGGAGTATACCTTCCTAAAATGGTTTGGAAAGAGATGTATGATTTTAGTGAAGATTCTGTCCTTCTTGTTTTAGCCAGCGAGCATTATGATCCAAAAGAATATATTCGAAGCTTTGATGACTATAAAAAACTGTTAAAGGAGAACAATAATGGATAACAAGCCGATAATATCTTTGTGTATTCCGACTAACGGCGTGATAGAATGGGTATTTCCGGTTTTGGAAAGCATATATTCTCAAAAAGTTGATAATACGTTATTTGAAGTTGTTATCAGTGATAACGGTAATAATGAAGAATTTTTTAACAAAATACAAGAATATAAGCTTGACCATGAGAATTTAGTTTATGAAAAAACAACTGCACCGCTTTTTTTAAGTGAGCCGGAATGTTACAAGCTTGCGCACGGGTGTTTTATAAAATTTATTAATCACAGAACAAAATTAATTGACGGTACATTAGATTATTTTATAAATTTTGTACAAAAATATGTTAACAGTGACAAAAAGCCTGTAATTTATTTTTCAAATAACACATTAAAAACAGAAAATACAATACAGGAGTATGATAATTTTTCCGATTTTGTCGAAAACCTTAAAATATATTCTACCTGGTCAACAGGAATGGGAATTTGGAAAGAAGATTTTGATAAGTTGAGGAATAATACCAATTTTAATGAGTTATTTCCTCATACAACAATCTTATTTAATGAAAGAAAAAGGGAAAAATATATAATTGACAACTCATTTTTATTGGATGAGATGCCTCAGGGTAAAAAGCCGAAAGGAAATTATGATTTATTCTACGCTTTTGCAGTTGAATATCCATCAATCTTAGTTAACCTTGTTACAAGCGGAGATTTAACAACAGAAGCCTTTTTGAGCCTAAAAAAAGAAGTGTTAAAATTCTGTTCTAATCTGGCTGTAGATTATTTTATTTTCAGAAAATATTGTTCTTATGATTTGAGCAGTTTTGATAAATCAATGAAAGTCTTTTTCTCTATAAAAGATGTATATTTTTCAATATTTATGCAGTTCGCAAAACAAATTTTGGTCAAATTACTTGGTACTTTTAGATAAAGGAATATTAATTTAATGCTAAACGTATATTTATTTACTCAACATTTAAAATTAGAATCATTTAATAATTTTACAAAATTAAGTAAGAAAGACGATTCAAATTTGTTTTTAACAACACATTATCTTTTTGATAACGAAAGAGAGTTTTTGGAAAAACTTTTTCCGAATTGTATTTTCAGAGATTTTGCCGATTATCTTACGGATAGTGAAATGGCAGATTGCGATGAAAAAGCTTATGATATAGAAAAAGTTGATTACAGCAAGCATCTGATTATAATGAAAAAGCTTAAAAATGAAAAAGTTTTAGCAAATTTAAAAAAAGAGTTTCCTAAGTTTAAAGGATATATTTTATCTGATGATTTAGGTCTTGATGAGAATGTATGGAAAAAAGACGGTTTTAAAAGATTAAACGGAAAATACTATTATCCTTTTGAAAAAGTGTCGCTTTCAAGAAAGATAAAAAGGCTTTTGGGAAAAATAAAACTATTCAGAGAGATTTATTTAAGCTTAAAAGGAAAAACTGCTCCTCAAAGAGCTCAAGAGGTTTATGTTTCAGAATATAACGGCAAAAAAATTATTTTTGTCGGAAAAATGCACCGCATAGGATACAGATTAAATCTTGAATTTAAAAAATCTGATGAGGAACTTGAAAAATTTAATAACGGAATATTTTACCCTAAGGAAGAATGTCAGTATATTACAACATGGCACGAACACCACAGCTGTAATGTCCCAGATGATGACAGATACGATGTCAGATGGATACAAGACGGATATTTGCCGCCAAATTACAGTCAACATGACTATAATTTTATTCCAAGTAATGTTCAATACTACGCATGGGACGTTTTGGGAGAACAATTGTTTCATAACAAAAAACTTCCGGTTTCTTTAATCCCATACAGAAAAAAACTATATATGCCGCTTCCCAAATTTCCGAAAGAGGTTAAGAATGTTCTTGTTGTAGCCTCGGGTTCGGGAGATTGGACAGCACTAAAAAACCGTTCTGACGATGATATGCTCGTTGATGCATTTGTTAAAATTGCAAAACGATATCCCGATATAAATTTTGTTTACAGATGTCATCCCACTTGGGTACATCCTCTAAATGTAGGGGTTAATGCCATAAACAGAGTTGCGGAATATTTTGCAAGCCAAAACTTGCCGAATCTTGTGTTATCAGCTTCGATGCCATCAACTAATCTAGAGAATTTTCAACTATCATTTTCAAGGAGTTCTTTAGATGAAGATTTAAAAAATGCGGATTTGGTATTCGGAGAACATTCAATTTCAATGATTGATGCAGCTTTTAAAGAACTTCCGTTTTGTTCGGTAAATCTGACTAAACGCAGAAATTTTTATTGCGGGATTACGGATATGGGATTCCTGTACTGTGACAGTATTGACGGAATAGCAAATGTTATAGAGAGTATAACAACTCCTCAATTACAGGAAGAATACCCAAAATGGGTAGACAAATATAATGAGATGACCGATGAGGAGGGGTAAAGGGGTAAATAAAAAGTAATGGCAATAGTACAAATATGTGAAAAAGAAAAATGCTTTGGGTGTTCGCTCTGTCACGATTTATGCCCCGTTGGAGCAATTTCTATAGAAACAATCGGCGGATTTTATTATCCTGTTATTGATAAAGAAAAGTGCGTTTCCTGTGGGAAATGTCAAAAATTTTGCCCTGCAAATAATGAAGAAAATATAGAAAAATCAAAGAATGAAACCCCGGATATTGCTTATGCGGCCTGGAGCAAAGATGATAAAAGGCATTTTGAATCTGCATCCGGCGGAATTGCAACAGAGTTAAGCAAAGCTTTTATTGAACGGGGTGGTTTTGTTGTCGGGGTTTGGTTTAACCCTGAAACTTATGTCGTTGAACACAAAATTTGCGAAACAATTGATGAACTTGAAGCTTGTGCGAAATCAAAATATGTGCAAAGTTCCAAAACGGGAATTTGGAGCAAAATCAAGGAAAAAATTAAAGAAAAACCCTGCCTGTTTATAGGAGTTCCTTGTGAAGTATTTGCATTTAAAACGCTTTGTACAACATTAGACCAAACAAAAATTAAACCGTTTTATTGCGTGGATATATTATGCAGGGGTGGTTCTTCTCCCCACATATTCAATGAGCACATTAGAAAAATTAATAATGGTAAACACATTAAAAATATATCATTTCGTGGCGGCGAATATGATGGTTCGTTGGTTCTGTATGGTAAAGATGACAAAATTATTTATAATTTTAATGCTCTGTATGACCCATATTATATATGTTTTGAAAAACATTCAATTTTTAGAAAAAATTGTTTTTCATGTATGTTTGCCGGTTCAAAAAGAATAAGCGATCTAACAATTGGTGATTTCTGGGGTTTGGATGAACAGGTATTGAAAACAATCAAAATTAATGGCAGAAGTTTGTTTTTTATAAATTCTGAAAATGGTAATACCCTGGTTAACATTATAAAAGATAAAATCAATATAACAGAAAGACCCGTTGAAGAAGCCATAAAAGGCAATTTTACACTAAATTGTCCTACAGAAAAGCCAAAGGAATATGATGAACTGTGGAATAAAGCTGAAAAAGAGGGCTTTTACGGAGCTTTTAAACTAGTTTATCATTTTAACTGGCAGAGAAAACAAATTCTTATAAAATTATGGAACATTCTTAAATGTATATTTCCGCCAATTGTACCAATTCGCAGATTTGTAATAAAACTGTTCAAGGGGAATAAATGATATCGTTGTTGTTAAATAAATACCATAACCTATCAAAACCATTAAAGGCATCTCTGTGGTTTGTTATATCAAGTTTCCTTTTAAAAGGTATTTCTTTTATTACACTGCCGATTTTTACCAGATTATTAAACACATCAGAATATGGACAGGTTGCTGTATATCAATCTTGGCTTGTTATTTTTTCTATAGTAACAACTTTGTCTATTTATTCAGGTGGAGTATTAAATGTTTCTTTAACGAAATATTTTGAACGAAAAAAAGAAGTCATTTCTTCATATCAGGGAATAGCAATTGTAATAACAATGGCATTTTTTATTTTGTCGCTTATTATTTTAAAACCACTTGCTAATGCTCTGGGAATGATGCCATTCCTTGTTATTTGCATGTATATTGATATTTTGGTGCAAATTCCTTTCAATATTTGGGCAACAAGTCAGCGATATGATTATGAATATAAAAATTTGGTAACTTTAACAATAATTAACAGTATACTAAACCCGCTATTTAGTATTGTTGCTGTTTTAAACTTCCCTGCACACAGGGTTGAGGCAAAAATTGTAGGAGCATTAATAATTTCTTCTATTATCGGTATAAGTTTATTTATACAAAATCAAAGATATGGCAAAAAGTTTTTCGAGTGGGAAATGTGGAAATTCGGGGTAATGTTCAGTATTGTCTTGATTCCGCATTATTTATCAACCCAAATTTTGAATCAATCGGACAGAGTTATGATAAATTGGTTAACAGGAGCTTCTGATGCCGGTATATATAGCGTAGCATACAATTTCGCTATGATATTTATGCTTGTACTTGCAGGAATAGAATCCTCTCTTACTCCGTATATTTATAAATCACTGAAAGAAAATAAAATTAAACAATTGTATGATAAAACTGTTGGAGTAATAGGCTTTGAGGCAATTCTTGCGATAATATTTATCTGTTTCTTGCCGGATATATTTAAATTTCTTTTGCCTGAAGCATATTATCCGGCGCTTTACGTTATACCTCCTGTGCTTGTCGGAATATTTTTTAGTATGCTTTATAATCTTTTTGGTGCTGTTGAATTTTTCTACGAAGAAAATAAATATATAGCAATAGCATCCGTTATGGGTGCCGCATTGAATATTGTGTTAAATTATATATTTATTCCGATTTTTGGTTTTATGGCTGCTGCTTATACAACATTAATTTGCTATGCGGCATTTTGTCTTGCTCACTATTATTTTATGAAAATAGTTTTAAAGAAAAATAACAAAAGTAAGCTAAAAATATACAATATAAAAGCTATAGGGTTAATTTCACTTTTACTGATATCGTCAAATTTCCTTATGCTAACGGTATATGATAACTTTATGATACGGTGGTTAATAATTTTATTTATTTGCTTTATAATGTTATTAAATAGAAACACAATAATTAATATGTTGAGAGGGCTAAAAGAGTAACATGACAAAAGAGGGACATATAATCGGTTATACAACAGGCGTTTATGACATGTTCCATGTCGGGCACTTAAATATTCTTAAACGTGCAAGAGAAAACTGTGACTACCTTATAGTCGGTGTCTCCACCGATGAAACAGTTATGAGTTATAAGAATAAAACTCCGGTTATTCCTTATGAGGAACGTGTTGAAATTGTTAAAGCAATCCGTTATGTCGATGAAGTAGTGCCTCAGGTTTCTATGGATAAGTTTGAAGCGTGGAAAAATCTGCATTATGACATTCTGTTCCACGGTGACGATTGGAAAGGAACTGATTTGTATAACAAATATGAAAAGCAATTTTCAGAAGTTGGTGTCAAAATAATGTATTTACCTCATACCAACGGAATATCCAGCACAAAACTTACTCAAGTTATTAAATCGTTAGTTTAATATTGATTACGCAAAAATAGTTTCTTCTACCAATGCGCAGATTATGTGTCCAATCATAATATGCGATTCCTGTACTGTTGGCGTGCAATCTGACGGAACGTGGATAATATAATCACATAAAACGTCCATTTTGCATTCTTTTTCACCGACAAAACCTACGGTTACTACACCTTTTTTTCTTGCTTCCTCCAGTGCCGCAAGTATATTTTCCGAATTTCCTGATGTAGAAATCGCTATAAAAACATCTCCCTCATCTGCAAGCGCTTGGATTTGGCGTGAAAAAGATTTTGCATAACCATAGTCATTACTTGTAGCAGTAAGCGATGAAATATAATTTACAAGAGAAATTGCATTTAGTCCGGGGCGGTCGATAAAAAACTTTGCCACCAGCTCTCCGGCTATATGCTGAGAATCACACGCAGAACCTCCATTCCCCGCAGTCAAAACTTTTTTATTAAGTCTGTACGCTTCAACTATTCTGTCTGCAATTTTTTTTATTGTTTCTAAAATTGTTTCATCATTTAAAATTTTGGTTTTTGTGTTAATTGATGCCAGAATGTATGATTTAATATCCATATTTTTAATTAATTACTCCTGTGTACTCTTAATATTATCATAAAATAAATACAGTATTTTAAGTATGTGCAAAACTTTTATCAAACTCTGTAAAAGAGAGATTTCCTCCGTTAATACCTATTCCGTCTTGTGATACATCGACGGAATATGCTCCGAGTTCAATTGCTTTTTTTGTGTTTACTAATGCCAAACCGCTGTGATTGTGTGCGTGAAAACTTATATTTTTATATCCGATATTATTTAATTTTTTATAATGTTTTTCGACTTCTTCTGTTTTTGCTGTTCCGTATGTATCGGCAAGATATACTGTTTTCGGGATATTTTTACCGCTCCAGCTCTCCAGTATTTGATAGTGTTCGTCGGTGAGTTTTGTCATATCCATTAACTGAAGCATTACCGTATAATCTCTTTTATACAGGGTTTCGGCTATAGAAAGAGTTTCTCCTATTCTCTCAGGATGCGTTGCAATTCTTACAAAATCAACATAATCTTCTTTTCCGTTTATAAAATCGTTTTCGTTAAATCTCTTTGTATCAACCATTACTCCGAGATTTAAGCCGCCTTTGTTCCCGTAAAAATTTTTTATAAAATCAGGGGTGCAGTAATAAAAATTACCTTTACCTTCTCTGTCTTTAAAATTTCTGTATCCGATTTCGAAGAAGCTGATTTCGTTTTGGTTAAGAGTTGACATCAAATTATAAATGCACTCATCGGAAAAATCCCAATTTGCGCAGTGTCCGCCATCTCTTATTGTGCAGTCTAAAATCTTTGTCATAGCTGATTATATTATACCATACATTTATTCATTAAACGGGGGAAAATTTACGTCTTATATATGAGTTAGAGGATGTGTGAATATGATATTTTATATAATGAGGAATAATAATGAAGAATTTATTTATAATTTTAAGTTTATTAATAATGCCGTGTGCTTTGGCGGAAGAAACAGCGGTCCGGCCAAAATCTGCGCCAAATCCGCTTACTGTTTCACAGCAGATTATGTTTGAAAACTGTACAAAAATTTTTGGTGTAAATCAGGAAAAATTGTTTTACCTGACCCTGGCGTCAATATCTGCGAACAGGTTTAATGTTGAAGAAATTCAGAGTTCACACGGGTATATTATTTTTTCGGCAAACAGAAATAAATACCTGGCAACAATTTCAAAAATAGATAAAACCAATGCAATTTTAAAAATAACACCGTGCAACAACGTATATAATTTTCCGCCCGGTGTTATAACGAATACGTTCAAATATATAGACTTAAATATGACGGCAAAAATATAAGGGTACTTAAATCCCTCGCCCCTTGCGGGAGAGGGGAAGGGGTGAGAGGTCTGATATGAAAAAAATCTTAGCGCTTTTATTACTGGTAACGGTAATTGTTACAGGTTTAACTGCTTGTTCCGTGCGGCGTGACGCAAGCCAGAAAGAGGTCACTGTCTGGACTTTGCAAATGGGCGATTTTTCGGATTATATGTACAAAGTTATAAGGAGCTACGAAAAAGAGAACCCAAATGTCCATATAAAATGGGTAGATGTACCGTTCTCAGAAGGGGAAAAAAGAACGCTTGCAGCAGTTATGACAGACAACCCGCCTGATTTAATCAACTTGAATCCTGATTTTTCGGCGCTTCTTGCTCAAAAAGGGACGCTTGAAGAAATCGATTATGATGCGGTTTCCGAGTTTAACCCTGAGATTATAAAAGCTCTTATGTATAATGACAAATTGTATTCAATTCCCTGGTATGCAACAAGTGCTATTACTATTTATAACAAGGATTTATTTACCAAATCGGGGATAATAAGACTTCCGAAAACGTACAAAGAGCTTGCGGTAATTGCTGAAAAAATAAAGAGCGGCTCAGGAGCATACGCTTATCTTCCGACGCTAACGGAAAACGATACGATGATGAAAATCTTAAATAAATACGGTATTACAGAGCTGAAAGATTTAAACTCCCCTGAATCCGTTAAGGTTTTTGATATGTTTAAAACTCTTTATGACAAAGATTTAATTCCTCCCGAAACAATAACGATGACACACAGAGAAGCTCTTGAACAGTACATGGCGGGAAAAATCGTATTCTATCAGGGCGGTTCAAATTTCTTAAATATGATTAAAGAAAATGCGCCGTCTGTTTATGAGCAGACTGATGTTATAGAGCAATTCAAAGGCCCGGTCGGGCAAAACGATATTTCTGTTATGAACTTTGTTATTCCGAAACGTGCAAAGATGAAAAAGGAGGCTCTTGATTTCTGTCTGTATCTGACGAATGCTCAAAATCAGCTTGAACTTGCAAAAATGACAAATATTATTGCAACAAATTCCGATGCGCTTCATGATAAATTTTATAATGATGAAACGGATATGATATCAAAAGCACGTTCTATAAGTGCACGCCAATTAAATCACATTTATCCGCAGATGAAACAGAGAAGAAATCAAAAAGAGATAAATAATGCAGTAAGCACAACTGTTCAGACGATTTTACTTAATAAAAAATCAACAGCGGATGCGCTTAATGACCTTACAAAAACTCTTGAAAATTTTGATTAAAACATAATATAGAAATTAAATTATAAATATTAAGAAATATTACAAAAGAGCCTTAAAAGCATGGTTTTTGGGCAATTTTTCTCTGCAAAAAAACTTTATATTTGTAGTTAGGTTTTAAAGAAGGTTATTGTATCGTGACTCAGGGTGTTCAAAATATTGATAACAAAAATAACGGCTACGGTGTCCCGCCGCGAGCGCCTGCTTCTGCTGTAAGACCGCAGCCTCAGCTTGTCAGAATCCCTGATTTTTATATCCCTGAAGAAAAGAATAGTCTGGTTGAAAATTTTAAAGAATCGCCGATGTACTCAACATTAATAAAGGGTTTTTTCGGTCCGTTAATTGAGCATCCTGTTGCATCGCTTCTTACGTGGTTTGGATGCGGATTTTTGCTTGATAAATATACGGCTGCCTGCGGAGGCGAATATGATAAGAGTTTGCTTAAAAAAGTTACGAATTTTGGTGACAAACTTGAAAAATCCAAATTTATTCAGTCAAAACCGATGCAGTCAGTTTTAGGTTTGTTCTCATCAGGAAGCAGTAAATTTGGTAATATAATACAAAAAAATCCTGTGCTTAACGCAATATGGAAAACTCCGACAAATCCTGAGCTTGAGTTAGTTAAGTCTGAGATGATACCTCAAAGACAAAGAATCGTTCATGATTTTAATCAAATTGTAAATGCATTGGAGTTAACGACAGATAAGTCTGTAGGATTGAACAAGCTTGCCCTGGATAAATCGGAAATAAAACGCATTAAGAGTATGGCATCTGTTTTGAACACGGAAGAAAAGTCTGCAAGTTATATTCAGTTAAGAAGACTTGGCGTTGATGAAAATAAAATAATAAAAGATATTATAACAAAGCCGGATGGCGGAGTTGCGGAAACAAAAAAAGCTATCTTAAAAGCATTTGGTGATAAAGATATCGAATGGCTGAAATCCATAAAAGAAGATTCTCTTGGCAATAAAATCAATGAAGTTCAGGAAGCAACAAGAAGAGTTGGCGGAAAGGTAAAAATTGGTCTTGGTGAATTTAAGCCGTTCGGTTTGAATTTGGGATTCATTAATGCACCGATAAAACGAGTTTTAGGATGTGATAACGTACATAACCGTTTGTATAGTTTGGGTGAAGGTGCAAAAACTCCAACAGGAAGATTTATGTCACGCTTTATGCAAATGGTTCACAGAGGCTTGACATTCGGCGGCGGCAAACTCGGTGTTCTTCTATTTATTGCTCCTGCGTTTGTTGAAACGGCAATAAACGTACATAAAGCAGAGCCTGACCAGAAAGTCGGAACGGGTGTAAGCAATCTGGTTAATCATATTTCCTGGGTATTTACGTTCCCGTTTGCACTCCAGATTATGCACCATCTTTTCGGCGCTAAGTATGCAGGGTTAAGCGGCTCCAAAATAGAAGAAATCAGGAACAAACGTAATGCTATTAACGAAAAAAATAAATTAAACGGAACAGAAAAGGGTTATGAATCCTACAAAGAATGGGATAAGGCCAGAGCCAAATTTAATGATTTTGTTAAAAAGACAAGAAAGGCTAATTTCAAAAATCAAAAATGGTATAATAACATCTTTGCAAGATTTGCAAGTCTGTTCACTCCTGATTTGGGTAAATTAGATGCGTACAATACAGGTAATTGGTTTACCACAAAATTGTCACAGGCAAGAAATCTTCCCCGTAACATGTTTGGAGTTCCGGCAAGGCTTGTAATATTCGGACTTCTTACGATGGGTGTTCTGGATACCATTCTGAACAAAGGTATTAAATTAATCTTCGGCGATTCTTATGATTCGATGAAGGAAGAAGAAATTAAAGATGCCAAAAAAGAGCAGAAGAAATTCCTTAAAGAAGATTTAACCGAACGCTTGTATGATGCTCAGCGGAAAAAACTTGAGAATATGAATAAGAATAATGCAGTTTCACGTCCCGACAGTGCGGGCAGTCAAGCTGTATCTCACCATGGCAGGGCAAATCAGCCGGCGGCTTTGCGAGAGAATGATGCTCTGACCGCTGGGCAACCTGATAATTATTCTTATATTCCTTCTCAGAATAATGTTATAAAAACCTCTGCTCAAAATGCAAAGAGGGACAATTATACATATATTCCTTCCCAGGATTCAACAATACAGTCAAAAGAGGACGGTTCAAAAACTACACGTTCTTATATTCCGTCGCAAAAGGCTGCTGATATTTCAAAAACCTGGGATAATTCAGGCTTGCAGTCTGCGCTTGCAAGGGCTGACAGAGCAGAAAACAGAGCTTTAAAAGTTCTTGCCGGAAATTTTGAAGGAATGTAATAACTTAAACGTTAAAGTTAGGCTGCATCAATCTGAAAATTGGTATCAGCGTTGAGTTTTCTCTTTTCGTTGTTGTTTTTGTCTGTTGAATCTTCGTTTTCAGAGTTTTCTTTCGATTCTTCTTCGGAAACTTCATTGTAAGCTGTATCAACTGCGGTTTGTATATTTTCGTTTACTTGTTTCCAGTTTTGAGTGCTGTCAAACCATCTGCCAACTGCATTTGAAATTCCATCAAAGGTTTCTGCATCGTTGCCGGCAGAAGTTGTTAAACTATTAAGTGCGGAGCCTGAACTTACCAGGTAACCGTTGTTTGTTTGTATTTCGCTAATTGTACTTGTGATAACAGGTAATATGCTGCCGATGCCTTGTGTAATGGTTGCAGAAGCGGATGTGTTTTCTGCTGCTTTTTTCATGAGCTCAGCGGCAGCTGCTTCTGATGCAACGCTGCTTGCACCGAACGTCAGTAACCCTGTTAACGTTCCGCCTGTTTTTAAAGCCATTGCTTTAGCAGTATATTCAGCAGCTTTTTGAGCATATTTAGCGGCGTCTGCCGATAATCCTGCAGTTTCGGCTTTATTTGCAGCTGCTTGTACATTAATGGCATTTAATTTATCCTGACCTTCTTTTACAGTTTCTTCGCTTTCTGTCTGAAGGCTGATGTTTTCACTTTTGTATTGTTCACCTTGTTCATTAAAATTCTGCTGTTCTTTGCTAAGAGTTTCAGCCTGACTTAAAAGCCCCTGAATAGCTTTACCTTCTTCGCTGATGGCGTCAAGCGCTTTTCTTTGTTCGGTCAGGTCTTTAGCCTCTACAGCATCATTATATCTCTTTTTTTGTTTTTCAATTTCTATTTTGTGTTCTAAAACTTTTTGGTTTATCTCATCTTTTTTTTCTTCAAGACCTTTGATTGCCTCAAGAATTTCTTTTATTTTATTTTCGTTTTCCGTTATTTTATTTGTTATAGTTTCAATTGCTTTTTTATTTGTTTCAGCCTGATTGTTTGCTGCAGTATTCCAATTGTTGTTTTTTTCTTCGTTTTGACGAATTTTTTCGTTTGCTTCTTCCTGAGCATTAGCATATGCAGCCGTAATAAAAACACTGTTAATAAAGTCTGCACCTTTTTCTATTCTTTGTTCCGTTGAAATATTCGGGTCGAACAGACCTGTGAGATTTCTTCCGTAATATTCAACATTGCTTTGACTAATAGCTACCATTTTATACTGCTTTCTTATAATACCATCTTATATATACAAAGTATTTAAAATAAGCGCAATTTCAGCACTTTAAACATTTGTTACAAATCTTAACATTAATGTTTTATATGTTTACCCCTGCTTTTTTGTTATACTTAAATTATCAAATAGATTTTAAAAGGGATTTTTATTATGAAGGACATGTTAGATAAAATTATTCAGATTGAAAAGAAGTATGTTGAACTGGGGCAAACTCTTTCAGATCCTGATGTTATAGCAGATTACAATAAGTTTCGCGACTTATCGAAACAGAGAAAATCAATGGAAGAAACTGTTGAGCTTTATTATGCATGGAAGAAGGCTACAGATGCCATTGAAGAAGCAAAACAGATGATTCATGAAGAAAAAGATGAAGAAATGAAGGCTTTTTTGAAGGCTGAGATGGAAGAAAACGAAGCAAAACTTCCTGAATACGAAGAAAAAATGAAAGTTCTTCTTCTTCCGCGCGACCCGATGGATGACAAGGACATTATGCTTGAAATCAGAGGCGGAGCTGGCGGTGATGAGGCTAACATTTTTGCCGGAGATTTGGCAAGAATGTATCTTAAATATGCTGATAAACAAGGCTGGCAGACACAAATTCTTTCCAAAACAGAATGTGAAGCCGGCGGATATTCTGAAATCATTATTTCAATAAAGGGTGATGCGGTTTATTCTCGGCTTAAATACGAATCAGGTGTTCACCGTGTTCAGAGAGTTCCTGAAACCGAATCTCAGGGCAGAGTCCATACTTCTACTGCAACTGTTGCGGTTATGCCAGAGGTTGATGATGTAGAAATCGAAATCAGACCAGAAGATATTGAAATGTCTACGGCACGTTCAGGCGGTGCAGGCGGTCAAAACGTTAACAAGGTTGAAACTGCAGCAAGATTGTTCCACAAACCGACAGGTATCATGATTTTCTGTACGGAAGAACGTTCTCAGTTACAGAACAAAGAAAGAGCAATGCAGATTTTGCGTTCAAAATTGTATGATTTGGAAGTACAAAAACAAATGCAGGAAATAACAGACCTTCGCCGTTCTCAGGTAGGTACGGGCGACAGAAGCGAACGTATCAGAACCTATAACTTCCCTCAGGGACGTTTAACAGACCACAGAATTAACCATAACCTCAACGTCTGGACTGTTATTGACGGGGATTTGGATGAACTTATTCATTTGCTGATTGAATACGACCAGAAGCTTAAATTAGAAAAATTAGCAGAAGTTGGGTAGGGGAGTAAATCAAACAAAATGAAAATAATGCCGGTTAACAATATAAATACGCAAACGCAATTCAAAGCAAAATTCAGACAAAGGGATGTGAAGGAATTTTTAAGAGAAATGATTGAGCCTGACGTTGATACAATCCCAAAATTGTATACAATGCTTGATTACATAAGGTATTATCCCGGAAAAAAGGCAGAAATTAAGCACATAGGTTTGTGGCACAAAATATTAATTGACGGAAAATCAATGAACAATGACGCAAAATATTTTACTGCGTTTCATGCACTTCAGGACGCTGTAGTTACGCTAAAAAATTCGCTTTTAAAAGATGCTCCTATGCAAAGGATGTCGGAAGAAGAATTTGAAAATGCTTATTGTAAAAACAGTAAAAAAACTGCAAAAGATATAGAAAATTTGTTTAAGGAATAATATTGGAACATAAACGTAAATGTATCGCCTGCGGAGAGATAAAACCGCGAAGCGAAATGATTAAAATAACAAAAGAATGTACAAGCGGTGATGTTGTCGTACAGCCAAATTCCAAGACATTTGGCAGATCTGTATATCTTTGTTATAATGAGAATTGTATTAATACGGCTTTAAAGAAGGGAGTTAATAAACTCCTTAAAACAAATATATCTCGCGAGGATTTGAAAGGACTATTGGATGGACAGCTTAAGAGTTAGTGAACTTGCAAAAGAATTAGGGAAAACAAGTAAGGAAATAATAGAAAAATTTGCAGAGATTGATATTATTGTAAAATCTCATTCAAACACCGTTACCCCGGAGCAGATTCGCAAACTCAAAGAACATTTGGGATATGGTGTTCAGAAGACAAATGCCAAACCTAAAGCTTTTATTGTAAAGAAGTCCAAAGCTCCTCAGGAAACCCCGCAGGAAGAAGAAACAAAAAAGGTAACAAAGTCCGCAGCCCCGCAAATAGAAAGAGTCCAGAGAGTACAGAAAAAAGCTGTTATAGAAAAGGTTGAACCTGTTGTAGAACAGAGTGCGGAAGAATCAAAAACAGAAGACGCTCCTGTTATCAAAAAAGCTGAGAAACCGCAGGTAAGAATTGAAAGAACAAAGATTGAATACAAAAATCAATCCCGTATAGAAATTGTTAGAAAAGCTCCTGTTTCAACAGACAGACCAAAAACCAAAGACGGTAAACCGTTTGAAAAAGGCGAAAGAAAACCGTTCAATAAGCCAAATGGTGACAAGAAGCTTGTAGAAAGAAGAATTATTCCTCAGGAAATTTACGAAGGAAAAGGCGGTCCTTCTTCCAAAAAACGTAATGACGGCGGAAAGAAGAAGGACAAGGATTTTAACTCTAAAAAAGAAGACCAGGAAATGATTTCTCTTGAGAAAGCGGCTGCTCAAAAGCATAAAAAGAAAGCGCATAAAGAAGAAGCCGTTGAAGAAGTTAAATCACTGGTTGTAAATCAGGCTATGACTATTCAGGAACTTGCAGATAAAATTCAGAAAACTCCTGCGGAAATTGTTAAGTTCCTTATGTTCCAGGGCGTCATGGCAACCGTTAATCAGTTAATTGACGTGGATACAATTAAGAAAGTCTGCGCAGAATATGAGCTTGAAGTTCTTGAAGAAGACTTTGATGCGTTTATCGAAGAAGAAATGGAAAAAGAACAAAAGCAAAAAGCTTTGACAGAGGTTGATAAAAAACTTCTTAAAAAACGTGCTCCTGTTGTTTCAATTATGGGACACGTTGACCACGGTAAAACAACACTGTTAGACAGTATTCGTGCTTCAAAACACAAAATTGTTGCAACCGAGGTTGGCGGTATTACACAGTCAATCGGTGCTTATACGGTTTATCTTGATAATAAACACGAAAAGAAAATTGTATTTGTCGATACTCCGGGTCACGAAGCATTTACGGAAATGCGTGCAAGAGGTGCTAAGGCTACAGATATTGCAATTCTGGTTGTTGCTGCTGATGACGGTATAATGCCTCAGACTATAGAAGCTATTAACCACGCAAAGGCTGCGGATGTTCCTATTATTGTTGCGGTTAACAAGTGCGATAAGCCGGGAGCTAATCCTGACAGAGTTCTTCAGCAATTGACCGAACACGGACTTGTTCCTGAAGCATGGGGCGGTGAAACAATTACCGTTAACGTTTCAGCTTTGATGGGCGACGGCATTGATGAACTTCTTGAATACATATTGCTTGTTGCAGATGTTCAGGATTTAAAAGCTAACCCGAAAGCAAACGCATCAGGTGTTGTAATTGAAGCAAACCTTGATAAAGGTAAAGGTCCTGTTGCGACACTGCTTGTTCAGAACGGTACGTTAAGAGCCGGTAACTGCGTTGTTGTAGGTACTGCATGCGGCAGAGTTCGTGCATTACTCTCTGACTCAGGCGAAAGAATTGTTAAAGCTGAACCTTCAACTCCTGTTGAGATTTTAGGTCTGACGGAAGTTCCGAATGCAGGTGACTATTTTGAAGTTGTTCAGAACGAAAAAGAAATGAAAGCTATTGTTGATAAGAGAAAAGAAAAAGAACGTGACAGACGTCTTGAAGCAATGCTTCCTGCTCACATGAGAAGGGAAGCCGGAGCTGCTGAGGATGACGTTCCGCATCTTAACCTTATTATCAAAGCAAACACTCACGGTGCGGCAGAAGCTGTTTCTCAGGCAATTGCACAGCTTGAATCAAAAGAAATTGTTACAAAGATTATCCACGTTGGTGTCGGTGATATTTCTGAAGCCGATGTTATGTTAGCATCCGCATCTAATGCTTTAATCCTTGGATTTACGGTTAAGGAAGATGCTAATGCTCTTGCTGCGGCTGAAAAAGAAGGCGTAACGATTAAGAAATACGATATTATTTATCAAATACTTGAAGATATTGAACATACGATGATTTCACTTCTTTCACCTGATGTTAAGGAAATTCAGACAGGTCAGGTTGAAATCAGACAAATCTTTACTATCGGTAAAACTCAGAAGATTGCAGGCTGTTATGTTACTGAGGGTAAAATCAGCAGAAACGATACAGCGACAATTTACCGTGACGGAAAAGAAATCTTTAAGGGTGCAGTTGACCAGCTTAAACGTTTCAAAGACGACGTTAAAGAAGTTGCACAAGGCTTTGAATGCGGTCTTTCATTTGTTAAATTTAATGATATTGCAGAAGGCGATATAGTTAAATTTACTACAACGGAAGAAGTTGAAAAGACTGAGCTTGTATAGAATATAAATAAGCAATATTAAATAAACACAAAGCGAAGCGGCTGAGGATTTATCCTCAGCCGCTTCGCTTATCTTTGTTAACCAAATTCGTTATTTATTTTCACCTACTGATATGTAGCAATTAGTTCTCTTGTTTACATAAGTTGTATGCAAGAGTTCGTGTGCTTTATGAGAGTTTGGTTTTTCAAGGTGGTTAGCGTACAATTCCTTGATTTCAGGGTTTTCGTGAGATTTTCTCCATTCGCCCGTTGCGTCATCTGTGTACAAACCTTCTGCACGAAGTTCCTTGATGTTGGAATCGTTGCAGCTTTGAGGCTGACCGCCGCCATTGATACAACCGCCCGGGCAAGCCATTACTTCAAGAAGTTGGTAATCAGCTTTGCCTTCTTTGATTTCTCTCATGCATTTTTCTGCTTCACGGAGTGTGTTAACGATTTTAACCTTGATTTTTGTTCCTTTAAGGTCAAGCTCAACGGTTTTAACACGTTTAGTTCCTCTCATGTCGTCTATTACAACGTTTTGGAGAGTTTCACCCGTTACAACTTCGTAAGCTGTTCTTGCAGCTGCTTCAGCAACACCGCCTGATACACCGAAGATTGTACCTGCACCTGTGTATTTGCCGAACGGTGAATCTGGTTCTTCGCCTTCAAGAGTTTTGAAGTCGATACCTGCTTCTTTAATCATTCTGCCGAGTTCCTGAGTTGTCAGAACGTAGTCAATTTCCTGTCTGCCGTCTGCCATCTTGAACTGTTCACGTTTTGCTTCATATTTTTTAGCTGTACAAGGCATAATTGATACGCTTACAAGGTTTTCGGAAGTAAATCCTTCGTGGCTTTGCGGTACGTATTCTCTTATGATTGCACCTAACATACCCTGAGGTGATTTGCAGCTTGATAAGTGGTCAAGCATATCAGGGTGCTGTGTTTCCAAGAAACGAACCCAGCCCGGACAGCATGAAGTGAACAGAGGCAATTTACCACCGTTTTGAAGTCTGTCGATAAATTCGTGTGCTTCTTCCATAATTGTTAAGTCAGCAGAGAAGTTTGTATCAAATACAAGGTCAAAACCAATTCTTCTTAAAGCTGCATTAATCTTTTTGGTAGAGTTTTCACCCGGTTTAAGACCGAACATTTCACCTATTGCAACACGAACGGATGGAGCAAACTGAGCAACAACTTTCTTTTCAGGGTTAGTAATTGCTTTCCATACTTCGTCAACCTGAGTTGAGTTAATTGTTAGAGCACCTGTAGGACAAACAGCTGCACACTGACCGCAGTTAATACATTCACTGCTTCCGAGAGGTCTGCCTGCCATAGGTTCAACAACAGTTTTGCTTCCTCTGTTTGCAAAACCGAGAACCTGTAATCCCTGATGTTCGTCACAAGCTCTTACGCAGGCGCCGCAGAGAATACATTTGTTGTTATCACGAATCAATGCACATGAACTGTCATCGATTTTTGTCATAACTTCACGCTGAGCGTATTGTTTAACGTGTTTGATACCGTATTCTTCAGCATATCTCTGTAGTTCGCATGAACCTGATTTATCACAGGTAGTACATTCTCTGTCGTGGTTTGCAAGAAGAAGTTCAAGCACCATTTTTCTGATTTTTCTGACTTTATCTGTATTCAGATGAACTTTGATACCTGCTTCAGGAGGCATTGTACAAGATGAGTTAATCATTTTTCTTCCGTTAGGATACTCAACTTCCACAACGCACATTCTGCAAGCACCAAAAGATGTGAGGTCAGGTCTGTAGCATAATGTAGGAACATTCATGCCTGCTTTTCTAATTACTTCCAACAGGTTAGGTTCATTAGAAAATTCGACTTCCTTACCTTCAATTATTAATGTTTTCTTTTCGTCTGTCATTTCTATTTCCCCCTATTCCTTACTTATTGCCTTGAACGGACAAGCATTTAAACAAGCCTCGCACTTGATACATTTAGATTGATCAATCTTGTGAGGATTTTTAACTGTTCCTTCGATAGCACCGACCGGACAAGTTCTTGCGCACTTAGTACAGCCTTTACATTTTTCAGGGTCAATACTGATTTTCTTCATAGCTGTACAAACGCCTGCCGGACATTTGTGGTCACGAATGTGAGCAATGTATTCATCTTTGAAGTATTTCAAAGTTGAAAGAACAGGGTTAGGAGCGGTTTTACCAAGACCGCAGAGCGAACCGTCTTTTACTGTAAGAGCAAGCTGTTCAAGTCTGTCGAGGTCTTCCATTTCACCTTTACCTGCAACGATTTTTTCTAAGATTTTAAGCATATTCTTAGTACCTTCACGGCACGGAACACACTTACCGCAGGATTCGTTCTTTGTAAAGTTCATGAAGAATCTTGCTACTTCAACCATACAGGTATCTTCAGCCATAACAACAAGACCGCCTGAACCAACCATTGCACCTGCTTTGATTAATGAATCATAATCCATAGAGATGTCTAAGTGTTCTTCTGTCAAGCAGCCGCCTGAAGGACCGCCGATTTGTACGGCTTTGAATTTTTTACCGCCTCTGATACCGCCGCCTATATCAAATATGATTTGTCTTAAAGTTGTACCCATCGGAACTTCGATAAGACCTGTGTTATTTACTTCACCCGTAAGAGCGAATGTTTTTGTACCTTTAGATGTTTCACAGCCCATTGATGAGAACCATTCTGCACCGTTTAAGATAATCAAAGGTACGTTAGCAAGAGTTTCTACGTTGTTAATCAAAGTAGGTCTTCCGAACAAACCTTTGTTAGCAGGGAATGGCGGTTTCGGACGAGGCATACCTCTTTCGCCTTCAATTGATGCGATTAAAGCTGTTTCTTCACCGCAAACAAATGCGCCTGCGCCTTCTTTAATATGAATAGTGAAAGAAAAATCACTTCCTAAGATGTTTTGACCTAAGTAGTGTCTTTCTTCCGCATCAGCGATAGCTTTTCTCAAACGTTTTATGGCAAGCGGATATTCTGCACGAACGTAGATGTATGCTTCATCTGCACCGATAGCAAAACCTGCAATAGCCATACCTTCAAGAAGTTTGTGCGGGTCACCTTCCATAACACTTCTGTCCATGAATGCACCCGGGTCACCTTCGTCACCGTTACAAACTACATAAGATTTTCCGCCTCTGTTAGCTGCAGTGAATTTCCACTTCATACCTGTTGGGAAACCTCCGCCTCCGCGGCCTCTTAAACCTGATTTTGTAATTGTATCAATAACTCCGTCAGGATTATTTTCTTCAATAACTTTTGCCAAAGCTTCGTATCCTCTTACTGCGATAGCTTCATCAATTGATTCGGCGTTAATCTTACCGCAGTTTTTAAGAGCTGTACGGGTTTGTTTAGCGTAGAAGTTAATATCATCATTTCTGTGAACTGCTTCGCCTGTTTTCGGGTCTTTGTATAAAAGTCTTTCAACAGGTTGTCCGCCTTTGATGTGGCTTTCAAAAATTTCTTCAACGTCTTCAACGTGAACTTTTATGTAAGTAACGTGTTTGTCAGGGATGATAACCAAAACGCCCTGTTCGCAGAACCCGTGGCAGCCTGTCGGAACAATGGTCATTTTGTCATAATCAGAAAGAGTTGAAACGTTAGCGCCCAACTCTCTGAATTTTTCTATAACTTTAAGAGAACCGTTTGCAACACAGCCTGTACCTGCGCAAACAAGAACTCTTAATCCCTGTTCTTTAATATGTTGCTGAGCATTAGCCTGCTCTTGTTTAATATCAATATTTAAAGCCATTATGCAATTCCCTCCTCTTTCATAAGTGTATCAAGAATAACGCTTATTGCGTCAGAGGTCATTTGCGGATAAACCTTATCATTAATCATGCAGACAGGTGCAAGACCACAAGCACCAAGACAACTTACAATTTCTAATGAGAACAAACCGTTGTCACAAGTTTTTTGTCCTTCTTTAAGTTTCAATTTGTTTTTGATTGCGTTTAATACAGGCATTGAACCACGAACGTGGCATGCTGTACCGTCGCAAACTCTGATTTCATATTTACCCTTAGGTTCCAGTGAAAACTGTGCATAGAAGGTTGCAACACCATAAACGGTAGCCGGTGAAAGTCCGTCAATATGCTCTCCGATATAAGTCATAGCTTCTTCGGGGAGATATCTGTAAACTTCCTGAACCTTCTGCAACATAGCAATTAAGTACGATTTTTTGTACTCAAATGATTTCAAAATGTCGTCAATGACCTTGAAATCAATTCTCTCTTGTGTTGTTTCAGTCATTTATTTTCTCCTACATTCCAGTATTTATATAATTAAACACAATAAAAATGATATCATGAAGAAAGAATCGTGACAACCCACCTTATATAGGATTTAAACCCTTTTAAATCGTGACGAACAGTCACTATTTATTCTGTGAAAATTTCTCAATTTTTGTGAAAATAATCGGGTAAATAAGGGTTATAAAAATACCTGTGGCGAACATAACAGGGCAGGCGGTCGTAAGACTTAATCCGTTCATAATTATGTAGGCAACTATAAACTTGAGAATTGCAATTATTCCCGCTCCTCCGACAATACCTCTTAGAATACGGTTTTTTAACGGTGCTTCTTTAGGGTTAAACGGGAAATATTTTCTGCAGATAAAACAGCCGTTTAAAAGACCGAGAACAAAAGCATAAACAGCAAAAGTTACGTAAATCGATTTTTGAGGATTTACAAGGAGTTCTCCGTCAGCATAATTGATTCTGTAGCTATTAAAATATTTGATATAAATTAAAGCAAGAATTGCAAAAATATTTATAATACCTGCAAGATGCAAATATCTGTCAGTGTTATTTTCTGCCCAGTCAATAATTTTATTGACGGCAAAAATAAGAACAAGACCTATAGTAAGTCCGAATAAAACATCCTGCGGAGTATGAACGCCTAGCCACATTCTTGAAAATCCGATAAGAAGTATCAGACAAATAAGAAGTGCGCAGATGAGCTTCTTTTTTCTTAAAAGATATGCAGTTCCGCCTACCACAGAAGAACTCATTGCAGAATGTCCGCTCGGGCATGAATAACCTTTTGCAAACGGAACGGCAAGCTCTGACGGTTGTATTTCGTTGCTCAGTACCCAGGGACGGTAAACGCAGGCTATCATTTTTAAAAGATGAGCAAATATAACGTTTATTCCCTCAAGCGAAAACAAATATATTCCCGCTCTGAAATCGATACACCAGTATGTGATTGCACAGATTAGTGTCGGAAGCCAAAACTCTCCGAATATGGTTATTGATAAAAAGAATTTGTCAAAACATTCAAAATGACCTATTCTCAGGTTTTGTAAGAAAAGCAGAAAATTTATCTGCGGGTTAATCCATTCGGGATTTGATAAGCAATCTATCATAAAGTTCCTCTTTTAATCTGTAGAACAGTAATACTATAGCATAAACAGAGAAACGATTTTTTACAGATTAGCCGTTCAGAGGTTTTATAATCAGAGAGTTTATGATATTATAGGTATATTGTTTAGAGAGAGTGAACGGATTTTTTATATGAGAATATTTTTAAGGGGTTTATTATCGTTAGCTGTGTTTTGTCTGATTACCTGTAATGTATTTGCGGGTACGACAGAAGAGGTTAAGCAAAATATTATTAATCAGGCTAAATCAATGGGAGTTGAGCCTGCTATTGTTTTGAGTATTGCAAAAACGGAATCGGGGTTTAATCAGGCGGCAAGAAGCGGATACGGACATATAGGGGTATTTCAGCTTTCTCATTCAGCCGCAAAACACATGGGACTGGATCCGTATAAATTGGATGACAATATCAAAGGCGGAATAACTTATTACAAAAACATGTATGAGCGTTTCGGTTCAATGGAGCTTGCTGTTGCCGCATTTAATGCAGGCCCTGAAGCGGTCAGAAGAAACAATAACAGTATTCCCAAACATTCACAAAAATTTGTAAACAGAATTATGAGCGATTACAAATACTACAAAAGTCTGGGAATATAATTGCTGATAATATAGCAACAAATTTTTTTAGCTGTTTTATAATATTTATATGAGTTATTTATCAATTACTGCGCGCAAATATATTTCAAAAGTACCGTCTTCGTTGAAAACGTCAGAATTTCCGTTGACAAAGATGGACTCAAAAATGCTGGAAAGTTTTCAGAAAGATTTGCCGGTTTTTAATGGCGTAAAAATGCCTGATATAGCATTTCTTACAAAAAATTTAGATATGTTAAATCTTTTCAGAGGCTGCCGCTGGGGCTGTTTACACTGTCCTTCAAGCTCGCTTGCTCCGGTAAGAGGAAGGGAAAGTATCTGGTGGGAAGATTTAAAAAATTTGGTTTTTGGTTTTAAGGTATTAAATGAAAGATTGGGGTTTGATGTTTTAAACGGAAATAAATTTCTTAATATTACGGAAGACTCAAATCCGATAGATATTGCAATTAAAGGAAAAAAGAAAAAACATAAAGTAACCGAAGCGATGAAGCTTATATATAATCATCTTGGGATTCCGACTGTTTTTAAAATATCAGGCTGGGGAGAAAAAGGTTCTGCTGCAAATATGTATTCATATAATACTGCAAAAAGTCTGGTAAAAATGATAAAAAGACAACCAGATTCCGTAAAGGAGGTAAAAATTTCAGTAAATCCGTTTATGGAGGTTGACGATTACGTGCATAGAACAGCCAGAACTCTTTTCGTATTCCTTGATTTGTTCAGAATGAATAAAGCGAGCATTGATTTTAAACATGCTAAAGACGGAAATAAAGGTTTTGATTTAAGTGTTGCAAAAGATTTATATAATAAAATTTATCAGGAACTTCAAATAATAAGTGGTTCAAAGCTGGAAGGATTCCCCGAACTTAAACCTGAGGTGGTGACAAAAATTCACAAATTACACTGGATAGAGCCAAAAGGACGGGGACAGAAATTCTTTCCAAAGGAAACGATATATAAACAAAACAGAGATTTGGCTGAAAATATTGAGGCCTGGAAAAATCTTACGCCGGAAGAACAGCGTGAAAATCTTTTAAATAATGCGTCAAAAAGAATTGATATAGACGGAAGTGTTTATGCTGTAAGACCTACGAGGGTAATATACGGAAATGAGCCATCGGAATTGACCGTACAAACAGGTATACAGCTTAATTTTGAGGATAAGACAAAGCCGAATTCCATTTATCCAGGTTATACGGAATTAAAAAATTACTACTTTTAGAGCGAGTATTAAAAGTAAAACCCCGGCAGTAATTTCCAGATTTCTTGAGGGCATGTTTTTTAACTTTCCGCCCGTAAAAAATCCGATATTAGAGTTTATAAAAGTAACCACTGCGATTAAAAACGCAGGCTTCAGTATTAAATTCCCGTACAAAGAAAGAGAAATCCCAGCCGAAAATGCATCTATTGAAGTTGCAATACCAATGAGCAAAAGACATTTCAGGTCTATGCATAAACTCTTTTCTTCTTTTGGCTGAAAAGCTTCGACAATAAATTTTAATCCTAAATATGAGAATATCAAAAATACGATTAAATCGGCGTAGGGGTAAATGTACTCTCTTACAAAGCCGGTTAAAAAGTATCCGATAACAGGCATTAGTCCCTGAAATGCGCCTGTAAAAGACGATAAAAGCAGGGCGTTTTTTAAACGTTCTTTGTCATATTTAAGTCCGTATGAGAAAGATACTACGCAGGCATCAATAGATAGTGCAATTGCAAGTATTATTATTGAAAAATATGACATTTTGCTTCCTTAACTATATTTACCCCTAGAATACGTCTGTTTTAATCGGGTTTTTAAACTTCGTAATTGAACCCTGGAATAGAAGTTTAACTGTTCCTACAGGTCCGTTTCTGTGTTTTGCGATAATAATTTCAGCTTCACCTTTGTTTGCGGCTTTTTCTGCATCGTCCTCATCTTCGTTTGCATTTTTATAGTATTCATCACGGTAAATAAACATTACAATGTCGGCATCTTGTTCGATAGAACCGGATTCTCTTAGGTCTGAAAGCATCGGACGTTTATCGTTTCTGCCTTCAACGGCACGTGACAATTGTGAAAGTGCCAATATAGGAACATTAAGTTCTTTTGCAAGAATTTTCAAACCTCTTGAAATGCTTGAAATCTGCTGCATACGGTCTTCTCTGCCTGTGCCTTCAATAAGCTGGAGGTAGTCGATTACGATTAAGCCCAAATCTTTTTCAGCCATGGCAAGACGTCTGCATTTTGCTCTTAAATCCGTTATTGTACAACCGGCAGTATCATCAATATAAATCTTTGAATCATAAAGTTCTGCCATAGCTTTTGCAAGTTTTTCCCAATCTTTTGCCTGAACGTTGCCTGTTTTAAGTCTTTGTGTGTCAACTTCCGCTTCAGAACACATAAGGCGCTGAGCAAGCTGGTCTTTTGACATTTCTAAAGAGAATATTGCAACAGGAACTTTTGCTCTCAGGGCAACATTTTGAGCTATGTTAAGCGCAAATGCGGTTTTACCCATTGCAGGACGTGCTGCAAGGATAATCAGGTCTGATTTCTGAAGTCCGTTTGTGTAGGTATCCAAATCGTAATACCCTGTGGCTACACCCGTTAACTGACCTTTGTTGTTAGCACGTTCTTCAATTTTTGCGTAAACGTCATTTACAATGTCTTTTATTGATATAACTGATTTTGAATCTTTTTGTGATGCGATATCAAAAATAAGTTTTTCAGCCTGTTCGAGAGATTCTTCTATCGGGTTAACGTCATACCCTGCAGAAACAATTTCAGAACCTGCGTTAATAAGCGAACGTTTAATTGCTTTTTCCTGAACAATTTTTGCGTAGTATTCGACGTTAGCCGTTGTAATTGTGTTGTAGCTTAAGTCATTAATAAATGCACGACCGCCTACAAGTTCCAATTTCTGGTTAACATTAAGCAGGTCGGAAACGGAAACTATATCGATTTTGTCTTCACCGCTGTTATAAAGCTGAACCATCGCTTCATAAACATATCTGTGAGCCGGCTTATAGAATGATTCCGGCTTCAGATGCTCTACAATTTTGTTCATACAGGAAGGATTAACCAGAATAGCACCCAAAATAGCTTCTTCAGCTTCAATATTCTGAGGCATAAGCTGTGATAAATCTTCTACTGTTTGTTTTTTCTTTGTTGTATATGATGTTGACATTAGTTCCCCAATCTCGGCTTTATTACAATAATTTTAGATTAACAGTAACATTTGGTTCAATCAACAATTTATTACAAGGAGTTAATAAATTTTTGTAAAAATTTTTGTTTTCGGGCATGATATAATTTAGTTATGAATATTTTGGTAACAGGTGCAACAAGAGGAATAGGAAAAGCAATTGCTTCAGGCTTGAGCGGAAATATTTTTGCGGTCGGAAGATGTGTAGATTTGCTTAAAAGTTATGAAAATTATCTTGTATGTGATTTAGCAAAAAAAGATGATTTGGAGAAGCTTGGCAGATATATTGAAGAAAACAAAATTGATGTACTTGTTAATAATGCAGGCGAATATATTTATTCCCCGATAGAAAATACGGATTATGAAAAGCTTGAACATATTATGAGAGTTAATCTTGAGGCGCCGCTTTATCTGATATCAAGAGCAGTCCCTTATATGAAATCAAATAAGTGGGGCAGAATAGTCAATATAGGTTCAATAAGCGGAGTAATGGGCGAAGCCTGTGCAAGTTTGTATTCGGCATCAAAATCGGGTTTGATTGGCGGAACAAAGGCTTTGGCACTTGAACTTGCAGAGTACGGCATAACCGTTAATACGATTAACCCCGGCTGGGTTGATACTGATATGGGCAATTCATCCGCAAACGACGGTGAGTGGACTAAAGAAGAAGTTGTTGAATGTATTCCGCAAAAACGTTTTGTATCACCTGATGAGATAGCAGGCATGGTTAAGTATCTGATTTCAGATGAGGCAAAAGGTGTAACAGGTCAGTCAATTAATCTCTGTGCAGGCTTAAGTGTCGGATTTTAAGAGGTAGAAAGTGTCTTTATTCAGGCTGTTTTTAATATTTGTAAAAATAGGTGCAATTCTGCTTGGAGGCGGATATGTAATTCTTCCGATTATGCAGAGTGAATTTGCTGAAAAACGTGAACTTGTGTCAAAAGATGAACTTGTAAATTATTTTGCGCTTGCACAATCTCTTCCCGGAATAGTTGCCGCTAATATGACTATGTTTATCGGATATAAACTCAAAGGAAAAACAGGTGCTTTGGCAGCAATGTTCGGAGTAATTTTTGTTCCGTTCTGGTGTATTGTTCTTCTTGCTTCTGTTCTGAATATTTTTGTAAATAATACATACGTTACAGGTGCGTTGTGGGGTGTAGGTGTTGCCGTACTTGCGCTTATTCTGCTTACCGTAAGAGAAATGTGGCAAAGGTCTGAGAGAAATCTGTTCTTTTATTTTATTTTTCTTGTATCTTTCACTGCACTTATGATATTTAAGCTGACACCGATACAGACTATTTTGATATTTTCTGTTTTGGGTGTTTTAATAAAATTTTTGCAGAAAAAAAAGGAGGTAAATAAGTGATTTATCTTCTTTTAATATATGAATTTTTCAAAATAGGCTTGTTTTCTTTTGGCGGAGGGTATGCAACAATACCGTTTTTGTACCATATATCAGAAGTTTATCACTGGTATACATTGAATGATTTGACAAATATGGTGGCAATAGCATCAATTACCCCAGGGCCGGTAGGTATAAATGCCGCAACTTTTGCGGGACTGAAAACAGCCGGCATTTTAGGCTCAGCTCTTGCAACAACATCTGAGATGCTGCCTTCGTTTATCCTTGTAATTATTGTTTCAAAAATATTAAAGAAGTTCAGTGAAAACTTTTTTGTAAAATCAGCGATAGAAACATTAAAACCGATAAGCTGTGCATTACTCCTTTTTGTATCAGCAGGACTTTTAAAATCTCATATAGCAGATATAAAAGCTTTAATACTGCTTGCCGTACTTATTTTAATAAGCTGGAAATCAAAAAAAGACCCTCTGTTTTATCTTGTAATAGCAGGAGTTACAGGTGTTATTCTGAAACTTGCCGGAATATAATTTATTTCTTTTTCTCTTTCATAACAAGTTTAAGTTCAACACGTCTGCTTTTTGCAAAGTCTTCTTTACCATTGGTAAGTACGGGGTTTGAGTAGCTTGCACCCTCTACAATTATCATTTTATGAAGTTTGTCACCGTTCGCCTTGTTGTATGGGGTGTTTATCATGTAATTTGCAACGGCATAAGCACGCTTTAGGCTTAAATCCATATTCTTCATATATTGTTCGTCTTTTGAATATTTACCTGCAAAAGTTTGAGAATCCGTATGCCCCTGAATAATGATTTTATCCAGATTTTCTTTAAGATATGCGTTAGAAAACAGAGAGTTAAGGTAAGCGGGTGCAAATTTGGATAAATATTCTTTTCCTTTTGGAGATAGCTCATAGCTGCTTAGCTCAAACAATTCTAAATCTGATATTTTTACGACACCGGTTATGCCGTTAATGGAAGCCTGAATATTCTGTTTTTTCAGAGTTTCCTGTAACGCTTCCGCAGCTTTTTGCTGTTCTGTTACGCTTTCAATTTTATCAGCGAAGTTTGTCATGTATGCGTAGAAGAATAAAATAATGAAAACCAGTACAAGAGCCGTCATCAGGTCTGTCATTGTAACCCAGAAAATATTATTTTCGGAATTTTCTTCTTTTTTTAAAGTTATGCGCATTTATGACCCTCTTTTTAGAAAAGTTTATCTACGACATCTCCGCCGTTATTCTTGCCAAAATTTTCATTTAGTTTGTTTAAACTGTACAAGATATTTTCAAGATACGGAGTTGTTGTTTCGTTAATACTGTTTGTTACTGCTTTAGCAAAGTTTTCGGGAAGTTCTTTCAGAATTTTTTCGCTTGATTTTCCCTGAAGTTTATATTCTTTAACCAAATCAATAAGAAATCTTTCGCTCGTTACAACATCAAATAATCTTACAAATTCCTGCTGAATCAATAAGTAATATTTTTTGCACATTTTGTTATAAAGTATTTTTTCAATGAACATAAATAACAGAGAAAAACCGACTGCAAAAACGGAGCACAGCGCCGCTATTTGAATGTTTCCTATCAAACCGTTCAGCGATGCGGATACGTCCGTATTTTCCATAAAGCTTACTTCTTTAAATGCTACAGCCATTTTCAGGAATGTGAAAAACGGACCAAACCCTGTTAAAATCGTCGGCATTGTCTGAATGAATTTATGGTTAATTTTTGAAGAAACAAGAGTTTCTTCGTTGAAAAAGTACGGAGCATCAATTGTCAAAAAGATGTCGGTCTGTACTTCCTGCGGATTTTTCATATTTTGCGCCGCAATATAAAATTTGTCGGGGAATATTAATGCTTTTTTAAAATCTTCCCAAACAGTTGACGTATAAGAGTTTGAAGCCATAAAAGAATCGAGCTGTTTAAATCTGTATGACATTTCTTTCTTGTCGATATCTTTTAATGTTTTGTAAATATTTTTTAAGTTAGTTTTTACTCTTGCGTAGTTAGTTACCGTTATAAATAAGAAACAAACAAACACTGCTATAATTATCAGGATTGCAGGTTCCGTAAGAATTGTAATAAAGCTCATAATTACCCTCCTTATAAAGTATAGCATAATGTTTAATATTAGACTATAATTTTCAATATGGAATGTCCCAAATGTCATAGAATAATAAGTGATAATTCAACAACCTGTCCGCATTGCCGCAAGGTAATTTCACTGATATGTCCGAATTGTCTTTCCAAAAGTAAAAGCAGTGTGTGTGAAAGCTGCGGATATATTATTCTGGAAAAGTGTGCAAAATGCGGAAGACTTGTTCCGACAAATGTTGAGCAGTGTAAATGCGGTTTAAGTGTAACAAAAAGTATTGCATGTAATGAATGTGAAACGGATGAGTTTGCTTCCGTAACCATAAATTTCGGTTCTTTAAAAGCAATCAGAAATTTGCTGGCGTCAAAAGAACTTTATTCAAAATTTAAGGTGAAACTGAAAAATCTCATGCTGACTCAGCTTAAAGGCTTTGAAGGTCTTGTGGTTAGGTACGGAGATTCTTATGTAATTAATTTTAATAAAGAGCTTTCTTTTGTATCTTCCGTAAATCGGGCTGTCAGATTGTCGCTTAAAATACTCAATACATTTGCAGGTCTGAATTTACGTTTGCAGGAACAGCTTGGCTGTCCCTTAAAAATAAGTATTGTTATCCAAAAAAAAGATGCTGAAAATTTACTGGTTAATAAGTCATTGGAAAATAATGTAAAGCCTCTGACGTTTAAAAAAGATGATAAAAAGTACATCAGAGGTATGGAAATTATACTTGACCAATATTCGCAAGACTGTGTATCAAATGATTATAAAACAGATTCGCTGTATTCTCTTGAGTATGACGGCAAAACCGTAATGTATTATGAGGTACTAATTGATAATTATGTTTTGCCGCCGAGTACGGTTGAGGACGAAGCTATGACCGTTCAGCAGCAGCAAATAGACAAAAAAACAGAAAAAGAGAACAATGATATTTTCAGCTTTAAAGTATTTGATATAAAGGCAAGGTGTAATTTTGAAAAGTGTTATGCGGGCGAGCTGGAATCAAAATTAAAACCTGAAAATAAAATTGTAGCAATAAAAACAGAGAAAAAAGAATATCAGATAAAAACTTCAGACATACTCAGGTTCTACAAAGAACAGGGATTAACACCGGTATATGTATCCTGTAATGGTGATTTATGCTACAGTCCGTGGGGATTTTTCGAAAAGGTGTTTAAGCAGTACTTCGGACTTCCCGTAATAAACGGTTTAATAAAACCTGATTGTGATTGCGGACGGTTTAATAATATCCGTGATTTTATACTCGGAGCTCCCGTTAAGGCAATGACCCCGGAGGATGCAAGATTTGCCGTAATGGAAATGTTCGTTAATTTTCTGGCTTCGTTACGGCGGTGCGTAATTATTGTTGACGGATTTGAAAAGCTTGATGACACTTCTCTGCAGACTCTTGAATTGTATTTTGATAAATTCAGGAACGTAAATACGAATTTTGTGTTTATAACAGATGCAGGATGCTCGGTTCATACTAAAATAAAAGGCTTGCTGAGAACCCCGATTTATACGGAAATAAGCCTGATGAAAAGCAATATATCAACTCTTTTATCGGAGCTTAAAGAAGATGCAGCAGATTTTATAGAATCTTTCTATTATGAAAAAATAAAGGATAATTTTGACGGTTCCAAATTATATTTTGAGCATGCTTTAAAATATCTTACGGACAAAGATGTGCTTGTTAATATGGAAGGCAAATTGGTAGTCCGTGACAGCAGTTCTGTCCTTATGCCGATAAATGCGGAAAAATTAATAAAAGCACGTTTAAAAACCTTCGGGAAGCATCAGGATGCATCAATGATTCTTGCTTATTCGGTATTCCTCGGGGAAAGAATTGATTTTGAGACGCTGGAGGCAGCAGGTATAAAAAATATTCCCGAAAATACGAAACTTTTGGATGCAAGCGGTTTTACCCATACGGCAAACGGGTCTGTTTATATCAATAACTATTCTTTCGTTCGTCCGATATTGTATTCATCACTAAAAAAAGAAATTTTAGAAACGCTGGCAAAAAATGTTATGGCAAAACTGGGCAAGTTGCTTGATAATACGACATTAATTAAATTAATGGATGTTATTGAAACTTACAAAGAAGAATACCTTCTGTTGTGGAAAAATTCCCAGAGGGCTATATCTACGGGAGATTATGATTCATACCTGAAAAACTGTCTCGGATTTTTATCGATAATAGATAAGATAAAGGACAATATTAATTCGTCAGATATAGAGAGCAATAAAAAAGAAGTATTCCAAAATATTTTGATGAGCCTTTATAATTACTCTCCGGCAAAGATATACTCAATAGAAAATATTTTATTGATGGATGCCATAAATGCCAATGATGATGCAAAAATAGTTAAGCTTTCTAATTTAATGCTCCAGGGTGCTTTATTATCCTCAAATTACACGGACGCATTAAATTTGCTTCACAATATTCTGGAACGTCTTGAACATCCTGAGCTGATTGTTGACGGCAAAATCAATACAAAATTTTTGTTGTTATCGCTTGTTAATATAGAAATTTTGTTTAATATAGGCGAATACAACGATTGTATAGAAGTTGGCGAAAAGCTTCTGGGCGTAATTAAGCCGGATATCCTTGAAGAAATTAAGCCTGAAAGCTTTTCTTTGGGATTATTTGTATCTCATTTGCTGGATACATTCAAGCTGGTCGGTTTGGCAAAGGTTCTTACCGTTGATAAAAATATTGATGAATTCTTTGATTTGGTTAAAACAGCATTTGATGAAGATCTTCCTGAGAAAAATTGTCTGCTGGCGCTGAGAGATTTTCTAGCCGGAAAAGATTATGCACCTTCAAATATTGAGGAAGAAACTCCGTTTTCAAAGATAATTTGTTTACTTCTTCAGGAATTGTCAAGCAGGAAAACGGATTACAAAGCATTTGCGCTAAATGTTTATCAGGCAAAACTTCTTGCAGAAGATATCCATCAGACCCAGCTCGAATACATTTGCGACCTGCTGATTGCTTTAGCGTATGCAAAAATAGGTATTATAAGTAAAGCTTATCATATTTATAACGATGTTCAGGAAACTTCCGAACAGTCTGCAATATTTAATACAACGGTTCTTGCAAATTATTTCACCGCAATAACAAAAATTGACAGTAACGAGCTTAGCGATGCACTGGTAATAATAAATAACATGCTTGATGAGATACAAAAGCACGGTAATCAGTCAAAAGTTTTCTTTGCGATGTTTGAAAAACTGTATATAGATACTATGAAACAGTGCGGTCAGAGGTTTGATGAAGATGTTGAACGGCAAAAATTACTGATTACTGCGCCAAACGGCGAATTATCGAGAATATACGGAAATGTTGTTAAAAAGTCTGCCGAATTTACTCAAGTTGAAAAAGATGACCTTTCCGGGATGGCGGAAGGCTCAGACGAAGATTCTTTTTCCACAGAGCAGCATGAATAATTTATAACAACAAAATGTGAACCAAAAACCTTGGTTCACATTACAGCTTTTTTATTAGTCTTTATCAGTCCTAAATGCTGATGCTCTATTTACCGTGTTTTTCACAAAGAGTAGGAATGCCGATAAGAGCAAGGTAGAATACACAGCCGAATAATACCAGATTTAAAATTTCCATTTTTAATACTCCTTTCTTTGACATTTGCCGTCTGTCGGATAATTCGCATGCACGAACAACCCCCTACACTTTTTCTGTTCCACATTAGAAGAACCTCATAACGTCTGCCGCAGAAATTGTTACAATTTTTAATATTTCATGTTAACTTTAGCGAAAATTTAGTGTATTATCATGTTAGGAGGCGTTAATTGAGCCAAGGTTACGAAAACTTTAATAATACGGAAACTTCCTTCAGAAAATCATCGCTTATACAGGAGAGAGTCGGACTTGTTTCAACGCATATGTATAAGCAGTTTTTGGATTTTCAGCATGCGACTTTAAATACAACTGAGATATTTTCAGAGATGATTGACAATCTTAAAGCGATTGCGGATACGCTGAAACAATCGTTCGCGGCAAGAGGGATAACCACTCAGAATATATATGTTGAGCACGACAAAGATAAGAGTGTTGTTATTATTAATATCCTCTGGCATACAATAAGCCTCACAACAAGATGTAACTTTGAGCCGCAGGCTTTGCACAGGGAAGGTGCTGCTCCCATGTTCTCAGGTCGTATAATGGCGATAAAAGGTAATTTTAATGAACTAACAGATGGTCTTAAAAACAGAAGTGACATAATGGAAGTTCTTCTGGAAAAAGAAATTGCGTCATTGTATGTTCCTGCGGATAAGTCGCAAAATTCAATATTTAAACTGTCGCATATGCCAAACAGAGAATTTTTCCTCAACAGTACCGACGCATCAAGAGAATTCGTTCTGAAAATAATTGAAACTGTATGCGGCGGCGGTATTTTGCACGAAGAAGGCAAGAGAAAAAGTTTTAATATATAGTTCGCTATAAAAAATCTTAACAATTTTGTCCCAATGTATTGATTTATTGTATTTTTTATGGTTATTTATTATTGAGCGGGTATCCTCTTTCAACCCGTGTCAAGTTTGAGGTAACGGCTGAACCTCATTTACACTGGACCATTAAAAAGAAGGAAAATTAACATGTTAAAAATCAGATTAAAAAGATTAGGCGCAAAGAAAGCTCCTACATACAGAGTTATCGTTATTAACTCAACTACAAAAAGAGAAGGTCGTCCTATCGAAGAATTAGGTTATTACAATCCTAAGACAAAAGATATGAAGTTGAACAAGGCATCTGCTGAAGCTTGGATTTCTAAAGGTGCTCAACCTACAGATACAGTTAAGTACTTAATTGCTAACTGCAACGAAGACGGTTCTCTTAACTACAAAAAATCAGAAACTGTAAAACTTTCTAAGAAAGCTCAGGCTAAGAAAGCAGCTGAAGAAGAAGCTAAAAAGGCTGCAGAAGAAGCAGCTAAAGCAGAAGCAGAAGCAGCAAAAGCAGCAGAAGCAGCAGAAGCTGAAGCTCCTGCAGAAGAAGCAAAGGAAGAAGCAGCTCCTGAAGCATAGTTTTTCAAAAGTTATAAAAAACGACCGGCAAAACACCGGTCGTTTTTTTTATTTGTATTTTGATACAAACTTAACTGTCCAGTCCATTAGCTCAGGATATCGTTTGTAGTGATAACCGAATTTAAACCATTCAGCTTCACATTGGGTAATACTGTCAAGTTTGTTTTTTATTTTGTAGATAAAAGAGTACATGCCGGTTCTGTCTGCGCCTGCTTTACAGTGAATATGTGCTTTTCCTCCTTTTGCTTTTATGTCTTCTATCTTTTTTAAAAATAAGTCAATATTTTCTTCTTTTGGGTCTGTTGTTACGGAAGGAATATTATGATATTTCATTCCGGCTTTTTTTACTTCTGCTTCTTCGTTAAAATTAATCTCCGGCGCATGCATAGTACGGAAGTTGATTACATCCGTAACACCCTGTTCTTTTAGCCATGCAAAATCTTCTTTCTGAGGCTGTGCGGAGCGTGAAACGTATTCATCTATTTTTGCGTAATTTGAGGGTTTACCCAAAAAATTTATATTTGAAAATGATATGTACATAATTTGACCTTTATAAGTATAAAACCAGCTAAAAAAATTATTTGCTGATATTTTTAATAAAATTTACGGCATCATCTTTTGTGATGACATCTCCGTTTAGCTGTGCTTCTTGGAGTTCATTAATAATTTTACCCAGAGCGGGAGATTGGTTAAGCCCGAGTATCTGCATAATCTCTTTTCCGTCAATAAGTTTCGGAAGCGGTTTTAATGTCGGTTTGACTTCAAGGTAAAAATTCAGAAGTCTGGTTAAGCCGTTTATATTTGCATCTGTCATTTCTTTTGTAACCGCAGGTCCCTGTGCCGAGAATCTGTCGGCTTTTGCAAGGATTATATTGTCTATAACATTATTTCCCATCCTTCTTATGTACCGCATCATTGTTTTTTTGTCCAAATTTGGTGATGAGATTACATTTGATGGGTAAATATGGTATCGAACCATAGATGATATGTATTCAATCTGTTTGTTGGAAAATTTCAAATCTTTCAACAGAGTTTTAACTAATTTTTCACCCTCTAAATCGTGTTTTATAAATCTGTGACGATAGGGTTTGTCTTTTGGATAATCAGTTCCGTCATTTACCGTCCAAATGGTTTCTCCATTATCTTCAAGCGTCCATGTGGAAGGTTTGCCGATATCATGTAAAAACCCTGCAAGCTTGAGGTGGTTAATTCTCGGGTATCCGCCAAAATCTGTTTTATCAAGGTGTTCACGAATTTCGTTTTCTGAACCTTCATACATAAGCTCTATCTGTCTTACTGTTTCAATTACGTGATGAATTAAATCAAGATGATGATGAGTGTTTGATGGAATTTTCTTTATATCTTTTACGCACGGAAATATGAGTTCAAGAACCCCGGTTTCAAGCATTTTTAACAGTGTTTCAGAAGTATATCTGCCCCCGAATAATTTCATAATTTCGTCATGAATACGTTCTTTTGCGGGATTTTTTAACAACGGTAAATATTCTTTTACGGCAGAAATCAGCTCATCATCGGGGTTAAAACCTAGCGTTGCTATAAATCTGTATGCACGCAGTATTCTGAGAGGGTCATCTTTCAGATTTTCTGTTCTTACCGCACGCAGATATTTGTTTTTAATATCCTCTATTCCGCCTGTTATATCAATAAATTTGTCTTCTTTTAAATCATAAGCAATTGCATTAACCGTAAAATCACGTCTTAACAAATCATCTTCAATGGTATTTCCCTGAAGTTCGCAAATATCAAGATAGTTTGTTTTATCCTTCAGAACAAGACGGTAAATTTTGTTTTCGCTGTCCAGAGTAATAAATGTTGCATCAAATTGTTCCGCAAGTTTTTTTGCAAATTTTTCCGCACCTTTTATTGCAATATCCCTGTCAGGGGTAAACGTATTATCCCCTGTTTTTCCGATAAGAAAATCACGGATATAACCGCCGACAAGGTATCCTTCATGGATGTCTTTTAAAATAAAATCAGCCCTGATACTCATAAACCATATCTCCTAATGCAACCGTTACGGCTGTGTCTGCTTTTAGTATCAAGTCGCCAAGTGATATAATGGGCAGATTTCTTTCTTTGAAAAAATCAAATTCTCTTTTTGAGAAACCGCCTTCAGGACCTATTACAACAAGGATTTTTTCGCCTTTTTTTATCGGATTTTTGCTTAAATACTGTTTTAAGTTCTGTTCTGTTGAACGTTCGCCGAAAACAATAACTCTGTTAAAATCCAAATCAAGAACATTTTCTAAACTATTTACCTCAAAACAGGTCGGAACTTTTGCTCTTTCGCATTGTTTTGAAGCTTCGTACATAACTTTTTGCCATTTTTCAACTTTTGATTTTGCAACATTTTCTTTTACGGCACAGTTATCGGTTATACAGGGATAAACTCCTCTGATTCCCAGCTCTGTTGCTTTTTCCATTATTGTTAACTGTGAATCGCTTCTGAGCGGAGATTGCGCCAGGTATAAATCAAACTCCAAATCTCTTTTTGAGGCGTAAATATTTTCTGCTTCACAAATTATTTCATTGTTTGTAATTTCTTTAATTACCGTTTCATATTGCATTTGATTTTCATCAATAAGCAAAAGTTTTTCGCCTACTCTTGCACGCAAAGCTCTTGCGATATGGCGGTAATTTTCCTTATCGTTAATCACAATAGTGTTATTTTGTACGTTTTCTTTGGTTATAAAAAAGTGCGGCATAAAAATAATCCTCTATTGCATTATACAATAAAGGATTGTTTTATATAAATTAGTTTTACTTTTATCCCTTGAAACCGATAGGTTTTCTGTCTGTGCCGTTACGGGTTTCAACAAATTTATCAATTGCTTTGTCAAAGTCTTCCTGAGTTATTCTGAAGTTATGTTTATCCCTTGCGGTAATTGTGCCGTTTTCCATTTTTTCATGGATACCTGCTCTGTCATAACCCATAACGTGAGCTTCATTTATAACGTATCTTATGTCGGCACCGCTTGCTTTGAGGTCATAGAGCCTGTCTATGAGAGCTTCTTTGTCGATTTTTTTGTCGAGCGGTTTCTTTCCTGAATGTATTTCAAATATCTGTTTAACGCCGTCACGGTCAGGCAGTTTAACTTCCAGATGTTTGCTCAGTCTTCCCGAACGGATTAAAGCTTTATCTAAAGCTTTGAAGTTGTTTGTTGCACCGATGATAAAAATATTATCACGGCTGCTGTCAAGGTCGCTTATCAAAGTCAGCATCTGGTTCAGAACTTTGTCACCGTATGTATCTGAACCGCCTCTTGATTTACCTATGGCGTCAATTTCATCAATGAACATTATTGAAGGCTGCTTTTGACGTGCTTCATCAAAAAGGTTTCTCCAGTTTTCTTCTGATTCGCCAACCCATTTTGATTCCATTTCCAAGCCGTTAAGACTGATAAAGTTTGCATCTGCTTCGTTTGCAAGAGCTCTTGCAATATGCGTTTTACCTGTTCCGGCGGGACCGTAGAGAATAAAACCTTTGTTTACATCAAAAGTATCGTACATTTCAGGATATTTTATCGGATAAAGAATACTTCTTTTAAGCTCTGTAATGAGAGCATCCTGACCGCCTACGTCTTTGAATGTAACTTTATTTGAAACTTCTTTTGCTTCTCTTGAAAGCTGAGATACAATTTTTCTGTTAAATTTTTCTACTTCAGCTTTTTCAAGAGAAGAAAAATCAACAGCTTTGCAGAAATTTTTTCTGAATCCCGATAAATCAACTTTCGGTTTTTCTTTGATTTGAAGCGTATCGTAATTCCCAGGAATGAGCATTAAATCGTTTTCGTAAACGTAATAGCTGTCATGCGGAGTTAATATATCCGATTTAAGAGTTTCGGCATCAATAAGCTTAATCTCTGAATTGTTCAGGTTAATAACTTCTTTGTCCCAGTCTTTGTTTATGAAAAATCCGACATAGCCTTTGTATTTTTTTTCGGGAAGAAAAAATACACGTTTTATGGTTTCATCAATACTTGAGATGCTTTCAAGCATTTTGGTTTTTGCATTGCTTAATTTTTCTCCGACAAGAATTAAGTCGCCTTTTTCAACTTTTTCGAACATTGAAGCAAGCCTGTCTTCAAGCGGTATTTTAAGTACATAATCAAGAGATTCTTTTGAGGATACTCCCCTGAAGTTTAGCTGATTATAATTTTTATTTAGTGCATTTAAGTCTGTAATTCTGTTTGAAGTTTGTATCTGTCTGTCTGCTTTGTGATTAATTATTGCCTGACAACCCGGCATTATACCGTTGATTGGATTTATTCTCATTACTACTCCTTGTGTACCCCTACAGATTAGTATAAAACCAAAAAAAAATAAATTTGCTATTATAAAGTGCAGTGTTTACAATTATTTACTTTTTTAAATAGCTTTCAAAACTTTTGTCCTCGACTTTGTATCCGCATCCTTCGTGTAATTTTCCGGGATAGTTAATTTTTTTAGCCGGATAATTTCTGCACATTTTCAGCCTTTTATCGTATACAGAACATAAACCTTCATCTGTTACGTATTTGCATGCAAAAATCAAATTTCCTTCTTCGTCTTTTCCTCTTATGTAAAATCGTTTGTATTTGGGAAACAAAAACTGCATTATTTTGAAATCGGTCGTTGTATATGTGTCAAAAGCATACATATACCTGCAGCATTTCCCGCATTTCAGACATTTTCCCGTGATTTTGTATTCCATTTTTTCGGGAACAAAATATGATAAAAATTCATTTTTTAATATTGTCAAAAAACTTAACATTCCGTTTTTATAATATCCCCAATAATATTTATTTGGTAAAATATAGTTAATAATATACTACACCGTTCCAACAGTAGTCAATAAGAAAAGAGTTGAAAATCAATATATACAGGAGTCAGATATGGGTAATTATAATGTCCCCAAAAACAGAAAACGAGGAAACAAAGGCAGAATTTCAATAGATAATCCTCTTGCAAGCTTTTTGCTTTATGCAGGCGTTTTTTGTGTCGGAATAATTTTGGCAGGATTTCTTGCGCTGAAGCTTTATCTTGTTTCTCTGCCGCCGATAAAAAATCTTAACACGCTGAAACCCAATATAGTAACAACATTCTGTGCCGGTGACGGTCAGGTAATAAAGACATTTGCAGCATTTACATATTCAAATGTTGAACTTAAAGAAGTCCCGGAACAGTTGGTAAAAGCTCTTATTGCAACAGAGGATAAAAACTTTTATAAACACGAAGGTTATGATTTATTCGGTCTTGCCCGTTCAATGGTTGCAAACGTTCTTGCCGGGCATGTTGTTCAGGGTGCAAGTACAATAACCCAACAGCTTTCAAGAATTCTGTTCCTCTCAAACGAAAAGACTTTCACAAGAAAGATAAAGGAATTACAGGTTGCATCTCAGATAGAAAAAACAATTTCAAAAGACAAAATATTGGAAATGTATCTGAACAATGTTTATTTAGGTTCAGGTGCTTATGGCGTAAAAGGTGCGGCAAAAATATACTTTAACAAAAATCTTAATCAGCTGACATTACCTGAGATGGCGCTTATTGCAGGCTTGCCGCAGGCACCTTCGGTTTATTCACCGTACAATAACAAGGAGCTTGCGATGAAGCGGAGAAATCAGGTGCTTCTCAGAATGTACAAAATGAAATACATTGATAAAGCAACATATGAAAAGGCAAAAGAGGCGCCTATAGTTCTTTCAACAATGCCAATTATGTACGCTACAAACAAAGCTCCTTATTTCTGTGATTATGTAATGAAAGAACTCCAGAAACTAGGCTTCTCTGAAGATGAAATTGTTAACGGCGGTCTGAAAGTTATAACAACTCTGGATTATAATGCACAGATAAAGGCTAATGAAGCAATTCTTGCTAACCTTAAAGCCTGGGGTATGACAAAGGATAAGAATCAGGCTGCTGTATTCTCGTTCAGTCCCGTAGACGGAAGAATTCTTGTTTATGCGGGCGGAAAAGATTATACAAAGAGCCAGTATGACAGGGTTTCTCAATCACAAAGACCTTCCGGCTCCGCATTTAAACCGTTTATCTATACGGCAGCTATCGAAAAGGGATTATCTCCTAATGATATGATAGACGATTTGCCTGTTAAAATCGGGAATTGGACACCGAGAAACTACGGAAATAAATACAGAGGAAAAATACCTGTTTACACAGCTTTAATGGTATCTTCTAACGTATGTGCCGCAAGAATTATGGATATGATTGGCGTAAGACCTGTTATACAGCTTGCAAGAGTAATGGGAATTACAACTCCTATCCCTTACGATTATACTATTGCACTTGGTTCAAACAGTGTTAAGTTGTTTGAGATGACAAGAGCATTTGGAGTATTTGCAAACGGAGGGTATAAAGTAGAACCATTCGCAATTGAAAGAGTTGAATCTTCAAGAGGTACAATACTTTATGAATCAAGAAAAACCCGCACAAGCAGAGTTTTGAACATAAATACCGCAGCAACAATGACTGCGATTATGAAAACGGTAATTACGAACGGTACCGGACGCGCAGCAGATATCGGGAAACCGGCAGCCGGAAAAACAGGTACAACAGATGACAGTAAAGATGCTTATTTTATAGGTTTTACTCCTGATGTTGCAACAGGTGTCTGGGTTGGTAACGACGACAACTCTCAGATGGGCGGAATTACAGGCGGTACAATCCCTGCAAAGATTTGGCATGACGTAATGCTGGTTGCAACTCAGCAGTACGGAAAATCTGATTTTGAATATCCTGAAATTGTTTTAAATCCGTTTAAAGCATCAAGCGTTTCTGTTATTCCTCAGGGAGGAGAAGTAAAAACGGAGAGTGATGACAAAGCCGGTGATAATGATAAAAAATCAACAGATGCTCCTGCTGAAAAAACAGCACCGCCCGTTCCTGTAACGGTAATAAAACCGTTCCCTCTTAAGACAGAAAGCTCAGTAAAAAAGGAAGTTCCGACTATTGAAGTTCCGATAGAAAGAGTTGAGCCCCCGGTAAATAATTTTGCGCCGATACCTGTTCAGACAGCACCGGTCGGCCAGTAATAATACAGAAAAGGAAACGATTAAAATGCTATCAGATGAAATACAAATAATGACGGGACAAAATTACTCCCAAAATGCAGGTTTTGAACCAAATGATAAAATGATTGATTATGAAACATCAAAAAACTTGTCCTATGCGGATATAATAAGTCTTTATAAAGGGTTGAATGTAATAAGTGAGTTTTATGATGTTAATGGTGCTGCAACCGTAACTACCGTCGGAATATGTGCGGTATCTTTGGGTAAAAATCTTGAGGAAGCCGTTACAAATGTTATGGATTCAAATCCGATAGACTTTATGCAGTCAACAATAATTTTGACAAAAGAAGTTGACGGTGATTTGGCAAAGATGCTAAAAGAAGCGCACATTGTTGTATCACCAAAATTTACAAAGAATGCAGTTGAGTATTTTGAAACTCATGATGTATGCTTTGTTACGATAAAAACCCCGTTAAAGGATTACAAAAAATATCTGTCGAATGAAGTTACCGTGACACCGCTCGGAACATTAACGCAAACTCCGAATCTCAGCGAGCTGGAAAAAGATTCGTTTAAGGTTGTTACCAAATTAAAACCGACTGTTGAGCAGATTGAAGATGCCGTATTTGCGTGGAAGGTTGCAAAGCACGTATCTTCAAGAGCAATCGTTGTTGCAAAGGATTTGAAAACAACAGCTATTTCACAGGGGTTGCAATCCGCTTCCGTAGAATATGCGCTGGATTATTCATGCGACCGTTCAAAGGAGGCAATTCTTGCCTGTGATACTAATATTACGCTTCACGATTTGAATGTTGCAGCACAGGGAAGAATTTCTTTGGTAATTGTCCCGTCAGCGTCAAAAGAGATTGTCGAAAATGCCGATAAACTCAACATTGCGGTTATATCAACAGGTTTTACAAATCTGCTATATTAAGACAAGTTAAGTATTTTATCACAGTTTTTTTTATTTATATATTTGTGGTAAAATATTCATATACAATTGCTGTGGAGCCATTAGGTGAAAAAATCATCGTTGTTATATAAAAATTTAATAACATTATCCTTGGTGTTGTCTGCCCTAACAATACCTGTTTTGACTTGCTCTGCAGAAAGTGTTGACGATGCAGCAATAAATGAAACGGATTATATTGAAGAATCAACCTATGATTCAAATACGGCTTATATCAGCGATATAGAAATTTTAGGTTCGAATATTATCAAATCAGATTACATTTTATCCAAAATGAAGCTTAAGAAGGGCGATTTATATGATAAAGATGTAATGCAGCAGGACCTTAAAACCATATATAAACTGGGATATTTCACTGAAAAAATGAAGGCTGTTCCTGTTAAAAATTCAAATGGTACTATTTCTTTGAAAATTATTGTAGAAGAAAATATACCTATAACAGATTTCACCATAGAAGGTAATACGGTAGTTTCATCTGAGGAAATTATGAAATACCTTCTTCCGCTCAAAGGCAAACCCCAAAACATAGCAGCAATTAATCAGGCAATGGAGCAAATTAACCAGTGTTATTATGACAAAGGTTACATATTGTCAAAAATAGATTCCGTTTATGATGACCCTGACGGAACTTTAAACCTCAGTATTACCGAAGGAAAAATCAACTCTATTTCTATTTCAGGTAATGAAAAAACGAAGGAATACGTTATTGAACGTAATATTATGACGGAACCCGGCAGTGTATACAATGAAAACCAGATGAAACAGGATTTGGTAAGATTGTATTCAACGCAGGCGTTTAAAGATGTTAACCGTTCTATTGAGGCATCTCCTGAAGATCCTGATAAATATGATATTACGATTGAACTGAAAGAACAAAGAACAGCATCCGTATCAGTAGGCGGCGGTCTTGATTCCGCAACCGGTGTATTCGGTTCTCTGGGTATAACTGATAACAACTTCAGGGGCAGAAACCAGAGAGTTTCTGTTTCGGGTATGGTTGGTTCAGGTGTACTGATGAGTGATTCATCAATACTGAACAGAGTTAACTACCAGGGCGAAATCAGTTTCTTTGAACCGCATTTCCTCAATGCTGACAACTCTCTGATGAGCAAAATATATTACAGAGATTTAGGCAGTTATCAGATACCGCTTGCAACTGAAAGACGTATCGGGCTTGAGGGTACGATAGCTCATCGTCTGAAAACTAACAAGCGTATATCATCAACATTAACTCTTGGCGGCGAATATGTTGACTTTACTGAAGGTGACAGAGCAAAGATAACTTCGTTGTATAACGCTCACGGACTCAATATTGCAGACCGTGCAAAAGAGCTGGAAGGCGGGTTCTTCTTAAAAATTGCTCCGGGATTATCTTATGATTCAAGAGATTCGGCAATTAATCCCCGTCACGGCGTAATTGCATCGGTGAGATATGAAGAAGCGTTCGGTTTGGACGAATTTAACAAAACGAACGGACGTTTGACAGGTATGGCAAAGAAATACATTCCGGTTGCCAAAAAATCTTCTTTGACCTTTACCGGCAGAGGCGGTTTAAAGGTTCACGGTACAAATATGCCTGAATTTATGGCTTATCGTTTGGGCGGACCTTATACGGTCAGAGGGTACAAGGTTAACGGTGTAGGTACGGGTACATCATTTATAATGGGTTCGGCTGAACTTGCTACTCCGATACCTTTTGTTGACAAGTTAAAACTTGCTTTTCTGCAAAACCTGAGAGTAACCTTCTGGGTTGATGCAGGTACGGTGTTTAATCCTACAACAACAAGTATATTATATGACAGACCGCTTCACGCAATTACGGCCGGTGTCGGTTTGAAACTTAATATGCCGGGTGTTGGTCCTCTGTCTGTTGATTATGGCTTCCCGCTTACAAATCCGGGTCCGAACGGCAACAAAAACGGATACTTCACTTTTGGTGTAGGAGATATGATGTACTAAGGGTAATGTAGTATAACAAATCTGTTAATAAAAACAAAACAATGAAAGGAGTAAATATATGAAGGGATTGAAATTAGGTTTGGCTGCACTTGCAATTATTGCGATGACAGGTATTGCTAATGCCGGCGGTGTCGGGTATATAGATTACACCAAGGTTATTGAAAATTATGATTATGCAAAACAGGCAACAAAGGAAATTGATGCCAAGGGTTTAGAAATGCAGCAATTCCTTGTTGATAAAGAAAAAGAATACAAAAATCTTGATACACCTCTAAAAAAACAGTCTTTTGAAGACAGAGTTTCTCAGGAGTTTAAAGCAAAAGAAGCAGCTTACGTTGCACTGAGAGAAAAAAGAGAAAAAGAAGTATATGACAGAATACATGACGCTGCTAAATCAGTTATGGTAGAACAGAAACTCGATGTAATTATGAGTTCTGCAGGCGTATTTACGGGTGGTGTTGATATTACTCCGAACGTAATTCAAAAACTTAAATTTGCAAAATAGTTAAATATTCAAGACAGTTTTTTAAAAAGGATGAGTAAATATGTACAACAAAAAAATGCAGTATGTAATAAAGTCAGTTCCGACAGACGATAAACAGGCTCTTGAAGACCTGCTTAACCAGATGTCTGATGAGGGCTGGGATTTATATACGATGCACGAAGTTGAAACAGAAAACTCATACGATTTCAACTGTATTTTTATGCGTCAAAAACAGGAAGAAGAACAGGAAGACCTTGATGATATTGTTAATATCACAAGCTTTAAATACCGTATGGAAAAAATGCTTGCGGCTCCTTCAAGTCCTTATGCTTCCTGCAAAGAAATTCAGCTGAAGATTTCTAACCAGAAAGAGAGAATTAAGAAGATTAAATCTCAGCTGGAGAGTGACAGTTTATCTCCGAATGAGAAAAATCAGCTTAATACTCAGATGTCTGATGAACTTAAGCAGCTGGATAATCTTAAACAATCTCTTGTAAGCGAGATTTCACCTGATGCAATGTTTGCAACAATTAAGGAAGAAAAATTTGTTGTTAATCTTTCCGAAGAAATACTGGAAGTTATTTCGATGGAGGCTAACGATAATCTGCTTGCGGAAACCGTTAAAATCAGACAAAAACTTGCGGATTCTTTGGGATATGTTATTCCGCATATTTTCTTCCATAACAGCGATGAACTTAATCAGAATGAGTTCAGCATAAAAATCCACGATATTGAGCTTTTGAGAACCGTAGTTTTTCCGGGTTACGTAGCTTATTACAGAGATGAACTCAAAGGATACAAAGTTACGGAAGATGACATTGTTCTGACTGATGAGATAACAAATAAAAAGATGATTTGGATACCTCAGGAAAAAGTTAAAGATTTCTGGGTACACGGTATGACAGCAGTTGAATACATAGGTAAGGCAATTGAAACTGTTGCAGTTGAGGAAGTTTCGGATATTATGGACTACAGCGATGTTAATAAATACGTTGAAAAAGTCCTTGAAACGAACTCATTCCTTGTAGATAATATTCTGCCTGATTTTATGGCTGCATCTGATCTAAAATATTTGCTGACCTGCTTAATCAGAGAACACGTTTCCGTTAAAAATATTGTTTATATCTTTGAAAAAATTAATGATTATGCCGGCGAACCAACAAAAGAAGATTTGCTCGACAAAGTTCGTCTGGCTCTTTCAAAGCATATAATTAAAGATTTGGCGGTTGATGGTGAACTCAGAGTTATAGAATTTTCAGATGAAGTTCTGGAAAAAATATATGCGTTCTTTGGCGAAGATGAAGATGAAGGTATTGTTCGTATAGAAGCAAAAGATGTAGAAGAAATCGGAAACAAACTGATTAAGTTTGCAAAATCAAAGAAGATAACAAACCCTGTAATTGTTGTACCAATGGATATCAGACATATGATTTTTGTAATTTTAAGTGAGTTTGTACCTAATTTAACTGTTCTTGCGCACGAAGAACTTGTTAGTGAGTGCAATATTAAGTTTATCGGCAAAGTTTAGCGGTAAAGCGGTAAAGGGGTAACTATATACATTTATTTATATTATCCGCTTTAAGTAAAATAAACATAAAAAGGCGGTTTTGGGAATTTTCCCAAAACCGCCTGATTTTTTATTAACCGTAAACGTTTATACCATTGCCGGTTTTTTGCGTGGGCAAGCGATTGCTGCCTGAGCTGCAGCAAGTTTTGCTTGCGGAATACGGAATGGTGAGCAAGATACATAGTTAAGTCCGATTTTGTGAGCGTACTTAACAGAATCAGGATCTCCGCCGTGTTCGCCGCAGATACCGCCAACGAGTGAGCTGTTAACAGCTTTACCTTCGTTGATAGACATTTCGATTAATCTGCCTACACCTTTCTGGTCAAGAGTGATGAACGGGTTAGAAGGTAAAATCTTTTGTTCAACGTAGTTCTTTAAGAACTTACCTTCTGCGTCGTCACGTGAGTAACCGAATGTCATCTGAGTAAGGTCGTTTGTACCATAGGAGAAGAATTCAGCTTCTGTTGCGACTTCACCTGCAGTTAATGCTGCACGAGGAATCTCAATCATAGTACCGAATTTGTAATCTACTCTGATACCTTTTTCATTCATAACCTGTTCAGCAACAGCAACTAATGTAGCTTTAGCTGTCTTAAGTTCGTTGACGTGGCCGATAAGCGGAATCATAATCCAAGGTTGGATTTTAGCGCCTTCCTTAGCCAAATCACAGCAAGCTTCGAAGATAGCTCTAACCTGCATTTCGTTGATTTCAGGATAAGTAAGACCTAAACGGCAGCCTCTCAAGCCCATCATAGGGTTAGATTCTGACAAGTTTTCAACGATTTCTAACATTTTTTCGTCTTCTGAGTAGTCTTGATTTAAAGCACGTTTTGTAGCAACTTTTTCAATCAATTCTATCTTAGAAGGTAAGAATTCGTGAAGCGGCGGGTCAAGTAAACGAACTGTTAACGGTTTGTCGCCTAATGCCTTGAACATTGAGTAGAAGTCTGCATACTGCATCGGAAGTAAGTGAGAAAGAGCTTCTTTTCTTGCTTCTGTAGTAGATGCAATAATCATTTTCTGAACCCAAGGAAGTCTGTCCGGATCCATGAACATGTGTTCTGTACGGCAAAGACCAACACCTTCAGCACCGAATTTCTTAGCGTTTTCGATATCTTTAGGAGTATCAGCGTTAGCTTCAACGTGAAGTTCTTTGATTTCATCAACCCAAGAGAAGAATGTTTCAAAGTCTTCATCAAGACCTGCCTGAACAAGTTCGATAGCGCCTTCCATAACTTCACCTGTACCACCGTCAAGAGAGATGATATCGTCTTTGTGGAATACAGTTCCGTCAGCACAAGTAATTGTTTCTTTAGCCAAGTCGATGATTAAATCTTCACAACCTGAAACGCAAGGTTTACCCATACCTTTAGCAACAACTGCTGCGTGAGAAGTTGCGCCGCCTCTGAGTGTAAGAACACCCTGAGAAACAGCCATACCGTGAATATCATCAGGACAAGTTTCTATACGAACTAAGATAACTTTTTCGCCTGCTTCACCGCGTCTTGCAGCTTCTTCAGTATCGAATACGATTTTACCTACTGCAGCACCGGGAGATGCGTTAACACCTTTTGAAACTTTGTGAGAGTGTTTAACCTTATCAGGGTTGAAGCAAGGTAACAATACCTGGTAAACTGAATAAGGATCAACCTGGTTGATAGCTTCTTCCTTAGTAATGATACCTTCTCTGTACATATCAACAGCGATTTTGATAGCAGCCTTAGCTGTTCTCTTACCGTTTCTTGTCTGAAGAATCCATAATTTACCTCTTTCAACGGTAAATTCCATATCCTGAACGTCGTGGTAGCCTTTTTCTAACTGTTTAGCGATTTCTACGTATTGGCGGTAGATGTCAGGCATATCTGTTTCAAGTTCAGCGATTTGCTTAGGAGTTCTGATACCTGCAACAACGTCTTCGCCCTGAGCGTTAACAAGGTATTCACCGTAGAATTTGTTTTCACCGGTTGCAGGGTTACGAGTGAATGAAACACCTGTAGCACAATCGTTACCCATGTTACCGAATACCATTGTCTGAACGTTAACAGCAGTACCGAAGTTGTGGTCGATTTTGTTCATGTTTCTGTAAGCAACAGCACGAGGAATATTCCAAGAACGGAATACTGCTTCAATAGCTTCCTGAAGTTGTACATAAGGGTCTTGCGGGAATTCTTTACCTGTAACTTCTTTAATCTTTGCTTTGTAGATAGGAATCAAAGATTTCCAGCCTTCTGCCGAGATTTCTGTGTCAGAAGTTACGCCTTCTCTTGCTTTAACTTTTTCAACTTCAGATTCGAAATATTTTTGTCTGTCCATTTCCCAAGCAACAGAACCGAACATTGTTAAAAATCTTCTGTATGAATCGTAGCAGAAACGGGGGTTGTTTGTTAATTTAACCATAGCTTCTACAGTTTCATCGTTTAAACCTAAGTTTAATATAGTTTCCATCATACCGGGCATGGAAATTCTTGCACCTGAACGAACAGAAACCAAAAGCGGATTATTTAAATCGCCAAATTTCTTCCCTGCTTGTTCTTCAACAGTTTTAAGAGCGAATTTAACTTCGTCCATTAAGCCTGCAGGCATTTTGTTTCCGTGGTTGATGTAGTCCATACAAGTTTCAGTTGTGATTGTAAGTCCCGGAGGAACAGGAAGACCTAAATTAGTCATTTCTGCAAGGTTAGCACCTTTACCGCCGAGGAGCGCACGCATATTTGCGTTACCTTCTCTGAATAGCCATACTCTTTTTTCAGCCATTTTGTTTTTTCTCCTTCTTTATCTTTGTCGGGGTATTTAGCCCGACCTACATTGTTTTCTCTGATTTGTGAGTGGTGCAAATTATCAGCACCATAACAACAAGAGCGTATCATGAACATATTTGATAGTAAAGGGGTAAGGAGGTAAATATTACGGCGTTTTGGTCATTTGTTAATTTTTGTAACAAATAAAATTTATTTAATCAATTTTCGGGTTTTATGCGTTTTATATCGGTATAGAATAAGAAATGAAAGAAGGTAAGTGTATGATGAACGTAACAGGGCTTGGAGTAAATCCAACTGATAATTCACAATTGGCTTTTAAGGCTAAAAAACCGAACAGAAAACAAATTCATGAATTTATGAAAGAAGCGGCAAAAAAACAGGCTGCAAAACAATTAATGCTTGATAATATAAAAACAAATATTTCAGAAGGTGTTAAAGACATTATGTCTCCTAGAAATATAGTAAAAGTAAGTTTTGATGTTTTTATGACAAAAACAGCCATAGGATTAGGAAAATTTTTAGGTAAATGTGATAAAGTTCTTAATAAAATTCCGTTTATAAGAAATGCTAGGATGAAAAAAATGGCAAAATATGAAGAACAAATTAATAATTTTGTAAACAATGGTGTTACAAAAGCAAATAAGTAAAATGGGAACGTTTGTAAATATTTATCCCTATGAAAATCGAAAATAATAACATATCATTTCAGTCAAAAATAAAATTTGTTGATTATAAAACATTTAAAGATATGACCGCCCATCTTAACCCCAAAAAGCATGAAGTTGGCTGGCCCTGGACTGCTGATACGATGAAAACGGGTAAAAATCTTTTTACGACCGGGGTTATGGACTGTATCACTGTCGCGCTTATTGACGGCGGAAAAGTTAAACTGGGACATTTTGCAATATTTAAACACGGAGAAGCAAAAAAGACTAAGCAAAAAGGTTTTAATATAGAGAATGTGAAACGGAGATTGCTGGAGGGGGTTAATTTAGACAGTGAAAACCTTCACGCCGTAATCCTTGGCGGTTTTCATCTGAATCCTCTTAAAAAAGACAATTATGTACACTTAAACAAAATTACTAAATTTTTTGACGATATAAGTATCCCGTATACAATTTTCGGTGCAAGAAAAAATGTGCATTACTTCGGTAAATATTCAATGTTTTGTTCAACAAAAAATGATACCGTTTATATTTCAAACAGCCTTGCAGATAAACAGATAACAGGAAGAAAGAAACCTGAGATAGATGTAAAAGAAAATTCTATAGAATATAATACGTATAAAAAAGAGTATTACAGTGACGGAACTTTTACATATAAAAGAACGCGCAGAGAAGGCAAAACAGGAGATTTTTTAAGAAGCCAGTTCAGACAGGTTTCGGTCTGTAAGCTGGATGAACTTATTTGATACAAAAACCAAATATTATGGTCAAACTAGGTGTAAAAATATATTTACCCCTTGATTTTTCATTTTTAGCGTTCAATAATAAGAGTGTTGATAGCGTTCAGGTATCAGAGATACAAATAACGCGGGATGGAGCAGCCTGGTAGCTCGTCGGGCTCATAACCCGAAGGTCAGTGGTTCAAATCCACTTCCCGCAACCAATTAAAATAAAGGCTTTTAGAAATTTCTGAAAGTCTTTTTTTTTTATGCTAAAATGAGCAAAAGTTGCAAAAAAGTTGCATTTTTATTTTTCTAACATCCTTAAACATTAATTTTTTGTTTATTTTTCTAAGATATCCAAGAGTTTTATATATAATCATATTGTTAGTTTAGAAAACAATAGAAAGGTAGGAATATGATAGACGAGTGTTATATGCCTGAATACACATTATTATCTAAAGAATTAATGGAAAAATCAGAATTTGCAATTATTATTCTTGATAATTCTACTGATAATATAAGTTATCGTATAGAATTTAAAAATTCGCAAATTCCTGAACAAGGTGGTATTAAATTACAAGTCAAAGACCAATATAATCGAGATTTATATACAGAGGGTTTTTTAATCGATAATAAAATAGTACCATGGGTATTTCAAGAAATTAAAAATCATTTAGGGTAAAAAATATAATAAAACAATTGCTACACATTTAATTAAGATACAACTTGTATTAACCTATGTTCCGAATCTTCTAACTTCTTCTTGTGACTCAATGGTTTGATTTACAATGCTATTCAACAAGTTTACGCATTTGTCATTAACTTCCGGCAATAAGTGTGTGTATAAATCCATTGTCATTGTTATTGATGAATGTCCGAGTTGGTGTTGAACATATTTCATCGGGGCACCGTTTGCTAAAAGCTAGTAGGTTGGGTTTTCAACCCAACAATAATTTTCAAAAGTGACTTTTCGGAATGGTTGTAGTGTAAATACAATAGCCATTTTGGCGATTATGCAAATTCAATGCGAAACAAAAAGAGTAGAAAAAGTCACTTTTCGTCCAGTTTGATTTTTCTTTTTCACAGAACTTCCGACCGATTTTGTCATGCTGAACTTGTTTCAGCATCTTACCAATTTGGCGTGTTTACTACATTCCGGCAAGACCCTGAAATAAATTCAGGGTGACGGCACGCTTATTTTCTTCAAGGCAAACTGCTCAAAAAAATACACCTTTATATCCAAAATAAAAACGAGTCAAACATATGTTTGCTCGTTTTTATTAGGAGGAATAGAAGGACTCCGTTGGCGAGCAGGAAAAGGTGACTAAACGTCACGTTTTCCGTGGAAAGTAATAAAAATCAAAAAATAAGACTTTTAAATGGAGGAGGAATAGGGATTCGAACCCTAGGTACGCTCGCACGCACGACGGTTTTCAAGACCGCTCCAATCAACCACTCTGGCATTCCTCCGAATATTTGATTGGTTTACTTGTTCATATTATCGTAAACATATTTTATTGTAAAGCATTTTTATTCTGAATTTTAGGCATGACAAAAATTCATGTTATAATTCTTGTGGGGAGTATGTGAACATGTTCGACTACTTTAAAGGATTTATCACAGACAAGAGGCAGAGCTCTAAAGGTACATATCTTACTATAGAAGTTTCGGGTATCGGTTATTCATTAGAAATCACAGACAGGGATTTTAATGCTCTGACGGTTGATGAAGATAAACCGCAAAAAATTTATTCTTATCTGGCACACAGAGAAGATGCGATGTCTTTGTACGGTTTTGTTAACAAAGAAACCCGTGATATTTTCCAGATACTTTTGTCTGTATCGGGTGTCGGTGCAAAAATGGCAATAGCTCTGCTTAACGAGTTTGATGCATGCGATGTAATTTCTCTTGTTATAGATGGCAACTTCAAAGAGTTAACCCGTGCCAAAGGGGTCGGACCAAAACTTGCTCAAAAAATTATACTGGAGCTGAAAGACAAGCTGATTAAAACAGAGCTTCCAAGGCTGTCGTCGTCATCAGTTCCGCAAACTCAGGCGATATCTGATACTCAGTCGGTATTGTTATCTCTCGGATATGAAAAAGATGAAATAGAAGATGCGATTAAAAAGGTTATGCCGACAGTCGCCGAGGAGTCAAACTCAGAGGAAGTTTTGAGGAAAGCTCTGGCTGCTCTCTCTATGTAAACAAATGTAACTAATTTTGAAAAATATGGCAAAAATATTTCTTCAGTTGGTTTATAAAGAGCAGAAGAAGGTTAAACATGAAAATCAACATCATTCGCGGATTTATTCCTTTTAAAGCAGTAAATCCGGCAGTACATAATCAATCAACAAAAAAAGATGTCACAAGTCCGTTAGAAAGAACTCCTGAAAAGGATACGTTTGACATCTCAATAGGGTATGTTAATGATGCGCACGGTCAGACAAACAACATGATGAGAATTCTTTCGGGGCTTGAAGGCGATTTGATTTTGTCTGCAGGGGATAATGATATCGGCGATGAAAAAAATAAATCTGTTCATAAAGCAACTTTCAAGTTTTTAAACATAGGAAAAGTTGCTGCGACTGCTCTCGGTAATCACGAAATGGATACGACTCAGGCTGATTTGATAGATTCATTAAAAGATTATAACGGCGACATTCTGACAATTAATATGAAAAAAGATTCGGTAAAAAACCAGGATGCAAAAGAAGTTGAAGAATTGGGCAGAGCTGATTTACTGGATAGTTTAAAAGCTTCTAAGATAGTGGACGTTAAGGGTGAAAAAATCGGACTTTTGGGTACGGCTCCGATAGACCTTCTTGACAGACTTACGCACCCGTCTTATCACACAGATTGCCACGTAGATAAGCTTGATGAATCAATTGCAGATATCCAAAAAGAAGTTGATAATCTTAAAAAACAGGGTATAAATAAAATTGTTCTGCTTTCTCACTTAGGTTTAAAGACAGACAAACAGGTTGCGGAAAAAACAAACGGAATTGATGTTATTATAAGCGGACATTCTCACGAACTGGTTGAAGGGATTAAAGAGGGAGAAAACCTTCTTTATTCTGCATCAGGAGAACCTGTAATTTTGACAGAAGCAGGACGTGACGGTAATTATTTCGGTAAATTAAACTTAACTTTTGATAAAGACGGTATAATAACAAAAGCACAGAATAATTTGGGTGAAACGGGGCTGTTTCGCAGAAACATAGTTAATAAGTATATTTTCAATGAAGTGCTGGGAAAACCTGAAAAAATCGGGTATATAAAGTCTGCACCGCCTCCTCCAAAGTCATTAACAGAAGAAAATCCGCATGCAAACTTTGTCTGTGATGTTATGAAAGCTGAAACGGATTCGGATATCGCTATCTGGCACAACTGCGGTGTAAGAAACTTTTTCCACGAAGGTGAAATAGATTCACGTGACATCAAAGACATTTCTCCGTTTTTGGATTTCGTTGCGGTAGCGGAAGTTCCTGAAAATGTTATTGTTGATTTATTTAAGAAAGCAATAAAAGATACTTATTCATCAAGCAGCCGCAAGCCGGGTTTATTTGCAGTTGCAGGATTAAACTATACTGTTAATCCGAAAAACGGAACGCTTGAAGAACTCAATTTTATAGATAAAAAAGGCAAAACCCACAAAATTGATATAAATAATCCAAGCGAAACAAAGAAATACAAAGTTGTAACAGACGAGTTTCTGATGTCTGCCGGAGCAGATTTCAATATTCTTGCAAAGGAAGAAGATTATCTCAAAAAGTATAATTATGATAAAGACGTTATGGTCTGTGATTATATAAAACGTAAAAATGAACCCATAGTTATCAATCAGCTCGGAAGAATAAAATTTACCGACAAAAAGTAGGACAATATGAACATCCAAGGCATTACTATCACAAATAATATACATAATAAAAAATCCCCGATTTCAAATACATTGTTCAGGGGGGCGGATAAACTTGAACGTACTCCCGACAAAGATACTTTTGAGATAAAAATAGGATACGTTAACGATTTGCATGGTCAGACAAACAATATGATGCGAATTCTTTCGGGAATAAAAGGCGATATTATTTTATCCGGCGGCGATAACGATATTGGCGATGAAAAAAACAGACCCGTGCATGACGCAACAGCTAAATTTTTAAATCTTGCCTCAGTCAGAGCAACGGCGCTCGGTAATCACGAAATGGATACTCAGCAGGCAGATTTGAAAGAAACAGCTTCCAAGTTTAACGGTGAAATCCTTGCGATTAATATTCAGCAAAAACCTTTGGAAACTCAGGATAAGCAAGAAATAGAAAATTACAATAAAGCAAATATAAGGGATTTTGTAAGACCTTCTGCAATAGTTGATATTAAAGGTGAAAAAGTCGGTTTAATAGGAACAACTCCTGTTGACTTAACCCAAAGAGCAACGCATCCTGATTATCACAAGGACTGTACTGCTCACGATTTGGACACAACGACAAAACTTATTCAGCATGAAATAAACGAACTGAAAAAACAGGGAATAAACAAAATAATTCTATTATCTCATTTGGGATTAGAAAGAGATAAAGAAGTTGCGAAGAAGACGGACGGAATTGATGTAATAATAGGCGGACATACACACGAACTGCTCAAGGGAATAGAGGAAGGCGAGAACCTTGTGTATTCAAAAACAGGCGAACCTGTAATTATAACCGAGGCAGGAAAAGACGGCAAGCACTTTGGAGAGCTTAATTTAACCTTCTCAAAAGATGGTGTTATTACAAAGGCGCAGAATAATCTCGGCGAAAGCGGACTTTATCACAGAAACCTTGTACACCAATATATGTTTAATGAGATTTTGGGCAAGCCTGAACCTGTAGGTTATATTGAATACGCACCGCCTGCGCCTAACTCTTTGCTTGAGGAGAATCCGCACGCTAACTTTATGTGTGATGCAATGAAAAATGAAATGGGTGCGGATATAGGTATTTGGAATAATGCCGCAACAAGAAATTATTTTAAAAAGGGAAACATTGATTCAAGCGATATAAAAGAGATTGCTCCTTTTGCGGATAATATTTCTGTTGCAGATGTTTCCGAAGCAACTCTGGTTAAAGCGTTTAAAAAGTCTGTTGAGGTGTCATACAACTCAATTGGTAACAAGCCCGGACTTCTTGCTGTTTCAGGCTTGAATTATACGGTTAATCCTGTAACAAAAAAACTCGTCGGAATGAATTTTGTTGATAAAAACGGAGCAGAACATCCGATAGACATTGATAACCCGAGAGAAGATAAAACGTATAAAGTTGTTGCAGATTCGTTTATAATGTCCTGGGGCGCTGATTATGAGATATTATCTCCAAAGGATAAATGTGAAGAGTTCCCGTTTAATAAAGCATTCTTAACCTGTGAGTACATTAAGCATCTTAATAAACCAATTGTGATTAACCAAACCGGAAGAATAAAATATGCTGATTAGTGTATAATATAATACAGCAGGTTTTAGAAATGAAGGTTAACAGTATTCAAAATTACAATACTAAGCCGGCATTCTATGCATTAAGATTCAAAAAGGGCTCACAGCATTATATATCAACTATGCCTAAAAAGGTTGCCGATAAGTTAGATGACATTGCCAAAAAACTTGAAGATACAACTTTTTATCATCTTGATGTAGGGCTTGATTCTTATTATGTATGTCATAAGGATGGTGAAAGATATTATTTGCAAATAAAAAGAAGCTTGCTGGTTAAACCGCAAGCTTCTTTTTATTAATACTTAAGCTTATATTATGTATAAAGCGGAGCTAATTTTTTCTCCTGCTGCGGTATAATGCCTTCCGTAATTGACTGATATACTCTGTAATCAATTACAGGGAAGCAGTTATCAATGCTTTCAATCTCTTTAAGTTTAGCATCGTCAATGTTACCGCTTTCAATCATATCAGCGATAGTGCTGAATCTGTCAACGTGTTCGTTGAATCTGTCAGTTGCATAATCTTTAGCCTGCCAAGTTGTAATCAGGAATGGCCAGTCTGAAGATTGAAGCAGTAAGTTTTCTCTTGCAAGCTGGTTAAGAGCTCTGTGGAGAAGCTTGTCTTCCGGAATTTCAGCGTGAGCGTCAACAATTTCACACATACGTTTTTCACAAGAGTGAATAATAGGCCACATCCATTCTGTTAAGTGGTTTTGCCATACATAGAAGTGTCCGCCCTGACCCCATGAAGATTCAGGAATTTGAATAGCTTCTTTCGGAGGATACTTAGTTACGTATTCGCCGGCTGTCATTCTTTCAACTTCAGGAAGGTATGTATTGAATTTCTTGATAACCTGTTTAATGAATTCAACACCTTCAAACCACCAGTGTCCGAATAATTCCGTATCAAATGATACCATTACAAGACCTTCTTTGTTGTTTGCTTTTTTGTAATCATTTAATAAGTGGTAAATCAAAGTTGTATAGTGGTCTGAGTTTTCATTAATTTTGTTGAATGCTAATACAGGATCATAAAGCATTTTGTCACCTAAATCGGTTGTAGGTGATGTAATTCTCCAGTAATGCATACCTGACTTGTCATCACGTTTGTGGAATTCTCTGAAGCAGCCGTCTCCGGGATATCCGTCAGCAGCTGACCAAACCTGATAACCTGCTCTGTCATTTCTTCCCATTACTGCAACCTGTGCATCCGGTAACCAGTAAGCAGAATATGTGTCATATCCTGTTGCAGGTCTTTCAGGAAGCGGAATGTATTCGATATTACCGTAAACACCGATTACACGTCTGTTACCGATAGAGTTTCCGCCTTCAATAACGTGAGATTCAGTAAAGAAGTAATGAATGTCGTTGTTTTGAAGAGTAACTTCAATAGCCGGTCTCCAGTGTTTTTTACCGTCTTTTCCAATGTATTCGTAACCCTGTCTGTATGCACATTCAGGTAACCAAGCTCCCATTGCCTTCTTGCCGAACAGTCTTTCGGTTGTATCCTGACCGATTTTGAATTGAGCGTTCAGGTTGCTGTCAGTTGCAAGAAGCGGTGAAAAACCGTGAGTTGCACCTGATGTTGTGATTTCAATACAACCTAAGTCCTGGTATTTTTTAAAGTATTTGATAAGATTTTTTTCGTATTTATTTACGAAATCATCTCTTAACTTATTCCATAAATCAAAATAGTATTTTGCCAAATATTTAAGGTGCTGTGAGTGAGCAACCTTCGGATCGGGATATCTTTCCAAATCCTTTGAAACTGCTGTAATCTGAGCATCAATATATTTTACGAAACCGTTTTGTAAGTGCTCATCATTAAGCTGTTCCGCAAGAATAGGTGTGATACCAACCGTTAATTTCGCTTTTATTCCTTCATCATACAATTCGGAGATTGCATTTAAAAGTGGTACGTATGTTTCAGCCATACATTCGTAAAGGTTTTCTTCTCCGAATGGCCACATTCCTGCTTTTCTGTAATATGGCAGGTGGCTGTGTAACATGAATACGAATTGTCCTACTGACATTTTTGCCTCCGTTCGTTTCTCTCGTGTTTGAAACAATTATAGTTTTTACAATTGTACCAATATATATTTTTACATTACTATTTATACCATGATTTTGCTAAAAAAGTAACTCTTTAGTATTAATGCAACGGAATAATGTTACAAATGTTTACTATCTTTTGCACTGATTTTGTCTGAAATACAGTGATATATGTTTTATATAAGAACAGATGATTGTAAAAAATACAATTATCCGATTGTAAAAATCCAATTATTGTTTGCAGAACAAACGGAACAAAAATCGGTTTCGGCGGTAACGGTTTTTGAATAATCTTTTAAAGATGCGCCCATTCTGCCTCTGTAATCGTCAGAAAGGAACGGACACGCATAAACCCCGTTTTTAGTAAGAACTCGTCCGAACATGCAGTCTGTTTTTTCTGCCTGCTCAACGCTGTTTTCGCAGTCATGCGCAGGATAGGATTTGCTGATTTGCAAATCCGTGTTTGTAATGTTGTTTTGTTCAAATATTCTTGAAAAATTTTCTTTCAGAACAAGTTCACTAAGCCCGTAAAAATTCTGAACGGATAGAACTGAAGTAAAATTGTACCTGCCTAAAATTTTAAGAGCCGATATTGTTTGCCTGTAGTTTCCTCTGTACTTAACTTTATCGCTTTCCTGTTCTTCAAAATGCGCAAGTGAAAGTCTGAAAAATATCTGATTATGTACCGTATCTACTCCGCCTTCGTCTTCAACTTTTTTTAAAAATCTGATTTTCTTTTCGTTTAAAAAAACGGAGTTCGTGCAGATGCAGACGTTGCATTTTTTCAGACATAATCTCAGTATGGAATTAAAATCAGGATGCGTCATAGGTTCTCCGCCTGTTAGATAGATACATTCCAAATCTTTATTGTCCGTATCCGCAAGTGCTTCTTTTATCTTGTCAACAGAAATAAAATCTTTTACATTTTTTGATATCGGAAAATTTATGTAACAGCTTGAACATCTTTGGTTGCAATTTTTTGCCGTAAGTTCAATAAATAGATTTTGTAATTTGTCCAATTTGTAAACAGGCGCAGTGTAAATACTCATCAACATTCTCTCCTATATTGTTTGTGATTTTAACGGAATAAAACATTTGTTTTATAAGCAAATTGTAATTAAAAATATTTCAAAAAAAATCATCATGTTGATTAGAATTTTATACACATGAGGGTAGTATACGGAACAAAAAAGTACCGCATTATTAATGCGGTACTTTTTTGTTATTAAACTATTCTGTTATTTAATGTTTGAATAAGTCCATGCATCGAATGTCGGTGTTTCGGAAATATTCAGTTCTTTTTTCTTTTCTCCTGCAGAAGTGTCATCGTGTGCAATTGGAGCATACAATCTGTTATAGTATTCGATAACCATTCTGTCAGAGTTGAAGTAAGCTTCTGAAGTTCTGATAGCCTGACGCATCAATCTGGCCCATTCTTCTTTGTTTTTGTAGTATGTAGGAATAATTTGTTTTTCAATAATATCCATTACACACTTATGATCCTGCCAATGTCTTTCTTCCCAAGGCATATCATCATCAAGTCCCGGATATTCAACGGTGTAACCGTTTATTCCGTTGAACGTACCTTCTACTGTCCAGCCGTCAAAGATTGATAAGTGGACAGCACCGTTCATGTTAGCTGACATACCTGAAGTACCTGATGCTTCGAAAGGTCTTAACGGAGTGTTCAGCCAAATATCAGAACCTCTTTTTAACATACCTGATAACTGAAGTTCGTATCCCGGAAGAACAACAACATTCTTCAATGAGTGAGAACGGTTCAGCAGTTTGTTGAACATTTCTTTACCCATAACATCATCCGGATGGAATTTACCTGCAAAGATAATTTGAATTTTATCAGCATTTAATAATTTTTCGATTCTGTCTTTATCCATAAGGATTAACCAGGCACGTTTGTAGTCTGCAAATCTTCTTGCCCAGGTGATGGTTAAAACGTCAGGATTAAATCTCTTACCTGCAACGTTTGCGATGTATTTAAAGAGTTCAGCTTTCATTTCGCGCTTAACTTCAAGCAGTTTTTGAGCATCGTTCTGAGCTGCAGCAACTCTCTTATCCTGCCAGTAATGGAGGTTAACAGCGTTGGTAATAGCTCTTATCGGGCATCTGTCTTCAACCCATTCCCACATTTTGTTAGCAACTAAACCGTGAAGCTGAGAAACTGCGTTAGCAATTCTTGACATTCTGAGTGCTGCAACCGTAAGTGAGAAGTTTTCGCCGCCTAACTGAATAGCTTTTTCTCTGCTTGCACCTGCGAAGAAACCGCCTTCAAGAAGTGTATCAACCCAGTGAACTTCGTTACCTGCAGCAACAGGAGTGTGAGTTGTGAATACTGTTTTCTTTCTTACTTCTTCAAGGTTACCGTCATATTGTCTTAAAAGTTCAAATGCTGCAGGAAGTGCGTGACCTTCATTCATGTGGATAACGTCAAATTTGTATCCTGCTGCCTGAAGAACTCTTACACCTGCAATACCTAAAATAGTTTCCTGAGCGATTCTGATTCTTTCATTTCCGTCATACAATCTGTGAGAAATGCTCTTAGCCCAATCGCTGTTTCCGTCGATATCGGTTGTTAATAAGTATACAGGACATGTTCCGAATAATTCCGGATTTACCTTATACGCTTTAACCTTAACATTTTCGCCGAAAGTACCGACTTCAACCGTGATACCTGTATCTTCAAGATAGTCATAATACTTTCTTATATATGCTACTTCTACATTTCCTGAGTGGTCGATTCGCTGGTCATAATAACCGTAAGACCAAAGCATTGTTACACCGACCATAGGCATTTGTAAATATCCTGCAGACAACATATGAGAACCGGCTAAGAAACCCAAACCGCCTGAATATGTGCTTAAGGATTGATCCATTGCAATTTCCATTGAGAAATAAGCTACATTAGGTAATGTCATAATTCTAAACCTTCTTATTTTAACTGTGTACTACTAAAGGACTATAAAAGTCTATTCTACATTCTATCAATAATATATACATTTATCAACTTTCATATAAAAAATATAGTCCAAAAATATGGGATGTTTTCTTGAAATATGCATTATGGCGGTGTTTCATAAATGTAAATTTTTATTACAAAATAATACTTTCGGATTAGTTAAAATTAATTATGCTTAATATATTTGTAATTTATAATTTTTCGCCAAAATTCACTATTTTTGTATTTTACTTTTGCTTTTTCACGTGTTAATATATTTAAAAATATTTTAAGAGGTAAAGAATGAATACTGCCGAATACATTGTAAAAAGACTTGAAGAACTTGGTGTAAACGAGTTTTTCGGACTCCCCGAAGACTATAATTTAGATTTAATATATGCGGTTGAAAATAATTCCAATACGAATTGGATAGGCTGTATGGATGCGCTAAGCGCAGGATATGCAGCGGACGGATATGCAAGGGTAAGAGGATACGGAGCTCTGATAACTTCATACGGTTCGGGCGAACTTTCGGCAATAAATGCCGTTGCAGGGTGTATGGCTGAAAATGTTCCGATATTTCATATAGTCGGACTTCCGTCAACTGAAAAGATTGACGGTAAGGCATTAATACATCACAATTTTCAGAATGTTAACTATGACAATTTTATGAATGCTTATAAATCTGTAACGGGCGCAGCAGCTTTTTTGACAAGAGATAATGCAAAACTTGAAATAGACAGACTGTTAAAAACAATGATAAACGAAAAACAGCCTGTTTATGCTGCAATACCGGAAGATATTGCTCTGATGGAAATATCCGACAGAGTGGTTTCTTATGACACAATGAGTGACAAAGCGGTATTGGAAGAAGTTTCTCAAAGGATAGCAGAAAAGATAAAAAATGCGCAAAAGCCTGTTATTATAGGTGATATTTTAGTGAAGCGTTTTGATGCGCTTCTTGAATATAAAGAATTTGTGGAAAAGTCAGGTATTCCTGTTTCAAATTTTCTTATGGGTACAAACCTTGTAAATATGGATTTACCTAACTATATCGGCGGATATTTTGGAAAGTCAGGAAATCTGCTGGCTCAAAAATATATTGAGGAAACGGATTGTTTAATTGCTGTTGGTCCGATTTACAGTGATATAAATTCTTTTGGGCATAGTTTACCGTATGATATTAACAATCATATTGCAATTTACGGAAGTTGCGTTTATATAGAGGGACAACGCTATGATAATATCAAAATGCCGGAAGTTCTTGAAAAGGTAACGGAACTTATTGAATCAAGAGACTTTGAGTTTAATAAGCCGAACATTGGTCTTAAATCTCTTGAGACAGAAGGTGAAATATTAACATCTCAGTATTTGTACTCAAGACTTCAGGACTTTGTTAAGGAAAATGATATTATCTTTGCTGAAACAGGTTCTTCTCTGTTCGGCAGTGTTCAGATGAAATTGCCTGAAAGCGTTGATTATCAGACGCAGGCTCTCTGGAGTTCTACCGGCTGGGCAACCTCTGCTTCTTTAGGCGCATGTCTTGCCAAACCTCAATCAAGAGTAATTCTGATTACTGGTGACGGCGCGCATCAGCGTACGGCAATGGAAGTCGGTAATATGCTGAAATATGGCGTAAAGCCGGTAATTATTGTTATTAACAATAACGGATATACAACAGGCAGACTTTTTTCAAGAAATCTGAATGAAAAATTTAATGATGTTATGCAGGTAAATTATGCAAAATTTGCCCGAATCTTTGACGGTGACGTATGGGCAACAAAAGTTACCTCAGCCGAGGACTTTGACAAGGCTTTAAGAGTAACTCAGATTATGAATAAACTCTGTTATATAGAGGCCTGTGTCGAAACATTGGATATGCCGTCATTGGCAAAAGAACTTGTAAAGATTTTAAAATCAAATATTCATGATGTTAAAGTACCAAAAACAAGCGTTAATAACGTTTATGGCAGTATAAACGATGTAAAATTAACTCAGGCTGATGAAAATTGTGAATATGAAACGGTCGTACATAAAGCGTTTGACGAAGAAGTCACGCAGGAAGAGGAGTAAAAGCTTATGGGAAGATTATTTGTAATTTCAGGTTCTTCAGGTGTCGGAAAAGGTACTGTAATAAACGAGTTTTTACGCAGACATTCCGATTTTAAGCTTTCGATTTCCTGCACGACAAGGGGAAAACGAGAAGGAGAAGAACACGGGGTTAACTACTTCTTTCTTTCTCAGGAAGAGTTTAAAAAATGTGTAGAGAATAATGAATTTCTTGAATGGGCAGAGTTTTCGGGTAACTGTTACGGAACAAAGAAGGAATTTGTTGAAAACTGCTTGTCGAAGGGTGAAAACCTTATTCTTGAAATAGATACAAAAGGTGCATTAAATGTGAAGAAAATAATGCCCGAAGCAACTCTGATTTTCATTGCACCGCCGTCTGTGGAGGAGCTTGAGGCTCGCCTTAGAGGCAGACATACCGAAACGGAAGAAGCTATTCAAAAACGTCTTGCATCTATTAAATCCGAGATTGAAAACTCAAAACAATACGATTATGTTGTTGTAAACGATACCGTAGAAAATGCGGTTAAAAAGATTGAAGAAATAACAGGGTAAATATTTTCAGGTGCGTTTATATGCACTTTACGGCTTTTTCTCTATTTTCTTTTCACTTTTAGTAATGATTAACTTATCGTTATCCATAGTGTATTTAACCATATCTGTTTCGGGGTTTACATCAAGAAAACCAAGCATTGTTGCGTTAACGCTCAATGCCCAGCCGTTCCCATTTCTCATAAGTTTTCTATCTATTGCCATAACTTTTAACCCTACCTTGTCATTGACAATATCATACTTATTGTATATGATATTTTCTAATCTTACAAAATATGGTTAAATGTATGTATTAGGGACTACATTATGACAAAAATGTTTAAATTATTGGAAAATGAGCTTGATTCACTCAATGCTTCACTGAGTTATACAAGAGCATGTATAAAGAATGTTGAAACACTTGCTGACTATATATTAGAGAATGATGACAGAAACAAATATATATTGGAAATGATTACCATAACAGAAAAAATATCACAATATATGTTTAACATGGATTTAAAAATGGAATCAGAACAAGAATATATAGAACAAACAAAAAAGAAAATAGCAGATTTATTTTATTCTTAATAGTTGCAGGGTTTGTTGTTTAGTCCTGTATTTACATCATTACACATTTATTCCTTGAAATACTGTTTCAGGTACTGTCCCGTGTACGATTTAGGATTTTTTGAAACTTCTTCCGGTGTTCCGCAGGCAACAATTTCCCCGCCTTCATCTCCGCCTTCCGGTCCGAGGTCAATTACGTAATCCGCAATTTTGATTAAATCAAGATTGTGTTCGATTATCAAAATTGTATTACCGTTATCGGCAAGCTGCTGAATAATTTTAATCAGCTTATCCAAATCGTACCAGTGCAGGCCTGTTGTCGGTTCATCAAGAAGATAAAGAGTTTTTCCCGTTGCACGTTTGTTAAGTTCCGATGCGAGCTTAATTCTTTGAGCTTCACCGCCCGAGAGAGTTGTAGCGCTCTGACCGAGTTTAATATAATCAAGTCCGACATCGTTTAATGTTTTAAGCTTGTTTGCAATCTGAGGTATGTTTTCGAAAAACTCATAAGCCTCTTTCACGCTCATATCAAGAACATCGGATATGGTTTTTCCTTTGTATTTGACTTCTAATGTTTCGTTGTTGTAACGTTTGCCTTTGCAGACATCGCATTTTACATAAACATCAGAAAGGAAGTTCATCTCAATTTTTAAAAGACCGTCACCCTGACAGGCTTCACATCTTCCGCCTTTAACGTTAAAGCTGAACCGTCCGGGTTTGTATCCTCTCATTTTTGCTTCGTTTGTTTTTGCGTAAAGTTCTCTTATCGGGGTGAATACGTCAGTATAAGTAGCGGGATTTGAACGCGGAGTTCTGCCTATGGGCGACTGGTCAATGTCGATAATTTTATCAAGGTTTTCAAACCCTAAAATCTCATCAACTCCCTGTGGTTTCGGTTTATTTTTTCTGAGCTTGTGAACAGCGTATTCATAGATTAAATCCTGCATCAGAGTTGATTTTCCCGAACCTGAAACGCCTGTTAATACGACAATTTTCCCGAGCGGGATGTCCAAATCAATATTCTTTAAATTGTTTCTGAAAGCATTTCTTATTTTAAGGAATGAACCGTTGCCTTCTCTTGTTTTTGGGGGCAGAGGTATGCTCATCTCTCCGCTCAGATATTTGCCTGTGATTGAGTCAGGACAGGCAATAATATCGTTCACACTGCCTTTTGAAATTACGTTACCGCCGTTTATACCGGCTTTTGGTCCGATATCCACTATATAATCAGCATTTCTTATTGTATCTTCATCGTGCTCTACCACAATAAGCGAATTGCCCATATTCCTTAATTTAAGCAGAGTTTTTATAAGCCTGTCATTATCTCTCTGGTGAAGTCCGATAGACGGTTCATCAAGTACATAGAGTACGCCTGAAAGACCGCTTCCGATTTGTGTGGCAAGCCTTATTCTCTGAGCTTCTCCGCCTGACAAAGTTCCAGATGTACGGGCAAGGTTAAGGTAGTTTAACCCTACATCGCATAAGAATTTCAGTCTTGCACGAAGTTCATCAAGAATCTGTTTTCCGATTTTCATCTGAAAATCAGTCAGAGTTACGTATAAATCTGTCGTGAACTCTAAGGCTTTATCAATAGGCATCATACAGAATTCGTGTATGTTTACTCCGTTTATTTTTACTGCAAGAGGAAATGGTTTAAGCCTTGCTCCGCCGCAGGCTTCACACGGGGTTGTTACCATGTATTTTTCTATTTCTGCCTTCCAGTATTCGCTTTCAATGTTGTAATGTTTCATCAAAAACGGAATTACGCCGATAAATTTCTGGAGAGTATTCCTGTATCTGTGAGAGCCGAACTCTCTTATTCTCATCGGTATTCTGTCCTCAGAACCGTACAGAATAATGTTTTGATGCTCTTGCGGCATATCCTTAAACGGAATGTCGTAATCCATGTTGTAAGCGAGTTTAACCGCAGTTAAGACGTCATCGTAATATGATGTTGCAGATTTGCTCCATGGGTAAATTGCACCATCATTAACGGACTTTGCTTTGTCGGGAACAACCAAATCGGGATCAATTTTGAAATCAACACCTAACCCGTCACATTTCGGACATGCGCCATAAGGAGCATTGAATGAAAATATTCTGGGGGTAAGTTCTTCAAAACTCAAATTACAGTCAGGACAGGCAAGCTTTTCGCTGTATATAATTTCTTCCTGCCCAACAACATCAATATTTGTAACCCCGTCAGCTTTTTTGAGCGCAATTTGTACTGAATCAGCTATTCTTGAACGGGCTTCGGGTTTAACCACAACCCTGTCTATCACAACAGATATCGTATGAGCTTTTGTTTTGGCAAGCTTAATTTCGTCTTCGTCAAGGTTGTAAATTTCTCCGTCAACCTTTACCCTTACAAACCCTTCCTGTCTGAGTTCTTCAAAAAGCGACTGATACTCGCCTTTTTTACCTTTTATAATGGGTGCAAGTATCTGAATTTTTGTACCTGTTTCAAGCCTTAAAATACTGTCTACAATTTCATCTATAGTCTGCGGTTTAATAGGTTTTCCGCACTTGGGGCAATAAGGAGTTCCTATTCTTGCAAACAAAAGTCTTAAATAATCGTAAATTTCCGTAACGGTACCTACGGTTGAACGGGGGTTGTTGCTGGTTGATTTCTGATCAATGGAGATTGCAGGTGTGAGCCCGTCAATATAATCGACATCAGGCTTGTCCATCTGCCCTAAAAACTGGCGTGCATAAGTCGAAAGGCTTTCAATATACCTTCTCTGACCTTCCGCAAATATGGTATCAAAAGCAAGCGAACTTTTTCCCGAACCTGAAACGCCCGTAAAAACAACCAGCTCGTTTTTCGGAATCTCTAATGATACGTTCTTGAGGTTATGTTCCCTCGCTCCCTTTATTACAATTTTATCTGACATAACAATAATATTATAATATCAAAGTTATTTTTGAGCAAAAAGAGCTAAAAATAACCTTCATATACTTTAGCAGAATACTCTTTGTTGTTATATTTACCGCTATTCTTCAAACTGTTCGGCAACTTCGAACGGCTGTTCGGAAAGTTTAAGAGTTTCACGGTCTATGATACCGCGTTTAAGTTCGGTAAATGATGCTTTTTTAGAGTTAAACATTTTCTTTAAGAACTCGTAAGCAACTTTCGGGTCGCATTTTGTACCGCATGTGAACAAGTCAACTGCTGCGTAGCCGAGTTCAGGCCATGTATGAATTGCAAGATGGCTTTCAGAGATAATTACAACACCTGAAACACCATAGGGGTTAAACATATGAAAACACTTTTGAACAATTGTTGCACCGCACTCCAGAGCTGCATCTATCATGTACTTTTCTACTTTATCTATATTATTTAAAATATTAGAATCACATTCAAAAAATTCTGCAAGAACGTGTTGACCTAAATTTACTGTGTCTAAATTAGAATGAGTTTCAAGCTCTTTGAGTGATGATGATACAATTGTCAATTCATGTGCCTCCATTTCTACCGATGATAAAAATCTCATCAATTAAATTTGTAACATTTTATATATTACTACAAAAAACAAAAAATTTGTAAATTTCACACTTTTTATATGAGATATTAACATTTTGTTACAAAACTTGTATGGATTATCCTTGTAAAGCTTCAAGGGCGGCTATTTTCATCAGCTTTGTATCGGGAGTTTTGCCTGTCCAGATTTCTATGGCTCTTTCTGCCTGATAGATAAGCATGTCCAGACCGCCGATTATCCTGAACCCTCTTTTTTCAGCTTCTTTAAGAAGTACTGTTTTTGTCGGGTTATAAACTATGTCATACACCGGTGCAGACGGTTTAAGCGTGTCAAAGTCTTTTGGTTCAAGTGCCATCTGGTCGGCTATATAACCCTTCATTCCGATGGGTGTTGCGTTAACCAAAATGTCGGTATCTGCAAGACTTCTCATGTTTTGGATTTGATAAACATTGAAGGTTACATCGGGAAATTTTGCACGCACGTAATTAACGGTTTGGTGTGAGTTAATTATATTTCTTGTGTAGAAATCAATATTTTTAACTCCTTTTTCAGCAAGTCCTACGACTGCTGCACGTGCTGCACCGCCTGTACCTAAGATACCTGCGGTTTTACCTTTCAGGTCAACATCGGCAGGGATGGCTTTTTTGAACCCGTAAATATCTGTGTTGTATCCGAAAAGTTCTTTGTTTTCGCTTACTTTAACCGTATTAACACAGCCTGCAATATTCGCATAATCATCAATATCTGTGAGAAACAATGACATCGGAACTTTTAGTGGAATAGTAACATTAAACCCCTGATATCCGTTTGTTTTAATGTATTTTATTCTGTCAACGAGATTTTCTGCAGGAGTTTCCATGACATCGTACTGAACTTCTTCTCCGATGCTTTCCAGACCTGCTTTTTGTATTACCGCAGATATTGAGTGTCCCAAAGGATATCCGATTATTCCGAGTTTATACATTTTGCTCCCTCCGATAACGATTATACAACAAATTGTATGTTTTTAGGAAGATATAAAAAAGATTAGAGGTTCTTCGTACATTTTGGTGTGTGGTATAATTTGTTTATAAAGAGAGGTATTTGATATGTTAAAATCAGTTATTTTGGCGGCAGGAAAAGGCACAAGAATGAAATCGGAAACCCCGAAAGTTCTGCATACGATTTTTGAAAAAACTCTTGTCGGATATGTTATAGAAGCCGTTAACGGAACGGGTCTGGCTGACGAAAACTTTGTTATCGTCGGTCATCAGGCTGAAAGAGTTGAAGAATATATTAAAAACAATTATTCAAATGCAAGAACAGTGCTTCAGTCACCACAATTAGGAACGGGACATGCGGTCAGCATGGTTCTTCCTTATCTTCAGGATTTTGACGGTGAAGTTGTTATTCTTTGCGGGGACACTCCTCTTATAACTGCTGAAACACTGAAAGAATTTGTTGAATACCACAAAAATAATAAATCCGATTTAACGGTAATGAGCGCAATTTTCGATAATCCGACAAATTACGGAAGAATAATCCGTAACGGAAACGGACATGTTGAAGGTATCGTTGAAGAAAAAGATGCAACTCCCGAACAAAAAGCGGTAAAAGAAATTAATGCCGGTATTTATTGTCTGGACTGGAAAAAAGTAAAACCCGCTTTTTCCGAGCTTAAAACAAACAATGCTCAGGGCGAATATTATCTTACGGATATTATTAAATGGGGAAATGAAAACGGTTTATCAGTTAATGCATATACTCTTAAAAACAATGAAGAAATATATGGCATTAACTCAAAAGCTAACCTTGCGGAAGCGGCTAAGTTTTTGAACAAAAGGGTAATAAATAAACACCTCACAAACGGAGTTACAATTATTGACCCGGATACAACCTGGATTAGCCCCGAAACGGAAATCGAAGCTGATACAATTATTTACCCTTCTACCTATATTGAAGGGGAGAATAAAATCGGTAAAAACTGTAAAATAGGTCCGTTTGCTCACCTAAGAGGCGGAGTTATACTGGATGATGAGGTTAAAATAGGTAACTTTGTCGAGGTTAAAAAAGCTCATATTAAATCACATACAAACGCCTGCCACCTGACTTATATCGGTGATGCAGAGATAGGCGCGAACGTAAACGTAGGCGCTGGAACAATAACAGCTAACTACAACCCGCTCACAAAAGAAAAGAGTAAAACAATAGTCGGCGATAATGTTAAAATCGGCTCTAACTCAGTTCTTGTTGCACCCGTAAAAATTGAAGAAGGTGCAAACGTCGGGGCGTTGAGTGTAATTACAAAAGACTTACCGGCATGGGCGCTTGCGATTACAAGAGCTCCGCTCAGAGTAATTGAAGGCTGGGTTAAAAAACAATTAGGCAAATAGCGTAAATGGAATTTAACGGAACGGATAAACGATATAACCAATTCAGCGAGCATCTTAAAAACAAATTTTCTGCAAAAGTTTATAAGATTACGCTTGATGCGGGGTTTTCGTGTCCGAACCGTGACGGAACAATATCAAGAGAGGGTTGTATTTTTTGTGATGACGGAGGAAGCTTTTCTCAGGCTCATTCAAATTGTCTGAGCATTGAAGAACAGGTTAATACGGGCGCAGAAACTCTGAAAACAAGATTTAAAGCTCAAAAATTTATGTCATATTTTCAGGCTTTTTCAAACACTTATAAACCTGTAGATGAGCTTGAAAAAATATATACGGCATCATTATGCAGAGATGATATTGTCGGTTTATCAATAGGAACAAGACCTGACTGTATTGATGAAGAAAAACTTGATTTGATATCTTCGTTTACTCCCGATTATTATACGTGGGTCGAGTACGGTTTGCAGTCCGTTCACGATAAGACACTCCAAAAAATTAACCGCGGACACGATTATAAATGCTTTTTGGAGGCGTACAACAAGACTAAGGAAAAAGGTATTAATGTTTGTCTGCACGTTATTTTGAACCTGTTTGAAACCTATGATGAGATGATGGAAACCGCTAAAACCATATCAAAACTGGAACCTGACGGAGTAAAAATTCACATGTTGTGCGCTCTTGAAGGAACAAGGCTAGCTGATATGTACAGAAACGGTGAAATTGATTTTATGACAGAAGATGAGTATGTTTCAACTGTATGTGATTTTCTTGAATACTTGCCTCCTAAGACAACTATTCACCGCCTTGCAGGGAATGGGCTGAGGACAGAGCTTGTCGCACCGAGGTGGATAGGAAGAAAACTCGATACTCTGAACAGAATTGACAGAGAATTTCTGCGCAGAGATAGCTGGCAGGGGAAAAAGTTTATTTAACGTTTTTTGCTAAAAATTCTATAAAATCCTGAACTTTGTATTTGCCCAAAGAGAACAGAGCGAGTGTTATTTTGCACGCAAGACAGGAAGTCAGAACCGTTTTTGCTCCGCTTTCAACAATGTTTTTATGCTTGCTCTTAAAGAGCTCCGACATAATTTTTCGTTCCTTCAGGTTTGTAAGACCTTCAAGTCCGCAGCAGATGTCAAAGTCTTTCATCTCAACGTATTCAAGATTTTTTGTATTTTCTAACACTTGTTTTATATCTTCAAAGTTATCTAAATTACAGGGTTTGTGGAAGGTTACTTTTTGATATTTTTTGAGTTCAAGGGAAAGATTATTTTCTTTTATGTATTCAAAAACGTTTTTTATTTTTATTTCTTTTCCGCCCCATTTTGAGTATGATTTAAGCGTTTTTTCACAGGTTGCACAGTTTACAACGATATCGTAATCTTCGTACTGTCCGATAATTTTGTAAAAGCTGTCCATGTATTTTTGGAAGCTTTCCATATCTCCTCTGACAAAAAGCGGAAAACCGCAGCAGCCGAAGTTTGGAGTAATTACTTCGATATTCATGGAGTTCAGAATTTTTATAACACTTTTATTTGCTCCTCCGCAGCCGGCAAAATATATGACTTTTTTTTCAAACTTTTTTTGTTTTGTGTTTTTTAATAAATTGATTTTTTTGACGAAGCCGAGAATAAAATTAAGTATAGCCGATTTTAGTTTTTCAGTTTTGTGAAGCTTAAAATATTCGGCTTTTGCGAGAGCAACAATATCCACAACATCTATTCCGCTCGGACAGAACTTTGAACAGGCACCGCATTTGAGGCAGAGGTCCAGATATTTGTTAATTGTTTTAGACATTTTAAGCTCGCCTTTTATCAGACCTTTAAGCATAATAAAATGCCCGCGAGAAACGGTGCAGTCGTTTCCCGTGATTTTATAAATCGGGCAGACCGACTGGCAAAGTCCGCATTTTGAGCATGAATGTATTTCGCTTTTGCAATCCTGCAGTGTTTTCATATAAATATTTTAGAGTGAATATAAACCAAAAACAAATTTCTTTTCTCCTTTGTGCTAGAATAGTTTTGTACTATCATAAAACGGAAATTTAGAGGGAATATATATTATGAAAATGTCAAAATTGTTTGTACAGACTTTGAGAGAGTATCCTTCCGATGCTGAAGTTATTTCTCATAAATTACTTGTAAGAGCCGGTTATATAAGAAAACTTGCGATGGGCGTATATAACTATTTACCGCTTATGTGGAGAGTAATTAAAAAAGTTGAAAATATTATTCGTGAAGAAATGGACAGAGCAGGCGCTCAGGAACTTTTGATGCCATTTGTTCAGCCAAAAGAACTTTGGGAAGAATCAGGCAGATGGGGTGCATACGGCGGTGAACTTATGAGATTAAAGGACAGACACGGACGAGAAATGTGTCTTGGACCGACTCACGAGGAGATTATTACCGCAATTGCACGTGACGGACTTAAATCATACAAACAATTACCTGTAAATCTTTATCAGATACAGTCTAAATTCCGTGATGAAAGACGTCCCCGTTTCGGACTTTTAAGAGGCAGAGAGTTCATCATGAAGGATGCTTACTCTTTTGATGTTGACCAGGAAGGTCTTGAAAAAGAATACAAAAATATGTGGGATGCTTATACAAGAATATTCAAAAGATGCGGACTTGAAACAAAGGCGGTTCAGTCTGATTCAGGTGCTATCGGCGGAAATGTAAGCCATGAATTTATGGTAATTACTGATCAGGATTCGGGTGAAAACGATGTATTCTATTGTGAATGCGATTATGCTGCAAACTCAAACCACGCAGTATCAAAACTTCCTGAAGCAAAGATTACAGGAGATTGGACAGAAGCAAAAATCGTTGATACACCGAATACTCACTCAATAGAAGAACTGACTGAATTCCTGAAAATTCCTGCAACTGTTATTGTAAAAACACTTGTTTATATAATTGATAAAGCTCCTGTTTTGGCTTTAATCAGAGCTGACAGAGCTGTTGAAGAAACAAAACTTTTGAATGCAGTTGGCGGAACTGAAATCAGAATTGCAACAGCAGGCGAAATCGAAGAGATGATGGCAGTAAACGGTTTTGACAGTGAAAAAGGCTTTATTGGTCCTAAAGGGTTAAAGGAATACAACGGATATAAAATCAAAGTTATAGCAGATGAAACGGTTAAAGATATGAAAAACTTTGTTATCGGCGCTAATAAGAAGGATGTTCACCTTGTAGGTGCTAATTGGGGCGTTGATGTTGAGCTTCCCGAAACAGTTACCGATATCCGTCTTGTTGAAGCAGGCGATATCTGCCCTGTTTGCGGTAAACCGTTAAAAGTTACAAGAGGTATTGAAGTCGGTAATATTTTCCAGCTTGGTACAAAGTATTCCAAACCGATGAATGCGGTATTTTTGGATAAGAACGGTAAAACACAGCCGTATGTAATGGGATGTTACGGTATCGGTGTTACAAGAACTGCGGCAGCTGCAATTGAAGCACACCATGATGACCACGGAATTATCTGGCCGCTTTCAATAGCACCTTATCATGCAGTTGTAATACCTGTAAACATTAAAGATGAAAAACAGATGAGAGTGGCTGAGGATATTTATAAAACCCTTAATAAACATGGTGTTGAGGCGGTTCTTGATGATCGTGACGAACGTGCAGGTGTTAAATTTAAAGATGCCGATTTAATCGGGTTCCCGTTCAGAATAACCGTAGGTAAAGGTATTGAAAACGGACTGGTTGAATTTAAAGAAAGAGCAAGAGAAGAACTTTCCAATATTACACCTGAAGATGCCGCAGAAATTGTTGTAACTGCAGTGCATGCTTTAAAATAATTGTTTAATATAAACGCAGTGATGCCGCTATAACCTCTATAGCGGCACCCAATTTGTTTTCAGCATTTCATATTATTTTATGAAAGGTGCTGTGTTTCAAAATCATAGAAGGACATCGGCTGTTGCTGACTATTCGGATTAGCCTGAGCAAAAACTCTTTGAGCTTCGCTTCTCAAACCGGCAAAATATGCCATAGCCTGTCCGTCAATTGCACTCTGGCTTAATAATTGTATTGCATTATTGAAAGCGGAGTAGTCTGTTTCATAATCGCCAGTCGGCTGAATTCCGATTTGAGTCAGGAGTCCTGCCCACGGAACATTATTATTTTCGGAATTCTGATTATCTATTTGCTCTTTAACCTGTGCCGAATATTCTTCGTACATAGCATTTTTGAGCCTTTTAAGGTCATAATCATTTCCGGTAGGTGTTATGCCGAATTCTCTGAATGCTTCTTTAAGCGCAGCATTACTAGTAGGAACTCTGCCCAGATATGAATATATATTTGCACTTGTGTAAGAATAAACTCCGTTAACAGTGAAATTTGACATAAACACACCTCGATTATATATATAATATATATCGGCATAAAATCAGAAAACTTTAGGATTTTTTGAAAAATGTTTACAAATGTTTACAATAATACGTAATAACCCCGTATTTATTGAGTTTTACTGGTTTGATTTTTATTCTGCGCAAAAGGGTATTGTTAAGTTTTGTAACAAAAACAGCGAGTGCTGAAATTTGGAAAATTATATACACTTTATATATATGTAAGTCAAAACAAAATACTTTATAAGAGAGTAAAAGACAAAAAAGAGTAAAAACGACTCGGATGAGTCAGGGTGTATTCAGGCGTCTTAGCTTGATATGCTCAAAAAAAATTAAAAGTAAGAAAAGACTGTTGAGAAATCAACAGCCTGAGAGAGGTGTCAAAATGGCAGTATTAAACACGTACAACATTAATGCAATGGCAACACAAATTTCAAAAGAGTTTTATATAGATGGTGACAACGGTGATCAATCGCATATTCTTGTTGACGAGATGCGTTTGTTTGCAGTTGATATGAAATCGAGAGTAACATTTATCTCCCGAGTCAAAAAATAAGTTTTCATTAATACCAATCTTAATCTTACTTAACTAATTTAATTCCCCCAAACTTACTTATCTAATTTGCGCCTGATTCAAAAAATCAGGCTTTTTATTGCGCAAGCGAGCGGAGTGCGGAGGCGATTCCGTTTGGCTCGTGCAGGCGAGGCAAAAAGGAAAGAGCCGCAGACACGTTCACCGCGAGCGCAGCAAGAG
>CACWTN010000007.1:0-8086 GCA_902763805.1 uncultured bacterium | reverse complement strand
CACGTTCACCGCGAGCGCAGCAAGAGAGCGCAAGCGAGCGGAGTGCGGAGGCGATTCCGTTTGGCTCGTGCAGGCGAGGCAAAAAGGAAAGAGCCGCAGTCACGTTCAATGTGAGCGGAGCAAGATGCAATTTATATGGTAAAATTAATTAAAAAGGAATTAAATTTATGGCAAAGAAACAACAAACTCCGCTAGGTATTTTTGCGGAATCAACAGGACTTTATTTTTCTAATTTTGATAAGTTTTTAAAGTATATGACATTCCCTGTATTGGGGCAGATAGCAGGGCTTATACTTTTATTTTTCACGACGTATTTTTATACGATAAACATGCCGAAGCTTATTGATAAGTATCATGATATGGGTGATTTAGGCACTCTTGTTATAATATCGGTTGTAATATCGCTTCCGGGGCTTGCAATATTCTGTAAAGCTTTCTGGGAATACCTTGTAGCTTACGGTGCCGTTAACTCAATGCTTGAAAATATGCTTCGTTCAGGAAAAGTTTATGATTTTGAAGCGCATACAGAGCTTATAAAAAGACGTGCTTTTTCGTTTATTGGTTTGTGGTTTTTGTTTGGTATATTTTCTGTTGTCGCAGTATGTCCTCTGATGTGGATAATTTGTGCGGTATTTGTGATATATTTTGTCCTTGTATTTCAGGTATTTACGTTTGAACCTGAGCTTTCGCCGATTGGGTGTGTTAAAAAAAGTTTAATGCTTGTGAAGGGGCATTTCAGAGATACATTTTTGCTGTTTGCGCTTGCAGGAGCGCTCACTTACGTTGCAGTTCCGCAGATTGTAGTTAAGGGATTTGATGCAGTTGGTATTAATACGGCGTTTTCACATGCAATAATGCCGTTTGTAAACCTGTTCCCGGAGTTTGATTTATCAATGTACGGACTTGGTTCAATAACCCATGCGGATATAGCATTATTTACAATACAGGTTATAATTGCCCAAATTTTAATCCAATATACGTTACCATTGCGTTCGATTTTGTGGTCAATGTGGTATAAGGAGCTTAATCAGGGGATTCCGGCACAGGAACTGCCAAAAACAAAAAAGAAATCAAAGTCTAAAAAGCGTCCGAGTGAAAAGCTTATGGAAGCGTCAAAGAAGAAGTATTCCAAAAAGAAACTTGATGACAACATTCTCCGCCGTGCAATGGAAAAAGATGACAGCGATGAATAATAAAATCATGTCCGTTGTATAATGTTTTTATGACTAGTCTGGATTATATGAATAACAAATTTGACGTGATTGTTGTCGGTGCAGGGCATGCCGGATGCGAGGCAGCTATTTCTGCCGCACGTTTGGGATGCAATGTTTTATTATGCACCTTAAATGTTGACAATATTGCGCTTCAGCCATGTAATCCTGCTATCGGAGGTCCTGCGAAATCAACTCTTGTAAGAGAAATTGATGCGCTGGGTGGGGTTATGGGAGAAGTTGCGGATGCAACGTATCTTCAGATGAAAACTCTTAACTCCTCAAAAGGACCTGCTGTCAGAGCTTTGAGAGCTCAGTCAGATAAAAAAGAATACACAAGATATATGCGAAATATTATCGAAAGTACCGATAATATCTGGGTTAAACAAACCTGTATAACCGATATTAAGGTTAAAGACGGTGAAATAGTCGGTGCTGTCGATGAGTATGGAATAGAGTTCACCTGTCGTGCAATTATTTTAACAACAGGAACATCTCTTGAAGGTAAAATGTATGTCGGGCTTCAGGCTTATTCGGGCGGAAGACTTGGAGAACGTGCTGCAATTGGTTTATCCCAGTCTTTGCGTGACCACGGGATTGTTACCAAAAAACTTAAAACAGGAACTCCTGCAAGAGTTGATAAAAGAACTATAGATTACTCAAAAATGACGGTTCAGCCGGGTGACGATAAACTCAGCTTTTATTCGTTTAAGCCAAACCGTCCCGTAAGACAGCAGTACCCGTGTTTTTTAACAAGAACAAATGAGGAAACTCACGCAATAATCAGGGCAAATCTTGATAAGTCACCTATGTATCAGGGTTTAATTCACGGAGTAGGTCCGAGATATTGTCCGTCTATTGAGGATAAAATCGTAAGGTTTGCTTCTAATCCTTCCCATCATATATTTATAGAACCGGAAGGGTTAAATACTTATGAAGTTTATATACAGGGATTTTCAACAAGTCTTCCGGCATGTGTTCAGGTGGAAATGCTTCGTTCGCTTCCGGGATTAGAAAAAGCTCATATTATTAAACCTGCTTATGCGGTTGAATATGACTATGTTCCTGCCGTTCAGACGCTGCATTCATTAATGTCAAAGGATATAAAAGGTTTATTCTTTGCAGGACAGATTAACGGTACAAGCGGATATGAAGAAGCGGCTGCGCAGGGACTTGTTGCAGGTATTAACTCTGTAAATTACATTAACGGCTCAGAGCCTCTTGAACTTTCAAGAGCATCTTCGTATACGGGAACACTTATAGACGATTTAGTAACAAAAGATATCCAGGAACCGTACAGAATGCTGACATCTCGCTCTGAATACAGACTTCTTCTGAGACAGGATAACGCAGATGAAAGATTGACTGAAATCGGGCATAAAATCGGATTAATTGATGATGCACAGTATCAGAGATTTCTTGATAAGCAGGAAAATATTCAGAAAGAAATTTTAAGACTTCAGGAAACAAAACTCTCTGCAACTGAGGAAGTAAACAATATCCTTGCTAAGTATGGAGAGCATATAGACAGGGGTATCCGTCTTTCAGAAATTCTCAAACGTCCTAATATCACTTATAATGTGTTCAGAGAAGTTGATGAGGAAACACACAGTTTGAATCTTTCACAGGATATAACAGACGAAGTTGAAGTGCTTGTTAAATATGACGGATATATTAAGCGTCAGGAACAACAGGTTGAAACAAGCGAAAAACTTGAAAAATACAGAATCCCTGCAAATATAGATTATTCACAGATTAAACACATATCAACCGAAACAAGAGAAAAACTTGAAAAAATCAGACCGACAAATCTTGCACAAGCTTCCCGTATAGGCGGTGTTAAACCGGCAGATATTTCCGTACTTATGGTTATGTTTGGGAAATAGGGGTAAATATATTTTATTTTCTTCCGCTACATATGCTATAATTTTATTGTCAGGAGGAGTATATGGAAGATTTTGATTACGGGATAATCGGCGGAGGTCCGGCGGGATATACTGCAGGAATGATGCTTGCAGGGCAGGGAAAAACAGTTATTTTGTTTGAAAAAGATAAGCTGGGCGGTACATGTTTAAACAAAGGCTGCATTCCGACAAAGTCTTTTCTGCATATATCAGGCGTTTATGCGCAGATGAAAGAAGCCTCTAAACTGGGGATTATTGCCGATAATCTTACCCTTGATTTTGCAAAAACGGTTGAAAAGAAAAACCAGACAGTTGAAAGAATAAGAAAATCCCTGGAACTCGCGGTTAAAAACAGCGGAGTAAAAACGGTTTATTCGGAAGCATGCGTAAAGGATAAAAATACAATAATTGCAGACGGAGCGGAATATAAAGTCGGGAATATTATTCTTGCAACGGGTTCTAAACCACGTGAAGTTAAGGGTCTTGAATTCGACGGCGATTTTATTTTAAGTTCTGATGATATCTTAAATCTTACAGAGCTTCCAAAAACCGTTCTTATAATTGGTTCCGGCGCTATAGGAACCGAATGGGCAAGGATTTTGTCTGATTTCGGGACAGAAGTTACTGTTGTTGAGATGGCGGAACATCTTGTTCCTGCTGCTGATACTGAAGTTTCAAAGCGTGTGGAAAGAATATTCAAACAGAAAAAAATACAATTTTTCCTGAAAGATAGTGTTGAGAAAATCGAAAACAGAACAGTAACGCTTGCAAGCGGAAAAGTATTAACCCCGGAAAAAATTCTGGTGGCGGTCGGCAGAACTCCGGTTTGTCCTGAATGCGAAAGTAAGGTTGTTTTAGGTGATGCATGCGGAGAAATACAGCTTGCACATTATGCAATACACCAGGCAAAAGCGGAAGCGCTTGGTATTCCTTTTGATAAAAACCTTGTACCGTCTGTTATATACGGTGAACCTGAGCTGGCATGGGTTGGGCTGAGGGAACAGGATACGGATGAAACATACAGAAAGAACATACTTCCTATTACCGCTCTGGGCAAGGCTTGGTGCGATGATTGCACGGATGGATTTATCAAAATTATTACAAAACAAGGGCAAATATACGGTGCACATATTGTTTCAAAAGAAGCATCAAGCTTAATACACATTTTATTGGTAGCAGTTCAAAACCACATAAGCATAAACGAACTCAAAAAGCTCTGTTTTGCCCATCCTACTTATGCGGAGGGAATTTTCGACATTCTGTTATCGTTGTAAGAATTGGTGTATATATTACACAAAGTATAAACATTTGTAACGAATCAAGGTGTTTGGGGTGGTAAAAAGATTAAAAAATGTTAGCATGAAATTAATAGGGGTGTTCAGGAAAAAGAAATTTGTAAAATTTTTGTAACAAAATGTCAAATTTGAATATTAACAGGTTTTTATATTTTTATATGATGGTGTGAAGGTAGATTTTGTGAACGAAGAACAATTAATATCAGATAAAAATTCAACAAACATCAATAGCAATGTGACATCACCGATTTCGGCAAGTAAACTTGTTTCGAAAGTGAACTCGTTAACTCACGGAAACAGGCTGAATCCGCTTACAAATCCTCAGACTAAATCTTTTGCGACAGAAAAAGGCAAAACTTTGGATTATAAACAGGTTCTTGATGATTTGAACAGACTCTATCCTGTTCATAATTTGTATGAGTTTTATTCAAAAGTTTACGGTATAATCCTTCAAAACATCGATTCAGGTTTTTGTGCGGTTGGTTTATATAAAGAAAAATCAAACTGTATTAATTTAAGACTTCAGGATAAACTGGGTAATTTTTATTCAACAAAAGTATTTCTGAAAGATACCGATAATCCTATCGTTCAGGTGTTTACAATGCAGCAGCCTATGTTTGCAGAGGATGTATCATTCTTAAAACTTGCTTATTTCAGAAACACTCCGATAGTAATTTTACCGTTGTTGTCAGTAAATAAATGTATCGGTGTAATGATTTTTGCCGATAATTATGCAAGACAGAATGTCGGACTTTATACAATGCTTGCAAATTGCGTGGCATTGGTATCTCACAATATGGAACTGCTTGAAACAAGCGATAAATATGTAAATACCGATACTCTGACGCTTTTGTATAACCACAGATGCTTCCAGGAGCTTTTGTCTGATGAAATTTCAAGGGCTGAAACTTCTAAACAAAATCTGTCGGTAATAATGCTTGATATTTGTAATATTACTAAGATTAATAAAGATTTAGGACACGCAAAAGGTGATGAAGTTATTAAACTTGTTGCCGAAAATATCAGGAAAAATGTAAGAGAAGGTGATATTGCCGCACGTTACGGCGGAGATGAGCTGGCAATAATCCTTCCGAATACGACAGTAGAACAGGCTAAGTACGTTGCAGAATATTTAACCTATGCTCTGTCATGTTTCTATATTGATGACGTCGGACCAGTTAAGGTTTCGGTAGGTATTTCTTCTTATCCTGAGTGTGCAAATGATAAAGAAAAACTGCTTATCCTTGCAGAACAGGCAATGTATATTTCGAAAGCAAAAGGTTACAGAGACGGCATGTCTGCAATCATAAGTTCTGCAGACTTTAACTTCTGGGATGATGTTGCACTTAAATCGTACGCTGAAGTTTTAGGCAAACGCCATGCACAGCTGGGCGTAAACTTCGAAGATGAACTGCTTGCCAAATTTAACGCTGACCATGCAGAAGTACCGAGAAACAGAATATTTGAGATTGCAACATCACTTGCAGGTGCAATTGATGCCAAGGACCCGTATACTAAAGACCATTCAACTTGCGTTGCAAAATACTCTGCAGCGTTAGCGAGAGCAATTAATCTTCCTGAGGAAGAAATTGACCGCATAAGATTGGGTGCTCTGCTTCACGATGTAGGAAAAATCGGTATTCCTGAACGTGTACTTCAAAAAGAAGGACCTCTTTCTGATGAAGAATGGGTAATTATGAAACAGCACCCGACAATTGGTGCTGAGAAAGTGCTGATGCCTAATACATCATTAAGGGATTTGATACCTATTGTTAAATATCACCATGAAAGAATTGACGGAAAAGGTTATCCTGAAGGACTGTCAAACGGTGATATTCCGCTTGCGGCAAAAATCGTTGCTATTGCAGATACCTATCACGCACTTACAAGTGACCGTCCGTACAGAAAAGGTATGAGTATAGAAAAAGCTGTATCTATATTGGAAGAAGGTGCAGGTTCTCAGTGGGATGCAGATTTGGTAAGAACATTTATCAGTATCGCACCATCGCTCGGACTGTAATTTTAGTTGATTAGCAAAAGTTGTGTTAACAAAACTTTACAATTGCCTTTAAAAAAGGCAATTATTTCTCTTTGAAATACTTTGTATATACATAGAGGATATTATATTATAGGAGAAACAATTATGGGTAATGATATGTCATCAGTTTTAGTTAACGGCAGAAAAATGAGTTTTAAAGGAAACTTTGGTTTTAAAATAAACAATCAGGAATATTATACAAAAAATGGCAGAGTATATAATACAGCAGGTCAGCCGATGAAAGAATTGAAAATGAAAGGATATATGGCAGAACAATTCTTTGCAATGTCTGCAATGGGTGAATCTGTACAGGATAATACATTCTCATCATGTGATGTTCAGTATGCAGAAGCATATCAGCAAAGTACAACAAATGGTACAAATACTATTGATGTAGCGCTCAGAAGTCAAACCGGTTCAGGCGGAAAGGTAGTGGCAGGTCATAATAATGTTGAAAACGGAGTTTTCACATCACAGTACAAATCCAATGAATCCGGCAAAACTAGTACAATTAGTGTTTGGTTAAACGAATAATTAAACAGAATACAAACAAAGAGGGTGCGTATTAACGCACCCTCTTTGTTTATTATATGAATTTTTTTTATTCCATTAAGGTTGTCATCATAATCGGTTCATCGTCAGTTGCGAGAACTGTATGTTCGAAGTGAGCGGAAGGCATTCTGTCTTTTGTAACAACGCCCCAGTTGTCGTCTTCTGTGAATACATCGTCGCAGCCAAGGTTTAACATTGGTTCGATTGCGATTACGTAACCCTGTTTTATGGGAGTTCTGTCACCGACTCTGTAGTTAAACAGGAACGGGTCTTCGTGCATCTGATGTCCGACGCCGTGACCGCCGTAGTTACGAACGATGCCCATACCGTAAGATTTTGCAACGTCTTCTACTGCGCCTGAGATATCATCAAGAACGTTCCCGGGGCGCATTTTAGCGATACCGGCATAAAGAGCTTCTTCGGTTGCTTTCATAAGCTTTTGTTTTTCTTCCGAGATTTTCCCTACTGCGTAAGACCAGGCACTGTCGCCAACCATACCGCCGTAGGTAGCACCTACGTCAATTGCTATGATGTCGCCTTCTTTAAGGATTTCGTTTTTGTTCGGAATCCCGTGAACGACTTTTTCGTTTATCGATGTGCAAATTGAAGCAGGGAACCCGTTATATCCGAGGAACGTCGGAATAGCTTTATTTTCTTTAATAACGTGCATTGCGATATTATCAAGTTCAAGAGTTGATATCCCTGGCTCAACGACTTCTCTCATTTTTTTATGAACGAGGGCAACGATGTGTCCGGCGTGCCGCATTCTTTTAATTTCTTCACGAGATTTTCTGTTAATCATAATAAGCCTTCTTTCTTACCCAAATTGTAGCATGAAAAATAAAAGTAAAAAAATGCCTTGACATTAGATATTGATTTGGTAGTATAGATATTGTCGGTTGAGCCCCCATCGTCTAGAGGCCTAGGACAACACCCTTTCACGGTGTAGACAGCGATTCGAATTCGCTTGGGGGTACCATATACAAAAAAAAGAGAACCTTTAGGGTTCTCTTTTTTTTGTATATGTAGAAACACAACGAAAGTTATTCGCTTGGGGAAGGACTCCGTTTGCGAGCAGCAAAAGGT
>CACWTN010000006.1 GCA_902763805.1 uncultured bacterium | reverse complement strand
TAATCGTATCGCTACGACTAGCTCAAACTACGTTGTGTTGTCCGTTCATTCTTTGTTAGAATTAACAAGTTTTTGCTTTTGTCTTTCTTTTGTTTGATTATATCAAACGTTTCACTATTCTTTTATCAAGGTTCGATTAAAAGCGACTTGCGTCGCATTTTTAATTTCTCAACTTTAATTTTGCTATTTAAAAGTTTTAAAATTTCGGGTTTTAATTTGTGCTGACTCTTGAATACTTCATACTTCCTCAAGATGTGTCTCTAAAATCGGGGACCTCGGTTTTCCTTCTCAGGAATCCTTCTGCACCCTTAGGCACTTTGTCTGCACCGGCGGTTTCCTCACCGACATTCTCTATCATATTCCTTCAATATTTAAAGTCAACACTACTTTTTTTTAAACGTTACAAATCTTAAAGATATAAATAAATTTATTATGTTGTTTTACCTGCAATACCTAAAATAAAAGGCTGATAACCATCAGCCTTTGTAAAATTTAAGTGTAGAAAAATATGTGTGTACGAGATTTTTAATGATTCTTTTTTATAATTAAGCCATGCCCATTAATTTATCCATTACTAAATCCATTATTGCAGGTGCTAATTCTGCTCCGAATTCTTCTTCAATTAATGAATAAATTTCTTCAAAGCGTTCCATATAGCCGGCAATTCTTTCTTCTGTTTCAGCATCAACATCACCGACTTCTGCAGTGTTGCCAACTTCCGGAGCTCCGCTTATGAAATAATTATTTTTTGCCAGAAAATCCATTACCTTATTAGGATCTATCTGTGTTTCTTCATGATTTACCTGAACTTGTGCTTGTTGTTCACTTTTTGTATCAACATCTTCTCTGTTATGACGAACATATCCGCCGCCTATACCGGAAGTGTTGCCGTATCCTATTCCGTGAATTCCGTCTGCCATTTTTCTACTCCTTAATATTTTCTTTTCTTTACATTGTAGTTATCGGCATTTATTTCAAAAACTTTAGGCTTTTTTTGAAAATTGTTACAAATCGTTACATTAAAGCAATTTTTCTAAAAGAAAATACTTTATATATGTGTGTAGTAATATTTAAAGGTGAAGATATGAGCGTTAATTTCGGATATGGCGGATATGGCATGATGAACGGAATGGGAATGAATTCTATGAATATTCAGGGCGGAGGTGTTTACCAAAGTATAGCTGAACAGTATAGCTGTCCTGCTTGTTATCAGTATGGTCCTGTTCCTTATAATTATAAAAGTAATGTTAATCCGATTCCTCAATATTCGTATTCACAGTCCTGGCTGTCAAAACTTGTCAGACGAATTGTCGGAGGTTAGAGTATTTTTTATAATGTATAACTGTATTTATTAATTTCATGATAGAATTGTAGACGTGGAATTAATATAGGAGTGCATTATGGCAAAAGATTGCAGTTTTGATATTGTATCTGAATTTGACAAACAGGAATTAGTCAATGCAGTTGATCAGGTTAAGAGAGATTTGACTTCGAGATTTGATTTGAAAAATTCAAATTCATCAATTGATTTGGAAGGTGATAAATCAATTACAATTACTACTAATGATGAAATGAAGCTGAGAAATATTTTTGATATTTTGCAGACAAAGCTTGTAAAACGAGGATTAAGTATTAAAATTTTGGATGCACAACCTATGGAAAATGCCCTTGGCGGCAATGTAAGACAAATTTTTAATCTAAAAAAAGGTTTAACACAGGAACTGGCTAAAAAAATTGTTGCTGATATTAAGGACAGTAAATTAAAAGTACAGGCATCAATTCAGGGCGAACAAGTTCGTGTGAGCGGAAAAAGCAAAGATGATTTACAGGAAGTTATAGGACTTTTGAGAAAGAACGAAGATAAATACGATATACCGCTTCAGTTTACAAATTACAGATAAAGGTCAGTGGGTATTGCCACAGGACACGTACCCTTTCTCGCTGAGTGAGGGCGGAGAATAAAAATGCTTAATATTGAAAATACAATAGACAGAATAAGAGAATTAATTGAAAATGGTGATAATATTCAGTTAAGAGAAGAACTTGAAACTTATCACTCAGCCGATCTTGCAGATATCTTTCAGGAGCTTAAACCTGAGGAGCGTCTTACTTGTATTACAAATATTAATGAAGAACTTGCTTCTGACGTAATTGAGTATTTAACTCCGCAGCTTCAGGTTGAAATCCTGGGTGATATTGATGAAAATCTGGCATCAAGATTAGTCTCAAAGCTTCCTCACGATGATGCTGCCGATGTACTTGGTAACATGGAAGAAGATGAAACAGAGGCATTCCTTGAAAATCTGCCTCAAAAGTTTTCATCTGATGTCAGAGAACTGTTAACATATAACGAGGATACCGCAGGTGGTATCATGAACCCCCTTGTTCTTACCGTTTATGATAATATGACAGTTCAGGAAGCTCTTGATACCATTCGTATTAAAGCCGAAAAAGAAAATATGGAGCTGTATTATGCCTATGTTGTTGACAAAAATTCACATCTTGTCGGTGTTTTGTCACTTAGAACATTAATGACTGCTCCTGTCACTATAAATGTATCTGATATTATGATTAAGGATTTAGTAAAAATCCATGTTGATGATTATCAGGATTATATTGCTGACGTATTTATGAAGTATCAGTTCAATGCTTTGCCTGTTGTTGACTTGTACAACCACTTAAAAGGTATAGTAACTTGGGATGATGCTCAGGACATTGTTGAAGAAGAAACAACAGATGAAATCCTCCAGTCTTCAGGTATCGTAACAGACCTCGGCGAAGATGACGACGATATCTTAACTGGCAGCATTCGTCATGCAATAAAAGCACGTATTCCTTGGCTTTTAATTACGCTTGTCGGTGAATTTCTTGCTGTATCAATAACAAGCAGATACGATAAAACTTTTAATGCGTTACCGATAGTAGCTGCGTTTATGCCGCTGCTTGCAGGTCTTGGCGGAAATATCGGTACGCAATCAATAACTCTTATGGTTCGTGGTATGTCGACAGGTCAGATTACGCTTAGTTCCGGCTGGCATTATATCTGGAGAGAAACAGTTACAGGTTTGAGTATCGGTGCATTTTTCGGCTTGCTTGTAATGCTTGTAACATGGGGCTGGCAGGGACATGTCCAATTAGGTTTGGTTGTCGGTATTGCAATGTCATTAAATATGACAATAGCTACAATGATTGGTACATGTACTCCTTTAATCTTGAAGAAATTGGGAGTTGATCCTGCTGTTGCATCAGGGCCGGTAATCGCAACCACAATTGACGTAATTGGTCTGGCAGTTTATTTAACGCTTGTTACCTGGTATTTGGTAAGCATGTAAAACTAATAATTAGTTTACCAGGCTTTTGTATAAATCCAGATACTTTTTAGCACTTTCTTTCCAGCTGAAATCTGCATTCATTGCTGAACGGCGCATTGCATTAAATGTGTATTTATCTTTATAAACATGTAATGCGCAGTTTATTGCGTCCTTCATTGCCCAGCCGTCATAACCCCAGAATTTGAATCCTGTTGAATTATCGAGCGGGTAGCCTGTTACAGTATCTTCAAGTCCGCCTGTAGCCCTTACTATTGGTAATGAACCGTATCTCATTGCAATTAATTGAGACAGTCCGCAAGGCTCAAACTTAGAAGGCATTAAGAAGAAATCGGAACCTGCATAAATCTGATTAGCCAAATCTCCTCTGTATCCGACATAAGCTCTTATATTCGGAGTATTATTTGACAGCCATATAAATAGATTTTCGTATGATTTATCCCCTGTGCCCAGGAAAATAAAGTCTGCTTCCATATTCCTTAAATCGTTTTCAACCTGTCTTATCAAATCCAAACCTTTTTGGTCAACAAGGCGTGATATAAGTGCGATAAGCGGTCTGTCAGGATTGTATTTTAAACCGAATTCTTCGACTATTTTCTTTTTGTTGTTTGCTTTGTATTGCAGCGTATCAACATCATAGTTTTTTATAATTGATTTATCCGTTTTTGGGTTAAATACAGTGTAGTCAATTCCGTTAACGATACCGACAAGCTTATTTGTGTGTCCTCTTAACGTATAGTCCATTCCTTCACCATATTCACCTGTTAAGATTTCTTTTGCATAAGTAGGTGATACGGCAACGACTTTATCTGAATAGTTGATAGCACCCTTCATCCAGTTAACTCTGCCGTAGTGTTCGCATCCCCACTCGTTATAAACAATATCTTTTCTCATATTTGCAAAATCTAAGATATCTTCAAACCAAACGCCCTGATATGCTAAATTGTGTATTTCAAATACATTTTTAGTTTTTGACCAGAACTCGTCAAACTTGTAATTTGCTTTAATATACAAGGGTATCATCGCTGTATGCCAATCATTTGAATGTATAATATCAGCTCTGAAGTTTAAATCTTTTGCATATTCTAAGGTCGCAAGCGAAAATGCAATATATCTTTCATGTTCATATCTCGGGTCGAGCCATCTTGGGTACACTTCTTTAAAACATGAAAAATACCAATCGTTTTGTACGAAAAATACATTAATATTTGTCCCCGGAAGCTTTGCCATGTGGAGTTTAAATTTTTGCGGTGAGTATCCGCCAAAAGTTATCCATTTTTCAGAATTCTCAAGTTCTTTCAGCCCCCATTTGTTGTAATCTATACAACCGTGCAGAGGGGTAAAAATTGCAATTTCTGCATCTTTTTCCAACGCTTTTGGCAAACTTCCGACTACATCGGATAATCCGCCGGCTTTTGAAAACGGTGCAACTTCACCTGCGGCAAATAATATCTTCATACAGGGCTCCTTCTTATTTAACGATTCGTGATACCTGCATTATAAAATATAAATCCCACTTTTGCAATAATCTCAGTATATAAATAGGACTGTCTTATAAAAATATTTATCCGGCTCTGCGCATTAAATCAGATAGCTTGACATCTTTTCTTCTTATCGAAGGACCTTCGGGTATGTCCGTTTTTGCTTCGGGCTTAAACTGAGATAAACCAATTCTTTGCGGTTCCTTCTCAAATATCAGTATTTTTTTCATTATGTTGTTAATTATGCTCATAGTATCTCCATTTATTATTGTATATATTTTTTTATTTTATTTATCATTCATTAAAACTATTTTTTATTAGAATTTCATTAATCGTTATGTTAGAATTGAGGTTGATATGAAAGACGATATAAACAATAACAACGGTTTTTATAAAGATTTGGACAGCAATTTTAAACTAGCATGCGAACTAAGCGAACAAAGTTATACACATGATAAACTTTTAAATATGCTTAAAACCGGTAATATCCCTCAAAAACAAATTGCCGCACTGAACTTTGATTATGTTTCTGACAGAAATGATGCTGAAGTTTTGTTAAATAATCTTGTTGGCTGTGACGGGAAAATAAGAGAAGCTGTTGCTTTAAAAATTAATACTCTTATTTCTGCAGATGAAAAAGTAAGAAAGATTTTTGCTGATTTTTCATCTGATATTTTTGCAAAAGCAACTGTCGATATAAATGCCAATATCTGCAGACTTGTTGTCGACAGCGCCGTTCTTCTCAAAAACTATACCTCTTTTGCAAATTCGTATTCTGAAAAAATCATTAATCAAATTAATGATGCCTTATCAGAACTTGATAAATTTATTTTCAGAGATAAAAAATATGTTATAAATAAGCAGTTGTTTAAATTGTACTGGTGTCTTGAAGCTTTGGCAGATTTTTATCCTTATGTGCAGGAAGATATTTTATACACAATTGTAAAAAAATGTGCTTATCAGAACGAATATACAATTAGAGAAAAAACTGCACAAATATTAATAAAATCAGGCAAATTTAACGACATAAAAGATGTTCTCAAAAACGATGAGAATTATTATGTCCGTCAAATGTTACATCATCCACGCTTTCTCTAAAAATTCCAAATGCCCTTCAATTAGGAATTTAGCAAATTCTTTTGTATCAACCTGTGCTGCAACAATCGACATTAAATCGTCAGGTAAGACTGATATCATATTTACAAGAGTTTCTTTTTCAAGCGCTATCATTGAAGGAACCATATCATTTTTCATTAATGTATTTAACATATCTATGTACATATAGTTATCAAACAGCTGGAAGTATTTTTGGTCTTTTTTTGTAATCTGATATACAAGCTGTCTTTGAACGTCAGGATCAATTTGTGACATAAAATCTCTGAATTTATCTTCCGGCAATTCTGTTATATTATTTATAACTCCCTGCGGATCCTGTATCTTATCATAAGGCTGACCTGTTATGCCTTCCAGAAAACTCATCATAACTTCTTGCGGCAAATCTTTCAATGCGTTTACAACAATGTATTTATCCAAATCTTTTGACTGAAAGAATTTTGCTAAATCTTCTTCAGGTATCATCATTACTACCTGATCCGGCGGAAATGCGTCAAGTACGACATTTATCAGTTCTTCCTGGTCAACATGTGCAAGCATCTCCAATAGTTTTTCTTTGTTAAAAAAGTACAAACCCATTACCAAATCATCTTTTTCCAGCAGCGGAAGAACTTCAACCCTTGTTTCATCGTCCATACTTTGCAGTAGTGTAAATTTATTTTCAATATTAGTCAGTTTGAATATATTAACTAATTTTTCAGGAGAACTAAACATTTCTTGTGCATACTGAACAGCCTGAGTATTACCCTGCGCTGCCTCTGCTTCGATAATCTCGTCAATAGTTTTAAGGCCGTAATCCTCTACCATTCTGGTTGCCGGGATGTGAAGCCTCTCTGCGAATAAAGTCATATTTGCGTCTATAACTATTGCCATATTTCTCCTTAGGGGTTCTCTCTTATATATATTAAGTATATATTTGTTAAATAATTGCTTTTTATATTAAGATTTGTAAAGATTAATTTTATATGATATAATATTAGTATGAAAAAACTAATTTTAATATTAACATTATTTCTGTTTATTTTAAACTGCGGCTGTGCTTACAGTGCTAATTTTGTTACAAAAGATTACAAAATTTTATCGAAAGATAAATTTACAATTACAGCCACTTTAAAATACCCTAAAATTAAAGAAAAGAAAGATTTTCATACGGTTGTACTTTTACATTCACTGGGATACAGCTCAGAATGGTGGGGTACGCTGCCCGAAGATTTGCTAAATAAAGGCTATGCGGTACTGACTATCGATTTAAGAGGACACGGTAAAAGTGTGTATAACGCAAAGCTTACAAGAGTGTCCTGGACAAAAATGACGAACTCCGCTTTTGCAAAGTATCCTGATGATGTAATTTCCGTTATTAATTATGTTAAAAATGAAAATAAACGCACATTTTTTAATGAATGGGCAATTGTCGGTTCTGATATTGGTGCAAGCACAGGTATAATTGTTGCAAATAAAATTGCGTATAAGCCGAAAACTATTGTTATCTTATCGCCTATTGTAAATACAAAAGGACTTTTTATTCCTGTTAAACTTGCAGAGCTTAATAATATTGATATTTTATCTGTTGTAGGTGAAAAAGATCCGCAAAGTATAAAAGCTTCAGCTTATCTCAAAAAATTTGCACAGTCCACTTTTGCAGAATATTTATCAGCTTCGCCTGCTACAGGTATGATTATGCTTAAACATGACCAGTTTTTGAGTAAAATTATTTGCTCCTGGATTGACGAATATTTAAAATAAATATTTTATTTTTTCGATTTTATAATCATGAATGATTTTAATGCTCTGCCTGTATCGCCTGAAGCTTGTGTAGAAGTTACGCTTATATTTTTGTAATTCATTGACGTTGAACTTCCGCCGTCAAAAGCCATTGCACGGTCAAGTCCGTATTGTTCACACAGTTCTTTCGCTTCGTAAAGGTTCATCGGATGTTCGTTTGTTACTATAAAAATGTGAACGTCCTGTTTATCCTGTGTAAGGTTTTTTATTCCGATTAATGTTCTTGCTGTTTTATGTAAAACAGAAGCGGATTCTCTTATAACATTTCCGTTTTCATCTTTTACTATAAAAAATTCTTCTTCCATTCTCAGCTCAGGCACCAAAAGCGGACCGCCCTGTGCTGACGTAACAATTGAACACATAAAATCAATATTTGAGTTGTGAGGTGCAATCTCATATTTTAATTTACTGTCGCAGTCAAGTATTCTGAATTCAGTTCTGTTTAAAATCTTTTGTAAATTTTGTCTTAAAACGGGGTTTGACATCAGATTTTCATTGAAAATCGGATCTTCAACAGTTTGCGAACCGTTTACAATATATGATATTGTTTTTTGATTTTTGGGGTCAAAAAATCCTGTATTGATTGTCAGCTGTGAGCCTGAGTTTGTATGAGCTTCTTTGTTTGTTATCAGATTTGAAGAAGACACAAACTGAATCTGTTTTTTTATTTTTTCGCCTGTTAAAACAAAATGATATATTCCGTCATTGTATTCCATCTCTATAGGAGATGCTTTAACAAAACCTGCTGCAAATATTATCAATAATAATGATGTTAATCCGATAAATAATTTTTTCATTCTATAAATCCTTTGATTTGTAAAACATTATAATTGCGCATAAAAATGCAAACGGCGGGAACGAAGCCGTAACAAACGGGTAAAGCACTCCCTTTTCCGCAAGTAAATCGAAAAACGGTAAGGTTATGTAGTACAGAAATATACAGCCGATTGCTATTGTAAACCCAATCAATCTTTGTTCACGCGGTTTGCTAAATCCTAATAAACAGCCAAGGATTGCCAGTAATACACAAACAAACGGATGTAAAAACCTCTGGTAATATTTGTTTAACATCAGGCGGTATTCTTCGTCTAAGTTTTCACGTTTTAAAAGAGATATATAATGGTGTAAATCCGCATTATTAATATCCCTGTCACGTTTTGTAGAATTTACCATAATTGTATAGGCATCTTCTGCTTCGTGTCCGTTTAAAATATTTATTTCATTAAATTTTTTTATTTCGTGGAAAATACCGTTTTTATCTATGTTGTAGGATATTATGTCATTTAACACCCAGTGAGGAATACCGTCTTTGTCCAATACGTATTTCCCGGTCTTGCCAATCATAATATTTGATATGGCGTGAAGGTCTGAAAATACCTCTTTTGAAAAATTCATAACTATAACATCAGACATTGTATTTTGATTAAATAAAGAAACAATAACAGCTTTGTCGGGATGATTGTTTGCATCTTTTTGCGTATAAATATACTGAGTAATAGGTCGTCCGCCCTTAATTTCATTTAATTTTTGGCAAGAGTATGGAATCCATTTATCGTATGTAATAAAACATAAGTAAGTTACCATAAAACTTAAAACCAATAAAGGTCTTAAAATCCTGAAAAATGACATTCCGACTGCTCTGAAAATCGTAAGTTCCGAATCTTTGCTGAGTTTGTCAAAAGTAAATAAAGACCCCAGAAGTAATCCGACAGGGAATGCTTTTCCAAGAATCTTAGGGAGTTCATATATAAGAACCAGAACTCCCGTTTTTACTGTGTAAACTCCTTCCAGAATTTTTTCTATTGTATTCAGCAGCATTTCAGGCGCAATCCATACAATTGTAAACAAAAGTATGGCAACTATAGTAGTTGTAAGTACCTGCTTAAATATATATCTGTCATATACGGTAAAAAATTTTTTCATTTACAGCTGGAAATCCTTTCCTAAGTAGAATTCTTTCGCAACCGGGTCATTTGCAACGTCTGTACTTTTACCCTGTATTTTAATTTTACCGTCAAAAATTACGTATGCTCTGTCCGTGATAGATAATGTAGCTTTCGGATTGTGGTCTGTTATCAATACGCCCAAACCTTTTTCTTCAGAGATTTTTCTTATATTGTCTTTAATATCTCCAATTGCTATTGGGTCAATTCCGGCAAAAGGTTCATCTAACAGCATAAAATCAGGACTTGCTGCCAGTGCACGTGCTATTTCTACACGTCTTCTTTCACCGCCTGAAAGCGCAACTGCAGGATATTTTCTTAATTTTTCAACGCCAAACTCATTGAGTAATTCTTCCATTTTAGCTTTCTTTTCATTAACAGTAAGCTTGTCGTTCATTTCAAGTACAAGTTGTAAATTTTCTTCTACAGTAAGTTTTCTGAAAATTGAATTTTCCTGCGGTAAATACCCTATACCTGCTTTCGCACGCATATTCATTGGCCATTCCGTAATATTTTGTCCGTCTATAGTAACATTTCCGCGATTTGGTTTTACAAGTCCGACTATCATGTAAAAAGTTGTTGTTTTTCCCGCTCCGTTAGGACCCAGCAAACAAACAACCTCTCCTTTATCCATGTAAAAGGATACATCATTTACTACGCTTCTGTCGCCATATATTTTAACTAAATTTTCAGCCTCTATTCTCATTATAAGTCCCCATTTATCATTATTATAAATAATACTACAAAAGAGTTTGATAATAAATTGTTAAGTTTTGTAACAAACATTACTTCAAAAAGTCAATTTTCAGCAAGGGAAAATCTTTATATATATGTAAGGTTAAATTAGGTTAATTTTAAACGTACAGTAGGAGGTCATTATGACTGAAGGATTATCAGCTTTAGGAATATACGGAGGCTTAGGCTCGGCCGGGCTATACGGTTCTTATTACAACCCAATGATGTCGATGATGACAGGCTACGGAAATTACGGAATGATGAATCCGATGATGATGGGCGGTTTGGGTATGACCGGCGCTATGTATAATCCATCCTTTATGGGAAATTATACAGAGATGATGAAACAAATGTACAGCGCTCAGAATGAAATACAAAAACTGCAGCTGCAAAATCAGGTTGATATGCATGAAGCAAAAGAGCAGGCTCAGGTCAGAAACCTTGCATCTCATAATCAGTCATTCTTTGAAACAATGATGGATGACGGTTTTATCAAAAATGCTATTCGTGAAATTTATGATGCAATACATACTTCCAATATGGATGCCGTTGCTTCGAAATATTTTGAGTTAAAACAAATGATTTTGAATAAATACAGTGATCATTTTATAAACTCAGCTGGCGGACAAAATGATAAAGAAAATCTTGATCACTATATATCAACAATGTATTCAGAAATCTGCGGCGGATATAATCCTAATGGAGTAAAACCAGACCTGAGACTTGATATTAAAACATACGGTGAAAATCCGTTTGAACACGGTTTAAATACAACATTTATGGGTAACAGCGGTCATAACCAGTTAACAGCAGAAGAATGTTTAAACCGTATTTACGGAACACCGATTAATGATACCGGCAGCAAGGCTCACGCAGAAAAACTTGGTCGCGGTGCAGGCAGAATTACAGAATTCGGTGCCGCAGCCGGAGCAGGTGCAGTCGCAGGTGCAGCGGCTCTGGGAATTGGTAAAACGCTGCCATTTATCGGCAAACACTTAGGCGGCTTAGGTAAATGGGCTTGGGCAGGTGCATTAACATTAGGTATCGGCGATATTTTCTGGCAAATGAGCAGATCATAAATATAAAAAAATCCCTCTCTATAAGAGAGGGATTTTTTTTATTTGATAACGATATTTACCAATTTTTTTGGAACAACTATTGTTTTAATAATTTCTTTTCCCTGCGTCAGTTCCTTTATCTTATCGGTATAAAGAGCTATTTGTTTGAGTTCTTCATTATCAGCGCTTTCGTCGACTTCGACCTTGTCTTTAACTTTGCCGTTAACTTGAACAACCAGAGTAATCTTGCTTGCTTTTGCAAGGTTTTCATCCCATTCACACCACTTTTCATCGTGGATAGAGTTTGTATGTCCGAGTTCGTGCCAAAGTTCTTCAGACATGTGAACAGTTACCGGTGACATCAGTTTTATCAGCGACTCTACTGCATAAGAGAAGATGTTTTTGTCCTCACCGTTTAACTGTGTCTTTTTGTTTCTCCAGTCATATATTGTGTTGGTAAGTTCTCTGTATTTTGATATTACTGTGTTAAACTGGAAGTCGTTTGAAATGTCATTAGTAATCCCTTTTATTGCAATATGAACATTTCTCAGTAAGTCGTCATTTTCCTTTGATAACGGTAAAATGATTTTATAATCTTTTAAGATATCTCCGTTGTTTACACCGTCGCTTACCAAACGCCATACTCGGTTAAGGAATTTGTAGCATCCTTCCACTCCGGCATCTGACCAGTCGAAATCTCGGGCCGGTGGCGAATCAGAAAGGATAAATAACCTTGCTGTATCTGCTCCGTAGTTTTCAAATATCTCGTCAGGGTCAACGGTGTTACCTTTGGATTTTGACATTTTTGAACCGTCTTTAAGCACCATACCTTGTGTTAACAGATTCTTAAACGGTTCATCAAAATCAAGAAGTCCGCAATCTCTTAACGCTTTAGTGAAGAATCTTGAATATAAAAGGTGCAATATTGCGTGTTCAATGCCGCCTACATATTGGTCAACCGGAAGCCATTTGTTTACAAGGTTTTTGTCAAAACATTTTTCGTTGTTTCTTGCATCAGAGTACCTTAAATAATACCAGCTTGAGCATACGAATGTATCCATTGTATCCATTTCTCTGGTTGCGTGACCTCCGCATATCGGGCAGGTTGTATCTTTAAATGTTTTTGAAGTTGTTATAGGTGATTTTCCTACTACCGAAAAGTCTACGTCTGTCGGAAGCATAACAGGCAGATTTTCTTCTTTTTCCGGAACGATGCCGCATTTGTCGCAATAAACAACAGGTATCGGAGCACCCCAGTATCTCTGACGTGAAATTAACCAGTCACGAAGCCTGTATTGTGTTTTGAATTCTCCAAAGCCTTCATCTACAGCCTTTTGAGTTATAGCTTTTTTTGCTTCGGTATTTTTCATACCGTTGAATTCATTTGAGTTAACAAGAACGCCTTCTTCCGTATAAGCGCCGTCTTTGCAGTCTGAAGGATTTTGCGGATCCTGAATAACAACCTTCATTGGTAAATTGTATTTTTTTGCAAAATCAAAATCTCTTGTATCATGCGTCGGAACAGCCATAACAGCACCTGTTCCGTATTCTACAAGAGCGTAATCAGCTGTCCAGAGCGGGAATTCTTCTCCCGTAAACGGATTGATACAGTGTGTTCCTAACGGTACGCCTGTCTTAACTCTTTCGGTTGAAAGTCTTTCGATTTCAGTCATTTTACGGGCATTTGCTCTGTATTCTTCAACCGCTTGCTTGTATTCTGGGGTCGTTAATTTTTCTATATCCTTATATTCAGGAGCAACGACAAGGTATGTAATTCCGTGAACTGTATCAGGTCTTGTTGTGTATACAGGTACTTCCAGACCTTCAATTTCTTTTACCTTAAATCTGAAGATTGCGCCGTGAGATTTACCAATCCAGTTTGCCTGCATTGTTTTAACATTATCTCCCCAGCCCGGAAGCTTGTTTAAATCTTCAAGAAGCTGATCTGCATACTCTGTAATTTTAAAGAACCATTGAGAAAGGAATTTCTTTTCGACAACAGAATCGCATCTCCAGCATTTTCCGTCAATAACCTGTTCGTTTGCCAAAACTGTTCCGCACTTGTCACACCAGTTTACGGCTGCTTCTTTTTTATATGCTAATCCTTTTTTGTATAATTGAAGGAATAACCACTGTGTCCATTTGTAATACTCAGGCTTGCATGTTGTAACTTCTCTCTGCCAGTCATAAGACAGACCAAGCATTTTAAGCTGCTTTGTCATATATGCAATATTTTCGTCTGTCCATTTTGCAGGGTCTGCGCCGTGCTGCATTGCTGCGTTTTCGGCAGGCAAACCAAAACTGTCCCAGCCTATCGGGTGCAGGACATTAAATCCCTGCATCTTTTTAAATCTTGCTATTACGTCTGTAATCGTGTAGTTTCTTACGTGTCCCATGTGAAGTTTTCCTGAAGGATACGGAAACATTGATAATGCGTAATATTTTGGTTTATCGCTGTTATCCGGCGTATGGAAGGTGTTATTATCTTCCCATATTTTTTGCCATCTTTTTTCTATTTCCTGTGGAAAATAAGCCTCTTTCATTGATTCTCCTCTCGAGGTATACCCTAATATCTATCTAAATTAATATTATCATAAATATAAATTTGTATTACTCGTCAACGTCATCCTTCTTATCAGGTAAGTCAGGTTCTGCAACTTGTTTGGTAAGTTTTTCATTAAGTTCCTGAAGGGTAATTGATTTATCCATTTTCTTTAAGGCATTTAATACCGCTATCTTATAATCCGCATCTGCTTTATTTTTCGGAAAATCAACAATTTCACCGATTCTGTGCCCCAGATACCCCATTACTATTATTGCAGGTATCAGGATCGATGCCGTTGCCAGCATGGAATGCATGTCTATTGTTCCTATTCTTATAAGGCAAATAGAACCAAGCACTAATATCGTTGCCGATATATAAAGTTTTTTTATTACTTCGGAATAAATCATTTGTACTTTATCCTTTATTTTTTGCTAATAGTTTCCATATCTTTTTTCATACAGAATTGAACAAGAGTCATTTTGTCTATGTTGTTCAGATGTGTAAATCTTCCTGATATTGTGTATCTTCCTGTATCGTTCTTTTCAACTCTTATCAGCTGATATCTGCAGGAAATTTCCTGTTCATCACTTAGTTTTAGTGCAACTTTGTATTCTTTTTCAATATCAATATTTTCCGTAGTCGTAATTTTCATACCGCCGGCTGATATATCAAGAGTTCTGGCGTTGTGTGTAATATTGTCGCACGATAAAATTAAATCTTCAGTAAATTTAATACGTGTGAATTTTCTTCTCTGTAAAAATCTGTGTTTTACAGGATTTGCAATTGTTAAGACATTATTATCGAGTGCTTGTATATATGATTCAAAGTACAGATATCCGTTGTCAGTCAGAGAATAAAAATCACAGATATGGTTTACCAGCAGACCTTCCGGTTTATACTGTAATTTCATTTTGAAGCCTTCCATCGAAACATCAATAACGGTGCCTCTGTTTGTTTTTTTGAAATCCTGAGGAACAACAGTAACTAATTGTTCATTTTTAACCAACTCTCTCATATATATCCTTTCTTTTTGTTATTTTATTGTAATTTTACCATACCCAGCGGTCTGACTTTTACACTCGGATTAAGTTCGGCATAAGACATGACCGCAATTTGCGGAAATGCACGTTCAATAAGCCTTCTAAACAAGTATCTTATAGGAGTTTGACACAAAATTACAGGCTGATTGCCGGTTGCTGTAATCGCTTTTTCAAGTTCAATATTAAGCTGCTCAAGCATCTTTTTGGTAAGCGTCGGATCAACAGAAACACTTTGTCCGTCAGGACTTGCTCCTTTTGCTATCATCTGTTCTATGTCAGGTGAAAGTGTAATAGCAAAGAGTTCTCCCGTGTCTGAAAGGTTTTGTTTGCAAATGTTTCTTGATAATGCAACACGAACATGTTCGGTCAGGAACGTTGGCTGCTTGCTGACTTTAGCCTGCAAACTTATTGTTTCAAGTATTGTTTTAAGGTCACGTACCGCAACGCCTTCTTTAAGCAGATTTTGCATTACTACCTGTACATCACCTATTGATACGTCTTTCATAATGTCATCAACGTATTCTTCTGAAACTTCCTTCTTAAGGTTATCAATAAGTTGTTGTACATCAAATCTTGAAAGAATTTCAGAAGCGCATTTCTTAATAACTTCCGTGATGTGGGTTGAAATAACGGCAGAAGCAGAAACAACCGTATACCCGGACATTTCTGCCAAATCTTTATCTTTTGCTTCAATCCATAAAGCCGGAAGTCCGAATGCAGGTTCTATTGCGTGAATACCGTTAATAGAAAGATTACCTACAGGATCACCTGCTGTCATTGCCAGAAATCTTTCAGGGTAAACTTCACCTGTTTCCAACGGAACACCTTTTAGCTTGATTTGGTACGAGTTTGGTGAAAGCTGTAAGTTATCTCTTACTCTTATTGAGGGTAAAATTATACCTAAATCAAGTGCTGTTTGTCTTCGTATTTGAGCAATACGTTCCAGTAAATCGCCGCCCATTTCAACATTTAAAAGTTGTACAAGCCTATATCCTACTTCAATTTCAATAGTATCAACGTTAAGAAGCTCCATAACACTTTCTCTGGTAGCTTTTGCACGTTTTTCTTTCTTTCCGACTTTTTCCTGATGAGCTTGTTCCTGAGCTTCTGCTTCCTGTGTCTGAACTTCTTCGGCTTTTTCCTGACTTTTCTTAAATGCCATAAAACCTGCAACTGTCGCAATTGTCAGAAATGGGATTGTAGGCATACCCGGAACAATACCCATTACACCCAAAAGACCTGCTACAACTCCAAGAACTCTGGGGTCGCTGAACATTTCGTTTTTGATATCAACAGAAAGTGATTCCTCTTTTCCGGACGCACGGGATACAATCAAGCCTGTTGCTGTTGATATCAATAGTGCAGGAATTTGTGATACAAGACCATCACCTACCGTTAATATGGTGTATGTTCCCAGTGCCTGTGTAATGTCCATATGAAGCTGAATTACGCCGATAATCAAGCCGCCGACAATGTTAATTAGAGTGATTACGATACCAGCTGTCGCATCACCTTTAACAAACTTGGAGGCACCATCCATGGTACCGTAGAAGTCCGTTTCTCTCTCAAGCTTTCTTCTTCTTTCTTTTGCCTGGTCCTCATTGATTAATCCCGAGTTTAAATCGGCGTCAATACTTAATTGTTTACCCGGCATTTTATCCAATGTGAAACGAGCAGATACTTCAGCGACACGGGTTGCACCACCTGTGATAACCATAAAGTTGATTAAAACAAGTATACAGAATATTACCGCACCGACAACGTAGTTACCTCCGACTACGAATTGCCCGAATGCACTGATAACGTTTCCTGCCTGTCCGTTCAGAAGAATAAGTCTGGTGGAGCTGACGTTTAATCCCAGACGGAACAGAGTTGCGATTAACAGTACTGTCGGAAATGACGAGTAATCAAGAGGTTCCTGTGTATATAAACAAACTAATAAAATTACAACTGCCAGTGAAATATTTATCGTAAGCAGTAAATCCAAAAAAGGTGCAGGGATTGGAATAACCATCATGACAACGATAATGACCAAGCCTATAGCAAGGACAATATCATTGTTCTTTAATATTTTGGATAACTTACCTAATTCCATCTCTCCACCAATTATATAATACCATTATTACACTTAAAAAGACAATTTGTAACGATATTTTCATATAATTGACGGAGTTTTAGTTGTTCCCGTTCCTCAGCCTGTATACGTATGCAAGGATTTCGGATACGGCAACGTATAAATCACTCGGTATCATCCCGTCTAGCGGTACATTGTTATATAATGCTCTTGCAACAGGTCTGTTTTCCACTATTGGAACGTTATGTTCTTTTGCTATCTCACGGATTTGAAAAGCAAGATAGTCAACTCCTTTTGCTGTTACTATAGGTGCGGGCGCCTGTGTCTTATCGTATTTAATTGCAACGGCATAGTGTGTAGGGTTTGTTACTACAACATCAGATTGCGGAACTGATGACATCATTCTTTGACGAGCCATTTGCATCTGTATTGATTTAATTTTTGCTTTAATTTTCGGGTCCCCTTCAATATCCTTTTGCTCGTCTTTGACTTCCTGCTTTGTCATTTTAATGGATTTTTCATATTCATATTGCTGGTATTTTTTATCTATAAAGCCGAGTATAAGCATTGCTAGGCACATGTTTATAATCATGTTTATCAGGATAGATACAATTATTTGCAGTGCAGTGGTAGGATCGATTCCGACCAAACCCAGTAAGTCATTTTTTCTTGCATTAATAGCCGAATAACCGCAGGCTGCTACAACTACTATTTTCAAAATTGATTTTGCAAGTTCTACAAGTGATCTTGGCGCAAACGGGTTGAGAAGTCTTTTTGCGTTTTGTATCATTCTTCTTGGTGATAAATTTGCAGGGTCAATCTTAATCTTTTGTAACGAGAAAACCGGGCCGACATCCATTCTTATAATAATTATTGACGCAATTACAAGAAGTACAAAGAACGGCAGCAATATTATTCCGAGTATTCTGAAATATGGCATTAAAAGTCCCAGCACATTAGACGGGTCAATATTTGTAAATGCATGTAATGTTGAGAAATTTTCTCTCATCATGTTTAGAATGGTTTCGCCCATGTATTTTGTAAATACAGCCAGAAGTGCTATTCCGGCAACCATAACAAGTGCCGCATCCATATCTCTGCTTTTGGATACGTTGCCTTTCTCCCGTTCTTTTTGCCTTCGGCGGGGGGTGGCTTCTTCTGTTCTTTCTGCAGCTTCATTCCCCATTTTGTACTGTGTTTTCCTTTATGATTTGTGATTAATTATATTATATATCAAAATACCTGAGCGATTTGTGTCAGTACTCTTTCTATTAATACACCGATGTATTCTGCCATCGGGCGCATAAATATGAGTGATAGTAAAAGTCCAAGATAGATTTTTAACGGCATGGATACCATAAAAATATTCATTTGCGGCATCATTTTTGACGTAAATCCAAGCAGAACATCTGTGATGAATAATACTCCAAAAATCGGAAGCGCTATACTCAGACTTATATCAAACATTTGTCCTGATAATTTTATTATATATTCAACAATTGCAGGTGAAAATGTAAATGCATATCCTATCGGCATTGCCTTGAAACTGTTATATAGTGCTGCAAATAACCATTGATGAGCGCCCAGTATTATAAAAATCATACTTGCGAGGTATGTGAAAGCTCTTGTAATTACAGGTGATGTCCCCCCTGATACAGGGTTTAATGCCTGAGATGCTGATAAACCCATCTGAATGGCGAACATGTTTACACCAAGCTCTATTCCTACAAATAAAATGTTTGCACAAAACCCTATTGTAAAACCTATTAAGTATTCTTTGAATAAAATAATCGTAAGCATCGGTACGTTTGTTGGTGCTGCAAATGCTGTATTATATTGGATTATCGGGAACAATATAAAGGCTATTAATGCCGCAAGCCAAATCTTTCCCTGCATTGGTATAGGGAATGTTGAAAATAACGGTGCTGATGAAAACAAACCGCTGATTCTGGTTATTATTGCCATAAATAAAATTATGTTATTTACGGAAAATAAAACATCTAAATTAAACATTATGCACCGCCGATTAACTGTGGAATCATATCAAAAAATTCGTTTGTTGTTGTGGTTACGATACCGAATATCCACGGCAGAATAAATATTAACAAAATTACGCAGCCAACGATTTTTGGTACAAATGTTAATGTTGATTCCTGTATTTGTGTAACAGTCTGAAATATACTGACCATAAGACCCAGTACTACACCAACCAAAAGTATCGGTACGGATATTTCCAGAGTCAATATAAACATTTTTTGTAAAAGTGTGATTATAATATCCTGATTCATTTATAATTATTCTCCAAACTACATAGTTATCCTGATACCTGCGCTGTTAGGTTACGAAACTTTCAACGAGTGATTTAACTACAAGATACCAGCCGTCTACCATTACGAACATAATCAGCTTAAACGGAAGCGCAATCATTGTAGGGGGCAGAAACATCATACCCATTGATACAAGTACCGAAGAAACAACTATGTCTATAACCAAAAACGGTAAGTATACAACAAAACCAATTGTAAATGCTGTCTTTAACTCACTAAGTATAAAAGATGGGAGCAAAATATACATTGGTATATCGTCTTTTGTTTTCGGCTTTTCAATTTTAGCCATCCTGACAAACAATGCAAGCTCTTTTTCGTGGGTCTGTTTAAACATAAACTTCCTTATCGGAATAATGCCTCTGTCAAGAGCTGCCTGCTGTGTAATTTGGTTTTTCATGTATGGCTGCAGCGCTGTATCATTAATTTCATTAAATACAGGTGCCATGATAAAAAACGTTAAAATCAAAGCTAAACTTGTGATTACCTGGTTTGGCGGCAGGTTGCCTGCACCGATTGCTTGTCTTGTCAGGGATAGTACTACTACCAGACGTATAAAACTTGTTGCCATTATAAATATGCTTGGTGCCAATGTAAGTATTGTTAACCAAATCAGTATTTGCAGACCGTTAGAAAAATCTTGAGGAGTATTTGCGGTCTGCATACCTATGTTTATATTTGGAAACGTCATTGCAGCATCTGCAGGCAGCAGACAAAACAATAAGCCTGTTATTATCCCGATTACAGATAATTTTATTTTGTTCATTTCTTTATCCCTTTGAATGTATTTACACTCTCTCCCAAAAATATACTAACAAATTTATCCTTAGCATGGCAAATTTGTTAGTATTGTTAAGTTTTTATAAGGTATTTTTGTAATTATTTCTGCTTTTTGGAAGCTTTTTTAGATTTCATGTCAGCTTTTTTAGCGGATTTTTTATTGAATTTTTCCTGCTTGATTTTTTCTTTTTCTTCTTTTTTAAGCTCTTTTTTATCTAATTTTGCTTGTAATTTTGCTTTTTTTGCTTCTGTTTTTTTTATTTTTTCTTTTTTCTTTGATATTTTTTTATCTTCTTTTAAAATTTGTTTTTGTTCTTTTTGTTCATATTTTGTCTGAATTTTATCAGCTTTAACCTGTTGTTTGTATTGTTTTTTATCTATTTTTGCCTGAATTCTCTCACCTCTTGCAAGCATTTTTTCTTCTTTTATTTTTTCTTTTAAATCTGTTTTTGCCTGAATACGTTCTTCTTTTGGAAGTTTTTTTATTTCATTTTTCTCTTTTTTTGTATTAATCTTGTTATCTTTTGCTTTTTGTTTTTCAAGTTTTTTAGCATTTTTTGCATTAATTTTTTCAGTGGCTTTGTCTTGTTTAGCTTTAATTTTTGCATCTTTTATATTCTGTTTTTCAGCCTTTTTTGCTGCTATAGCATCAGCTTTTGCTTTTTCTTTAGCTTGCTTCTTTGTCATCTTTTGGATTTCTCTGTTGCGTTTTACATCAGCTTTCAGTTCTTTTTTTGTTCTGGGTACTGCATAGAATTCGTTTTTATTATTCTCAACTTTGTAACTGACTTCCTTTATATTTTTTTGCTTTGAATTTTTAGCGGAAACAGGCTTCTCACTAACAAGAGAATGTGCTGTTTCAATATTCTGTTGTTCATTATTCTTGGCTATTACATTATCTTTTATATCATCTTTTTTATCTTCTTCTGTTATATTTTCTTTTGCTGGTTTATTATCAGCATAGGTTTCTTCCTGTATTGGTTCTGTTTCATTTTCATTTATATTTTCGCTGGTGTTATCTTCTTTGCTGATTTCTTCTGTCTTGTTTTCTTTCGTATTTTCGGCTGTTAATTCTTCTTTTTCTGCAGCTTCCTCACTTTCATTAATAGCTGATACCTCGGCGGTTTGTGTTTCTTTTTGAACATCTTCTGTCCTTATATTTGCCGCACTGATGCATTTATCAACGTCTTTTGTTACAATTTCAGGAATTTCAAATTTTTTAACCTTATTGATAAGTTTTTTTCTGTTCTTTTCAACATCTTTTTTTATCCACTCAATTTGCATAGTGGTGGTTGCTGTGTATCTTTTTGCGTATTGAATTGCTATTGAACCGCATTTTTTTGATTTTTCATACTTAAATATATTAAATTCCATTATGACAGGCATATTACGTTCTGATATCATAATAAAATCTATCATTGCCGTATTTTTTTTGTCATCAAATGTCAGAGAACTCGGAACCTGCATGCTGCCGAGATAGTCTTTAAAATCTTTGATTCTGTCAATTGGTGAATATGCATTAGGGAAATGGTGAACGGCAACCATTTCTGTCCATATATTGTATGTTTCTCCCTTTTTGTAATATTCGTTTAAATATCCGCCAAAGTCCTTGTTTTTTATACTGTATAATAAATTAAATTTGGTTCTGTTAAAATTAACACTGTAATTCTTTTCAGCAAAAACTGTATTTATGCTTACTGCAAAAAATATTATTAAAACAAAAATCTTTTTCATTGTTATTCTCCCTAACTATGAGAATAGCATATACAAAGAGTTTTGTACAATTAAAACTTAATTATGCGTATGCCCTTGCCAAAAGTTCTGCAGGTTCGCCTATTGCAGTACTGTACTCTACAAAGTCATTATCCGGGGCAAAATATTTACGCATAGCAGCACGGTTTGTTATTTTTTCATAACAAACAAACGAATCAATGTTGTCCTTCAAGTATCCCGCGAAAATCCTTTGTTTGTGGGATAATTGATAATCCTTTAAATTCTTGACGATATACATATATTAATATTATATATCAATATTATATAAAATTAAACCCTATTTTAAGAAAGTTTACAATATTATAGATTGATTTTTAAATCGCTAAGTTCTTCATACTGTTCACTTAATTCGTCTATCTTTTTATTAAATGTGTTTAATCTATTATTAATTTCTTTGGTCAGAGCGTCAATTTTTTGTTCATTTCTTTGTGCAAGAACGCTGAACCTTCTTGCAATCCCTGTCTTACCTTCTGTTGCACATGCACTTGAAATACTTCTGTTAATCTTCAGAAGTGCTTTTGCTCTGTTTAACTCAGAATTTAATTCATTATTTTTTTCTATTGCTTTTTCGTGTGATTTTAATGATTCATAAATTTTTACAAGTTTTTTTGCAAAATCTTCTGTTCCCATAGTTTTAAGCTGTTCATTAATTCCACGGGTAAATAAAGATTTATAAGAGTCACCTATTACTATTCTGTTGTATCCCATAATACCGTCAGTAATGTACATGGTGTCTTTTATGTCATTTTTAGTGCTGTTTTCAAATAATTTTTTTACTTCTACAAATGCTTCTTTATTTTTGATTTTGGAAATGCTTTTTACATTTGCTCTAAATGATATGTTGTTAATTGTATTATCCATATTTATTTTTCTCCTTTTATTTCTAATTAGATAAACCCTGTAAAAAATAAATTTGCTAACAAAAAAGAACCGAAGATATCTTCGGTTCTTTTTATTAAAAAAAAGGCCGGTCGTAAGACCAGCCGTAAATATCAACCAACAATTTCTTTAACTTCTGCCTGAAGGTTTTTAGAGTCAATCTTAATGCTCGGTCCCATCGTTGTTGTCAGATAAATTGACTTAACGTATGTACCTTTTGCAGCTGACGGCTTAGCCTTCAGAATTGCGTCTACTAATGTTGCATAGTTCTTTACAAGATCTTCATTAGCAAACTGAACTTTTCCTATCGGGCAGTGAACCATACCTTGTTTATCGGCACGGAATTCAACTTTACCTGCCTTAGCATCTTTAACTGCTTTAGCAATGTCAAGTGTAACAGTTCCTGTTTTTGGGTTCGGCATCAAGCCTTTAGGTCCCAAAACTCTACCTAACTTACCTAACATACCCATACAGTCAGGTGTTGCAATTAATGTATCAAACTCAAACCAACCGCCTGAGATTTTATCGATAATATCTTCAGTACCGTAGAAGTCTGCGCCTGCGTCTTTAGCTTCGTTAACTTTAGGTCCTTTTGCGATAACACAAACTCTTACTTCCTTACCTAATCCTGCAGGAAGAACTACAGTTGATCTGATTTGTTGTTCTGCGTGTTTTACGTCAATACCTAATCTCATGTGGCATTCAACTGTTTCGTTGAATTTAGCAACTTCTTTAGATATTTCCTGTAATTTAGTTAATGCTTCTTTACCGCTTGTAGGTTGTTCAAAACCTTCGAGCATTTCCTGAAGCTTCTTCTGTTTTTTAGTTATTTTAGACATTTTAATTTTCCTTTCATGGTGTTAGCGGACAGGGGTAATAACTTTGGCAAACGCCAGTTTACCCTTTTATATCCTTCCATTTTTTACTAATCTTCTTTAACAGTTACACCCATAGCTCTGCAAGAACCTGCAATCATCTTAACTGCAGCATCCATTGTAGTTGCGTTTAAATCGTTCATTTTAATTTTAGCGATTTCTTCTAACTGAGCTCTGGTAATTTCAGCAACCTTAGTCTTGTTAGGAACAGCTGAACCTTTTGGAATGTTCAAAGCTTTTTTAATAAGAACCGGCGCCGGTGGTGATTTGATAACAAAAGTAAAACTTCTGTCTTCATAAACATCAATAATAACAGGGATAATGTAACCTGCTTGTGATTCTGTTTTAGCATTGAATTGCTTACAAAAATCCATAATGTTAACACCGTGCTGACCTAATGCAGGACCAACCGGAGGTGATGGATTTGCTTTACCTGCTTCAATCTGAAGCTTGATTTTTCCTACTACTTTTTTTGCCATTTTTTTCTCCTTTCGTGGTGCTAGCGGAGGGCGACTCCTTCCACGTTATTGCTAGTTAATTTACTAAAGGCTGTCTGTATCTGTGTAACAAGCCAGCTACATTGTCCCTTAGAGTTTTTGAATTTGTTTATATTCAAGTTCAACCGGAGTTTCACGGCCGAATATTGAAACCATGGCTCTGAGTTTAGCCTTATCAGGATAAACTTCCATAATGTCTCCGACAAATTCCGCAAACGGACCGGAAACGATTCTGACTTTTTCGCCAACCTTAACATCCATTTCAATTTTCTGAGTTGTTGCAGTTGAGCGGTGAATAATTTTCTTGATTTCTGATTCTTTTGCAGGGATAGGTTTCTTAGCTGAACCTACGAACTTCGTAACACCTGCAGTATGGCGAACAACATACCAGCTGTCTTCGTCCATAATCATTTCTACAAGAACGTATCCCGGGAAGATTTTTTCTTCTTTTTCAAGTTTTCTTCCGCCTTTAATCTGGGTAACAGTCTTCTGAGGAACTTCTACTCTGAATATTTTATCTGCCATATTCATAAACTCAATACGTTTTTCAAGGTTGCTTTTAACCTTATTTTCGTATCCTGAATAAGTATGAACTATGTACCAGCGCTTTTGACTTTTTTCTGATGATTTTTGTTCTTCATGAGATGGTACTTCAGCTTCAGCAGCTTCATTAATACCTTCATTTACTAAGTTTTCGTCTTTTTCACTCATTATTCTTACCCTTTATTTGGTTTTGTATCAGTAATTAAACATTGGCGAGTAATGCATTGAATATAATATCTACGACATAAATAAAAACCGTAAATATAAATACAATTGCAACAACAAAGCAGGTTTCAACTACTACCTGATTTTTTTCGGGCCACGTTATTTTGCCCCACTCAGTTCTTACGCCTCTAAAATATGAAATAATTTCCTGCTTTAATTTATCTGTAGTTTCGTTCATTTTAATTACCTTGTGCTTTGGGTCATTGCGGAGATGTTATCTCCTTCCCTTTTATATAATTCGCGCCCTGAAGGACTCGAACCCTCGACATCCGGTTTTGGAGACCGACGTTCTACCAACTGAACTAAGGACGCATATCGGGAGTTAATCCCGCTCTGTCCTGAATTATCCGGCATTCCTGCTTTTACATTAGTTTATTAAATCCTGACGGATTTAATGCAACTCACTCCAAAGCTACGGAAGTGACGAGTTTCGCTGCCGCTACACTCTGCCGAAAATTCGGTTATTTTGTTTCCTTGTGAGTTGTGTGTTTCTTACAAGTCGGACAGTATTTAGAAAGTTCCATTCTGTCTTTTGAGTTCTTTTTATTTTTTACGGTTGTGTAATTTCTTTCTTTGCAATCTTCGCATGCAAGTACAACCATTCTGTCATTTTTACCTTTGATACCCATTGTTTTATTCCTTTTCTGTTATTTTGCTTATTTTTAACCTATTTAAAATAGAATGTGAACTTAACACATTCTATCAATTCGGCGTATGTTTAAATCTTAGAATAAACATAATCAAATTGCAAACGGTTTTAATTAAATGTTTTTAAATGTTACATTTTGTAAATTTAGATTATATGCTGAGGCATTGCTTTTGTGCCTTCATCCAAACGTTTCTGAAGTTCGCCTGACGGTTCGTAGAACGGAGTTACTGTCATCAGTCTAGCTGCAATATCAGGATAGTGATAAATAAACTTCAGTTCACTTTCCGTTAACGGTTTTTGTGTATGAACGTTTGCGTAACGTGCAAGTTCTAGAATGTTTCTTGCTTCGTTTTCATCCTTAAATTCTATTTCAAGCTTGTTATATACGTTTCTGAACCCTTTAATTCCGCCATATTCGCCAGTTGTAATCATTCTTCCCGTTTCAATAATTTCAGGTTCGCCTCGTCCCAGTTCTTCAAAATCATAGAGTTCATAATTTCTTCTGTCTTTGAGCGCTCCGTCTGCGTGAATACCTGATTCATGTGCAAATGCGTTATCGCCTACTGCGGGCTGATTTATAGGAATCGGCAAGCCGAATGCGTATGCGGTATATTTAGCTAGTTTCCAGGATTTAGATAAGTCAATGTTCTCATCAACTAAGTTTTTGCCCTTGAATCCTGCCGATTTTGTGCATGCCAAAAGGCAGGAAACCAAATCTGCGTTTCCGGCTCTTTCGCCCATACCGTTAATTGCGGTATTTATGTATGCGTCCTGACCTGCTTCAACAGCTGCGAGAGCTCCCTGTACGGAACAGGCTACTGCCATTCCGAGGTCGTTATGAAAATGCATCTCAATAGGCATTTGTGTTTCTTTTGCTATTGTGTATATTCTGTGATATGTCGTGTGCGGGTCTTCATAACCCAGTGTATCACAATATCTGAAACGGTATGCTCCGCATTTTTTTGCTTCTTTTGCAAGCTTTATCAAAAATTCCAGGTCGCTTCTTGAAGCATCTTCGGCGTTTACTCCGATAATTTTTGCACCTCTGTCAACAGCACATTCTACAGCTTCGCAGGTCATTTTTAATATGTCATCTTTTGTCTTTTTACCCAGATATTTTCCCTGTATCATCTGGTCAGAGGTGGATTGTGAAAGGTTGCAGTTCTCAAGCAGCGGACAGTTCGTAAATGACTGTATTACATCGCTTGAAATTGCTCTCATCCAGCCTGATAATTTTGTTTTTGATATAACGCCTCTTTTTACAAGTTCAAGGTTTGCATTCAGGTAATTTAATTCGTGCATTGTTGTCGGGAAACCAAACTCTGATTGAGTTATTCCCATATCATCAAGCATAAGATTAATTATTGTTTTCTGAAGTTTTGCAAGACCAAGTCTTGAAGTTTGTACCCCGTCACGGTTTGTTACATCGACAAAATATATTTTTGGCATATTTTATAATCCCCTTTTACAAGTTAATAATATACTATTACTTTAAATATTTTACAAGTTTACAGCCGACATCATATCGTTCGCAGTATCTTTTCAGCTCTTTAATAATAACTCCTGAAAGCATATAAACCGCAATCAAATTCGGTACTGCAAGGAACAGGGTAACCGCATCCGACAGATTAATTATACTTTGAAAATTCATTGCTGAACCTGCAATAATACAAATACAATATATTATCTGGAATGTTCTTGTCTTATTTTCACCTTCTCCGAACATGAAGTTCCACGCTTTAACTCCGTAGTATGAACCGCAAAGCATTGTTGATAATACAAAACAGCTTGCCATTATTGTTAATAAAATCGGGAAGAACGGGCAAATTGTTCCGAATGCTTTTGAAGTAAGTTCTATACCTGCAATTCCGTCAACGGTTAGATATGCTTTTGATATTACGATTACAAAAGCTGTTGACACCCCTACTATAACCGTATCAACAAAAGGCTGAAGCATTGATATAAATGCCTGAACAACAGGCTTATTTGTGTTAACCGCAGAAAATGCTATTGGTGCAGTTCCCAAACCTGATTCATTTGCAAACATTGCACGTCTGAATCCCCATAACATGCATGCGAAAGCTCCTCCTGCCATTGCTTTTGGAGAGAAGGCTTCTCTTATTATGAGTGCAACTGTTTCGGGGAAATGGTGAATGTTAAGCAAACATACAATAAATGCGCTTGTTACATACAGAGAACACATAACGGGTGTTACTTTTGATGTAAATTTACCGATTGCTTTTATGCCGCCGATAATTGTAAACCATGTGATTATTGCAACAATTGTTCCTAATATCCAGCCGTTATCTGCAAATATGCTTGATTCTCCGCCTGTCACTTCCGTAATCTGTGCGGTCATAGCGTTAATCTGGAATAAGTTCCAACCGCCTATCATTGCAAAAATTGCGCAAACAGCATAAGTTTTAGCTAAGCCATTTCCAAATTTTTCAAGGACTTTCCCCTTGTTTTTGAATGCGTATGGAATATAGTACATCGGACCGCCTGAAACCGTTCCGTCAGGGTTTGTTTGTCTGAATTTCACTCCAAGCAGAACTTCAGAAAATTTAAGTGCCATAGAGAATATTCCTGCAATTATCATCCAGAATATTACCCCCGGACCGCCGATTGATACTGCTGCTGCGGAACCTGCGACATTACCTATTCCCGCTGAAGCGGATATTGTTGCACTTAGTGCCTGAAATGATGACAGTTCACCTTTTTTCTTTCTCTGGTATCCGTTTGGGTTATTGTGTTCAAAGTTATCCGTAATCAGTTTTATGGCGTGTTTAAATCCCCAAAAACCGATAAAACCTGTTCTTATAGTAAAAAATACCGCGGATATTATAAGAAGCGCAATAAGAAATTCGACTTTTGCTCCTCCTATTGTTACATAAGAGAATATAAAGCCTGAAATCTTGTCTGCGACAGGTGATAATAAGCTATCTATTACGGCATCTAAATTCATAACATTTTAATCATACAATAAAAAAACATTTATTAAAAATTTATATTACATCAATAAATTTATGCACCTGAGGAATAAGCCTTGTTTTGGGGTGGATTTTTATACATTTGTCCAGTATCTCCTGCATAAATTCTGAGTTTACAACCGGGAATTTACCGCTCATCATTGGCTGAAGAATGAGTTCAATGTCAAATTTTTTGCATAAATGCGTAATCTTGTGTATTTCAAAATCGTTTATATTATTGTCAAAAACAACTTTTGCAAATAAATATTTATCGCCTGCTGCCGCAAAAAAATCTTCGTGTTTTTCCCACATTGGCGGCATATTTGTGCAGGAAGGAAGTTTTATATCTGCTGAAATATACGTAATGTAGTCAAGAACTTCTGTCAGGTTTTCAGCTAGGGTTCCGTTTGTTTCAAGATAAAGTGGTAATTTGCAATTATTCCCGAGAGCTTTTATTACATCAGTATGCATAAGCGGCTCACCGCCTGTTAATGACACGGAATGACAGTCGCCGTTGTTGTTGCATACATTAATTAGTTCTTCTGTTGTATATTCTTGTGCATTTTTTGCATCAAAATCAGTGTCGCAGTATGCGCATTTTAAATTGCAGCCGCAAAATCTGATAAATAGCTGCTTATATCCGACAAGCGGTCCTTCTCCCTGAATTGATGTAAATATCTCTTTAACTTTTACCATAATTTAACTTTAACATAGAATTACGTTATCTGAAATTATGTGAAGATATGTCACGGAGCTTTCTGTATAAATCTAATTCTTCATCAGATAAATTTTTTGGGATTTGAATTTCAACAAATAAAATCATATCTCCGATTTTGCCGTTAACATTAATTCCGCAGCCGCTTAATCTGATTTTTTGTCCGTTCTGAGTCTTTGGCGACAACTTTACGTTTATATCTCCGTCAAGTGTTTTTACCCGGATATTACCGCCCAATACAGCTTCATACGGAGTAATTGTAACTTTTTTGATAATATTATTGCCTTCCGTTTGGTATTCAACCGGTGATTTGATGTGTACAGTTATGTATAAATCACCGTTACAACCTCCGTTAATACCGGGTTCACCCTCTCCTGACAGTCTTATTTTTGATTTATCTTTTATACCTGCGGGAATTTTTACTGTAAAACGTTTATATTCAGATTTTTCTCCTGTTCCGTTACAGTGTCTGCATGTTGTTCCGTTAATAAATTTTCTGCCTCCGCAGTGTTTGCACTCATGAGTGCTTATCATGTTAATAACTTTCGTAATTCCGCTTACGGATTCTGCAATTGTTATTTCCACATCAGTATTTATATCTCTGCCTTTTTTTGAATTACCGTATTTGGCTTCGGATTTTGATTCTGATTTTGTTTTATTGTTTATATCATTATATTTTTTTGTGTATTCTTTGTATTTTGATAAAAAGTCTTCCCAGTTAAAGTTAAAATGATTATTGCGTTCTTTTTCATTCTTTGCTTCGTTATGAGTGTTTTTAAAATCTGGTCTTGTTGTGTTTTCCGTATTTTGTTTTTCTGTCCTTTTACTTGAATAATTGTAATATCTGTTGACAGTATCATATTCGGCTTTTTTGTTTTTATCCGAAAGTACTTCGTATGCCTCGTTAATTTCTTTAAATTTTTTTACTGCATCTTCAGTATTGCCTGCAATATCAGGATGCCATTTGCGCGCAAGTTTACGGTATGCACTTTTTATTTCCTGTTCGGTGCTGTTTTCATTAATTTCCAAAATTTTATAATAATCTTTAGTCATATTAGTCATACAAAATGTTTAATGACCCAAATATAAAAGTCAACGTTAAATTGAATATAAAATTTTTTATACTGCTGTCTATTGAAAAACATATTTGAAGATGATACTATCAGTTTATGTTAAAGAAATTTTCCGCTATATTTTTATTATTATCAGTTGCAAATTCCGTGTTTGCAGGAAGTTATGAGGAAGCATTAAAAAAGAGTAATAATGTATTTCTGTATTTGTATACGAAAGACTGCAAAACATGTAAAGTTTTTGATTCGACTTTTAACAGTATACAGAAACAAAATAAAGATTATGCTTTTGTAAAGATTGATGCTGAAAGTACTTATGGTTCAAATCTTATGCACAAATTCAGAGGAAGATATGTCCCTTATGTTGTTTTGTCGGACAAGAAAAACAACAAGTCAGTGAATGTATATCATTCGTGTGTAATGGACGAAATTTGCCTTATCAGAGCAATGAAAAGTTTTAAAGGAATGTAATAATAAAGGAGTTTTTATGAAAGGAATAGTACTGGCAGGTGGTGCAGGTACAAGATTATATCCGGCATCATTACCGATATCGAAGATATTACTTCCGATTTATGATAAACCGATGATTTATTATCCGCTGTCTACACTTATGCTTGCGGGCATAAAGGATATAATGATAATTACTAATGAAAATGATTATGATAATTTTATCAAACTGCTCGGAGACGGTTCTCAATTTGGTATTAATTTAACATATAAAATTCAGTACGTGCAAAGAGGTATTTCGGATGCTTTCATTATCGGCAAAGAATTTATAAACGGTGATGATGTTGCATTAATTCTGGGTGACAATATTTTCCACGGTCATGGCTTTTCTACGATAATGAAGCATGCTATTAAGAATAATACGGGTGCTACGGTTTTCGGATATACGGTAAATGACCCTGAAAGATTTGGAGTTGTAGAATTCGATTCTAATAATAAAGCAATATCTTTGGAAGAAAAACCTCAACACCCAAAATCCAATTATGCGGTAACGGGATTATATTTTTATGACGGAAATGTTTCTGAGTATGCAAAACAGCTTAAGCCGTCCGCAAGAGGTGAACTTGAGATTACTGATTTGAACAAAATATATTTATCAAAAGGAAAACTGAATGTTGAAATATTAGGCAGAGGTTTCGCTTGGCTTGATACAGGAACGCATGATTCAATGCTTCAGGCAAGTAATTTCGTTCAGACAATGGAACTCAATAAGGGGGTTAAGATATCTTGTCTTGAAGAAATCGCTTTTAATCAGGGATTTATTTCTAAATCTGATTTGCTTAAGAAGATTGAGAAGTTTGGTGATAAAAATGATTACTACAATTATGTAAGGAAAGTCATTGAACACCCTGACGCAGTTGCATTAAGATATCTGTAAAAACGGATTAATTATTATAAATAAAAAAAAGTCCCGTTTATAACGGGACTTTTTTATTTGCTTGTTATTCCTATTTAAGTTTAATTGTGTTATTTTCTGCCAGGAACTTTGTAACCTTTTCGTTTAATGCCTGCTGAGAAAGTGCATTAAGAACAGAAGGTGTTTGCGTAAGCTGTTTTGCCATTGTTTGAGGGTCAATTTGATACATTTGGCTAAGCTCTGTTAACTTGCTCATAAAATCTTCCTGAGTTACAGTAATATTTTCAAGTTTAGAAATCTTATCAATTACGAGTGTGTTTTTAACTCTCATTTCCGCATCTTCTTTTAACTGTTTCATTATGCTGTCTTCACCGTGAGCTTCCAGTGCTTGTTCCCACGTAAATCCCTGAGCTGCTAATTTCTGTTTGTATTCATTAACCAGTTCATCTGTTTCTCTTTCTATCATTGAAGGCTGTATATCAACCTTTGCTTCAGATGTAACTTTTTCGAAGATAGCTTTTTCGGAGTTAACTCTGTCTGTGTCTTCTTTCTGTGTATCAAGATATTTTTGTATGTCAGCTTTTAAGTCATCAACTGTTTCGAAATTGCCGATTTTTTTAGCAAAATCGTCGTTGAGTTCAGGCAGAACTCTTGTTTTAATTTCGTTAATTGTACACTTGAATGTAGCCGGCTGTCCTGCGAGTTTCTTTTCGTGGTATTTTTCAGGGAAAGTGACTTCTATTTCAAATTCCTGACCGATTTGTCTGTCAACAAGCTGTTCTGCAAATCCCGGAATAAAACTTGAATGAGCCAAATCCAGCGTGAAGTTCTTTGCATCGCCGTGTTCAATTTTTTCACCGTTACAAAAACCTTCAAAATCAAATACGATAATATCCGAATTAACGGTTTTTCTGTCAGTTACTACAACCGTGTCAGCATATTGTTCAAGCATGTCGTTTATAGATTTTTCTATTGCATCATCAGGAATTTTATATTCGTCAACTTCCAGAGTCAAACCTTTATATGTTCCTAATGTTACTTCAGGTCTCAACTCAACTTTTGCTGTAATCTTCAAATCTTCGCCGATTTTGTAGTCGTATGATTCAACGTAAGGCTGAGTTACGATATCCAAATCATTTTCTCTGATAACCTCTGAGAAAAGTTTTGGTAAAGCATTGTCAAGAGCTTCGCTCTTTATTCTTTCTTCACCTATATTTTGCTCTACAATATTTCTCGGTGCTTTACCTTTTCTAAAGCCCGGAATGTTTACATACTGAGCAAGCTTTCTTGCTGCGTCGTTATAGTATGTTACTGCTTCCTTTGCAGGAACCGTAATATCGATTTTTACGATATTTTTCTCTTGTTTTTCAATAGTTGCGTTCATATATTTATCCTCTTTTCTAATATTTTTAATATTTTTACACTACTATAAACAGATATAATATGCAAATTGCTAAACTTATATCCTTAAAATTTGTTTATATCTTTGCTAAAAATGATGTTTTATTATATTATATGTATATTAGAGAGAGAAAAAGATGAGTTTAGATAATTTTGTTTACGAATCGGTTTCGGACTTGCTTAACGGTAAATATGAAGCTGTAACTGAAAGAGTAGAGAAGCACAAGGAGTTGTATAATGATGATACGGCAATATGCTTCAGCCTGCTTTCTCTTTCCGCTTTTTTAAGAAATGATTTTGAACATTTCTATCAGTTTATGAATGATGCATCTTTCATGGTCGATCAATCAAAAGACCCGCTGACAAAAATTTTTCATGAATTGGTATTGGGTTACGTTAATTTTACTGAAAAAAATACTACGCTTTACTCAATTAATTATAATAAGGCACGTAAACTTTCTATTAAATATCAGCGGACTGACTTTTTTGAAAGAGTCAATTCAATGCTCAAGTGTCCTCCGATTACTCATTTTACGCCTAATCACGGCGGACAGACAAAAGATCCGCTTATCGCTCTTGTTAAAATCGGTCAGGCTGTAGCTGCAGAAAAAAATATTGACCTGCTTATCAAAACTATTGCAGAAGAAACTAAAACAGCATTAAATGCAGACAGATGCACTGTTTATCTTTATGATAAAACAACAAATGAACTGTATTCCAAAGTCGCAACAGGTCTTGATATTAAAGAACTTAGAATTCCTGCGGATAAAGGTCTTGCAGGACATGTTCTTCAGACCGGCGAAACCATCAATATCAAAGATGCATACAGCGATAAAAGATTTAACCGCAACATTGATAAAGAAACAGGTTACAGAACGAAAAACATGCTCTGTATGCCGATAAAGAACTTTAATCAGGAAACAATAGGTGTTTTTCAGGTTCTTAACAAATTTGATGAATATTTTACTCCTGACGATGAAGATTTGCTTGTTGCAATTGCATCAAATGCAGGTATTTCGTTAGAAAATGCACAGTTATTTGAACGTCAGAGAAAACTTCTCGAGGAGCAAAAAATTGTTCTTGACAGCTTTATAGAAACACTTGCAACGTCTATAGATGCGAGAGATAAAATTACATCAGGTCATTCAACAAGGGTAAAAATGTACTCTGTTCTTATAGCCAAAGAATTTGGCATGGAACAAAATGATTTGTATATTTTGGAAAAAGCTGCAGCCCTTCATGATATCGGAAAAATTGGTATAAGAGATTCGGTTCTGCAGAAGGAGGGTAAACTTACTCCTGAGGAATACAAACATATTCAGCAGCACGTTGAGATAACTCACCATATTCTTGAAAAAATTCATATGTCAAAAGATTTTCAGCAGATTACTGAAATTGCCTGCTCCCATCATGAAAAGTTTGACGGTTCAGGTTATTACAGACACCTTAAAGGCGAAGAAATTCCTTTTGGCGGAAGAATACTTGCTGTATCAGATGTGTTTGATGCAATTACATCAAAACGTCACTATCGTGACAAGATGCCTATTGATAAAGTTATTAATATCATTAAAGAAGGTGCAGGCACTCACTTTGACCCGCTTGTTGTAGAAAAGTTTCTTGCAATTAAATTAAGCGAAATCGTCACTGTATTTTGTACTGAGAACTGTATGAGCATAGATGAAAAAGATTATGCAACATTAGAAAAATATAATCTGCTTGATTTATATTACTCAATCGTAAATAATTGTAGTAACAAGTTATTGCATGTGTTTAATAAATATTACGTAGGCGTGGATTTAGAGAATGAATAGAGCGAAAATAATAAGCGTTATTTGTATGATTTTCTTTACTGTAACTGCGGTTCAGGCAGAAACAGCATTGAAACCGCTGCCTGTAAAAACAATGTCGGCAGCAGTAAATATGGATACGGCTGTAAAAGATAATTTTGTAAAGGCTAAATACGCATCCGCAGAAAATCGTTTTGTACAAAGTAATGTAAAAGCTTCTTATGATGATTTTAATGAGCTTGCAGAAGCTGCAGACCACGATGACTATGTATTTTTATTATATGGTATAAAAATGGCAGAGTTTGGTTTGTTCGATTTGTCGGATAAACTAATTGACCGCCTTGATAATAATCATTTTACAGGTGCGTATGTAAAGGATATGCGCAGATATTATTATCCGTCATCTCTGCTTGATAAAAACAATATTATAATCCTTGCTGATGCATATTCAAATATTGTTTATAACAATATGGCTCTTGAAACTACTTCCGAACTGCTGAATGCTTCCTGCTTAGAGGAAAGCGATTATAAGAATTATTTGATTGCGCTCGGATATTACAAATCGAATAATTTGCCTCTTGCCTTGAAATATATAAATAAAGCTATTGCTATTAATGACCTTAATATTAATTATCTTTCTCTTAAGGCAAGAATTTTAGCTGATTCTAAAAAATCTTCTCAGGCGCTGAAAGTATTAAAAGAAATTAAAAAAACTCAGTTTCTGACAACTGATTTTCAGCAAAAAGTAAGGGCAACTGAAGAATATGTACTGTATAAAACTTCCAAAAATGATACTTTAAAGGACTATCATCTTGCATATTATTATCATCTTCAGGATAAAAGTCTGCTTGCCGTAAAAGTTTTACAGTCTGCTATTCTAACAGCAAAACAGTACTCTAATAACATTTATTCGCTGCTGGGTAGGGTTTATTATGAAAATAACGAGCCGTTAAAGGCTTATGAATTTGCAACAAGAGCTTACAAGGAAGACAAGCACAATTATTTGTCAGTGCTTACATTAGCTGATATTAAATATGATGAAAGAAAGTATTCGGATTCTCTGAATTATTATAAGAAGGCAAAAAGACTTTCAAAATCTACAGCTCCAAAAGTAGGAATTGCAAAGTCATATCTTGCGCTTGAGCAGACTGATAAGGCAAAGGCAATGTATGAAAAACTTCTGAAAGATAACAAAATGAATGAGGATTTGCTCGTTGAATCACTTAAAGTTATTCCTCAACGGGTTGATTATTACTTACCGAGAGTCGCATCAATAGATTTGTCTAACAATGATATCTGGCTTGGGCTTGCAAGCCTGGCTATTAAAGACGGAAACTATAAAATGGCTTCCACTTATCTAAACAATTCTTATTATATTGACGAAAATAACTTTAAATACTATTATTATTTAAGCCTTCTTCAAAGAGCAAATGGTGATAATGCTTCTGCAGACCGTTCTTTGTCAAGATGCGCTGATATTAATGCAGACTATAAAACGTTAGTGAATTCAGGATATAGTGATTATTATGGAAACTAATATTTTAATTGTTGAAGACCATGAACTTACGCGATTTGGACTAAAAACCGCATTTGAATCCTGCGATTTTGTGAAAAATATTTTTGAAGCCGAATCTGCAGAAACTGCAATTGAAATTGTGGAAAATAACAGTGTGGATTTGATAATTATGGATTTGGGTCTGCCCGGTATGAACGGTATTGACGCAACGGAAAAAATAAAGAATTATAACAAGGATATTAAAATAGTTATTTTGACATCTCATAATGATGATCAGGAAGTTTTAAACAGCCTTAAAGCCGGTGCTAATGCATACTGTTCAAAAGAAATCAATCCAAAAAGGCTTATTCAGGTGATTCAGTCCGTATTAGAAGGAGCTGCCTGGTTTGATCCTTCTATATCGCATGTTGTTCTTAGTGCGGCAACCAAATCTCAGTCAGATGAGGTTCATAAACCGCTAAAAGATTATAATTTGACATCAAGAGAAACCCAGATTCTGAAATTAATAACAGAAGGGTACAGTAATAATGAAATCGCTAATGAGCTTTATGTAAGTATAAATACAACTAAGGCACATGTTGCAAGTATTTTGCAGAAGCTTGAAGTTGATGACAGACTTCAGGCAGCTCTGAAAGCTTTAAAGGAAAGATTGGTATAATTATGGACGGTATAGCATCAATTCTTGTAGTAGACGATAATCCCAAATTTTTAAAAGACGCACTTCCTATGTATGGTTATGATGTTACTGTGGCTGAGGATGGCATAGAGGCTCTTAAAATTTTATCTGATGAAAAGAATAATTTTGATTTGGTACTTTTAGATGTAATGATGCCAAATATGGATGGATGGGATACATTAAAAGCTATAAGAAAAAATAAAAAAACTCAGTATATACCTGTTATCATGATTACGGCCGTAAGCGAAGACCAAAAAGTTGTGTCAGGTTTAAAAATTGGTGCTGATGACTATATCGTTAAACCGTTCATTTTACCTAATCTGCTCGCCAGAATTGAGGCTGTGCTGAGAAGAAGTAAGTGGCAGTCTGAAACTACAGGAAAATCGGAAAAGAAAATTAATACAGATGTTAATATTGATGCGCTTACACCTAAAGAAAAAGAAGTTCTTTCTCTTGTCGCAAAAGGTGCAAGCAATCAGGAAATTGCAGATAAACTCTGTGTGCAGGATGTCACGGTAAAAACTCACTTAAACAGTATTTTTAAAAAACTTAAAGTATCTAACAGAACTCAGGCTGTTTTGCTTGCTTTGGAAATAAATTTAATTAACTAGGAGAATAATATGCTTACAAAAGAAGAATTAGCTGAACTCTTAACAGAAAATACGGAAGCATTTAATGAAGAAGTTAAAAATGTTTCAGGCGGAGCTGATTTGTCTGAAACGGATTTTTCGAATATTAATATTGAAGGTGCTGTCTTTTATAATGCAGATTTAACATCATCATCTTTCTCTGATGCCCACCTTACTAATGTAACTTTTGACGGATGTGATTTGACTTCGGTTGATTTTACAAGGGCAAATCTTGTTGAATGTTCATTCTCCGAATCTGTATTAAATGGTACGGATTTTAGTTACGCTGTCGTAGAATACGGTAATTTTTCTGATGCTGACATGGCAGGTGCTATATTCCAGAGTGCGGATTTGACTAACTCTGATTTTACGACATCTGCAAATCTCAGTGCCTGCCGTTTTGACGAAGATACTGTTTGGCCGGATAATGAGTATTTGCCTGAAGATTTTGATACAAATTATTCTAATGATTTATCTTCACTCAGAGATGAAGATGATTATGAACAGAGCGATTATTAAACTATTCTTATCTATCTATTATTATACCCCCTTGCTAAAAAAAATAGTTTGGGTTAGACTGGTATTACACTAGATTAGAAAGAAGGAATATAATTATGGGTAAAAAATGTGAAATATGTGGAAAAGGCGATTTAAAGGCTGCTAAGCTGACTTTCTCTCATAAACAAATTGTAAAAAGACAATCACCAAACTTGCAGGAAATCAGAGTTCTTGATAATAACGGTCATGCAGTTAAGAAATGTGTTTGTACATCTTGTTTAAAAGCAGGAAAAGTTCAGAAAGCTATATAAATCAAACATTTTGAATAAAAATACCTGATTATTATAATCAGGTATTTTTTTGTGCCAAATATTAAGTTTTGTAACAAATTTTATAATGTTTGAAATCGACAAAATTTTATATACTTTATATATATGTAAGATGAAAGTATAAAACAAGGAGCATAAAATATGTCAGCACAGATTAACGCAAGTATTTTAAAGAATTTTATAGTAAAGACAATTGGCGCAGATAAACTTGCTCATGATAGAGCTCAAAGCTATGGAATTAGCGAGAATGAGTATGAAAAAGCAAATGAAAATGATAACAATTATCTTGAAATAGATGAAATTTTAGACAACAAAGATTTGTATGAACAATTTGCTACAATGTTTGTTGAAGAACAGGACAAAGCAGCTGATGAAAAAGACGCTGATAAAGAGAAAGAAGAAAAGAATAAAGTGAAAAACAAAAGCGGAGCAGCTTCAGCATAAAGAAGCAAAAAGAAAAGAGTTAATATTCAGAGAGCAAAACGAACGTTTTGCTCTTTTTATTTGTGATAAAACCGCTGCAGCTCTCTTATAAGTGTATTTTTGACACATTTATCAATGCTTAATATTTCTTAAAAAATGTGACAAAACAGAGAGTTGTATGCGACAATATGTTATAATATTAGTAGGAGAGCACATTTACACAATTGTTTCTCATATGGTTATGCAGAAAGGTTCTTTTTTAGGTAATGATGAACAGTATGGAATTCCAAAACGACCTCGATAAACTTTTAGCAGTAATGCCCCCTAAGGTTTTATCATTTGTGACGGTTGAAAGTCTAAATGATGTAATTGAGCTGGTTCTTGATGTAGGCAGACCGCCGGAAGTACGTCATTCAGGCGGGAAAATTGATAAGCTTGGGACGGAAAATGTTAATGATGATGATATTGAATATGTAGTATCAAGGATTCAGAATTTTACCCATGATAATCGTTCTGGAATACCAGGAACACTTCACCGTATCAGCGCAATCAGAAATCGTCAGGGGAAAGTTATCGGTCTTACCTGCAGAATTGGCAGAGTTGTAACAGGTACAATTGCGTGTATTAAAGATTTCTGCATGATGGGAAAGAGTATTTTATTTTTAGGACCTCCAGGGGTTGGTAAAACAACTAAACTGAGAGAAATCTCACGTTTGGTTGCTGATGAACTTGGTAAAAGGGTTGTTATAGTAGATACTTCTAACGAAATTGCAGGTGACGGTGATGTTCCTCATCCTGCGGTTGGTGCATCAAGAAGGATGCAGGTCGCTCAGCCCGAACTTCAGAAAGATATTATGATTGAGGCGGTTGAAAACCACACTCCTGAGGTTATCGTTGTTGATGAAATCGGTACAGAAGCTGAGGCACACGCAGCAAGAACAATTGCTGAAAGAGGCGTTATGCTTATTGCAACGGCTCATGGTAATTGTCTTGAAAGTTTGATTAAAAACCCGACGCTTTCTGATTTGGTCGGAGGTATTCAGTCTGTTACTTTAGGTGACGATGAGGCTAAAAGGCGTGCATCTCAAAAGACGGTGCTTGAAAGAGAAAAAAAGCCTACGTTTGATATAGTTATTGAAATTCAGGACAGGAATACGCTTGCGGTTTATAAAAATACATCTGAAGCTGTTGATTATATCTTGAGAGGCTGGCCTATAAGACCTGAAATCAGAAAAGTTGATTCCAAAGTTACTGAACAGGCTGTTGAACATAAACCGGAATTGAAACAGGAGATTAATAAACCTGAGGCAGAAACCCCTGAAGATAATAAAATGAATTTCTCATTCTCACGTCAGGAGTATGTTGATAAGGTTAAACCGCTTAAAAAGGTATATTTGTATGCCGTTTCAAGGACTATTGTCGAAAAAATTATTGAAAGTCTTGACTTAAATGTTGAGATTACAAGAAATATTGAAGATGCTGATATAGTAATTGCGCACAAAAATTTCGCCAAAGGCGGGGCGAAAATATTAAACAGTGCGAAAGAGTACAGAATCCGGGTATTTTATGTCAAGACTAACTCTATGTCACATATTCAAAAAGTTCTTAAAGAAGCTCTTGATATACAACCCGGAGATGTTCAGATAACTCAGGATTATAAAGATGAAACCGATATTGCTTTAGACGAAGCAAAAAATGCTATAAAAAAAGTGCTTGAAGGTGCTCCTGAAATCGAATTGTCCCCTCAAAATACTCATATAAGAAAACTTCAGCATGAACTGGTTGAACAATATAATCTAAAGAGCGTTTCGGTTGGTGATGAACCTAACAGAAGGCTGAAAGTTGTCAGAAAGTAAATATATTATAGGCTAATTGGGCTATATTGTTTAATATTCTTTTGTTTCTTGTTTTATAATAGTGTTTTTGTTAAAATTATAAAAGATAGTTTTTATAATTTGGATATGTAATTTGGAGAGAGAATGAGAAAAAATATTATTATAATACTTGCGGTAGTTTTTGCGCTGATATTTGTAAGGATGATTTCTAACAATATTTCGAAATCGTCATCTGCAAAACAAAGAAAAATGATGGGGGTTCCTTCCGTTACTGTTGATACTGTCAGAACCCAGTCTGTAAGACGTGAATTTGATGCTCCGGCAAGAGTTATGGCAAAATACAGAGTAGATGTTCTTGCGCGCATTAACGGGTATCTGACAAAAAGCTACTTCAAAGAGGGTGATTTTGTAAAAGCAGGACAGTTATTATTTGAGATAGAACCTCAGGAATATTCAAATGCTGCCGGTTTGGCTAAAGGAAATCTTGACAATGCTAGAGCGCAGCAGGATTATTACAACAAACAGCTTGCCAGATATAAAGAGCTTGTTGAAAATGATTTTGTGTCAAGATCTGATTATGACAACGTTTTAGCTCAGAAAAATGCTTATACGGCTCAGGTACAGAGCATGGAAAATGCGTATCGTGATGCTCAAAGAAATTTGAGTTATACACATGTTAAATCTCCTGTTGATGGCAGAGTCGGTATTATTGATGTAACGGTAGGAAACTATGTATCTCCGAACAGCGGTCCGCTAACCACTATAAACAGCTCTGATCCGATGTACATAACTTTCCCGTTAGAATCTAAAGATTATGCGGAACTTAACAGAATTGACGGTTCACCTAACGTAAAAAGAGATGTTGAGTTTACGTTTAGTTCAGGTCAGAAGTATGAATATAAAGGTGTTCAGGACTTCTATGACAACAGGGTTGATGAATCAACCGGTACAATCACTTTAAGGGCAACATTCCCGAACCCGAATTCTGTTCTTTTACAGGGGGATTTCGGCAGGGTTAAAATATACTCTAACAATAATGATGAAATGCCTGTTGTTCCACAGAGTGCAACAATGGAAAATCAGGAAGGACTTTATGTCTATGTAATGGATAATGAAAATAATCCGAGATTAACCTATATTAAAACGATGGGACAGTCCGGAACAGACTGGATTGTATATGATGGTGTAAAAGCAGGCGATGTAATTATTACAACAGGTATGCAAAAGGTAATTCCGGGTAATCCTGTAAGGGTTGTTAAAGAAGCAGTTAAAGATACTCCTGAGAAAACAAATAAAAGCAGTTTATTCTCAAGGATATTAAATAAAATCAAAAAAATTTTTCGGGGGAATAAATAATGGCTGAAAATTTTTTTGTAAAACGTCCTAAGTTTGCGATAGTAATATCTATTGCGATTATGCTTGCAGGTTTGCTTTCTCTGACAACACTGCCGTTAGAGGAATATCCTTCAATTACACCTCCGCAGGTTATTGTTAATGCCACTTATTCAGGCGCTAATGCCGATGTTATAACTTCAACTATTGCAGCACCGGTTGAACTTCAGTTAAATGGTGTTGAAAATATGCTGTATATGACTTCTGAGTCAAGCAACGGTTCTTATAAATTAACGATATATTTTGAAGTCGGCTCAAACCCGGATATGAACCTTGTTAACGTTCAAAACCGGCTTCAGCTCGTCACGCCCAGACTTCCTGAAGAAGTCCGAAGGTACGGACTTACCGTGCGTAAATCAACGGGTGGCGGAGGCTGTTTGTTTATAGGTTTACGCTCACCTAATGGAACTTATAATTCACTGTATCTTGCAAACTATGCGTCTATGTTTATTAAAGACGAACTTGCAAGAACGCACGGCTGCGCCGGAGTTGCGGTATACGGTGCCGGTGATTATTCTATGCGTATATGGTTAAAACCTGATAAGATGGCTAGTCTTGGTATTTCTACGACCGATATAAGTCAGGCGATTCAGGCTCAAAACGTACAGACCCCTGCAGGTAACATAGGTACTGAACCTATGGAAACGCCCCAGATGATGAAGTTTACATTGAAAACGAAAGGGCGTTTAAAAACAGTTGAAGAATTTGAAAATATTATATTAAAAGCTAATAAAGACGGCTCTAATGTAAGAGTTAAAGATGTTGCAAGAGTTGAACTGGGTGCGGAAAATTATTCGGTACGTTCTATGGTTGAAGGCAGAGAGTCTGCTATTATTGCTGTTACACAGTTACCTGATGCAAATACAATTGATTTGACAAACCGTATCATTAAGAAGATGAAAATTTTAAGCAAGAAATTCCCGAATGATATGGAATACCACATTCAGTACGACGTTACTGAGTTTGTAAGGGAATCAATTAAGGAAGTTGTCAGTGCAATTATTCTTGCGGTAATTTTAGTATCTGCCGTAACTTATTTATTCCTTGGTACTGCAAGAGCCGCATTTGTTCCTTTCTGCGCCATTCCTGTTTCTTTAATCGGTGTATTTTCTATGCTCGCAAGTATCGGTTTTTCAATTAACTTATTAATTTTGTTCGGCTTGGTTCTTGCGGTAGGTCTTGTTGTTGATGATGCTATTGTTGTATTGGAAAATACCCAGCGTCACATTCAGGAGGGTAAATCTCCAAGAGAAGCAACCAATATTTCAATGGAAGAAGTATTTGGTGCTGTTGTTGCAACATCGCTTGTATTAATGGCAGTATTCGTACCTGTATCTTTCCTGGGCGGAATAACAGGACAAATGTTCAGACAGTTTGCCGTATGTATTGCAACATCAGTCGGTCTGTCAACCGTTGTTGCGCTTACGCTTTCTCCCGCTCTTTGTTCTCTTATTCTTAAATCAGGAGATGAAAAATCTGATTATGAGTTTATCGAAAAATTTGATAACTGGTTTAACAGAGTAAGAGATAAGTATCTCTCAGTTGTCGATTATTTTGTTAAGCAGCCGAAAAAAACACTTCGTACCGTTATGGGTATCGTTCTGTTTATCATAATTATGTTTAAAATAGTACCTCAGGGATTTCTTCCTGATGAGGACAGAGGTGCTGTATTTATGCAGGTGCAGCTTCAGGACGGTGCAACTCTTTCACGTTCTACTGATGTTGTAAACAGCATGTGTAAAGAAATTCTGCAAATTCCGGGTGTAAACTCAACTTTATCAATTAACGGGTTCAACGGTGAAAATACTGCGCTCGTAATTATAAAACTTGACCCTTGGCATGAAAGAAAATCTGGAAAACTTTCCATTAACAGCATCATGGGACAGGCTCGTAAGATTACTTCAAAGTATACAGAAGCTATTACTTTCGTTTCACAGCCTCCTGCTATTGTCGGCTTGGGTATGTTTAACGGTATAGAATTTCAGGTCCTTGATAAAGGTGACAGAAGTCCTGAAGAAATGTTTAATGAAGCTCAGAAACTTATGCAGCAGATTAGAGTGTCGCCTGCTTTTTCAAGTGTATACACTGCGTTTACCGCATCACTCCCTCAGGTTGAAGTTAATATTAATGAGGAAAAAGCTTTTGCTCAGAGTGTTCCTGTATCTGAAATCTATTCTACGCTTGCGGCTCAGTATGCTTCAACATATATAAATGACTTTAATAAGTTTGGTCGTGTTTACCGTGTATTTATGCAGGCTGATGCACCATACAGAGAAAAGATGGACAATCTTAATCAGACTTATGTTAAGAATCTCTCAGGAAAAATGGTTCCGTTGACGTCTGTAATTTCAACAAAAGATATAATTGCACCGTTTAAACTTACAAGGTTTGACTTATATCCGTCAATTACCATAAACGCTGAAGTCGTTTCAGGCTTAAGTTCAGGTTCGGGTATGAAAGCTATGGAAGAAATTGCTGACAGGGTTCTTCCGAACGATATGGACTATGCTTGGTCTGGTAAATCTTTCCTTGAACAGCAGTCATCAGGACAATTAGTTATGATACTTGCTCTTGCATTTTCATTTGTATATTTGTTCCTTGTTGCTTTGTATGAAAGCTGGATGCTGCCTATATCGGTTATGCTTATATCACCTATTGCTATTTCAGGTGCTCTTTTCCTTCAGTATATATGGGGACTTTCGCTTGATATATATGCTCAGGTAGGTCTTGTTATGCTTTTAGGCTTATCTACAAAACAGGCAATTCTTGTCGTTGAGTTTGCAAAAGATGCTATGGAAAAGGATGGAAAGCATTATATAGAAGCTGCTATGCAGGCTGCAAAACTTCGTTTCAGAGCCGTTATGATGACAAATATTGCCTTCATTTTAGGTTTATTGCCACTGGTTTTTGCAAAAGGTGCAGGTGCGGGAAGCAGACACTCAATTGGTGTGTCAGTGTTTGGCGGAATGCTTGCGGTTGCATTCTTCGGAAGTATATTAGTTCCGGCGTTCTTTGTTTTGCTCAATACAATTAAATACGAACGTGATCAGAGAAAAGCTTTACTTACCGAATTTGGTATGTTGTTATTGGCAATTATACTGATATATATTATTTTCTTTATGGCTTTGCCGTTTATCATTAATGCTGTTGTATCATTTTTTACCGGTTTATCATTGATATTTAAATTTGCATTAATAGCCCTGATTTTATGTTTGGGCATGTACTTGTATAAAAAGTTCGAAAAATAAATTATATCCGCTTGTGTAATTACTATAACCAGACTTTTTAATTATCTTTAAATCAGAAGATAATTATGAAGAATGTAATAGTATTTAGTTTTGTTTTGATATTTTCCGTAACAACTGCATTTGCAGGTAGTGTAAATGAATACGGCAATAATGTAGATATATCTGAATATCCAGAGAGCGTGAATGTTGAGCCATTGATTAATAATTCTCAAACTCTTGAAGCAGGTATTGAGAATGTCATTGAGGTTAATCTTGATGACTGTCTGCGTCTTGCATTAGGGAATAATCCGAAAATCCAGTCAGCTATGCAGGATGTGTTCGCTTCCGATGCCCGAATAAAGCAGGTATGGTCAAATTATTTTCCGCAATTTAGCTGGCAGACCGGATACAGCAGAATAAGACAATTACAGTTATCTGATGTATTCCGGGAAAACCTGATTTATAACTTTTGGGTGCTTGGTCAGATTAGCGGAAGCCAGCTTCTGTATGATTTTGGTGTTACAAAAAATCAGGCTTTGATAAGGACCCTTGATAAAGAAGGATATAAAATTATACTTACAAATGTTATAAATGACGTTGTTTATAAAGTGAAAGATGCGTATTTTAATCTTTTATATGCACTTGAAGCACAGAAAATTGAGGAAAACAATGTAAGAGAGTATGAAGTGTTTTATGAGCAGGCAAAGAAGTTTTATTCATCAGGAGTTAAACCTAAAATTGATGTTACAATTGCAGAGGTCAATTTAAGTAACTCAAAGCTTATGCTTATTCAGGCTAATCACGCTGTAAGTATCGCTATGGCAAATTTGAATAACATTATCGGAATACCGTATTTTATGAAGTATTCAGTTTCAGATAATCTGAAATACGAGGCGCTTGACATAAATGTTGAGAAAGCGGTTGAACTGTGTGAAAAATCACGTTCTGAATTTGAACTGGCAGATATTAAAGTCGAGCAGGCAAAACAGAATATTAAACTTGTTAAAAAGGTCTGGTTTCCTCAGTTTATTACACAGGGACAGTTTGAAGTCGGCGGCAGACATCCTGACTCCAATTACGGTTATACATTAGGAGCATATCTTAATTTTCCTGTTATTAATGGAATGCAAATAAAATATCAGTTAAGAGAAGCTAAGATTCTGTATTCAAAATCTCAGTCGGAAGCAAAATCGACAAAGAATAATATATATCTTCAGGTGCAGAATGCATTTTATTTGTTTGACGAGAATAAAAATAAACTTCCTGTTGCATTTTTTAGTATGAAGCAGGCAAAGGAAAATTATTTGCTTTCTTCCGGCAGATATAAGGCAGGGGTCGGAAACCCGACAGAACTAAATGATGCACAGATTAGCTATAATAATGCACAGCTGACTTATTATAAAACTCTTTATGAATACAACACCTCCCGTGCAGCTTTAGAAAAATCAATCGGCAGAAATCTTACAGATGGTGTTATTGATTTAGATTGTAAAAATAAGCAGAATTAGCTCCTTTTTATATATACAAATCTATATTTTCACTATATATAAAGTATTGTCAGATTTTGAAAAATATTATATAATCGCTTATATAAAAAGGAGAAAGAGAATGTTACCCATTATAACAGAAGAAATGTCAACCGAAGTTTTTACAGAGGCGTTTCAGGATGTCCATGCCTGGAGAAAAAATATGGTTCAGTATATGAAAGAAGAAAATCCTGAAGTCAATACAGCAATACTTGAAGTTGCAAAACACGATGAAAATATTGACCTTAAGGCGGTTGCACTGGGAGCCTATCTTGCATACAGGCTGCTTGAGCTTGCTACTGATAACGAAGAAGTTACAATAGAAGCATAGATAATAAAAAAAGCGGTCTGCATTTTGCAGACCGCTTTTTGTTATGAATTAAACCGATGCCGGCTGAAATAATTCTTTTGTTTTTGTTCTAATTTCTTTATCAATTTCAAAAATTTCGTCAATCGACAGGTTATTTATTACGTTATGTTTTGACATCATTTTTTCTACTGCATAAATAATATCAAACAACTTAATCTGACCGTTCAGGAATTCAAATACAGCTTCTTCGTTTGCAGCATTAAGACATACTGTTGCAGAGCCGCCTTTTCGTCCTGCTTCATAAGCTAAATTAAGCGCTTTGAATTTTTCCCAATTTGGTTCTTCAAAATCAAGTCTTGCAATTTCAGAGAAACTGAAACTCTTTGATTTTATACCTTCATATCGTTCAGGATATGTTATTGCGTACTGAATCGGAATATGCATGCTTGGAAGACCGAGCTGTGCAATTACACTGCCGTCAACATATTCGATTGCAGAGTGAACAATACTTTGAGGGTGTACAACAACTTTAATGTTGTCATAATCCATTCCGAATAAGTGATGAGCTTCAATAACTTCTAACCCTTTGTTCATAAGTGTCGCACTGTCTACAGTAATTTTTCTGCCCATGTTCCAGCGAGGGTGTGCTAGGGTTTGTTCAATGGTTGCATTTTTCATTTCATCAACGGTTTTATGAAGAAATGGACCGCCGGAAGCAGTAATTATCAATTTTTCTACCTGTGCAATGTCTTTTATACACTGGTGAATTGCACAATGTTCGCTGTCTACGGGAATAATATTAACCCCGTTATCTCTTGCCAGCTTCATTACTATATCGCCTGCCATAACAAGTGTTTCTTTGTTTGCAAGAGCAATATCAATTCCGTTCTTTATAGCGGTTATGGTCGGACGCAAGCCGATTTTACCCGATACAGCAACAAGGATTATGTCATTTTCATGGTTTGAACAGATTTCTTCCAAAGACATAGGTTTTGCACCTTCGATTGCGTTTATATCACTTGCAAATGCGTATTTTGGCTTAAACTTTTTGATTTGCTTGTTTAATAAATCCGTATTGCTGCCGCCTGTAAGTGCAATTATCTCAAATCTGTCCTGAAGTTTTTCAATAACTTCAAGTGCTTGTCTGCCTATAGAACCTGTAGAACCAAGTATACTTATTTTTCTTTTCATAATATCTCTCTTATAGTCTGTACTTGATATAATTATACATCGTAAATTTTATAATAAAATTAAACTAATCGCTTGACAGTGAAATATGTTCTTGTTAGTATAGTTCTTGTGGTTAATCCACAGGCCGAGATATTTGGTTTAATGATAATTGAATAGATTTTACAAATTTTATAAAATTTGCGCTTGTAGCTCAGCAGGTAGAGCACTCCCCTTTTAAGGGATAGGTCGCGCGTTCGAATCGCGCCAAGCGCAAATTTTTTAGCTTTTAATTTGTTGTTTTAGCCTAAAAATCGCCTAAATTTTATATTTTCACAACTTTTCACATATTTTTTTATTCTTTCACTATTCAGGTTTATTACTTCTTGTTTTCTCTTTATTCCCTGATTAAGATAAGTGGATAAAACAACATTCGTACTGTTACCAAGAATGTCTTTTATCGTTGATGCTTCTACTCCGTTTTGTTCCAGCTTTGAAGCTGCATTGTGTCTGAAAATATGATATCCTATACCCAAATCTTTTATTCCGACTTTTTCCAGAATTGTGTTAAGTTTTTTGTATTTAATTCTTCTTTCTACACAACTAAGCAATACAAACAAACCTGTTTTCGTAAACTTGTTTTTTGTGCTCAATTGTTTTAAAATATAGTACGAATGATTGTTAAGGTTTAGTGTTTTGTTTGCGAAATCTTTTTGTACTGTTAAATATGGATTGCTTAATAAAAAAACATTATAGTTGCTTCCTAGCAAAAAAAATGAGTGCGATAGGCTGTTTATCTATAAATTTTATGTTTTCTTAGATGTTAAATATATTGGAAAGTGAGTTAATAGACATAATCAATGGTAAAAAAGAACCTAATATTCCTGTATTAAAAAATCATGAAAAAAAAATTCTGTGTGAGTATTGATTATATTATATTTGGAGAGTAATTAAGAGTATTAAGGAGTAATATGAAGAAGTTTTTTGCAGTTTTATTATTTTTATTTTTTTCTATTGTATGTTTTGCAGATGATTTTGAACAGTATGAAAACATTACTTTTGATTATTTTTATGAATATGTGCAAAACACGAATTCATATCAATTAAATTATCCACTTATTAAAGAGTTGTTGAAAACTGAAAAAAATAAAGATATAAAATCTTGGTACAGACAATTAATAAAAGCTGATAAACTTTGGAATAAAGGATTAAAATACTCTAAAAATGATTGGCATAGATACCATTATTTTGAAAAAGCTTTGGCTCTTAATTCAACTTTATATCCAGTTGCTATTGAACTAGGTTATTACAATTTTAATAACAAAAATTATAATAATGCTGTGTATTATTTTACAAAAGTTCCGGCAAGTTATTTTAGTGGGATTGATTTGGTATTAGCAATTACATACTCTGATTTGTATAACTACAAAGAATCAATAGAAAGTGCAAAACGTTTTTTAAAACGTGATGATTTAAGTGAAAATGATATTAAAGATTCAAAATGGATTATTATGACATCTCATGTTGGATTAGGCAGATACGAAGATGCATTACCTTATGCAAATGATTTGTTATATAAACATAAGAATGTACAAAATTCATATAAGCTTAATGCGTGGACTGTTAGATATTTCTATTATCATCATAAAAATGACTACAAATTAGCGTTGGAAGCTGCAAGAAAAATGTTAGAATTAGAAAAAAGTTACGACAATTATTTGAGAGTTGCTGGGCTTACTAACAAAGACGAAACCTTAAAACTATATTATCAAGCAAGAAATTATGCACAAACAAGCAAGCAAAAAAATGATGTTATGGCAAAAATTGCACGAATAGAACAAGAAAAAATCGATAATGCTGTTAAAAAATTAAAAATTTATGTAAAAAAGCCTGATTGGTATGATATTATGTTAAATGCAAAATATGGGAATATGGATTATTGGTATAAAAGACAAGATAATTTCTTTAAAACCGCAAATAATTGTATAAATACTCAATATGGCAATAACCTTGTGGCTTGTTTTAATCAGTTAAACAATGAACAAGATAGACTTACGCAGCAATTAAGTGAAGATGTATACAGAGCACAACAATTAGCAATACAAGAAGAAGCTGTAAGACAGCAACGTATACAAAACTATTATAATTCTGAAAATGCATACTGGCAGCAACAGAACTACAATGCCAATGAAAAAATATTAAGATACATGAAGTATGGATACTAGTAAATCAACTATTAAGTGTAGGATGTACTGATTGTTATTTTGATAGGATTAAGGTAAAATATATGTTATAATAGTAAAACAAGAATGAGGTTCTTATGCTTGAAAAGGAATATGAATATTATCAAAATAATAAAAAAAATTTGATTTCTAATTACTTGAATAAGTATATAGTAATTAAAAATAACGATATTTTGGGTGCGTATAATTCTATGGAAGAAGCAGTAAAAAAATCACTGGTAGATAATGCACTTGGGACATTTCTTGTTCAATTTGTAGAGAAAGAAGAACAAACTGTAAGATTTTATAACAGAGTATTTGCATAGAGGAGAAGGACCTTGTCCTAATGTATAATTATGGGAAAAGAAAAAGTAAGACATTACGCATTTAAAACAGATTATAAGTATGTTGTACCGTCAATTGTTACACCTATTAATGTGAGACCCGCAGGAATTACTCAGGATGTTGAAAGTAAATTTAACAAAGTTATTGCGTTATGGGATACTGGTGCAACAATGTCTGTCATATCCCCTGAACTTGCTAATAAGTTAAATTTAATACCCGTTGGTAAAAAGACCGTAACCGGTGTTAATAGCAAAGAAATTGTTGATACATATTTAATAGACATTGGTTTGCCCAACCGTATGTTGTTATCAGGAGTTGAGGTTGCAGAATCCGCATTCGTCGGAGGTGACATATTAATTGGGATGAACATAATACAAATGGGTGATTTCGCTATTGCAAATGCAAAAGGTAAAACTAGGTTCTCTTTTTGTATTCCTCCCCACGATAACCCAATATGCTTATTTGAAAAGACGCAAAAAGTCGATAAAAACTTTACTTCACAACCTGCTTTTACTTAATGTTAGTGTTATTCTCCGTCTTGATGTGTACCAATTTTAATATTGTGTATATCTTCTGATGAACTTTGAAGAGTCCGAAGTTTAAAACAATCCCAAATGTTACTGTAATAACAGTAAACCTGTTTTGTTGTATTACCTCTTATTTTTTTGACTGCTCGCAAACGGAGTCCTTCCTTTTAGGGATAGGTCGCATAAAAGTTTACCCCTTCGAATCACGCCCAGCGCAAATTTTTTAGCTTTTATGATTTGTAATGTTCACAGAATGCTCACAAAATTTTATATACAATTACCTATGTTATGGTATAATTCTCTTATAGAGAGGGGTATGTATGAAGATTAGAGAGTTTATTATAAAACATTCTGAACTGTTTACAATTTTGGGCTTATGCATTTTGTTTTATTTTATATTTTTCCATAATATTTGGTCTTATGCCCTTATGGATGTTGATGAATCGCGTTATGTTTCAATGTCTAAAGACATGTTTAACTCTAAAGATTTTATGACTTTGTATTTGAATAAAGAGTTTTTCTTTGAAAAACCGCCTTTGTATTTCTGGAGTGAATGTTTATCATTTGCGCTTTGGGGTAAAATTACCGAAGCAACTGCAAGATTTCCTGTTGCACTCTACGGAATGTTATCATGTTTTATGATATATTTTGTAGGAAGAAAGGTTGTTTCAAGAGCGTTTGGTATTATATCTTCTCTTATACTTGCAACTTCTTTAGAGTTTCTTATTCTTGCAAAGTTTGCAATTTTAGATATTGTGCTTGCTTCATGCGTAACATTTTCTCTCGGTTTTGGTATGCTTACTTACTATGTTAAGGAGCAAAACAAAAAGTATATGTGGTGGCTTTTTTACATATTTTCAGCTCTTGCTGTTCTTGCAAAAGGTATCCCGGGATTTGTTATTCCGTTTGGCTCAATGTTCTTTATCTCAATTTATTCTAAGAATTTTAAAGAAATATTTAAACCGCAGTACTTCATCATTGGTTTTATACTGTTTTTCGGAATAACGCTTCCATGGCATATAGCAATGTTAAATATGCATAATCCGCTGTTTTTTAACGAATACGTTATGAAACACCATGTTGCACGTTTTCTCGGTTCAGAAACCCTGGGAAGACAGCAGCCGTTCTATTTCTACTTGTTAACTATAATTTGGGGATTTTTCCCTTGGATAGTTTCAACTTTATGTGTATTTATAAGAAAACTGATTAAGTTTGATTTTGGATTCAGAGGCAAAAATGATACACAGCAGTTAATGATGTTTGCGGGAATTATTGCTTTGTTTACACTTTTGTTTTTCTCATCATCAAAGACAAAACTTATAACTTATATTCTTCCGATTTATCCTGCTTTAGCCTTGTTGGGAGGTTTAATCTGGAAAAATTATATTGAAAACTGGGAGTACTCAAGAATAATTAATAAAACTGTTTATGTACTGGGAACAGTGTTTATTATTGCATCTTTGGCAGCAGTATTTACACCGCTATATTTACCTGCCGAACTTAATGCAGATATTTCGCCTGCCAAACCGCTTTGTATCACTTTATTATTTTTATGCGGTCTTATCTCAATTATTTTCACAAAAAAAGAAAAATATGCGGGTGTTTTTGTTACTTATGTTTTGTTTATGACATTTTTAAGCGCATTTGGTACCGGCTTGTTCTTTAATATAGACTACAAATTCGGTCAGGATGATTTGATGAAGTTTGCAAAAATTGCAAAAGAGCATAATAAAACAATTACCTGCTATAATTTTACTCACAAATATTCTCTGATATATTATCGTGACGGTGAAGAACCTGTTGTTTACGGTTCAAATTTTGATATTAATGATTTGAAAAGAGAGTTCGCAAAAGAGAATAACTACGTAATTATAAAGAAAAAACATATTGACGAAGATATTAAAAAGCTTAATTACAAGATAATAGATGAAGGCAGAAGATATATTCTTGCGGAGGGCAAGTAATGATAGGTTTTATTAGCGAATTATTATACAGATTATTTTATCCGATACTCATAATTTTCCATAAAAACGGGAATTATTCGGATGAAGCAATTAAACTGAAAAATGGTTTTGTAAATTCGTCGGGGTTTGAAGGGCATAAAGTTATAATGTTTCACGGTGTTTCAGTAGGTGAAATTAATGCTGTTGAAAAATTAATCAGAAAAGCACGTGAAGAATTTAATGATGCAAAAATTGTTGTAACAACGGGAACTAATACAGGGCAGGAAATTGCACATAAAAAACTTGAAGGTGTTGCTGATTTAATTACTTATTTTCCGTTTGATGTTCCGTCTTGTGTAAAAAGATTTCTGGACAATGTTAAACCTGATATAATTTTAATTGCTGAGACAGAGATTTGGCCTAATATAGCGACAGAGTGCAAAAAAAGAGGTATTAAGCTTTGCATAATTAACGGCAGAATCTCAGACAGAACATATAAATCATACAGAGCTTTAAAATTCTTTTTCAAACCTTTGCTTAATGCTTATGCGGGCATTTATACACAAAGCAGTGAAGATTTGGATAAATTTCTTTCTTTAGGTACTAATCCTGAAACAACAACAAGAATGAATAACCTTAAGTTTGATATAACAAAGCCGGAAGTTACGTTTGAATTCGATAAATCAGGGAATGTTCTACTTGCTGCATCAACTCATACGGGAGAAGATGAGATTGTTTTATCAGTGTATGATAAATTAAAAAAATCAGGTAAGCATGATGATTTAAAGCTGATTATTGCACCAAGGCACCTTACCAGAAAAGATGATGTAGAAACTCTTGTCGGCGAAAGCGGCTATACATACGGTTTTCGTTCTGAAAAAATTTCTTCTATGAGTGATATTGATATTATGATACTTGATACTATGGGTGAGCTTGGTAAGATGTTTGCGTATTCCGATGTATCATTTATTGGCGGCAGTTTTAACAAAACAGGCGGACATAATCCGCTTGAATCTATTATTTTTTCTAAACCCGTAATATCAGGACCTTCTATTCATAATTTTAAGGATATTTATTCAATTATAAAAAATGCAAAAGCAGGGTTTGTGGTTAAAACGCCCGATGAATTTTATAATGTTGCAGATAAATTATTATCAGATAGCAAATTATACTCAGATACTGCAAAAGCAGGAGAAGAAGTCTTTAAAGCACAGCAGGGTGCATTGGATTTTGTTATTAATGTAATACATGCATGTTTGCAACAGTAAAATTTTACAAACCTTAATATCGTTTTATGCTAAATTTATAGTATGTCAAAATTTATACCACTTCACATTCACACGGAATATTCGCTGCTTGACGGTATGATTAGGGTAGGAGATTTGGTAAAGTATGCTGCCGATAATGAGCTGCCCGGGATTGCCATTACAGACCACGGTGTTATGTATTCGGCTGTCGAATTCTATGAACTTGCAGAAAAATTTAAAATAAATCCGCTAATCGGCTGCGAATTTTATGTTCATACCGGAGATATTAAAGTACACGACGCATCGAATAACCCTCTGTATCACCTTATCCTTATAGCAAAAGATGATAAGGGTTATAAAAATCTTATAAAACTTGTTTCTACTGCGTGGTGTGAAGGATTTTATTATAAGCCGAGAATTAATTTTGAGCTTTTGCAACAGTATCATGAAGGTTTGATATGTGCTTCTGCCTGTCTTGGCGGCGAAATTCTTCAGCATTTTCAAAAAGATGAAAAAGAAGAAGCTTATGAAGTTGCAAAAAGGTACAAAGAACTTTTTGGCGATGATTATTATATAGAACTACAGGACCACAATTTACCCGAACAAAAGCGTACTAATCCTATGCTAATGAAATTGGCTAAGGATTTAGATATAAAAATGATTATAACAAATGACTCGCATTACCTGAAAAAAGAAGATGCTGATGCACAGGACACGCTTCTGTGTCTTCAGACAAATGCTAATAAAGATGATGAAAAACGTTTTTCTTTTCCAAATAACGAGTTTTATATAAAGTCTAAAGAAGAAATGAGGCAGGCATTTTCCTGGATGGATGATGATACGTTTGAACAATGCTGTGCAAATACTGAGGAGGTTTGTAACAAGTGTCACGTTGAAATTGAACTCCATAACGCTCCGCTTCCTCATTATGATGTTCCTGAAGAATTTATTTATACGTCTGATGACGTTGATGAAAAAATTATTGAAAGACTTAAAAAGAAACACAATACAGATAAAACAGATGAAGTATTAGAAGAAGCAAAATACATTCAGGGTATTGAAAATTATCTTGAATATATAGTTTTTGAGGGGTTAAAGAAAAGATACGGAGTTCCCGTTCCCGAATCAATTGTAGAACGTGCAAAATATGAGCTTGGAGTTATAAACCAAATGGGATTCCCTGCATATTTTATGATTACATGGGATTTTATTCATTTTGCCAAAACTCACGATATCCCTGTCGGACCCGGCAGAGGTTCCGCTGCAGGGTCGGTTGTTGCGTATGCACTTGAGATTACGGATATAGACCCGATTTATCATAAGCTCTTGTTCGAAAGATTTTTGAACCCTGAACGTTTTACCATGCCTGATATTGATATTGACTTTTGTATTGACAGACGAAGTGAAGTTATTGATTATGTAACTCAAAAATATGGCGAGGATAAGGTTTGTCAGATAATTACATTCTCGACTTATGCGCCTAAAGCCGCATTTAAGGGCGTAGGCCGTGTTCTTCAGGTGCCGTTTACTGAAAGTAACAGACTGACAGGATTAATTGAACCGGCTCTTGATGTCGCCAAAGCAACGAATGAAAAAGCTGAGTGGCTCAGAGACATTATCAATACGGAAGGAACTTCAGAATTTAAACAGCTTTATGAAGAAGATTTTCATATAAAAAATCCTGATACCGGCAAAGAAATAAGTTTTAAACGCTGGGTCGATATGGCTATAGCAATTGAAGGTCTTAAATGCGGTACGGGTACTCACGCAGCCGGTGTTATTATTTCTCATGCTCCGTTGGATACTATTTTACCTGTTCAGCCTTCAAAAGACGGTATTGTACAAACAGGTTATCCAAAACACGAAGCTACAGAAGTTCTGGATTTGTTAAAAATGGACTTTTTGGGGTTAAGAAACTTAACCATGATAACAAAAACCGTTAAAATGGTTAAAAAATACCGTGGTATTGATGTTGATATCAACCATATTCCTCTTGATGATAAACCGACATACGATATGCTAGTTAAAGGTGAAACAATTGGTGTATTCCAGCTTGAATCTCAGGGAATGATGAGTTTGGTAAAACGTCTTAAACCTGACGTATTTGAAGATTTAGGCGCTCTTGTAGCCCTGTTCCGTCCGGGACCTTTAGGTTCAGGTATGGTAGATGACTTTGTTGCAAGAAAACACGGTCAGCAGAAAATAACTTATGCGCATCCTTTGCTTGAACCTGTATTAAAAGATACATACGGAACAATTGTGTATCAGGAACAAATTATGCAGGTATTCCAGGTGCTCGCAGACTACTCACTCGGTCAAGCTGACCAGGTTCGCCGTATGATGGGTAAAAAAGATATTAAAACAATGGAAGAACAGAGGGGTAAGTTCATTGAAGCATCTGCTAAACATGATATGAAAAAGGAAGATGCAGAAAAGCTCTTTAACCAAATTCTGGCTTTTGCTTCATATTGTTTTAACAGGTCGCACTCTGCTGCTTATGCTTTTGTTGCGTACCAAACGGCATATTTAAAATGCCACTATCCTGTTGAATATTTTTCAGCGCTCCTTTCCAGCGTTTCTGATAACAAAGACCAGACACAGCTCTACATCAGTGAAGCACAGAAGTACGGAAGTAAAGTTCTTCCGCCTGATATTAACAAATCGTATCTTGAATATGCACCTGACGGTGATAATATAAGATTTGGTATGGCTGCTATTAAAGGCGTTGGAGCACCTGTTGTAGAAGCTATTATTGAAGAACGTGAAAAAAATGGTGAATTTAAGAGCATTTTTGATTTTTGCAAACGTGTAGATGCGAAATATGTTAACAAAAAATCTCTTGAAGGCTTAATTAAATCAGGTGCATTTTCTAATATTGAAAAGAGCAGGAAACAGCTGTTTGAGAATATTGAACATATTCTTGACGTAACATCAAAAGAAGCAAAAGACAGAGCGATGGGACAGGTAAGCTTGTTTGACGCAATGGGCGGTGATGACGAGTTTTCAAATGCTCAATATCAGCTTCAGGGGAGTGATGAAGAATATACTGACAAAGAACTTCAGCTGCTTGAAAAAGAATTTTTGGGATTTTATGTCACCTCACATCCGCTTTTTTCTATCAGAGATAAAATACAGTTTTTAAAAACACATAATATATCAGAATTGGATAAACTTGATGAGAATACAGAAGTTACAATATGCGGGTTAATTGTTAATACAAGACAAATTCCTACCAAAAAAGATCCTTCAAAATTCCTTAGATTTATTACTCTTGAAGATTTAACAGGGAAAGCTGAGTGTGTTTGTTTCCATAAAAAGCTACAGGAATACGCTGATTTGCTTATACAGGATGAAAAAGTTATTATTACAGGTAAGGTGCAGCACAGAGGAGAGGATTCGATTAGTATTCTGATAGATGGCGTTAAATCTGTTGACAATGCCAATATTGTAACTGTAAGTCTAAAAAAAGATATTAAGTATGAGGAGCTTTGCGGTATAAAAAATATTTTGGCAAAACATCACGGGGATGACCCTGTTATGTTTAGATTACCTCCAGTAAACGGATACAGCACAAGAATACTTACATCTCCTATATTCTGGGTAAGTTCAACAAATGATTTGGTAAATCATCTGCAGAGCCTGTTCCCGAATGAAGTTGACGTTTCAATACGTTCTATTGATCAGCCGCTTGAAGGTGCTAATGTTTAAATTGAGCTGTATGAGCCTATAACGTAAAACATTTTAACGAATTGTTTTATGTCAGAAAATGCCTGTTGAACTTTTTCATCGTATATGTGACCTTCAAAATCAATATAAAATACATATTCACCAAGCTCTTTTTTTGACGGTCTTGAATCAATGTATGACATATTAATGCCGTACGTATCAAGGATAGTCAGGATTTTACTTAATGCTCCGGCTTTATTTTCTGTTGAAAACGTAATACTTGTTTTGTCTTTACCTGTTTGAGGTGCTATGAACTTCCCAAGCAGAATAAAGCGGGTTTTGTTATTATCTTCATCATTAATTTTTTCTTTTATAACAGGTACTCCGTACATTTTTGCACATTCCGTACTTCCAATTGCGGCAATGGTTTTGTCATTTTCTTTAAGTGATTTAATTGCAGCTGAGGTTGACAGTGTTGCTTCTTCAATTAATGAATCGGAATAATTTGAGTGAATAAATTGTTTGCATTGTGCAAGTGCCTGAGGATGTGAACGTATAACCTTAATATCTCGAATGTCACCGTAGCCGAGGAGTGCGTGTTCAATATCCATGGTTGTTTCTGCTATGATTTTAATCCCTTCTTTTTTTAACGAAGAAAGATTATCTAATGTTTCACGTACGATTCCTTCTATTGAATTTTCTATCGGAATAACTCCTGCTATATCTTCCGAATTTTCATCTTTTAGAGCCTTAATTACCGCAGAAATTGATTTTAAGTTTGTGCATATGCAATTCAAATTAAACGCATCTATAAATTTGTTTTTTGCAAAATCGCTGTAAGAACCGTTTGGTCCTAAAAAAAGAATTTTACGTATTCTTGTCGTATCCAGAATCTCTTGTTCCATATTTGTCCTTTAATTTTATTCGCTTATAGCGTTAATTTCTTCTTCTACAGTACCTTTAGGCGCAGGAATTTCTTCCAGGTCCATCATTTTATATGATGGTGACGGCATATAGTCAATGTGTCCGTGTTTATGATTATTGTCATAACTTGAATCGGTTTCATCTTCGCTGTTGTCTTCTTCCTCGTCATCACCTTCATCTTCATCATCTTCTTCCGCAGCCTCATCATTCTGAACATTTTCTGAAACGGTTTGCCCTTCAGAATTGGAAACTTGTTCATAGTTTTGAGGGTTTAGTTCTGTTTCTTTTATGGGTTGCGGCATGTAATCAAAAACTTTTATTGTCATTATTAATAACAAAATACACATTAGTGCAAGCAATATCATATATTTTTTTGAATTAAAATCTTCGTAGTTCATACTTATCCTCTCTGCTTTTTATTTAATTCTACACCAAACCCAAACATTGCGAAATCATATTTTACAGGATCGTCAAAACAATATTCTTTCAGCTTAAATGTCAATTCTCTGACTGCGTTATAGTCGTTGCTTTTCCTTGTAAGCAGTCCCATAGCTCTAGATTGTCTTGCTACATGTACATCAAGCGGAATATATAAATCGGCAGGCTTCATAAAATCCCATATACCTATGTCAACAGGTGATTTTCTTATCATCCATCTTAAAAACATGTTCATTCTTTTCATTGCGCCGCCTTTTTGAGGGTCGGGTATCATGTGGTAAAACCCCTGTCCTGCTCCTATTGGCGCACGTGCGTAGAAATAATCAATAACTTTTTTTAGGAAATGGTCGTATTTTTCACCCCTGTCAGGCATAAATGAATACGAAAATAAATCTTCCAAACCGTTTGATTCTGTATAGAGTTTATGCAATATCTCAAACATCGGAATAATATCATAGTCTTTTGAAAAACGGTAACCAAGTCCTTTAAGGTTAGAAAAATCACCGTTTTTTATATAGTTTGTTATGTCATTATCTGCTCTGTTAAATATCTCATTAAGCACTTTAATAAACATCATTCTGTTTCCGTAAGCAAACAGTGATGCTATAAAACCGCAAAGCTCAGAATCTTCTTTGCTTTTTCCCCTGTGAATAAATTGTATCGGGTCATCTTTTATAAAAGCTTCATTTTCATATTGTTTCGCTAAACTGTCAAGCTCTGTTTTTGTTATCATTTTCGGACTTTACTCCAGAATTCTTCCAATATTGTATTACACTGTTCTTCTTCAATTCCACCATAAACTTTTATTTTAGAATTTGCCAGTTTTGGCAGCTTTAAAACTGACGTTATTGCACCATATTGAGTATTATAAGATCCAAAATAAAGAGTGCTTATTCCGGACTGAATTATTGCCCAGGCACACATAGGACAAGGTTCAAGTGTAACGTACATTTCACAATTTGTTAATCTTGACGTGTTTAATTTTTTTTGAGCTTCTTTAATGGCAATAATTTCTGCATGCGCGGTAACATCATTGTTCTGCTCTCTTGAATTATGAGTTGCAGATATAATTTTACCGTCAAGTTTAATAACACAACCTACGGGTACATCTATGGTGCACTTTTTGCTTTCATTAATCGCGTCAAGCATAAACGATACTTATTCCTTATCCTTTTGCTTCATCACCCCAGAACTCGTCATCATAGTATGCAAGCTCAAGATTTCCCAGTATAACTACATCACCGTTTTTAAGCCCGTATTTTTTAAGTTCGTCAAAAACGCCCATACCCTTTAAGATATTTTGAAGTCTGATAACCTGTTCGGTATTTCTGGAGTCGGTAACTTTTGCCAATCGGTTAATTTTTCCGCCGTTAATAATAAATGCATCTTTTGCGACCTTGTTTATCTCAAAGGCGCTGTCATCATTATCGTATGCACCTAAATCTTCTTCTACATGTATGTCAAATACCGGCTTCGGAATCTCATCGACTTTGGTATCGATAAAGTGTAATAACTCTTTTATACCTTCATGAGTTACTGCTGATATTGCAAAAATATCTTTGTTATATTGTTTAAATTCATCAAGATACTTGTTTAAATCAACCTTCTGTACAGAGTCAATTTTATTAAGCACTAAAACTTGATAAAGATTCCCGAGATGTTCAGAATGTTTTTTAAGTTCATTATTAATAACCTTGTAGTTTTCAACGGGATTTTCTGCTGTTAAATCAACAATATGAACCAAAAATCTGCATCTTTCAACGTGACGAAGGAATTCGTGACCTAATCCAACACCTTCTGATGCTCCTTCAATGAGTCCCGGGATATCTGCAATAACGTATGAACCGCCGTCTGATTTCGGTACAACACCAAGATTAGGAACTAGTGTGGTGAACGGATAGTCTGCAATTTTAGGCTTTGCAGAACTTACTGCACTGATGAAAGTTGATTTTCCGGCATTTGGCATACCCAGTAATCCTATATCTGCTATAAGTTTTAGCTCTAACTCCAAAATTCTTTCTATTCCGGGTTCTCCCGGTTCACAAAACTGTGGAGCTTTTTTTTGCGCAGTCGCAAAACGTGCATTTCCTCTGCCGCCTCTGCCGCCTTTTGCAATTAATACTTTCTGTTCATTTTCCGTAAAATCAGCAATAATGTTTCCTGTTTTTGTATCTCTTACCATTGTTCCCAGAGGTACTTTTATAAACAAATCTTTTGCACCTGCTCCGTGCATACCTTTAATGCCGCCATTTTCACCTGATTTTGCTTTATATACCGATTTGATTTTAAAGTCTAAAAGAGTTGACATATTTTCATCTGCAACGAAGTAAATGTCACCGCCTCTGCCTCCGTCACCGCCAGCCGGACCGCCTTTATCTACGTATTTTTCTCTGCGCCAAGCTACCATGCCGTTTCCGCCATGACCTGAAATTACTCTTATTTTAGCTTTATCAAGAAATTTAACCATATTTATCCGCTTTATTACTTTTATTATATAATTCTAATATGAACAAGATTAAAAATACATTATTTAGCGGTAAACCCGTAACAATTGATAATAATTCGCTCATTATGGCAATAGAATCAAGCTGCGATGAAACGGCTTGTGCAATAGTTAAAGGCGGAAGGGAAGTTATATCAAATGTTGTTGCTTCTCAGATTAAAATCCATGAAGAATACGGCGGTGTTATCCCTGAAATTGCCGCAAGAGAACACCTTGAAGCAATTAATGTCGTTATAGATGAAGCGTTTAAACAAGCCGGTTTAGGGGTAAATGAAAGGGATAAAATTTCCGCGTTTGCGGGAACTGTAGGCCCGGGCTTGGTAGGCTGCCTTTTAGTTGGTATGAATGCTGCTAAATCTCTTGCTCTTGCTTACGATAAACCGTTTATAGGTATAAATCACCTTAACGCGCACCTCGCAGCTAACTTTATTGATACCGATTTGGAACCTCCGTTTATTGCTCTTTTAGTAAGCGGCGGTCATACTCAGATTATAAAAGTTAACTCATACTCTGATATGCAGATAATAGGAGAAACTATCGATGATGCTGTAGGTGAAGCTTATGATAAAGTTGCGCGTCTTATCGGCTTGCCTTATCCCGGCGGTCCTAAACTTGATAAACTGGCTCAGGAAGGTAATCCGTTTGCGTTTAAACTTCCCGAGGCAAAAGTAGGTGAGTATGATTTTAGTTTTTCAGGATTAAAAACTGCAGCTCTCAGACTTGTCAAATCTTTTGACGACAAAGAGTTACCTCTTAATGACATTTGCGCAAGTTTTCAGGAAACGGTATCATCTACTTTGTATAAAAAGGTTAAACACGCACTTGAAGAAACAGGATTTAATCAGGTTGTCCTTGCCGGCGGTGTAGCTGCAAACTCTGAAATTCGCAAAAAAATATTCAGCCTTGGCGATTTAGGATATAAGGTTTATGCTCCTCAAATGAAATACTGCACAGATAATGCTTCAATGGTAGCTTCTGCAGCATATTTCTTTGATAACACATTTGATAATATTGATGTGGAAGTGTTTTCAAGAGTTAAGGCATAGTAACTATTTCGGGTAAAGTTTTTACTTCATAAAATATTTTTGCATTTTCTACAAACTCTTTGGGATTTGAGCTTACATAAAATTCTTCATAACTGATTTCGTTAGAAGTATTAAGTGAGTGATTTACATCTAAATCATGTTTTACGTACTTAACAAAAATCTCTGCAGGATCAAGAAACAGTTCTTTGGGTGCGTATTTTACAAACTCATTCATTAAATACGGGTAATGCGTACAGCCTAATATTATTTTATCAGGCTTAAACTCTAGCATTTCGCTAATTTCATCTTTTATGTGAGCTGTATCTTCTGCAAGATTTTTACTTGTTTTTTCAACAATGCTCACCCAGTTTTTACTAGCCAGCTCTTTAACTTCAATATTTGTATTGTATTTTTTCAGTTCTTCAGTGTATTTCCCTGATTTAACAGTGGCTTCTGTAGCGAAAACACCTATTCTTTTATAATTATTTACCGCAATAGCTTTTGCTGCAGTCTGTATAATCGGGTAAATCTTAAAGGAATAAAGGTCTTTTATCGTATCATAAGCCTGTGCAGAAGATGTATTACAGGCAATTACAACGGCTTTTACGCCTTTACTCTGCATAAAATCAAGAATGTTTTTTGCGTACCCTATAAGTTCTTCTTTTGATTTATTCCCGTACGGAAGATGAACCGTATCTCCAAAATAGATTATATTTTCATTAGGTAATAAGTTACGAAAACGTGCCAAAACAGAGAGTCCGCCTACTCCCGAATCGAAAAATCCTATTGGTGATGTGTTTTTGTTATCTTCCATTTTTTGCTCTTATTTGTTAGCTTTCAGGTATTCTATTATACCTTCGGCAATTGCTTTTGCCAATGCCTGTTTTCTTTTTTCAGTAATTAGCTCTGCTCTTTCTTCAGGGTTAGAAATAAAACCTGTTTCTACAAGTACAGCAGGGACTTCTGTGTGGTTAATTACGTAAAACTTAGATTTTAGTATGCCTCTGTCTTTTGTATTAATATCTTTAATCAAATGTTTTTGTATAACTTCTGCCAATTCCTTGCTTGGTTCGTGGTAATAGTGAGTTTCTATACCGTATGGTTCTGTCGCAACGGCAGAATTTACGTGGATACTTACAAAGATTTCCGGGTTTTCAGCTTCCGTAATGTCGCACCTTTCCTGTAAGCCCAGATATAAATCTTCATCTCTTGTCAGTTTATACTTATATCCCTTTGATTTCAGTATAGAACCGACTCTTTTTGATATATCAAGAGTTATGTCTTTTTCATTAATGCCTTCCCTAATTGCACCGTAATCTGTTCCGCCATGTCCGGGGTCCAGCACGACTTTATTTTTAATCGGTTTTTTATTCTGTTTAATTTCTGTTTCAGTCTTAATAACAGGTTCAGTATTTTTAATCTCTTTTTGAGTTGTTAATGTAAATCTTATTGCTTTTCCGTCAACGCTTTGGGCAATTTGTATTATGTCATCCTTGCGAATTTTCATCTCTGCTTTTACCCCGATTTGAGGAAGTAATGACATAGTTACGCCTTTGAACATTGTGCCATTCATTGTTTTGATTAAGTCGGGTTCATTGTAGCTTTTTACATTAAACAGGTACAGAGTAATCATGTTATCGTTGCGTACAATTGAATGTACAACAGGCTGTGTAAATGATAATATAAGCTCGCCTGATTTATTTGATATTTTTTTTACGTAAGATTTTTGCAGATTTGAAACTGTTGTAACCAAAGAGGTATGTTTAAGCTTATCTGCATTTATTAAAAACAGTGATTGTGCATCAGCTGAATATATCGGAATATATTTTTCTGGAGTTTCCGTTGTTACTACTATTCTTGCTGAATTTGAATCAAATTGACCAATTTTAGCCATATCCTTACAGCTTCCTTCAGGACAGAGATTCAATTCTTTGTTTCTGATTCTTGTGTCAACATAGGTATTGGGTAAATCTACAACTATTCGTTTTGGAGCGTCAAGCATAAAAACTTTTCCGACAGTTATTTGCCCCATTCCGCTAACCAATAGCCCGCCGTTTTTAAGATAATATCCGTTAATAAAGTATTTTGTTCTCAGCTTTAAATCTGACGAAATATCTATGGATACAACAGAGTCATAAGTCTTTCCGTCTGAGTTATTTAGTGTGGAACTTGAAAAAGCTTTGTATATATCATCTATTACTTCCGCTTTTGACTTATCAGCCGGTGTATTATCCGCGCTTGCAGGATTTATTACTGTTTTTTGTACAATCTGAGAACTTGCTGTTATCCCCGAATATTCAGATGTTTGGGCATTTTCGTCATAAATATTATTAAAGTAATCGTTTGTAAGTTTTGGAGAATCTGCCTGTACAACAATATTGCCGTTAATATTGAGTATTTTAACTTTTGATGCATCAAAAGTTTCTTCAAAAGTAACTACAGCTCTTACTATATCAGGGTTTGTTGAAAACTGCGCAAGTCTTATCTGCTTTATACCGCTCTTTTCAAAGGCTAACTGTTGTTTAGGACCTATAAGTATTGCATCATTAATATCAAAATAAATCCTGTTTGGATTTTCAAGCCTTATGAATTTATAAGCGGCAGATTCTTCATTCTGTTTGCCTTCAACGCTTATATACACAATTGAAGATGAGTCATCATAAGCTGCTGACGTAACTTTTGCAGGCTCTGCTGTTACGCTCAGTGTAAAAAACATTATAAAACTTATTATGAAAAAGAATAAATTCTTTAGATATTTCATATAATATAAGGCTCCCGCCTTCCCAAATCTCAATATAATTATAACTTAAAATGCTGATAAATGTAAAGAATTTAAAGTTTAAGAGATTCTTCTGTTTTAAAATCTTATAAATAACAACACCGGCGATTTCGCCGGTGTTGTTGATTGATATTAAAATCTCGAATTCTTCGTTTTCTATGGTTAAGCAAGTCCGAACTTCGGTGCCGAATCCTGAGCTTCTTTACCGAGTCGTTGGTCAACACTTTGTATCATATTATCTACCATTGTAATTTGTGCTTCATTCATCTTAACTTTTGCATCAATGTCAGCCTGTTCTTCTGAGAGGAGATCCATTTCCCATTCTCTTTGTGCATCTAATTGTTCTTTTTGTGCATCAAGCCATATCGAAACATTATTTTCATAATTTGCTTTGTATTGACTTGCCATTGCCTGCTGTTGAGTAACAGCACTGTTCGCAAGGCTTATAATTTTATTAGCCTGTTCAACATCACTGGTGATGTTTTCGCCATTGGCATTTGTATAAATTGTTTTGCCGTCTTTTGTTTCGGATTTAATATTTCCAGAACCCTGCATTACCTGCATAACAACATCAGCATTAAATGAACTTCCGTCATACGGATTTGTATTGCCCCATTGTTGTATAATTTGCATTGCAGCAGCGGATGAACCCATATAATTGCCCATATTTACAGCACCGGTACCTAGACCGAACTGCTGGCTAAAGAACATATTCGCTGAATTTTTATATGCGTTTGCTTGTCTTTCTAATTGCTTTTCAAGTTTAGTGAAGTAATTCTCTCTCTTGTTAACCTTCGTTTTCATACGGGTTTGAAGATTATAATAGCGCATTTGATCCAGCTCGAGCTTGTTTTTCTCTCGCTGTAACCTCAATTTTTGATGTAGTAACAATAGTAACGCCATTTTAAAATCTTAGCTCCGTATTTTTATACTCTTATATATATAAAGTATATTTTCTTTCCTGAATTTCAGTTTTAGTGAAATATTGTTACAAATCTTTACAATATTTGTTACATTTTTTCATATTTTTTTGATTGAAGTAAGAAATATTTTATGTAAATTTTTGTAAAAATTTTTATAATAATCTTATTTCAGATATAAACTGTGAATATGAAATATAAACTCTTAACAAAAGAACAACTGATAATATCATTTGACCGTCTGACACGGTTTAAACCTACTTCTGAAAAATATTTTCGGGTATTTTCAGATATTATTTTGTCAAATTTGACAGAGCCTGTATACAAAAAAAATGATTTACTTAGTATGTCACCTGCTGAAATTACAAGGATAGCTGATGAGATAATAAATTCATCATTAATGCAATTAGCTCACTCTCCTGCACTCCATCAGGGAGATGGTATTGTTAATAATATTATTAAGCAATACGAAAACTCTGTTTTTATAAATGATAGTGAGGCTGAGGAATATTTAAATAATAGTATTAAATATGATTTATTTTTACCGTTAATTGATGAGGCGTGTCCTATTAATCTAAGATGGTTAAAGGCAATTTGCAAAAATCATCCCGCAGAACATGAGTTAAAAAAACTTCGTACCGAAAACGGGTACAAGTTTCCTATTGAAAAGGTTATTCTGGTAGAAGGAATTACGGAAGAAATATTATTGCCAGCTTTTTCCAGATATTTGGGATTTGATTTTTACAGAGAGGGAATACAGGTTATTGCTGCCGGAGGGAAAAATCAGGTGGTAAAAATGTACTACAAACTTATCGAAGAACTCAGAGTCCCTGTATTTATTCTGCTTGACAGAGATGCTGAAGAAAATATCAATCAGATTAAACCCAAGCTTCGCAGTACAGATAAAATTCATCTTGTATCTTGCGGAGAATTTGAAGATTTACTTCCCAAATCATTAATTGTAAAAACCGTTAATAATGAGTTTAATAATTTTGCAGTTATAACCGAAGATGATTTAGACAGCGACATACCTGAGGCAAAAAATTTAGAAAATATCTTTAAAACAAAAGGTTTTCATGAGTTTAAAAAAGCTGATTTTGCTAAGCTGGTCAAGGATAATATAACGGAAGATACTGATATATCAGCTGAGATTGCGTCAATAATAATGGAGATAGGATTATAAAAATATCACCCTCTCAAGTAGAGAGGGTGATTGTTTGTAAAATATCTGAGTTAATTCGGATAAATCCTTATCCCTGTTTTATGCTTTGTTTTTAGGTGCTATCATATAGCCTAACAAACCTGCAACTGCCGCACCGCCTGCTATGGCTGCTGCTACTTTGCCGTTACCCCATTTCTTTTCTGTTAACGGTTTAAGTTCGCCTTCGCATTCTTTGAATGCTTTTATAATTGCATCTCTTTTTGAACCGTTCTTTTCAGCGAATTCTTTAGCGATTTCATCTGCGCTTCTTTCAGCGGTCTTTTTGAGATTGCCTCTTGCGGCTTCTACTTCAGAGTTAATTTTTTCCAACTGTTTTTTAGCTTCTGCTAATTCTTTAGCCTCTGTTGTAAGAACATTGGTTGTTCCAAGTTCAATTTTTTCAGGTAATCCTGCTTTGATTTTTGCATCTTTCGGTGCAAACTCAGGAGACTTGAATTCAACCGGTTTTTCTACTACTTTACCGTCTTTGCATACTTCACCGGCTTCATTAATGTAGGTGCCTTTACCGTATTTTGCAACTACTTCTGCTTGTCTGTTTGCAATTTCTTGTTCATTTAGTCCTATTGTAATTTGATTTGCTCTGACATCATTTGCTGCATTTCTGATAGTTTCTGCTTTTTCTTCTGCATTTTTCAGCAATTCGCTAATTGTTTCTTTTGAAACTTCTTTACCTTGCAGTGCATTCTTTTCGGTTTCTGAAAGATTTTTAATAAATTCTTCTAATGCCTTTTTGTCACTGCCGTTTGGAACTTCTTTTCCTGTCAGCAGCCAAGTTAACCTTTCCATCAATGTTGAGGCTGTTTTTGCTTCTGATGCACTTGTGTATCTTTCAAGTATTCCTTTAAGTACATCAACTTTATTTCGCTGTGCTGAGTTAATAGCTTTTATTCTTGCATCAAATGCTTTTGGTGTTTTTGATGCTTCGGCTAAATCATAACCGGAAGCATTCTTAATTGTATTTAATGCATCTTCTATTGATTTTTGTTGTTCTGCAATTGCGTTTCTTGCATTCAAAACTGCGTTAACAGGTTTTTTTGCATTAAATTTGTCACGTTCATGCATATATAACTGTGCATAGCCTTCGAGTTCCCGCCTTAATGCATTTTCAGCAACAGCTTTTTCTGCTTCTGTTCCTTTAAATTTTGATGCTCTTACAATTTTATTAATTGTATTGTTCATACGTTCAACAAGTTTATCTACTTTTGCCTGTGCAGCCTCTATAGCTTCTTTTGGAGCATTTGATGCTTTTAAAGTATTCAGTTCTTCAGTAGCTTTATATATTGAGTTAGCATTTTCTTTAACAGCTTTAATCGGTGTTTTGGTAACAGTTTTTGTACCTTTTACTTCACCGGCGTGTGCTTCCATACTATTTACTTTTGTCTGTAATTCAGTTTGTTTTTGTACCAATTCTTTAAATTCAGGAGTTTCTTCAACGCCAAATTTATTTGCTTCCTGATATGCTTTTAAGTCAGCATCATATTTTGCTGCCGTTGATTCAAAAGTTGCTTTTGCTTTGTCTACAGCTTTTTGCTGAGCATCACCATTAACTTTTTTGCCGTTAAAAGTATCTTCTTTTTCGTTAATCAAATCTTCAACAGATTTGTACGGTGAGGTTGAATATCCTGCTTTGTTTACACCGTATGCTGCAGCGCCTCCGCCTACAACAGCTCCGCCCAATGTCCATAAAGGATTTACTCCTTGTTTTGGTACTTGTTGAATCATTTCATCTGACATAACTAATTACTCCTATATTTTACAACTTACATTTATGTTAATTAAATTGAACCCAGTTCCCTTATCTCAATTTACATCTTATATATATAAACGCTTATGAATAAAAAAAATTGCCTTATATGTACTAACTTTTAGGGTTATATATAAGAGGGTTCTACCTTAAATTATTATATTTACTGAATTATAGCTTGTAAACTTTAGTTAACAATTCTTAACAAAATTTTTAAATTAATTTTTGATTATAACCTGATTCTTAGTTGGTTTTGACCTTTACTTTTATACATGTTTGTATTAAACTAAATTAGTTTAAAAGATACAATTTGAGGAGATTATAATATGACAAACAGAGTACTTCTATGTATTATGGATGGCTGGGGAATCTCACAGGGTAAATCTGAGTATGATGCAACTAAGCTTGCTAATCCCGTAAATGTTCCTAAGCTAATAAAAGATGAACCTTCTACATATATTCATGCTGATGGTGAATATGTAGGTCTGCCTGCTGGTCAAATGGGTAACAGCGAGGTCGGACACTTAAATCTTGGTGCTGGAAGAATAGTATATCAGGATTTATCAAAAATTAATAATGCAATTAAAGACGGTTCATTTTTTAATAATGAAAAGTTCCTTGAAGCAATTAATCATGCAAAGAAAAATGATTCAGCGCTTCACATATACGGTTTGGTTTCAACCGGCGGTGTTCATTCATCATTAGACCACCTTACCGCTTTGATAAAGCTTGCCGCAGTTGAAGGACTTACCAAAGTTTATGTACATGCCTTTCTTGATGGACGTGATACACCTCCGAGCAGTGCATGCACATATCTTCAAACTGTTGAAGATGAACTTAAAAAGTATAATTTACCGAAAGTTGCTTCTGTTATCGGACGTTATTACATAATGGACAGAGATAACAGATGGGACAGAGTTGAAAAAGGATATAACTGCCTGTTGTTCGGTGAAGGCAATAAAGCAGCATCAGCAATTGAAGGTGTTAAAGCTTCTTATGCGGAAGGAATTACTGATGAATTTGTACTTCCTATTGTTGTCGGCGGTGAAGAAAGCAGAATACACGACAATGATGCAATTATTTTCTTCAATTACCGTCCTGACAGAGCAAGGGAAATCTCTAAGGCAATTAATTTTAAAGACTTTGACGGATTTAACAGAAAGAAAGTTTTAAATAACATTTATTACTGCACCATGACCAGTTATGATGTAACGTTTACATTCCCTGTTGCTTTCCCGAAAACAAAGCCTGTTAATATATTAGGTGATGTACTTGAAGCTAACGGAATAAATCAGTTTAGAACGGCTGAAACAGAAAAATATGCGCACGTTACATTCTTCTTTAACGGTGGTGTTGATGAACCTCAGCCTCACGAATCAAGAGTTCTTGTTCCGTCACCTAAGGTTCCTACTTATGATATGCAGCCTGAGATGAGTGCTCATGAAGTATGTGAAAACGTACTTTCCGCTATTGAAAACAAGGATTACGGATTTATTCTTGTTAACTTTGCAAACCCTGATATGGTAGGTCATACAGGTGTTCTGGAAGCTGCTGAAAAGGCTTGTAAAACCGTTGATGAGTGTGTTGGTAAAATTGCTGCAAAATGCCGTGAATATGGTGTAACTATGATATTAACAGCTGACCACGGTAATGCAGAACTTATGTTCAACGAAGAAACCGGAAAACCGCATACAGCGCATACAACTAATATTGTTCCGTTTGTTGTAATTAACGCACCTTATGAAGTTGAACTCAATAAAGAAGGCGCTCTTTGTGACGTTGCACCTACGATATTGCAGTTGATGGGTATTAAGCAGCCTGCGGAAATGACAGGTAAAAGTATGTTAAAAGTGCCGGCACTAAAGTAACGGAAGATAGAAATGAACGAAGAAACAAAGGCTTTAGATATAGATTTATCGTTAAAGAAAAACAATGTGGATGAGTTCTTTTATAACTTGTCTGAAAACCCTAATGGGTTTAAAAATAAGGACTTCAGGTATACCCTGAGCCTTATTTATCAGCTTGTTGAAGATGAATTTGAAGGGATATTTCTCTCTCCGAATTCTCCTGTCAGAAACACTGATTTCTTTCTGATAAATGACGGAACAGAAACAAATCCTAAGCTTAGTTTCTTCGTAACACCTACAAATAATTTCCAATTTTATCTTAAATCCAAAGGCTCAATGTTCAGATTTTCGTCAAAAGAGGTTGAAGGTGAAATCGGGTATATAATGCCATTAGACCTCGTTCTGGATTACTTTGGAGGATTTGGTGAAATTGTTGATTTTTCATCGCTTACTCCTACTTTTGCATATTTTAATAAGTTGACACATTTTGTTATGAAACTTATTGAAAAGCTCTATTTTGTACCGACTGTGCATAAAAAAGAGAGCGCTGTTTCAGGCGGTATGTTCAGAATAGTCTATGAACCGATTGTTTCTAACAAAGAATCAGCAAGGATTATCAATGAACTTGAAAATAATTTACCAGAGAATCTCTTTATAAAAGGTGTAAAACCGAAAAATTTTGTTGAAAGGTTCGTCAGAGAGTATCTGAATTATTTAATATACAAGTTTTTAGGTATTAAAGCGTACAGATTTAAAGATATTAAATCAGGACATTACATGCTTAAAGACCTTGAGCAAAAGTGTCTGTTAAAGGGCAAGGATATTGCAGAAAATATTGCTCAGTGGTTTGATGAACTCTACCTGGGTAAATATGATTTAATTCCTTACTTTAAGGTTAATAAAATAAGCGACGATAAATTTGAATTAAAAATTCATATTAAAAACCGTAAAACAAACGAAACAATTCTGCTTGACGATTTGTATCATAAAGATGAAATATGGGAGCTTGATACTCAGGATATTGGCAAAATTGTTGAAAAACAGCTTAATTACGCTGTAAGGTATATGCCTGAGCTTGAAACACTGTTTGAAGATGAAGATACTCTGGCTCTTTATCTTAATCTTAACGAAGTTTATAAAATTATTGCGCAGACTGCTTATTATCTTCAAAAAGCGCAAATTGAGGTTATTTTACCTGATGAACTTACAAACATTATTGTTCCAAGAGCTTCAATTAACGCTAAGGTAAAAGCATCACGTTCTGCAGAGCTTATGCAGATATTTAATACTGTTTCATCAAGTGCAATATCTCTTGATGATATATTAGAGTTTACTTATGAAGTGTCATTGGGCGACGAAAAAATCTCTCTGGAAGAATTTGAAAAACTTGTCGGTGACAGTAACGGACTTATTAAGTATAAAGAAAAATATATTCTTATTGATAAAGCTGAAGGGCTGAAGCTTGTTGACAGCATAAAAAATGCAAATCATAAGAAAATGACCAGGTTAGAGCTTATTCACGCTTCAATGTCTGGTCAGCTTCAGAACTATGAATTTAACTATGACGATGCGTATGCAAATGTTATTAAAGACTTTGCAAAGCCGGTGGAGGTTACTCAGCCTGAAACCCTTACAGGAGATTTAAGACCTTACCAGCAAACAGGACTTAAATGGCTGTGGACAAATGTATCAAAAGGCTTTGGCTGCTGTATGGCTGATGATATGGGGTTAGGTAAAACTATTCAGGTTATTGCGCTTATTCTTAAACTTAAAGATGAAAATAAGCTTAAAAATCCTGTGCTTGTTGTTTGTCCGACAACGCTTATCGGTAACTGGATGAAAGAGCTTCAGATGTTTGGTCCGTCCCTCAAAGTATCTATTTATCACGGATTAGACAGAGAGCTTGATTTAAAATCAGATGTAATATTAACTACCTACGCTATTATGAGAATTGATGTTGAGGAAATGAAAAAGAACACTTGGGGTATGGTTGTTGTTGATGAGGCTCAAAATATTAAAAATCCTGATACAGCACAAACTTTAGCTATAAAATCCTTGAAATCCGATATAAAAATAGCTATGACAGGTACACCCGTAGAAAACCGTTTAACAGAACTTTGGAGTATTTTTGACTTTATAAATAAAGGGTATTTGGGCTCCCTTAAAGAATTTCAGAAAAGTTATGCAGTTCCTATTGAGAAATTTAAAGAACATTCCAGAGCATCAAAATTAAAGCTTTCTGTTTCTCCGTTTGTTTTAAGACGTTTAAAGACAGATAAAGCAGTTATATCCGATTTGCCGGATAAAATGGTTATTAATGATTATTGCTATCTTGCAAAACAACAGGCAATACTTTATGAAAAAACACTTAATGAAATGATGGACAAAATCAGCGGATTTACAGGGGTTAACAGGCGCGGTAATATTTTCAAATTAATTACAGCGTTAAAGCAAATCTGTAACCATCCATATCAGTTCCTTAAAAACGGTGATTTATCGAAGGAACTTTCCGGCAAAACAGAAAAGTGCGTTGATTTGGTTAACAATATCATTGATAACGGCGAAAAAATGCTTATCTTTACACAATACAAAGAAATGGGCGATATCCTGCTTAAAATTCTTGCAGATGAGTGTAATACAGAACCGTCATTTTTCCATGGTTCATTAACCGTGCCTCAGCGTGAAAATCTGATAGATGATTTTCAGAATAATGATTACAGAAAGGTTATGATACTGTCTCTTAAAGCAGGCGGTACGGGACTTAACCTTACCAGTGCAACAAATGTTATTCACTATGACCTTTGGTGGAACCCTGCCGTAGAAGATCAGGCAACCGACAGAACTTACCGTATCGGTCAGGATAAAAATGTTATGGTTCACAGAATGATTACGCTTGGTACATTTGAAGAAAAAATCGATGAGATGCTTAAATCAAAGAAAGAACTCGCTGATTTGGCAGTATATGAAGGTGAAAAAATTATTACTGAACTTTCCGACCAGGAAATTTATGATATATTTTCTCTGTCTGCCGGATAAATTAATGAGGGATTATGTCGCTTTTAACAATTGAAAAAACATTAAAATACTTACCAAAGCTGTTTGAAACTGATATAAAAGGACAAATAGATATATTTCGTAAGCTTGAAAAGCTCCTTGTTTTTAATGAAGGTTTTATTTATTATGCAAACCCGGACAGCCTTCAGCTAAAGTATTGCTACAGAAAGCATAACGGGTATAATATAGATGATATATTCAGCATTAACTCTAAACTTAAAGATTTTGTATTTTCAGGTAACGGTTCTATTATTGATAACAATGACAGTTTGATATCAGCGCTACGATTAACTGATATTACGGATAATAAGTCATTTATTGTGTCAAAATTATCAATAAAATCAACGATTTTTGGTATAGTTATATTATCAGCTTCAAAATCTGATTTTTACAAGCAGGAAGATGCTGATGTTCTGAATGCAGCCTGCTCAATTATATCTTATCTTTTAAAAGATATTGAATTATCAAATGTATTTAAAATTCAGTTAAAAGCCCTTAAAGACGGAATAATTGAGAAAAATAACGCTTATAAAGTTATTAAAGAGCAAAATGAAAAAATTCTCGAGGCTGATAAGGTTAAAAATGAGTTTTTGGCAAACATCTCTCATGAGCTCAGAACTCCGCTAAATTCCATACTTGGATTTGCTGATATTTTGGGAGCACAGTTGTATGGCAATTTAAACAGCAAACAGGAAGATTATATTAATGATATAAAAGCTTCCGGAACGCATTTGCTGGGTATGATTAACGAAATTCTTGATATGTCTAAAATTGAGGCAAATGCTATGAAAATAGTTAAAAGCCGTTTTTGGATATCAAGAGCTGTAAATGAAGTTAAAAATATTCTGATGCCTTTGGCTTTAAAAAAAGGTATTACCATAAATGTTGTAAACGATGATGATTTTGAAGTTTTTGCCGATTACCAGAAAATCCAGCAAATACTTTATAATCTTGTAAGCAATGCAATTAAATATTCACCTGAAAATGATGCCGTAGATATTGCGGTCAGTGCTGATGATACATGTTTCAGGATAGCGGTGCATGATAACGGAATTGGTATAGACCCCAAATATCACGGTAAAATATTTGCAAAATTTGTCCAGCTTGACAGCGCATTTACTAAAAAGGAAAGCTCTACAGGGCTCGGTTTGACGATTACGAAAGAACTTGTTGAACTTCACGAAGGTAAAATCTCTTTAATAAGCGAGGTTAATAATGGTTCTACATTTATTGTCGAGATACCGTTTTAGTTTTAATTATGATAATTTAGAAAGATATTTAGCCAAACCTTCACCCATTGAAATGCAGGAAGGGATTATTCTGAGCGCAGCCTGAGCTTCGAAATCTGCGGAAATACAACGCCCTATTACAAATAAGTTATCATCAACTATCAGTGACTCAATAGGCAGCTGGTATTCCTGATTAACTTTTTCAAGCTTAGAAGTGTTTTTATCGGAAGAATGCACGTCTATAGGATAATCAGAAATAACAACAGGATTATCAAATTTTTTGCCTAATATAAGGTCTTCTTTTGTATATATGTATTTCCCTTTTACACGGCCTGAAACTCTTACCCCAATGGAGTTTGCTATTGATGATATATATGCTTTTTCAAATCCCGGAAGATATTGCCTGCAGAAGTCAGATAACCTTAAAATACTCTCTCTGCCTTTAATATAGGCATCTGACCTTGAGATATTGCTGTTTAATATTCTTGGGCAGTTAAATGCAACAGAATCAGGCGTTCCGGCTACAGAAAATATCTGAAAATAGTTAGAATCTTCTTCTGTAATTATTTCTTTGTTTACAGCATCTTCAAATAGTGGTTTTAATGCCCATTTATCATTCTCATCCCACGTATAAGCCGTAGATAAGAGTATATTATTGTCTGTACGGCAAGAGGTAGTTACATTTCTGTCCGTATCATAATTTGTAATCCATCTTTCAAATTCTTTTATATTTATTCCTGACATAATAAATCTAAGGTTAACAGGCTGAGATTTTTTTTCTTCTTCATCTAAAAATTCATAATTTAATTTTTTACAAATTTTTGCATCCCCTGTTGCATCCACAAGATACTTCGTATCGATATGTACCAATAAATCGTCATTAGAGCAAATATTGTTATTTGTACATATCGATACGGTATATGACGATAACTGTTTTTCTATTTTATCTATACATGACTCGAAAAGTATGTCTGCTCCGGCTGATTTTAGAAGCTTGTCTAAAACGATTTTAGTAAGTTCAGGGTTAAACCAGCCTTTGTTGCCGTCAGAATATGTAGATGCACCGTTAATATTATGTAGTTCTTCGTATAATTTATTATAAAAATCAGTATTTATCGCTTTGTCAGAGGTTTTCATTGCCGGAATAACAAGAGATGATGTTATGCTTCCGCCAAGAAACGAGTTGGTTTCAATTACAAGAACTTTCATTCCTGATTTTGCAGCTGTATATGCGCAGGCACAGCCAGCAGTGCCGCCTCCTGCAATAACTATATCGTATGTTTTATTTATCATTATTACCTCTTAGTGATCGTATTTTCATGTATTTTGATGAACTCATCAAAGTGCTGTGTCTGAACTCATATTCTCTCAGTTCAAGTATTTCTTTGTTTGTAAATGAAAGGCTCGGATCGTGATAAGGGATGCCGGCGGTTGTATTACACAAACCTAGCTCATAATTGTTTAACGGATATTTTATTTTCATTTTATTTTTTGCTGCTATTGTTCCGATAAATTTATCAGACTTTTTATTATAAATCTTTCCGACGTATAAATTATTTTCTAAAAAAGTATTTCTTATTTGTGCAGAGTTAGAATATGTTAAAATAATTCCGTTATCTGACAGATGTTTAAAAATCTCAGCGATAAATTCAACAGACCATAATTGCGGGGCTTTAGTGTATGTAAATGCATCCAGGAACACGATATCGTAGAGCCGTTTTACTGTTTTTATACTCTTTCTTGCATCATTTATATAGAAGTGGATGTTAAACAGGCTCTCAGCAGCCTTAAAATTAATATTTTTATATCGGCTCGATAGGGTGGCATAATATATATTATGTAAGAAGGTCGATAAACTGTATTTAGATGATAAATTATACCCCCAAAAGTTGTTAAATTTGGCATATTTTATCATGGAGTTTGATAAAAACTTCGAAGTCGAACGTTCACGAATGATTTTTTTTATGCTTTCATCTAGATACTCTTTTCCGTATTGTGTATACATGCAATTTAAAAGGATGTAATTTACAAGTTCGTTAACTTTATACTCTTTATCTATATGCATGTTCTTAAATTTTAAATCCAATAATTCATTTATCTCTTTTTTGTTTTTTGGATAAAATACACTGGCAGCATTTTCATATATTTTTTTTAATCTGTAATAAGAATCAAAACAGGAAAAAATTTGCGGTACTAATGTTTCATAAACTTCACCCGGTGTTTTAATCGTTTTAAACAAAGGTGATAATTTTACAAGTTCTTCATTTTTGTCCAGGCAATCTATATTTATCTTTGATAACCCATTTGAAAATTTATCACTATATATCGTATCGCTATGTGATGATAAATTTGCAGATTTTTCCGTTTCTAATTTATTGTCATATATCGAAACGAGGTTTGATTTTCCTGAGAAAAATTTTTTGTTTTTTAAAAATGATAAATTACTATCAATAATATATGACATTAATGATTTTGTGTTATAGCCGATACCGTAACACAAATCAAGAACATTTATTTCAGATTTTTTATTAAGCAGATTACTTATGCCGGATGGAATAACGAACTTTTCCCAGGCTTCAGTCAATGCGCCGAACTTTGAATGATATACATCTTTATCTGCATACGAATAAAGCCCTATAGAGCCGTCTTCGGTATAATATGGTTCATAATCCCTCATAATGACTATTTTAGCAATTTTAACCTTTTAAATCAAGAATATTAACATTTCTGTTATAATTAAATTATATGAACGAAATAGGTATTTTGAACACAATAAAGAATATTATAGGTGAACGTTATATTGGCGATGATTGCGCATATTTAGAGGATTTGGGCATAGTAATAACTCAGGATAGTCTTGTCGAGGATGTTCATTTTAAGCGTGAATGGATTACTCCGTATCAGCTCGGATATAAGTCCGTAGCGGTTAATATAAGCGATGTTTTTGCTTCCGGGGCGTGTCCTGCATATATAACTATAGCTCTTTCGCTGCCAAATAACCTGTCTGAGAATTTTGTTGAGGATTTTTATAAAGGTGCTGAAGCAGCATTGTATGGTGCAAAAATAATAGGCGGTGATATTACCGGCTCCGCAGATAAAATTTTTATTTCAATTTCTGCAGTAGGAAAAACAAAAAACAGGAATATTTCTTCCAGAAAAAATGCGAAACCTGGTTATATAATAATTACAAAAGGACAGTTTGGAGCTTCTGCGGCAGGTTTATCAAAACTTATCAGCGGTGATAACTCAAGTCCGGAGTTAATTAAAGCTCATCTTGAGCCGCAGCTGGATTACAATTTTGCCGATATTATTGCAAGAACCGTCTGTGAACCTTATGCAATGATGGATACTTCAGATGGCCTTGCTGATGCTTTATTTAAAATAGCAGAAGCCGGTGACGTTAAAGCAGTTGTTGATTACTCTTTAATTCCGCACCCTCACAATGTCAGCAAAGATTTTGTACTATTTGGCGGTGAAGATTATAATTTAATTGCCGCTATACCTGAAAAATATATCAGCTGTATTCCCGGTGCAAATGTATTGGGTAAAATTGTTGATTATGATGGTGTAAGGCTTGATATTTCAGGACAGATATTCAGAGAATATTCAGAGTTAGAAGTTTTTAATCATTTTGGAGAAAATAATGGATAAATTTTCGGTTATTATAACAGCAGGCGGTAGCTCGTCAAGATACGGTAAAACTAATAAATTGCTGGAGAAAATCAATGATTTAACTGTAATAGAAGAAACCGTCAATAAGTTTATAACATTTGATAATATTGATGAAATAATAATACCTGCAAATATGACTATTACGGAAGAACTTTCAAAAATTTTCGAAAATCCTTTAATAAAGCTGGTTAATGGCGGCGATACCAGACAAAAATCCGTATTTAATGCATTAGGTTATGTTAAAAACAACTATGTATTAATACATGATGGCGCAAGACCTTTAGTAACCGCTGAAATAATTAAAAATACGATGGAAGGTGTTATCAAATACGGTGCCGTATCGGTTATGACGAAAACCACTGATACGATAAAAGAAGTAGATAGCGAAGGCCGGATAATCAGAACAATTGACCGTTCAAAACTCTATAATACCCAAACACCGCAGGGATTTAAGACAGAACTTATTAAGCTTGCTCACGATAAGTTAAAAAACGGGAATTATACCGATGACTGTTCTATGCTGGAAGAACTGAACATTCCCGTATATATTGTTAACGGAAGCTATACTAATATAAAAATTACTGTAAAAAATGATTTGGATTTTGCTAAAATTTATATCTGATAATCAAGACTAGGTTATTATGATTAGTATTTTGTTTTTATATATTTAAGCATTAGTCTTTTATTACCGGTTTTGTATGTGAATATATAATATAAGCGCCGAATAGAGTTAATTTGTAATTAAATTTATAGTGCTACTAAGGTGGTATCACTATGAAAAAAATTCTGTGTCTTATGCTATATTTTGTATTAATATTTTATTCAAATAGTTGTGTATACGCATCTAATAATGATGCACTTAAAAAAATTGAAAATGATTTTTACGGTTTTGACTATTCAGGTGATAATATCAAAAATCGGGTCGAAAGACTTGAAAAAACTGTATATGGAAAAGCTTCATCAGGTGATATAAACAAAAGAATAATAAAGCTTTCCGGGGATATTACAGCAGATGTTATAGGACTTGAAATTGCACCATCTCGCGACACATTTCTTGAAGAAGATAAGCTTGCCGAAGATTCTGATGTTCAGTATCCTTTGGTTGATGAAATTGAAAAACAGTTATTTGGTACATCATACAAAAACAGAGATTTTCATACAAGAATTGTTACTATTGAAAAAAAACTTTTTGGTAAAATTTATGATGTTGATGATTATTCAAAGCGCATGGAAAGAATTAAAGCTAAAATGCACCCTGAAACGGTTGTATTCAATAGTTCTGATGTAAATGATGATTATGGAACAATAAACTCTGTTGATATGGAAGGGACAAGACGAAAGCGTTTTTCCATGCCGTTTGGCCAACAAAATTATACACGCCCATACACGAATTACGGAGATTTTTCTTACGCAAATCCGGATATACTGCCGAGAGACAATCTTAATGATGATCTCTCACAGTTAGAATATGATGTTTTCGGAACTGAGTTTTCTTCTGATGATACACAAACAAGAATAAAACGTCTAAATAGTGCTCAAAAGGCTAAAAAAAGTTACAAAAGATATGATTCAAATAAATTTAATCAGCATATGTCAACAGCAATGGAAATCGGCGCTATGATACTTATGATACTAGCAATGGTGCTTTAGCTGTGATCATTCTCCCGTGCCTCTTTTAATAATATCAGAAACCCATGGAATATAGCTGAATTGTCCCATAAATGAAGTTACAGCTAAATAAACTATCAGCGTTGTTGTACAAACCTGCATTAACGACATGCCCCAAAATAAAGGCAGCGGGTTAAATATTATACCGTTCAGAAATAAAAACAGTGAATTTATTATCGGAATTTTTACAAGAACAATAAATAGACACTTGTATAATTCAATAAATAAAACATAAGCAATAGATATAAATGTAGCCTGCATAATGTGATACAGAAGAAAAGTTTTTACACGTTTTTTCATAAATGCAGCTAAAACCAGCCATAAAATACCTGCAATACCCGCAGTTAAATATGATGCAACCGCAATTATACGTTCCATAGGATTTACTGTATTAAGCTGATTCAAGCAAATCTCCTTTTCTTGTTTCATTTATATAATCTTCAAGCACCTGAATAAATACCAGTTTATATTCATCATTTTCAGGGCGCATATTTACTGCTGAACGGTATGAGGTAATTGCACGCTCTACTTCGTTATTCATATAGTATACATTTGCTATGAGAACATATATACTCGGATCAAGCTTATTAATTCGTAATGCCTGCTTATACTGTTCAATTGCTTCATCAAATTTTTTAATATTTGAATACAGGTTGCCAAGCAATATATATGCATTTGCTTCTTTACCATTTATTTCAATTGCTTTTTTATAAAGCTCTACAGCGTCATCATAATCTTTAAAATCTGATTTTGCAATCGCATAGCATATATATGCTTTATAATTATCACCGCTTAATTTCAGGGCTTTTTCAAAGTATTCATAGCATTTTTCTTTTTCTTTGCATATTGCCAAAGTATTTGCTATACAAAGCGCTACTGTTTTATTTTCCGGTGCAAGCTCAAATACTCTGAAATAGTATTCAAGAGCTGATTTATGGTCATACAGCTTAAAGCATACATTGCCTAAATCAATAAGTGCTGTAAGATTATTTTTATCCAAAGATAATGATTTTTCATAATATGCTTTTGCTTCAACATAATCTTCAAAATCGTGATATAAAAGCGCAATTGCATTATAAATTTCAGGGTCTTCAGAGTTAAAGTCAAGAGTTCTGTTATAATAATGGAGTGCTTTTGCAAAATTTTTCATCTCTGCATAAGTATTTGCCATATTATAATATACAAGATAATTACTAGGATTAACCAGCATTGCCTGATTAAAGTATTTAAGAGCTTTTTTGTATTCTTTTGAATAAAACCATATACTGCCCAGATTGAGTAACGTCTGAATGTCTTTCGGATCAATCTCTAGCAGGCTCTCATAAACTGAAATTACCTTTTCGTACTGATTATCCATTGCATAATATTTTGCAAGTTCATGGTAATTTTCTGTATTATTTGGCTCTATAGCCATCTTTAAAACAGTTTTTTCTATTGCTTTACTTATTTCTTTTTTATCCATAATCCTATCTTTCAATATTTTCGTATTCTGAGTATTCAACCGACTCTTTCAGCCAAGTATCTCTCGGTATACTGAATGCGTGGTTCCAAAATTTTTCTATTGCGTATGTTGCACGTTCTTCTTCTTTCAAAATATGCACTACAACATCGCCGTAATCTATTAAATTCCATCGGTTTTTTTCATCATTTTCTTTGCCGATAGGAAGTCTTTGAAGTTTATTTTTAACCTTCTCTGACAAATTTTCGGTTAATGATTTAACCTGAGTGCTTGTCTGTGCAGAACAAATAACGAAATAATCAGCAAATGAAGAAACATTGCTTATATTTAATATAGAAATGTTACTTGCAATCTTTTCGTCTAATATTCTTGCAATTACACAAGCCAGTTTGTATGATGTTATTTCTTCCATTAAAATCCTTATATCATGTCTATACGTTTTTTATGTCTACCGCCTTCAAAAGCAGTATTAAGCCAAATATCAACTATATCAAGCGCCAAGCCTGCGCCGGTTATTCGTTCTCCCAAACACAAAATATTTGAGTCATTATGCATTCTTGTCATACGTGCTGAAAATGTGTCTGTACAATGCGATGCCCTAACATTTTTATATCTGTTGGCAGCAATAGACATTCCGATTCCTGTACCACAGACCAAAATTCCTTTTATATCAGGATTTTTGCTTACCACATCGGCAACTTTTTGGGCATATAAAGGATAATCGCAAGACTCAGTATTATAGCAGCCATAGTCTTCAACTTCCGCATCTGTTTCTTTTAAATGATTAATTATCTGATTTTTTAAATTATACCCGCCATGGTCTGATGCTATAATAATCTTCTGCATAAAGCTTTCCCTTATCCCTTTAAATTGTAACATTTTTGAAACAATTTAGCAATAATTTAATGTTTTTTATTTTAATAGATATATGAAGTGTAGTCTAAATTTGTATAATATTGGTTTTAAATCTGCAATTACCGATAAGGAAATTGACGGATTCAGCAGTGCTCAACAGCATTTTAGCGACTGCTATATTATGACTACGCTTGAAACATTATCTCATACAAAGAACGGCAGAAAGATATTAAAAGAACATATTCAGCATGATGACTACAATAAAAGCATGATAAATTGTTATTTATATGCGCCCGACGGATTTAGAGAAAAATACCAAATTCCTACAGATACCGCTGTTAAAGGATATGAAAAGCTTTATAAGGCACAGGATAATGAGATTATTAGAAGTATAGACGTTTCTGTCGGAGAATATGAAAAACGTTATAAAGCAAAACCATGGATTTGCAGATTTACTGACGACTTTAAGACATACACTTTTGAAAACAGTATTCCATCACATTTTATGACTATTTTGACAGGTATAGAACCAACTGTTAATATTGCTGAAATGGACTTTAATGTAGATTTAAGCTCAAAACGCAATGAAGTAATGGAACTGTTTAAACGAATGCAAACAGACAAAGAGCATAGTCTTGTAATTGGTACGGGATTAAAAATGCTTGACGGAAGAACATGGCACGTATATGTGCTTGAAGATGTTGATTTGGACAACAATACGGTTACTGTAAAAAATAAACGCGGTAATATAATAAAAACAATGAGTATAGACTCGGCTTTAAATACATTTAAATTTATTGTCGGATATTTTAATAAAGATTTAGAAAACTAACTTTCAAAATTGTTTGTAATTGTATAAAAATATTCCAAAATCTGTGAAAAATACGTCAGGTCAGAATCTCCGTTTACAATAATATCGGCGTCAAATCTGTATGGTTTTACATATTTTTCACCCGCTCCTAATATATATTCCCAGTGTTTTTTTGCATTTTCGGGGTCCTGATTTCTTTCAGTACATGCTCTGCGCATAAAACGTTCTTTTCTTATATTGAAATCAGTTTCAACGTATACCTTTATATCAAAAATATCTTTGTTATCACCGTACATAGATGCCATGCCTTCAACAACAACTATTTTTTTAGAGGGCACGAATTTTGCGTGCGGAACTGATACTCCTGTTCCGTTTAAGAGATATTCAGGAGTATATATATCATTTCCCTGTGAAATACTTTCCAAGTCGGCTTTTAGTATATCAAGCTGAAAACTGTTCGGAGAATCGACATCATAACCGTTATCTCTCAAATTATCAAATGTTCCGAATTTCTTAATTAATGCCGAAATATCATTAAAGTAATTATCGGTAGATAAAATTGTAACCGGCATATCAAACTTTTCAATAACACGTTTAATTTCATTACATATAGTAGATTTTCCTGAAGCTGATTCACCTGTTATGCCAATCATAATACGCTTTGCAGGATTCTGTACAAGCCTTTTTGTAAATCTGTTTATAAAATCATGCTTAATGCTGTTAAATATCGGTTGTTCTGCTTTATTGTCATAAGCCATTACCTGTTTAAATTTTGACTGCAAATAAAACGCAAGAAACTCCCGTCCTGTCTTTTGGTTGAAATCAGGTTTTAATATTTTATCGTCAGAATCTATCTCTTTTTGTATTATATGGGCAAAACCCTTATTATCATCTTCACTCATACTTGTTTAATTACTATATGACAAAATAATTATAAACGCAAATTATGATTCAAATAATTCACTAATTTTATCAGCTATGTCTTTTGGATCGATTTCCTGAGTAACTTTATTAATATCCTGAGCCATTTGATAAAGTTTCGCAGCCTCAACTTTATCTCCGACAATAGATATTGCCCTTGCCAGATTAAAATGTGCCAGAGCGTAATTCGGATTTGTTTCTACTGCTTTTCTGAACAGCTCAATAGATTTTTTGACTCTGCCAAGGTCATCAAGATAAATAACACCAAGGTTATTATATGCAATATCATACTGGTCGTTATACTTAATAGCAAGCTCATATGACTTCATAGCTTCTTCAGTATCACCCTTACCCCAGTACAAGAAACCCAGGTTACAATGTATTTTAGCATTGTGCGGCTGGAACTCAAGCGCCTGTCTGTAAATCTGCAGTGCATTATCATAATCTTCTTTATCATAGAATGCACTTCCAAGGTTTACATATATATCAATGTCTTCCGGCGTAAGAACATAAGCAGTCTGGTATGCTGATATAGCAGCATCCGGGTCAGATTTATTTTCCTGATATACAAATCCCATTGTCTGGGCAATAATGCTGGTCCAGGACGGATTTGGGTTAAGGGTTATTGCAGTTTGATAATTTGATATTGCCAAATCAAATTCGCCTTTTATATAATAAATATTTGCCAGATTTGAATATAAATCAGGTATGTTTGGCGCCATTGCAATAAGTCTGTTATAAATATCTATCGCATGATTATAATCACCCTGTTCTTCATAAGCACGGCATAAATGTCTGTTAGCTGCAATATTAAACGGGTCTAGCCATATTGCCATTTTATATTCGGTTATTGCGTCTTCAAAGTAACCCGTTGATAAATAAATATCACCTAATACACAGTATAACGGTGCAAATCCGGGAGCAATTTCTATTGCTTCTTTATATGTTTCTACCGCATGACCGTAATTTTTAAGCTGTATTGCATAAAAACCTTTTAAAAACAGCGGAAGAAATCTTAAGTTTGAAATGTGTTTTAAAATGTTTTTAATAGCTGTCTTATCAAATGGTATTAATAAAACAGAAATAATTTTTTCATATAATGCTTTCATTTTGGTTCTGGGGTTTTTAAAAGAAAGTGCATCATACAATTTATACAATAAATAATGTGCGCTGGATGAACAAAAACGTGAACATTGTACAGCTGTTTCTGCAGCGTCAATAGCATCCGTAAAATGAGCTTTTTTTACAAATGTTTCTGCAAGCATATAATAAGCATCATAATATCCGTTTTTCTTTTCAAGTGCCGTTGTAAAATAATTAATGGCCTTATCTAAATCACCTTTATAATAGAATGCCAGACCTAATTTATAAAATATTTCGTGTGAATCAAGTAATGATTCCATGGCGAACTGATACTCTGTAATAGCATCATCAATATATTGTCCCGGATTAAATATATCCAGGTGCCATTTTAAATATAAATCGCCTAACCTTACGTGAAGTGCAGGGTTTGTCGGATCTTTCTGTAAATCAATTTTGCATCTTTCTACCTGATCAAACATTTTATTGCGTTTATTTGTTTCTGTTTTATTTTCGTCATCAACTGTTTTTTTCATTAATCTTCCTGTTCACCGTACTCCAGAGCGTACATATACATGTAATATAGTAATGATTGCCTGTTTTCTTCATCCATACCGTAACATGAGAGTGTATATTCATTATCATAAACGATGTCTCGTTTTGTTACGGTTGCTTTAAAGTTTATTATACCATAATCCTTTGGTAAAATTAATTCGCAATCAAACGTTTTATCCAGTTCAAGCTCGTTATTACTTATACATATCATTTTTTCAATAGAAATGCTTGCGGTTTTTACGAGCATGTAATCTTCATCGCCTTTTTGTAATTTAAGTGTTTCTATTGCATCTATTTCAGGTACTTCACTGTCAGGAGTCAATTTCATTGCATTGTAATCAAGCTCGATTGTGAAATCCGATTCTAGCGGAGAAGTAATTACAACGGTATTAAAATCTATTGTCCCCAACCTTGAAAATATTTTAATAGATAAAGGTTTACCAACTTCCAGGTATTCAACATACCGCATAAAATACTGAGGCAAATCAACAATTAAACGGTCGTCCTTAACCTCTTTTATAGTTCCGATAATCTCAACAAGCTTATCATTTTTTTCAATATTTATGCTTATTTTTTGTTCTGAGTGAATTAATTCCATATCTTTTATTATAATTTATTTTTAAGAAAATACAAATAATGTTAATAAGGCAGAGCTTCAATAAAGTCAGGAAGCTTTTCACTTGAAGCAGGAACTTCATTCTGCCTCAATGATTTTTGGCTGTATGATATCCAGTTGAATAATATAACAGAACTTGGTTTTTCAAGTATGCCGTTAATAACGGTTCTGAATTCCTTTGTGTTTTTCATTGGCAGCTGCGGAAGTTTGTCAATATCATCGACCTTAATATTAAGCTTATTGTCATCTCCCGTAAGCATTATCATCAATTTATTAACTGAAAATTCACCAAATGCGCCTAAACCGCTGATTATTTCGTCAGAAAGTCTGCCCAGTACAATAAGTTTTGCGTAATCAGTTGCAGGATAATACTGCCCTTTTATATAAAGAGCCATTAGAGGACCTTGTGATTGCATCATATTAATATTTGCAACACCATCCTTCATTGTTATATCACCTCTGAAATACTTGAATAAACCTGTATCTTTCAGTGTGATTGCTTTTGTTACAACGCTTAAAGAGGTTCTGAGCATATTATCCGCAATTACGTTTTGCGCATATAGCAAATGTTCAAGTTTTCCGAGCGTACCCATGTGCCCGTTATGTACATCAAATTTTATATTGCCGTTTAGTGAATTTTTTGAAAGCAGGGAGCCGTTCAGTACTGTATCAAAGTCCATAATACCGCTTACAGTGTCTTTTTTTATTGCGATAACATCAAATATTGGTGATGCGCTGACACCGCGTCCCTGAATTTTAGATATAAAACTTTCATCTTTTAGATTAAAATCAATATTTCCGGCTAATTTTCCGTTATAAAGCTCAGATGACAGATTATTTATCTTAAGGTGATTATTTAATAGTGAAAAATCTGCATTTAATGCCGACATATATAACGGCGAATTGTATAAAGAAGCAGATAGTCTTTCGGAGTATAATTTACCATCCTGTATATGTATCGGATATACAGATAAAAGTTTGTCTTTGTACATTAAAATTGTATCTGTATTTATATATTTAGATTTGATATTAATATTTTTAATGAACAACTCTTTTGAAAAATCAGTTGATACGGTTGCATTGAAGCCGGCAGACATATCTCCAAGCTTGATAGCCGGAGTGTTAATAACTGCTATATTCTTGTTAAATTCAACACTTAAATTGTTTGCAACCAATTGCAGATACTGAACAATTAAATTCTGCGCAGATAACTGACCGACTATTTCAGGTTTCTTGATATCACCATTAATAAACAAGTCACATTTTATTTGCGCTATTACATCATTAATGTTGAAATTTACAGACTGAGGTATAAATATTCTTATGTTTTTTAAATACGGATTTTTAATATCTTCTACATTACCTGATATTATTACCTTTTTATTGTTTTTAATTAAAGATTTAATGTTGGAGTTAAAATCGCTGTTAAATGCCGATAAACTTAAATCATCAATCTTTAATACGTTATTTTCAAGTTTGGCTTCCAAATTAATCAGCGACGGCTCATTCAGCAATATTGCTTTAACAATTTGAACCTGTCCGTCAATGTTTTGTATATCTTTATTCCCGCTTATATTAAGTTTAATCGGGTATATTGCAGAAGTTTTTGTTATTCCGCTTAAATCCTTTGAATTAATAAAACCGTTAAAAGCTGAGCTGAAAATTATATTATTGTTATTATAATCAGTAATTTCTGCTTTAGCTTTTATATTTGAATTAGGCATAAATATATTTGTTTCAGGTATTTTCAGATTATTTTCGTTAATAATAATTTTAAGCAGCGGCAGCTTAATTCTTTCAGTTAATTGGGGTTTAATTACAATATTTGATATATAAGCCGAGCTTTCTTTATTAGTATCAACCTTAAGCGTATCAAATGTTATTGTGTTTTTATCTTTAGATGCTTTAAAATTATCAATTTGAATATTCTCTTTATGAATAATATTATCGAGAGTTCCTGATATCTTTGCGTTTAAAGAGATTATCCCCTGTTCAACCCCGAATATTTCCGGCATAAGGTGTTTTAACGGAACTTTATTCATTAAAAGTTCCATATCAATATTTTTATCATATGTCCCTTTTAGTATAATAGGCGCAGAATTTACGTAACCAACTGCATTTGAGACGGTAATCATGTTATTTGAAAAATCAATATCAGAACTTATGTTATTAATCATAAGATTACCGGCATGCAGTGAGGCATTATTGATTTTTAAATAACCGCTTGATTTGAGTTTGTTTAAATCACCTTTAATCGTAAAATCTGCAAGCATTTTGCCGTCAATATTATCAATAACTTTATATTTTGAACAATCAACAAACAATTTAAGTTTTTTGTATATGTCTGACAGCTTAATTTCATCCGTTTTAACCTTTAAATCGATTTCAGGTTTCTTTGAATTATTTATAACACCCTGAGCATAGATTTTCTTGTCCTGAGCTGCATAAATATTTGAAAGAATGCCAACCTTATTTCCGAGGAAAGTCAGATAAATGAAGCTTTTTGGGTTTTTATTATCAGGATCAAGAACTGATATATTATCTATATTCGCAGTACCTGATATCTGAAGTTCATTATTAAGATTATTGTATAATTTTAAATCTGCAATTATTTCAGAGTGAAAATCAAGATTTTCTATTTGCGTTACTAATTCCTCCAGAGTGAAATTTGACGCAAAATTCTTGTCTGGTTCTATATAAGGTGCAATTGCCAGATTATACTTGATATATGGTTTATTATTAATTAATACATCCCCTTCGGTATTTATTTTTATATTTTTAACCTTTTCAAGTTTAATCAGGTCAAGTGTTGTTCCTGTCAGAGTGTAGTTTTTGTTGTTCTTTGCAGATTTAAAATTAATATTATACGCTCTTAGCTGTATATTGGGGTACATGTTATATTCTTTTGAGTTCAGCTTATCAATAAGTGCCGGGAGATATTTATCGTCAGAATTTATCCTAGCAATAAAATTATTTGCATAAATTCTTTTTACGCAAACTTCGTCTTTAAACAAAGTCGACCAGGGTACATAGAATTTAACATCATCTAACTGTCCGAATTTTTGTCCGTCTTCATACATTAAATGCATAATTGGTGCTTTTATCTTTAATGACGGACCAAAACGGAATATTAATTTTTCAATATGAACCTTTATTCCCAGTTCATGTTCAAATTGTTTTTCTACCTGCGGGACTAATTTTGTTGCGCCTATTGGTACAAAACATATTGATATACAAAATATCAGTAATACGATGAAAGATATTATGTAATTCCTGTATTTTCTCATTTTAAATTATATCTCCATTATCTGTATTAAAAAAATACATATCCTTTATGTCAGGTCTTAATGTAATTATATCGTTAAAGTCATAATCAAGCGGAACTTTGGCAGTGCATTTACAGCCGTTAATGTAAAAATAAACGATTTTTTCACCGCCCGTCATTTCAACGATATCAACGGGAACTGTTATTGCCGAAGTACCGCTAATCATCTTTTCTGCGCGAATTGCGACCGTTACGTTCCCTGATATATTCTTATCCGTGTAATACTCTGCGCCTTCCAGTATAAATTTTCCGTCTGTAACAGTCGTATCAATAAAATTCATTTGACCGATAAAACCTGCTACAAATTTATTTTTCGGGTTGTTGTAAATCATATCGGGAGTATCAGCCTGCTGGATTTTTCCTTTGTCTAATACCACAATTCTGTCACCCATGGTCAGCGCTTCAGTCTGGTCGTGTGTAACATAAATAAATGTTGTCTGCAGTTTTTGATGAAGTTTCTTAATTTCAGAGCGCATTTGAACACGTAAGTTTGCGTCAAGATTTGATAAAGGCTCATCCATCAAAAATACTTTCGGTTGTCTTACGATTGCTCGCCCAAGAGCAACTCTCTGCCTCTGTCCGCCTGATAATTGACGTGGCTTTCGGTCTAATAAATCTTCGAGATTTAATGATTTAGCAACTTCTTTGACTTTTTCGTCAATAGTTTTTTTATCATATTTCCTCATTTTTAAACCAAATGCAATGTTATCATATACGCTCATATGCGGATATAGTGCATAACTCTGAAAAACAAATGCTATATCACGGTCTTTTGGGTGAATATTGTTTACAACTTTACCGTCAATAAGTATTTCACCGCTTGTTATATCCTCAAGTCCTGAGATTAATCTCAATATCGTTGACTTGCCGCAGCCGGATGAACCAACAAGCACTATAAACTCTTTGTCTTTTATTTCAAGATTAATATTATCTATGATATTTTTCTTGCCATCATAGCTTTTAACAAGATTTTTTAAAATAACGCTGCTCACTAATACTCCCCTTCAAATGTTTATAAAATAGACTAATCAACAGGTATAATTACATTAAGACTTGTACTTTTCAGTATTTGCGACTCAATCCAGACCATACCGTTAAGTGATTTAACCAGATTTTTTACTGAAGCAAGCACAATTGCTCTCAGAACATTTTTTCTGTTTACCGAATCAAGAATTTTATAAGGATCAAACATACATTCCAAATCATTTTCGGATAACAACAATGCAGAACTAGACATTGAAATCTTAGCGTATGCAGTTGAAGGCAAACCTTTTGCGGAGATTTCTTCTTCGGTTAAATCAGATAAACAAATCGTTAAATCGCCCATATCAACTGATTTTAAGACAACTTCCAGCAAATCCTGAATAATATTTTTTAAAATTTCAGAATCAGTGTTAATCATCTTTTTATAATTATCATCGGTTTTTATTGAAATTTTAACATCTTTTCCTTTATATAACTGCTCATTAAATTTAACTATTGAGTTTATGAGTGCAACAGAGTCAAGCTGTTTCCTTTCAGGCTGTTTAAGCGCAGATTCTGTCTGAGATAATTCAATTAATTTTCCGATAAAATACATAAGTTCAACAGAGTTCTTGTTGATAATCTTAACGTATTTTTCCTGCTGTTCAGACATGCTTCCGCCAAGTCCGTCTGCCATAGCCTGTGAAAAGCCGACTATTGACTGAATTGGAGATTTTATGTCATTCGAAAGCTTAATAAGAAAATTGTTTTTATCACGGTTAATAATTGATACGTCAGGTTCATTAACCGTTTGTGCTGATGTGCTTATATCTCTGAAATCAAGAACATAACCCTGCTCAATTTCTCTGGCTGTCATGTCAAAATATATCTCTTTATCTTTAAATTTTGCAATAACAGGCTTTTTCATAATATCCGCATTCTTTATTAAATTCATTGAGTTTTCAATAAAATCAGATATATTAGAAGTCATAAGATGCATTTTAGATGTTTCAAAAATATCTGCCGCTACATCATTAACCCATTGTATTTTACCGTCTTTTGCAATAAATATAACCGCATCTGGAAGCGACTTATCAACATCTATCGAACTTGTTTTAAATAATATTTTTTTAAAATCCATTTTAACATACCTCGCCACAAAAATTTTAGCACAAAGGATATATTGGGTAAACAAATTGTAAAGAATATAGATAAAAGTTAATCCAAATCGTGTTTTTGGTTACTTTTATACATACAAAGTAACCGGCGGTAAGGACTCTGCCGAGCGCGAGTGAGCTGAGGGCGGAGGTCTTTTCTTTGAGGTATATTCAAACTTACGAAAAGAAAAACCGCAGACCCGTTAAACGCGAACGAGTAAGACACAAAATTTAATGTCAAGTTTCCTGAGAGGGGCGAACCCCGTTGACGAAGTCAATGTGGTTCAATTCCCCAAGGGGTAAATATACAAAAAGCTTGTAGTTAAACCTACAAGCCAAAATGTTTAAAGTGTTTTTGGTTACTTTTTATACATAAAAAGTAACCGGCGGTAAGGGGAATTGTCTTGGATTTGCTCCACGCTCAGAAAGCTCTGTTTTTAAACCTAACGGTTTAGTCACTCCGTTTCTTCGCTATCCGAACTTATGTTCGTACGCAAATCCGCTGGACCCCTGTTTGGAGAATGAGAAACCCCTTACTGTGCCATTTTTGTGTAAAATGTACGTCAATTTATACAAAAAAGCAACATTTGTAAAATAATATTTCAACTCATAAATATAAAATGGGTACATATAGGGTACACGATTTAAAACTAATCTATATCTTATGCTATGATTATAATATCAAGCTGTTGCTAGCATAATTATTTAGAGGATTAAAAATGATTTTTGATGATGAAGATAAATTACAAGCATATTATGAGCAAAAAGGTGCACGGACATATTTAATAAATTCTTATTGTGAAGCACGTCTCGAAAAGGATGACAAAAACAGGGCGTATTACTATGTAAAAGAAAAAAGAGGAAGATTGTTTATAAGTTCTGCCTGTTGGGAGATTAATGTTTATACAACCTGGCATGCTATAGAAGAAAACTTCTCAGAAAGTACAACATATGAAAATTTAAAAGCAATATATATTAATATAGGTCGTAACGGTAAAACAGCAACATTTCACGAAAGTTTTATTTCTGCTCCTCAGACTGAAACATCAGCACAAAATGAGTATTGTAGAATGGAAATGAAAAACATTTCAAATAATGAAATAGTCCTTGAGTGCTCGGAAATATGGGGAGAATTCGAATATGACCGTCCTAAAAAATTTATTATTAAAGGTGAAAAAGAATTATTATGTAAAATTTTGGAAGATTTTAAAATAGAGCGGCGAGAAAATCAAAAAATGTTTGATTATAATCGTCTAAAAGATTTTTATTTAAAAAACGAAAAAATTAAAGTTATAGAACCTAAAGATAAATTTGAAGAAAGAACAATAGATTTTTAAAACAACTGAGATTTGTGAACACCCAATAGCGTAAGCTATTGCTGGTTCAATTCTCCAACAAAAATGACTCTAAGCTGAGTCATAATTGGCGGCGGTAAGGACTCTGCCGAGCAAAAGGTGACTAAATGTCACGTTTTGCGAGAGGGGCGAACCCCACATCACGTGAGTGATGGCGGGTTCAATTCCCCAACAAAAAAGACTCCGAGTGGAGTCATAAAATTCGGCGGTAAGGGGAATTGAACCCCTGTTTGGAGAATGAGAATCTCCCGTCCTAACCACTAGACGATACCGCTATTAGTTATATTCATATTACATTGAAGAAAATTAAATTACAACAGTGATTTTAAATCAAATTGTCTGATACACAAATGTATTTAACAAAAAGCTGTACTCTGTTATTTACACCAAGTTTTTTGAAAATATTAGCAGTATACAAGTTAACGCTTTTTATTGAAATATGTTTCATTTGCGCAATCTCAGATTTCGTATATCCTTCGATTAAAAGTGAATAAACCAGCAACTCTTTATTTGTCAGCATATTTACATAAATGATACAAAATATAATTTAAATCTATCGGGCAAATATCCTATAAAATACAAATATCTTTATATTACTTAATATAAACCTTGTAAAACCATAAATTAATTGACAACAGCTTATGTTCGTTTTAGTATAGAGTTACCTTAGTCGAAATTTTCTTGCCGGATTTGACGGCTACAGGGGTTTTAAATGAAAAAGAAATATAAATGAGCAAGGGTAGTATTTACCGTTTATCAATTTAACACTTAGTCACTTAAAACAAGAGTATTACAGAAAAGCATAAAGGAGAATTAGTTATGCCTACAATGAATCAGCTTGTTCATCAAGAACGTAAAAAGCTGCATGACAAAACCAAATCGCCGGCTCTTATGGATTGTCCACAAAGACGCGGCGTATGTACAAGGGTTTACACAACAACCCCTAAAAAACCGAACTCAGCATTGAGAAAGGTTGCCAGAGTCAGACTTACTAACGGATTTGAAGTTACTTCATATATTCCGGGTATCGGCCACAACCTCCAGGAACACAGTGTTGTTCTTATCAGAGGCGGCAGAGTTAAAGACCTTCCTGGTGTAAGATATCACATCGTTCGTGGTACATTAGATACAGCAGGTGTTGCTAACAGAACACAAAGCCGTTCTAAATATGGTGCTAAGAGAGCTAAGGGAGGTAAGAAATAATGTCTAGAAGATCAAAACCTGAAAGAAGAATCCCTGCAGCGGATCCTATTTATAACAGCGTAGATGTTTCAAAATTTGTTAACCGTGTTATGAGACGTGGTAAAAAATCTTTAGCTGAAAAAATATTTTACGCTACAATAGCTAAAATTGAAGAAAGAACAAACGAAAAAGGTTTGGAAATCTTCCAGAAAGCTATTACAAACGCAACTCCGTTACTTGAAGTTAAAGCAAGACGTATTGGTGGTTCAACTTACCAAGTTCCTATCGATGTTAAACCTGACAGAGGTTTTGCACTTGCTTCTTCTTGGATTATTGCAGCTGCTAAGAACAGAAGCGGTAAATCGTTCGTTGAAAAATTAACAAACGAAATGATAGATGCTTCTAACGGCAGCGGACAAGCTTGCAAAAAGCGTGAAGATACCCACAAGATGGCAGAAGCTAACAAAGCATTTGCTCACTATAAATACTAATTTGAGGGTTAAAATATTTAAAAAAGTACGTTCGTATTTGCGGACGTATTTTTTTTATACATTAATTAATGTTAAAAATTTGTGAACCATTTTTATATTTTTTCGTTTTAATAATATAATTTAGTTATATAAGGAAGGTATTTATATGGAATTAGGTTTGGTTGGAATTATTGCTGTAGTGGTCGCAGCAGTATTATTAATTAAATTAATTAAATTTGGACTGAAAATTGTTTTATTTTTCATATTAGCGGTAGTTGTATCGTTAACAATATGGATTTGTGTTGCACAGCCTGATATGCATGAACCATTCTCGGTTAATACTATTGAATATTTGTTCAAAATCAACAAAGACGGTTCAATGACTACAACAAAACAGGTTACTGAAACTGTAGTAAAAAATCAGAAATAAGGAGTGTGTTTTGAAAAAATTTGCGGCATTACTATTATTATTCTTTTTTACTGCAACTGAAAATTGCTATGCTGTAAGCGCGCTTTATTACGTTAAATCAATAAAAACGGAAAACGCTGCGCCTGTTATTCGTGATGCATACCAAACCAATAAATATCATCTTTTGAAAGAAAATCCTTATTACGGAGTTCCTGCATCAGGAGATGACAATGTTGTTATAATTACTCAGCAGAGCGGAGATAATATGTTTTATTATTACCGTTCGGATGACAATATTAAAGTTAACAAATATGTTCAAAAAGAGTTTAAACGTATGGGCTTGACTGTAGAGCAGTCTTTTAATACAGGATTAATAGAAATTTATGAAAAACTTGCAGATGAGGTATCTTCAGGAACTCAAACTCTGAAAACTTATAATTTTGAAGAACCTAAAACACCCGCATTTGAGCCGCCGACTGATAATACAAAAACATACAATCAGCCTGAAATATTCAGAGGATATGTCACCCAAATTTCTTCAGGAACAAAATTCCAGGCATATTTACAGAATGCAATTAATACAGCTACAGCATCAAAAGGCGATCAAATAATTGCAGTGCTTACAAATCCGTTGATGTATAACGGCATTGAGGTAGCGCCGCAGGGAACTCTTATTTACGGAAGTTTATCAAAAGCAAGACCTGCTGCTTACGGTTCAAGAAACGGACGGGTTGTTATTAATTTTAATCGTATGGTAACACCTGAAAATAAAACGTATGACATTTCTACAGAAGAAATTGATTTTACCGTATCAAATGAAGGTAAGGTCGGGGAATCTTTAAAAAGTGCCGCAGGGGCTGCAGTTGCCGGTGCGCTTGTTGGGCTTTTATTCAGCGCTTTATCTGGAGGACACGACCACATGGGACGTTCTGCCGCTATAGGTGCAGGAGTAGCTGCAGGTTCATCAGTAATATACTCAACTGCAGAACGTGGTGTTGATGCGGAGATTCCGTCATATACAGAGTTAGAGATTACACTTACTCAACCGATAAGTGTTTCTGTAGGGTACTAATATTAGGATAAAAAAGGAAATAAAGATGAATAACAAAAGATTAATTATATTGGGACTTTTAATTTTATTTATTGCGGTTATTGTGAAATTGATATTTGTTGCATGTAAAAACATCAAACTTGATGATTTTCACAAATCAGCAATAATATTTGTCGTAGATTCATCTGCATCTAATCAGAAAAATTTACCGGAACAGGTAAAATATATGAAATCTCTTTGTACAATTTTGGACCCTGAAGATGAAATTAAAATATTAAAAGTTTCTGAAAAATCATATTTAATTTATGAAGGTTCGCCTTCTGACTCAAAAGGCATTACAAAAGCAGTAGAAGAATTTACGAAATTTAACGCAAACGATTATGGAACGGCATACGGTGAAGCGCTTAAAAAAGCATTTGACCATTGTTTAACAATGAAAAAAGAAGGATATGTTCCTGCAGTTGTTGTTATAGGCGATTTGGAAAATGAAGGTGCTGTTGAAAAACAAATTAACTGGGATACTTTACCTGAGAATGTAAAAAAAGTTCAGGAATATATCCCCGAACTTTCTATGATGTTTGTATATGCTCATCCCGAAAAATTGGATATGGTTAAAACAAAACTAAATCCTGTTTTAGGCGAGAAAAAGTTAATTGTTGCAAACGAAACAGGATTAGATAAAGTTAACAGAAGATTTTTAGAGGCAATCGGCAGATAATACGGAAATTATTAATATAGGAGAATAAAATGGCTTTTACAATAGTTACAAAAAACAGTGAAAAAACATTTGCAGACAAACAGCTTGTAAATATTTCATCTAACGCTAATGCTGATTTTGTTGCTGATTTAGGATTTCAGTTTATGCTCACTGTCCAATACGATTCACGAACTAATAAGTGTGTTTTGTTAAATCAGTTTAATAATCAGAAATTTCTGTTCAAGGGTAAGCCTATTCCTCCGCAACTTGAAATTGATAAAGTATGTAAAATTATGGTAGACGGAAGCGATGATTTTATTACAATAAAAGTCATCGGTGAAACAACTACACGAAATATTACTCAGGAAAACTTGTCTGAAAATGATATAAAAGCCATTTACGGTAATGACGTTAACGCAGCTGCCAAAATTATGATTGAAAAACGTAAGGCAGATATAGAAGGCGCAAGAGTAGGAATAATCAAAGAAGTAGGCGCAAGAATAAACGACCTTAAGCGAAAAATATCACAGAACTCAAAAGGCGGAATATTCCTGCATATAGCACTTTTCTTCGCATCATTCGTCTGTGCATTTGGTGTATCAAACTATTTAACGGGATTACCGCTAAAAGATGCAGGAGCTGTTGTTCAGATGCCTACGAATATGAAACTTATATTTGTATATGCTTTTATAATTTACGGAATCGGTCTTGTGCTGAAGCAGGGCGTATTTAATTACCTTCAAAACAGATTAGGTAATGATTCAACAACCTCTAAACTGGCAGAAGGCGTAATGGTTATATCATCATTGGTATTCTATGCGGCAATATATTTAATAAATGTTTTATACTATATTGCACCAAAAACTTTCCCGCTATTCGCAGTTTTAATATCATTATTCTTCGTAGGAACAGCAGCAACACTTGCGATTGCTTGCGGTTATTATAAAAACTCAAGTGTAGAGATGAAATCAGAACTTGATTCAATTGAATACAGAGAAGATTTTGAGCATGTAATAAAAGAGTATCAGCAATGGATTGAAAGATATACAAACACTTTAAGTCCTGCAAAAATCAGAAATATCAAAGATAAGCAGTTTATGCTCCAGATAAAATCATTCGGAGAAATTGTTTTAGGGTTTATTACAGCTCCGTTCCTGGCTTATGGTGTATCAAATACTCTTGCAATGTGTTTTCCTGAAGCTGCCGGCTGGGTGAGAATTTCCGGCTTAAGATTCAGTCCTGTATTTCTTGTATTGGCAACATTCCTTATAATTTTTGCATTTTTTGCTTTTGCAAATGCATTTTTGAACAGTAAAAAAATTGCAGGCTCTAATGTTTTAAAGCAGGATGGATTCAGCAACTATCTTCAGCATGGTGTTGAAATATACGGTATTGAAGGTGTAAACAGACTTAATCGTGATATGCGCCGTTCCTTCCTTATTGGCTGCGTAATTATCGGCATTGAGTTTACAATGAATGCTTCATACTTTATGGGTGAAATCGGAGGCGACCTTGGCGGAATGATGTTAAGCGGCTTGGCAGCGTTAGTTCCTACGGCTTTATTAATCGCGGAAACATTTATGCTGAGTACTACACAATTTGAAACCTATGCATGCGATGAAATAGTAGCAAAAATTGACAGATTAAATTAAGGTAAGCGGATTTAAAATTGAAATTAATTCTAAACATATTATTGATACTTGTAATTATTTCAACAATTTCAATTTGTGCAATTCAGCCAGAAATGCACAAAAACGTTATTGTGTATGATTCGTCTTATACTCTTGTTACTGAACAGGAGGTCAAAACCGAAATAAAAAATGTACCCGTAATGGAAATGCCTGTAAAACCCGTTCAGACAATTACAACTGTAAAACAAAATGTTACACCGATAACAAATGTAACTACAAAAACACAGGTTAATACACAAAAACCAAAAACTACAAAAACAGTACAAAAAAGTACCATAAATAAACCTGCTACGACACAGATTCCTGTGACAAAACATGTTAAAACAGAAACTGTAAAGGCAATATCTCCGAAAAAAGAGGAAATAAAAGCCGTTATACCGCAGGTACAAAAAACAGTAACCGAACCTGAACCGATAAAATTAATGACACAACAGGAAGAAACAATTGCGTGGAACATCTGGCGTTCAAACTTAACAAACAGTATTATGCGTGATACAAAACTTCCTGATTTGCCAAACGGTGTACTTTTTCAGTTTTCATTTACAGTAGATAAATATGGCAAAATAACAGGAGTTCAGACAGGTGCTAACCCATCGAATTATACCCCGTATGCGATTCAGTATGTTGCGCCTGTTATAAGAAGTTATCAGGGCAAATCAATTCTCAATTTCCCCGAAGGAACAGCAAGAACCGTTACACAGGTAACGGGCAAATGGCGCATATCAAACAGCGAAAAATTCAGTACTCCGCAGGATTATAACGATATTGAAAGAGTTGTAAGATAAATTTCTGATATAATAAAATCAGAAGAAGGATTTTTAATGTATAAGTGTAAAGAATGCGGTGCTGAATACGAAATTAAACCTGATTACTGTGACTGCGGTAATGATGAGTTTATTGAAGCTGTGCAGACAGAGAATTCGGATACTGAACCTGTTAAACAAATGCCGCCTAAAAACGATGATAAACCGAAGGCTCAGCCGGCTTCTGCTAACAGTTTTAATAATACGAATTATAATAATAATTACAAAAGAACAATTCCGTTTGACTCAAGAGCTGTTGGCATATTCGCACTGTGTATTATTTTATCTTTATATGTATTATTTTTTGCCTGGAATAACTTAATTACTCAGGATACAAAGACTAAAGAGAAAAAAGCTGAAAATAACAAAAATATTCCTTCTGTAGAACAAATCTGGAATAATGCAGTTCCTAAAGTTCAAAAACAGGAAGTAAAAACAGAAGATAAAACTGATAATTTAATAAAACAAATTATCCCGGTTCAAACACAGAAAAAGAATGTTCCCGTAAAAAAAACTCAAAATTCTCAGCCAAAAGTAACAAAAGTTCAGCTTAAAAAAGTAACAACGAATAAACCTGTTACACAGACAAATAAAATCACAACTCAAAAACCTGTACAAACTGTTAATACCGCAGAACAAGCCGCAAAACAGAAAGCCGAACAGGAAAGACTTGCTGCAGAAGCGGCACAGTTAAAAAAACTGAAAGAGGAACAGGCAAAAAAAGTTGCCGAACAAAAAGCAAAACAGGCAGCAGCTGCGAAACAGGAACTTACTGCGTATAAAGCAAATCTGCGAAATACATTAGGAAGAAAAATAGATTTTACGAAAGTAATCGGTGACGGCTCATGCACAGTTTCTTTCAAAATAGATTCAAAAGGCAGACTTATTAATCGTTCTTTTGCAAAACAATCATCTAATAATACACTTAATGATGCCGTATACCAAGCAATAATGTCCACACCGATATTTAACCCGCCGCCTGCATCATACAATGACGAATTTCTTAATCTTAACATCAGGTTTTACAACGGTAATTTTGAAATTTCATTGCCATAGAAATAATGTTGTAATATAATAATTTTAAGACATTACATATAGAGGGAAGAGGTATGAATAATCAAAAAATAGCAGTTATAGGTATGGGCATGTGGGGTAAAAACATTGTCCGTAATTTTTATAACTTAAATGTTTTAGAATATGTGTGTGATTTGGATGAAGATTCTTTAAAAAGTGTAAGAGAACAATTTCAGGGTGTAAAAACCACAAAAGATTTTAAAGAGATACTTGCTAATCCTGAGATTACTGGAGTTGCAGTTGTAACACCCAGCCATACGCACTTTAAACTTGTTAAAGCAGCACTTGAAGCTGGCAAAAATGTTTACGTAGAAAAACCGATTTCTACAGTAGCCCAAGAAGCTAAAATCCTTATGGAGCTTGCTGAAGAAAAAGGTTTAATATTGATGGTAGACCACCTTTTGCTCTATCATCCTGCAGTTAACAGATTAAAAATGCTTATAGAAGAAGGTGCATTGGGTGAAATCGTTTATGCTCAGTCTGACAGATTAAACGTAAATTATCATAAAAATGACAGAAGTGTTATGTGGGATTTGGCACCGCATGATGTTGCAATGGTTGCTTACGTAACAGGCAAGAGCCCTGTAAAAGTTATATCTGCAATTGGTGCTTCAAGCGACAGAAATAACATTATGGATATTACTCATCTGGGAATTGAGTTTGAAGACGGTATGATTGCACATATATCAGACAGCTGGATAACTCCGCAGAAACATGTAAACCTTTTGGTCAGAGGTACAAAAGCGACAGCAATCTTTGATGACTGTGCGCCTACAGATAAGCTGAAAATTTACGATAACTTTATTCCTGCAAATACACAAAATGTTGCACTTGATTATCTGGAAATTGAGCCGCTTAAACTTGCCTGCCAACATTTTGTAAATTGTATTGCGACAGGCCAGAAAGCTCGTTCAGACGGTGCTAACGGATACGAAGTCGTAAGTATTCTTGAAGAAGCAGAAAGAATAATGCTTGGCTCTAAAAAAGAAGAACTTGATAAAAAAGACTTCGCACTTTCAAGAATGAAAGGTTAGGAGGTATAACGGGTGCGTGTATTACCGATTATAAATTCCGCTGATAATGTTCAATATAGGGGCAAAGTCAGTCAAAATGTAGCAGAACTTACGGGAGCTATGAGTGAAGGCTGGATTCGTACAGCGAACAGCGGTAAATATTCAACTGCGCCTATTATTAATACCTGTCTCTTTGCGTCTGAAAGAATAAATAATATCTTTATAAATTTATCTACAATAATGGAACGTTTCGGACATGCCTGTGAACTTACTTTTGAAAAATCAAAAAATACAGGAATATACAGATTTTTCATTCAAAACAAACATTCTAACTATAAAGTAATTTGTGATGATATTGAGTTTACACCTGATGTTAACAAACTGTCGGATGTAGATAAATTGGAAAAACTGGAACAAAAAGTTGCAAAAATTAATCCTTATGAAGAAAACTCACACTTTATTTTACAAAGAAAGCCGGAATCAAAAAATATACTTTTTGATTCAGAGTTTGTTCCTGATGAAGATTATATATTCCTGGAAGACAAACTAATCCGTACAGATATAAAACAGGCAACTTCGGATGATTTAGATAAATTTATAGAAGCAGCAAAAAAAGAGGGGCTTATAGATGGCTAATTTTATTTCAATATTCAGAATTTTTGTAATGTTTTTGGCTGTGTATTTAATTTATACACAAGTCGGTAATACTCAGGCTTACGTTTGGGCGCTTATACTGACAATACTTGCGTTTTCCTTAGACGGAGTAGACGGTTGGGTCGCAAGAAAGTTTAATGAAGTATCAAAGTTTGGCGCATTGCTTGATATTATGGGAGATAGAATAGTTGAAAACACCTATTGGGTGCTTTTTGCAGTTATGGGCTGGCTAAATATTTTATTCCCGTTAATCGCATTAACAAGAGGTTTTATCACCGATACAATAAGAAGTGCCGCTATGGAAAAAGGTCTTACACCTTTCGGAATGCAGGTTAATCCTGTCTGCAAATGGATAACAGGTTCAAAGTTTATGAGAATAACTTATGCGGTTGCGAAAGTTTTGGCTTTTGTTCTCATTGTTGCTGCTAAAATACCGAATATTGCACACGCTGAGATACTCTGGACAGTTGCATACTGGACTGCTGTTGTTGCAATTGTATTCTGTGTTGTAAGAGGCTTGCCTGTAGTAATTGAGGCAAAAAGAGTTATTGAAGATTAATTTTTAATCAACTAAAAAGGTTCACAGATAATATCTGTGAACCTTTTTAGTTTAAAATATTTTACTATTTTTCCGGTTTAGCTTCCGGCTCATCTGTTCCAAATATTGCCTCAGCAAGTTTGAGTAATTGATCATAGTTACTAAGTTTAGAATTTATTCTATAATTCCATAAACCATCGTCGTGAGTAGTAGATACCTGAACCAAGTTTTCTGAATAGAATACCTCTGCTCCGTCAAATTCTTCATTAGAACCCTTATCAGGTGTTTTATCATGTGATATCTTTATATTTGCAATTTTACCTTGTTGATTATAAGTAACTTCAAGCCACTGACCGTTCTTTAATGTTGTTGATGCATAGCGAGCTCCATCGGAATCCGTTCCGCGCTGGATTTTTAAACCTTTTGTATTATTAGCAACTTTTACCAGTAATTGATTTGCTTTATCTATTTGTGCTTGTACTTTAGGCAAGTCTTTATTGTATGATTCCTTTTCAACACGGTCAGTTTTTACGATTTTGTTTTCTTCATCAAGAATTCTGTTACGCATTTCATGAAGTTTTGTATTTAATTCTTTGTAATTATCGAATTTTATTTTTCTGTCGCTATCCTTTTTAATTCCCAATTGTTCCATTCTTTTGAGCATTAAACTATAAACCTTTACAGCTATTTGTTTTGAATTTGGTCCAAAATTTACATCAGAAGTAAATGCATGTGCAATATTTGCCGGCGTCAAACCTTTTAAATCACCTTTTTTGAGTG
>CACWTN010000005.1:177783-400013 GCA_902763805.1 uncultured bacterium | reverse complement strand
TAAAAAGATTTTTTCCGACCGCCCAAACCTAAACACACACTGAACTTTGCCAAATAATCAATTTAAGAGTTCAAATGAAATGTCCTGTTAAACTATAATTACAACAATTTTACAACAATTCGCCAAAATGAACACATTTTTTGCATTAAAAAAGGGGGCTAAAACGCCCGCCCAATAAAAAACTCCCCAGGTTGGACTCGAACCAACAGCCTACCGGTTAACAGCCGGTTGCTCCGCCATTGAGCTACTGAGGATTATTTATCTTCTGCATTATTCAATTAACGCATTTGGCTTTATTTAATTGTCGCAAGCACTTCCGTACCCACATTTATTATACTAACAAATAAATTTTTTTTGTAAAGAGGGTTTTATAAAAAACTACCCGTTTTTCATGATAAAATGCTTTTATGAATAACGAAAAACTTGCTCTTAAAAACTATGCGCATATCGGTGATGCCGTCTGGGAAGTATTTGTCAGGGACTATGTTATCTATAAAACTTCCAACTCAAAACTGCTCCACAAAATGACAACAGACCGCGTGAATGCGACTTTTCAGAAAGATATGCTGGAGCTGATTTCAACGAATCTCTCGGAAGAAGAAACAGAACTTGCAAGGCGTGCAAGAAATCTTCCCATCCCCGTCGGAAGAAAAAATATTCAGCATGATTATCGTTTAGCAACAGCTTTTGAGGTGCTGATAGGGTATTGGTATCTTCATGACAAAGAACGTCTTAACTTATTTTACGATAAGTTTCGCTCTTTAGAGTTTTTCCAATAAGGCTTAATTTTGTTTTCCAAAATCGAACAGAAAGAATTTATGGGGTTTTTCTACCGTTTCATTTTTTGGGGTATTAATAATAACAAGTACTTCGTCTTCTCCGGACATTTTAAGGTTATTTCTTGCAATTTCCTCCAGGCCGGTTACATTTGAAAAGTTTTTAATATTATCTTTAAGCTGGTCGTTTAATGCCAATGCAGCATCTCTGGTTTTTGTAATCTGAATAATTTTTGCTTTATAGGAAACGATTTTTGAAACGTTAAGCACTGCGCTTATAGTAATCTGAACAAGGCACAGCAGAAGAATTATGGTTAAAAATGAATAATAAAAACCATTGCCGACGGATGACGGTCTGGTTTTCTTCAATGTTTCTTCCGTTTTTTCTTTCTGTATTACACGTTTTTTGTTTTTTTGATTTTTAAACATAATCGTTTTATTTTAATTTGAAACCTGTTGAAAAGCTCACAGATTCTGATTTATTGCCGTTTGAATAATATGATTGTGCAACTCCTAGTTCAAATTTCAGTGCATCTGCGTATTTTTTGAGTGATGGAGTATAAACTATTGTCAGCTCTGTTTTGTTCTTTTGCGATTGAATGTAATTTGAAAAAGAGTTTTTGATGGTTAGTTTATCGTTGAAATGCCACTCAGGAGTTAATCTGAAGGAGCTCCACTGACTGTCTTCAAGCTCTCTGTTTGCGGATTGCCTTATTGCTGTTTCAAAAGAGAAGTGTTTTGGTGTGTCATACCTCAAAAAAAAAGCAGCTGTTGATTCAGGCTGTGCGTATGATAATTCTTCCGCAAATTTTGTTCCGTAGGTTAAACCGCCTTTGTTAACGGTAACGCTTGCGCTAAGGGGCAGGATATCCCCAAGGCTTCCACGATTGACCATTGAACGTGCCAGGGCGCTCTTTGCTGAGTTCGTGTTTGAGGTTATATTTATGACCCCCGCCGGCAGGGTCAACTTTAGCTGGGGGACGTTCACCTCCGGCTTCTCAACCTCTGAGTCTAAATATATGGTTTCAATGAGGTTGTCATCGTATTCGACCTGTCCGTTTATTTTATATTTCTCTTGTACCAGTTCCTCTGCCGGGGAGGAGAGCTGATTGAGCATTAATATAAAAGTTATTATTAAGATTCTTTTCATCATAACTCAATTATAGTTTAAAAATTTTTCTTATTCAAATCTTGTATTTTTGTTAATTGAAATATATATATTTGCAAAAATATTCTGTAATACTGCTCTGCAAGTCAGTTTAATATTGCTGAGAATTCGTTTATACCAATTTTGTTGAAAAGGAGAAAAATATGAAAAAAAGTTCTTTTGTGATTATACTCGGATTTTTTCTTGCAACTGGCTGTTCTCTGGCAGAAGACAAAGTTGCTGTTGTCGATTTACAAAAAATTGTTAGCGGCTCCTCTCAGGTTAAACAGCTTAAACAGGAACACGCAAAAAAAATGGAGGAGCTCAACAAAATCATTATTAATGCACGCGGTGAGATTGCCAATGAAACTGATGAGAATAAAATATTAAAAATAGAAGAAAAGTATACAAATGAGTTTAATACAAAAAAATCTATGCTTGAAAAAGATTACAATAACAGATTGACCGGCATAGAAAAAAATATTAAAGAAGAAATTTCAAAAAAGGCAAAAAATGATAATTACGATTATGTATTTGCGAAAGGTGTTGTATTGTACGGCGGTAAAGATATTACGGACGAAATACATGTAAAATAGCTCTTTAGAGTGAGCAAAATACGCGCAAAAAAGTTTTTATTCGGGTTTTAGTAATAAGGTAAATATTTTTTATAAGGTGATATACTTTTTTATATTACGTATGCTATAATGGCGTTATAATAAAAGTACAATCTTAAGGAGCAAGAAACAATGAATAAAAAACTTATTATCTCAATGGGCATGGTAATTGCACTTACTGCAACAGCTGTATATGCTGATACAACAATTTATACGGATGGAATCGGCAGAATTCACTTTTTAGGTCGTGATGCAGCAAACAACGTTAACAGAGGCGCAAATTATTCTAACTCTGCAGAACAGGATTTAACAAGAAAACTTTATGATAAAGCAGACAGAAGTATTACAGAAGACTCAACATACGATCAGCATCCTCTGAAAAACTATGAAAATACTTTCCCTGATTCAAGATTTACTAACAAAAAATGGGCAACCAGAGGTGAAAGCGTATTGGATGAAGAACTTGAATCAGCAAAAGCTGTTGTTACATCTACCAAAGGTGCAACAGACTATTCAGGACAATATCAGTACGGTTCAACAATGTTAAATAACAATGCAAATGAAGTTAAAACAACGGCTAAAAAACATTGGTGGAACAGAAATAAGTAATAATTTAAGAAATAAAAATCGCGCAGGAATTAAACTTCTTGCGTGATTTTTTTGTTTGAAGTAATATAGTTATATAAAGTTATTCGCGGATCGTCTAGTGGCAGGACTGAAGATTCTGGCTCTTCCAACGGTGGTTCGAATCCATCTCCGCGAGTTTTTAAAATTAAAGCAAATGGCGGTTTTTGGATGAGAACCACCAAGGACGCAGGTCCTTTTGGTTCGAGCGAGTAGAGAGCAGAGTGCGAAGGCTTTTTCTTTGATTTGGTGGAAGATGTTTAAAAGAAAAGCCGAAGACACGTTTAATGCGAACGACTCAAGACAATCCATCTCCGCGAGTTTTTTATTATTTTGATTATTTTTTAGGGAGCTCTGTTTTATGAAATTGTCCGCAACTACCGCGCAAAACTCTTTTAAGTACGGTTGGTTAATGTCACGGTGCTGGCCGTATTTAAGACCGTATTGGTTTCGAATTCTGTTAGGGTTTTTAATAGCGATACCGCTTGGATTGTTAGATGGTGTAACAGCGTTTGCACTTAAGCCTTATATGGATTACGTTGTCGGAGGCAAAGCGCTTGAGTTCTCTTTATTTAATCATGCCTTTTCGTTTACAAGTATTCAGGTGGCGATTGGTTTGGCAATAGGTGTTGTTTTATTTGCTGCATTTCAGGGGATTTTAAGATATTTAAACGGATATATTTCAACATGGACCAGTCAGAGAATTACAAACGATATTAAGTTTGATTTATATAAAAAACTTATTTATATGCATCCCGGATTTTTTGATGAAAACTCATCAGGGATAATAATTTCAAGATATATGAATGATCCGACTATTGCATCAAACGGCATTGTGGATCAGGTTAAAACGATAACTACGAGCGTTTTTGGTGCATTAGGTTTAATCGCCGTTATGTTATACAGCTCATGGCGTCTTGCAATAATCGGTGTTACCGTTCTTGTTTTTGCTTTTGTACCGATTGCTCTAATCAGAAAGAAAATAAAAAGTGCTTCAAACAAAAACATGGTTATAGGCGGTAATATAACTACAAATATTAATGAAACATATTCTGGCAACAAAGTAATGGCGGCATACGGACTTCAGGAACGTCAGGACAAAGATTTCAGAAAACAAACCTGGGATGGTTTTAATGTAAATATGTCGCTTTATAAACGTGCAGGCTGGATGTCTCCTTTGATGTATATTATTGCGTCATTTGGTATTGCAGCGGTTTTGGGTGTAGGTACATACTTGATAAATGCAGGGTTGATGACAGCAGGCGGTTTTGCATCTTTTGTAACCTCTTTGCTGCTGCTTTATAAACCGATAAAAACTCTGGGTAATACACTTACAAACATTCAGACAATATTTGTTGCACTGGGGCGTGTATTTGAATTGTTTGATTTGGAAACAGAGATTAAGGATTCGGAAAACGCAAAAATTCTTGAGGGTGTTAATGATTCAATATCATTTGAGAACGTAAACTTTGAATATGTTCCTGGACATCCTGTTTTGAAAAATCTTTCATTAAAAGTAAACAAAAACGAAACACTGGCTATTGTCGGCAACTCAGGCGGCGGAAAGTCTACGCTTGTAAATCTTATTCCGAGATTTTATGACATTCAGTCAGGTTCAATAAAAATAGACGGCACAGATATAAGAGAATATACTATAGATTCTCTCAGACATAATATTTCAATGGTATTTCAGGATAATTTCCTGTATTCAGGAACAATAAGAGAAAATATTATGATGGGTAATCCTGATGCAAGCGAAGAAGAACTTCAGCGTGCAATTGAGTCTGCTCATTTACAGGACGTTATCTCAGAACTTCCTGACGGGCTGGAAACAGTTCTCGGCGAAAGAGGTACAACGCTTTCAGGCGGTCAGCGACAAAGGGTTGCTATTGCAAGAGCCATGCTTAGAAATGCGCCTATCGTTATTTTAGATGAGGCAACATCTGCGCTTGATAATGAATCAGAGGCTATTGTCCAGAAGGCAATGGATAACCTGATGGTTAACAAAACAGTATTTATAATTGCACACAGGCTTTCAACGATTAAAAACGTAACGAGAATAGCAGTTATAAATGATGGCGAACTTGTTGAGCTTGGCACTCATGACGAGCTTATAAATATTGAACATGGCGAATACAAAGCTCTTTACGAAATGCAGTTCAAGCATCAGGAGGGGTAGGATAATATTTTTCAGTTTAAAGCCTGCTTGGTCTTTTTGTATGCTGATAAAATAACATCTCTTGCGTTTATGGCTTCTTCTTTTGTAAGAGGCGGAACACCATTGAGCTTGTATTCAATACCGAGGTTTTCATACTTGGGTATTGCCATATCGTGATATGGAAGGACATCAAGAGCCTTTACGTTGTTGAGTGTTCCTAAGAAATTTCCGAGTTTTGTTAAATATTCTTCTTTGTAATTTATCCCCGGAACAACAACATGGCGTATCCATACCGGCTTATTGATATCTGACAGATATTTTGCAAAAGCCAGAATGTTTTTATTGGAATGAGTTGTTAATTTTTTGTGTTCGTCATCAATAATGTGTTTTATATCAAGAAGAACCAAATCCGTGTATTTCATCAGCTCATCGAATTTATGAGTATCATCAGGAGTAAAGAGAATTCCTGATGTATCAAGCGCTGTATGAATATTTTTTTCTTTTGCCTTACGGAAAAGCTCAGTAACAAAATCAATTTGCATAAGCGGTTCTCCGCCCGTAACAGTTATACCGCCTTTGCAGAACTCTTTTACGCTTTCATATTGTGCTAAAATTTCAGATACGGACAACTTTTGATTTGGTTCTGTATTCCAGGTATCGGGGTTATGGCAATAAAGGCATCTCATAGGACAACCCTGTGTGAAAACAACGAACCTTATTCCCGGACCGTCAACCGTTCCGCATGTTTCTATAGAATGTATGTTGCCGTAAGTATCGCTCATTCCATAATATTAGTATAAAATTGATTTTATGAAAATATTGTAAATAAAACTTGATTTAAAAATTCAAATATGATACCTTAAGGCTATGGGAGTTGATGTGTCACAAATCGAAAATAGTTCTGAAAAAGAGCAGTTGGAAAAAGAGGAAACTGTTGATTTGCATAAGGAGTTTCGCATACAATATCGTTTGATAAGAAAACAACTGTCAGCTTTTTTGCGTGAGAAGTTTAAGAAGAATTTTGTAAATGTTTTATATGTTACGGCTCAGACTCCGCCGGAAGAATTTATTATTGCAATGCAGAAGCAGTATCCGGATAAAAATATTAAAGTTTTGATTCCTTTGTTTGAAGAAAAAAGAAATTTAGAAAAAACGTCAATAAAATTTGACTATTTTATGCAAAATAAGATGCACTCAGCCTGTGTATACAAAATTCCTGCAGGATATGAGAATGTTCAGATATTTGGTGTTTATACGGATGTTTTTTCAAATATTCAGGCAGAGAATGATATTTATGACATAAAGTATATTTCGCATTTTTCTAAAATAGCCAGAAAAACCGCACTAAAACTGAAACCTGATTTTATACATGCAGATAATGTACCGTTGCTGATGGGCTTGGAGCTTGAGGGTAAGTGGTTAACAGGTTATCCGATAAAATATATTCAAACACTTCACAATTACACAATGTATAAAGATATTGAACCGTTTTGGGCGGCTATAAATCTTGCCAATAAGAATGAAATGAAGAAAATTTGTAATGACAATGCAATTAGAAGCAGCCTTGCTTCAATATTTAATCTGAACCCCGACAAAAAGCTTAAAAAAACAAACGCTTACATAAACTATATTTATACAAAATATGATGAATACAGACAAAATGTAGACGTCAATGAAGAAACAAGAGAAAATGTTCTGCTCAGACGAATGAATGACAGGATAATAAAATTATTCCCAAAAATTACGGTCAAGGATGAAAGTTTGTACAATCCGGCATATCTGAGTATGAAACAGGCTGTTGTAAGAGCGGTAAATGCATCTGCGGAAGAACCTCCGGCATGGGCTAAAATGCTTCGGGATGTTATGGTCTTACCGGTTAAAAGCGGCAAAACCGTTAACGGTAAAATACGGCATCCTTTTGATGTTATAAATTTCCGTGAAACAAGGGATTTGAACAAAAAATATCTGGTAAGAGAACTTTCCGAAAAAAGAATAGAGATGAAGTTTATAGATATAGGCTTATTTGAGGAAGACAATGTGCTCATCAGAGGGTATCTTGATTCTTTCTTTAAAGCGCCGTTATTTTTTATATGGATAAACGAACATACTAATTCTGATGATATAAAAACAGCTTCTCTTGCTGTATTAAAAGCGTTTGAACTCAGAAAAAATATTCAGGTAATATATAATTACCCCAAAAATTTGAATAATAAATACCTTAATTCTCTGTTTGAGTTTTTTGAATCTCAGCCTGCGCTAAAGGGCAAATGGGTTGCGATAGAAGGAAAAATTAATATTCCGCAGTTTATATCTGCTTCAGATATGATTCTTATGCCTTCAGGAAATTGTCTGGGAATAGAAAGCATATTGTATACGGCTCTTAAGTATGGCTGTATTCCCATAGTATCGAAAGAAGGATTTGACCCTGATACGGTCACGGATATTTTTGACGATATGAGTACAGGTTGTGCATTTAAAAACAGCGGTATTTCAGAAAATTATGATGATGCATTTTTAAAAGCCCTGGAGTTTTACACAAGCAACCCTGCACCCTGGAACATTGTAATAAAAAATGCAATGAATAGTAATTGTGGCTGGGATTTCAAATCTTTGGAAAAATACAACAATATCTATGAAGAACTTATATAATATTTTTAATATCTCTATAATGGAATCCCGTTAGTTTTTTTATTGCACGTATTATGGTTGACTTTGATAAGCCTATAAGTTTTGACATTTTTGTTATGGACCAGTTTGCTTTAATCATATCAGGCAAATACTTGTCCATAAAATCTCTTGCGTGGTCAAGTTTTGTTTTCAGGTTAAAGAGCTTTTTATAATCAATAACTGTGGACTTTGCGATATTTAAATGTTCGGAGGTTTCTTTTATATTTTTTCCATCCGCAAAACATCGTTCTACCTGTTTTGCGGTTTCCATATTAGGCAAAAGCGAGATATTGTTGTCGTGTCTGTATTTAACAATACCTTCAGGTGTATTTTCTTTAAGACATTTTTCTACCGTACTGTGAGAACAGCCCATATCTCTGGCAATGTCGCGTATATTTTGTCCTGCATAAATCTTTTCAAATACGGTTTTTGTATCAATAGCTTTTTGTTTCTCTCTTAAACCAAGTTTTAATTCCTTTTCGTATACCCATTTTAAAGAACGGTTATAACGTTGTGCAATGTCTGATGTAGAAAAACCTAAATTGTGTAATGCAATAAATTCTTGTTTTAAGACATCATTTGCTTTTTGTTTATAATATTCTGCCGGTGTTATACCAAAAGTCTTTATAAACCAGTTACTGATGGCATGTCTTGTGTATCCTGTTTTTTTGACCATTCTTTCAACACCTTCATCGACAAGCGGCATGAGTTTGCTGTCCATAAATTGTTTGGAAAATTTGGAATATTTTTCTCCAAAAACCAAATGGTTTGAGTTTAGGTCGACAGAAATATTCATATAACTCCTTTTTTTGTTTTTAAAACCTGTAAAAAATTTTTTTGCTACAAAAAGGCGGTTTGTAGATTCTACAAACCGCCTTTTTTATATTTGTTGCGTTTTTGGAATTACATCATTCCCATTCCGCCGCCCATACCAGCCATTGCTGACATATCAGGAGCTTTAGATTCTTCCGGAATATCAACAACTGCAGCCTGAGTAGTTAATAACATAGAGCCGATAGATGCTGCATTTTCTAATGCGCTTCTTGTAACCTTAGCAGGGTCAACAATACCTGCTGCGAACATATCAGTGTATCTGTTCAATAAAGCATCGTAACCGTATGCATCGCTTTCGCTTCTGACGTTATCAACAACGATATCGCCTTTTGCACCTGCGTTGTCTGCAATTGCTCTCAAAGGTACATCAAGAGCTGCTGTAAGGATTTTGAAACCGCTCTTTTCATCATCTGAATCAAATGCTATTGTTTCCAATTTCTTTTCAAGCTCCTGTTGTACTCTGATTAATGCAACACCGCCGCCAGGTACGATACCTTCTTCATTAGCTGCTCTTGTTGCGTTAAGAGCGTCTTCAATTCTTAATTTTCTTTCTTTAAGTTCAACTTCTGTTGCTGCACCAACTTCGATTACTGCAACACCGCCTGACAATTTAGCCATTCTTTCCTGAAGTTTTTCTTTGTCGTATTCACTGTCAGAAGCTTCGATTTGGCGTTTAATCAGGTTAACTCTTTCTGCAACAGCAGCTTTTGTTTCATTACCTACTACGATAGTTGTTTCGTCTTTTGTAACTGTAACACGTTTAGCAATACCCATCATATCAGTTGTAATGTTTTCAAGTTTCATACCGAGTTCTTCCGTAAACATTTGACCGCCTGTTAAAATAGCAATATCTTCTAACATAGCTTTTCTTCTGTCGCCAAATCCGGGAGCTTTAACAGCAACAGCTCTCAATACTTTTCTCATTGTATTAACAACGAGTGTTGCAAGAGCTTCACCCTCAACATCTTCTGCGATTAATAACAATGAACGTCCGTCACGTGCAACCTGTTCAAGAACAGGAACCAAATCTGCGATTAAGTTGATTTTCTTGTTTACACAAAGAACATAAGCGTCTTCAAGAACTGCTTCCATTCTTTCAGCATCAGTTACAAAGTAAGGTGAAATGTAACCTTTGTCGAATTGCATACCTTCAACAACCTTTAAGTTAGTACCGAAAGATTTGCTTTCTTCAACAGTGATAACGCCGTCGTGACCGACTTTTTCCATTGCTTCTGCAATAAGTTCTCCGATTTCGGTGTTATTTCCTGCAGAAATTCCTGCAACTTGTGCAATTTCTTCTTTTGTAGAAACTTCGTGTGATAAATCTTTAATCTTATTGATAGAAATTTCAACAGCTTTATCAATACCGCGTTTCATTGACATCGGGTTAGCACCTGCTGTCAGATTCTTAAGACCTTCTCTTACGATAGCCTGAGCAAGAACTGATGCGGTTGTTGTACCGTCACCTGCAACATCGTTTGTCTTAGATGAAACTTCTTTAAGAAGTTGTGCGCCTGCGTTTTCCAGACCGTCCTGTAATTCGATTTCTTTAGCAATAGTAACACCGTCGTTAACAATTTGAGGTGCACCGAATTTCTTTTGCAGAATTACGTTTCTGCCTTTTGGTCCCAATGTAACCTTAACGGCATCTGCAACTGCATCTATACCTTTAAGAAGTGATTTTCTTGCTTCTTCTTCAAAAACAATTTTCTTTGCCATGATTATATTTCTCCTTTATTATTCAACAATAGCTAATGCATCTTTAATAGACAAAATCTTGTATTCAACCCCGTCCATTTTAACTTCTGTACCTGCATATTTAGCGTAAAGAATGATGTCGCCGACATTAACGCCCATCGGTTCTTTTTCACCTTTATCGTTAGTTTTGCCTTCGCCAACAGCTACAACTTCACCTTTTTGCGGTTTTTCCTTTGCGCTGTCAGGAATAAAGATACCGCCTGCTGTTTGCTCTGTATCTTCAATAACTTTAATAACTATTCTGTCCTGTAACGGTTTTAATGCCATAATATAATCCTCCTTTTCTTATTTTTAATAATCCACAATTATATTTATACTATAAATCTTAAATTTTTTATTAAAAGTTAAGGAAAAATTAATAATTTAAAAAATGTATGCAAATGGGCAATTTTAACCTTTTTCACTTTACGTAAATAATAAAAAAAAGGAGTAAAATTATGAATCTTGAAAAATCAGAAACGCTGCAGTGTTTAATTAATGCTTTTGCCGGAGAATCTCAGGCGAGGAATAAATATACAATTTACTCAAAGGTAGCCAAAAAAGAAGGGTACAGTCTGATATCCGAAGTTTTTCTGGAAACAGCGGAAAATGAACGTGAGCATGCAAAACTTTTTTACAAAGAAATCCCAAACGGATTTTATTCTCCAAACGCTGTTTATCCGTTTTTTATCGGTACAACTTATGAAAATCTGATTTCTTCATCATCTGCTGAACGTGATGAGTGGGAAAATATTTATAAATACGGTTCTCAAACAGCAAAAGAAGATGCTTTTGATGATATTTCAAGGTTGTTTAATAATATTGCGGAAATTGAGAAAAGGCATTCGCACAGATTTCTGGTTCTTTCGGAAGAACTCAAAAATGAAACTTTGTACAAAAAACCAGAGGTTACACAATGGATATGTACTGTCTGCGGACATACTCATATAGGGAAAGAAGCACCGTGCAAGTGTCCTGTCTGCGCTCATGAACAGGAACATTTTAAGCTGTATTCCGAAAAATTTTAAGCAAAAAAAATCCCGCTTAATAAAAGCGGGATTTTTTTATTGAATAAATTTATACTAGCTTAATGCCAATAATGATTTTACTGAACGTGCATTTTCTTTAACGATATCATCAGAGTGCATGTTAATTGTGTCATCAAGAATTTTGATAACTTCTGACTTGTCTTTTAAAGAAAGAATTTCATTAATAGTGCTCATTGCGACAGCAGGAGAAAGGTCATTGATACCTTTACCCTGATTAACAATAACAACTGCCAGTGAATCGTGAACATTTTTTCTGACTAAAGCACGAGAAGTGTATTCTCTTACTTCGTTGTCAGGAGAATTTGTTCCGATTTCTTCAAGAACATCGATAGCTGAATGATCCTGATGAGCTGCAAGTGCGTCAATGATTTCAACAACGTTTTTATTCATTATGCAGCCTCCTTGATAGCTTTTGCGGCTAATTCATTTTCTTTTAACCAAAGTTCTTTTAGTTCTGCAACAGACAAGTCGCTTGAAATTTTCGGAGAAGTCTGGATTTTTCCGATAAGAGAATTCCATTTTGCTGACAAGTCTTTGCCGATGCCTGTAATTTCTCCGTTAATAGAAGAAACTCTTTCTGTTATGTTATTTTTCCAGCCTGTTAAAGAGTCGCTTATACCTTTTCCGACATCATAACTGAGAATGCTGTTTATTTTTTCACCGGTGTGGTGTAGATTTTCTGATATATTTTTAATGCCCGGAATTTCAATTTTGGTATTGTTTGCATATTCCCAAGCACTTGAAATACCTGTTCTTACTCTGTTTACAAAGTTAGTAATAGGCTCTGTAATGCTTTTACGGAGCTTTATAATGCTTCCCATAACAGAAGCTGTAATCATTTTTAATTTGTTTTCTTTTCCTTTGAAGCTTACCAATACGTCAGCACAAATCAGAGGATCAATGGCATTACCTTCAAAATCGTTGTACTTAAAGGGGTTTGTATTTGATTTGCGAGTTGTTTTGAACGGATTAGCAGTTTTTTGACTTAAATTAAGTTCAAGTTTGCGTATTTCCATATACTATCCTTTCTATTACTATTGACTAGTTTACCTTTATACAATACCAATATTTAAGGCAAAAAAAATCATTAGAATAGAGGATATATTCTTAAATTTACCTATAACTAAAGTTGGAAAAATCTGCATAACAAACAGTTATGCAGAAAATACGCATATATTCCAAAAGAGCTTAGTATTCTGATGCAAAGCCTTTTACGAGCATAGTAAGCACTTTTTCAACAAACTCTGCATTCTTTTTGCAGTCTTTAATATCCTGTTCAAGTTCTTTATCAAGCTGTAATGTTTTTTCCTGTTCCATATAAACACCTCATAAAACGACTTTATAAAACTTACTTTTTAGTTATCGGCAAATTAATAAAAAACTTTAGGGGTAAATGAGAAAATTGTTACATTATTTTACATACAAGAGGCGGAGCCTTTTAGGCTCCGCCTCTTGTAATTTATGTTAAACCGTAATTTTACGCTTTCTTTTTGTTTTCTTTTTTAAGCAGAATTGTACAGATTCCGAGGGAAATCAATGCTGATAAAATCCAGAAGTTAATCGCACTGTTCCAAGAGAATTTATCAATAATGTAGCCTGTACCTACGCCGGACAGGATTGAACCTATATAACCGAACATTCCGCAGAAACCTGTAACTGCCGATGCAACTTTTTTAGAGCTTGATTCAACCGCCGATAATCCGCCGATTAATACCTGAGGTCCGCATGTAAATACGCCGATAGCAGATACATAAACATAGTCTAATATCGGGTATTGGTTATACTTAAATAAATATATGCAGAGAGCCAAAAGTGTTAAACAGATTATATTAACAGGTGCTCTTTTTCCTCCGAACAGTTTATCAGAAACAAAACCTGCGCCAATTGTTCCCAAAACTCCGACCAAAGGTAAAAAGCTGATTATTTTTGCAGCTTCTGAGATGGTGTAATGTTTCATATCAACCTGATACATAACAAGCCAGTCAATTGTTCCGTATCTTACTACGTAAACAAAGATATATGCGACAGCCAAAAGCCATACTGTAGGGTTTTTGATAATATATTTTTTGAAAATATCCGAATATGTATAATTGTCTTCTTCATCGGTTTCTTTTACAGGTTCAACATAATCAGGGTCTTTATATTTTTCAATATCAGGTAAACCGATGCTTACAGGCTTGTCCTGAAGGTTCTTGTAAAAGAAGAAACAGAATATTATTGCAAAGCAAGCAGGAACATAGAATACTGATTCCCAGCCGTAATGAGTGATTAAGTACCCTGAAAGAATCATGCTCAGGTATGTTCCGATTTCGTGTGATGATGACCAGAGCGACCATTTTACACCGCGTTCTTTATTTGCAAACCAGTAGGAAAGGTTTTTTGCAATCGGCGGAAATCCCATTGACTGAAACCAACCGTTTACACCCCAGAAGAATGCCAAAAGGAACAAAAGAACCGAAAAACCGCCAAAAGTCAGATTTGGTGACACAAAATGTGCACATATAATAAATAAAATATTTACCAGTGCTGATATGAATAATGCTGTTGGCAAAATTCTTTTTGCGTTTGTATTGTCGGCAATTATACCGTTAATAAATTTACCGGCTGCGTACGAAAAATAGAGCGAGCTTCCGAGCAAACCGAGTTCAAGTTTGCTGTATCCCAATGCCTGTTGAATGGCAGGTAATGCTACGGAGATATTTTTTCGGCAGGTATAAAATATTATGTACCCGAAAAACATTGAGAAAAATATTCTCATTCTCCACATTGCATAAGTTTTGTCTATTACAGCCTGATCTGTTATAGGTTCTGCCGGTGCAGGAACTTTATAAAATTCTTTTAAGCTATTTAATATTCCCATGCTTATTAATCCCTTCTTAAAATCTTCCTTCTTATACTATGACACAAACATAATAAATAGTCTGCAAAATATAAATTTACAGCAGGTAAATTAATAAATGTTATGCATTGGTTTGCAGCTGATGTTCGCTTTTAGCTTTCTTTTCAGCTTCAGCCTGTTCAAAACCTCTTTTAAAGTATGATGCCATAGGAGTTGCAAACAAAGGTGTTATAATTCTCTTTGTCAAAATCTGCATTGCAATATTAACGAACAATACGGTAAAACCGGTTCTTGCAAGACCTATTCTCGGTTTCATTTTTTTAGTGTAATCTTTTACAAACTGAGATTCTGTAGTCAGTTTTTTAAGTTCGTCAGGAAGTTTGTTAAATTTTTCTTTTATTACGTCTTCTTTTAATGAATAATCTTTTGATTTTGCAATTTTGTTATCAAAAATTGACGTAACAAGTTCAGACAAACCGAAAGCCATCAGGATTTGTATGCCGACGTTCATAATACCGTTTGACAAATCGAGTGCTGCAACAAATTTTCTCTGGTCTTCAGGAATTCTTTCGTTGTTTAAAGACTGTATTGTATAGTATGCGCAGTTAACGGCATCTTTTGATACGTTTGATACTGTTGCAATCAAAGCTGCAGTTGCAACGGTTGCCTTTGGGTTTGCAAGTTTTTTACCTATATTTGAGTTATAGAAGGAATCAATAACTTTTGTAACTTTAGACATTAGTCATCTCCTCCTTTCTCTAATTCAGCTTTAAGGTAATTTTTAAACTCATCAATATTCAGAACTTCTTTGAGTTCATCAAGATTAAGTTTATCAACAGTTTCTTCTATTTTTTCGTTTAAATTGCCGATTTTTTCTTCAATGTCTTTCTTTTTAGCAGACATTTCCGGCATGATTTTTTCCATTATTCTCGGATAAGACCAGTTAAGGAAACCGCAGGTAAATGGTAATGTTGCCAGTGTTACAACCAAACCTAACTGGGTATTCATTGTTTTGAACACACGTTTAGAATCAGATATTCTTGATTTAACAAGTCGTTTGATTTTGACGTTATGCAGCAATTCTTCATAAGTTTCGCCAAGGTTTTTAACAGAAGTGAAGTCTTTCATCTGACGTTCACATTCGTATTCCCTCATATGGTCTAATTTATCTTTAATATCATTTGCAATATCCTGAGCATTCATTCCGTCAGGGAATTTGCTGTCCAGACCGAGGTCGGTTATAATCTTGCTTATATTTTCAGGAGAGCAGGTATCTATTGCTTTTTGGATATTTGCATTCTTTGATTTTAAGAAACGTATTGTCTTTTTAACAACAGTTTCTACGGTTACATCTTTTTCAACAAGTTTTTCTGCTGCTTCATTCAGCAGGGCTTCAACGCTCTTTCCTGATGCTTTAGCTTCTTCTTCAAGCATTTTTTCAAGATGTTTGTTGAGTTTTAATGACCAGATATCATCAATTGATTTACCGAATTTTTTCTCAATTTCTGCTTTATTTTGTTTTTTAAATTCGTTAAAGAAATTTTCTTTTGCCTTATCAATATAATCCTGACAAATCAAATCTTTATATTCAATTGGTTTGTCTTTCATTACTTGTCTCATTCTTGAGATTTCAGCTTTTTCAGCATCGATTTGACGTTTTTTAACTTCTTTCTCAATACGTTTTTTATCGAATTCAGGGTGTTCAAGCTTAATAATTCGTTTCAGGTGTCTTTCGTGAGGCCAAGCTCTTAAGTCAGCTCTTGCAAAGAAGCTGTTGTCTTTTTTCTTTGTGCTGGCTTCTTTGGCAAGCCAGTTATTAAACCATTTGGTGATAGTCAACTGTGTTGCAAGCGCAATTACTGCGGATATAGGCTGACGCCAAGCGGAGTATTGTTTTGTTTTATCGTCTTCTTTGGATAAAGGGTTAAAAGCAATAAACAAAGGACAGATAATCGCTGTACCTACTGCTGTTACGATAATGTTTAATGCTTCTCCCTGATTTTCACCGACATAATTCAAGAAACGGCTTACCTTTCCGCTATTTTGATTCAGGTAATTCCATATTTCAGGATTTAAGCCCTTTCCTCTAAATTGCGGAGCGTTTTGAGTCTGGATTTGGGATACGTTTTTAATGCTATCTACTTTCATAACCGTTCTTCAATCTTTTTCAATACACACTAATTGGGAATCTCCTATTTATATAAAAACACAAAAGAACATGGAATTGACTTTTTACCATGCTCTTTGTTAAGTATTGTAAACAAATACAAATATATTTGTCTGAACAAAAATTAGTGATGACAGTGGTGTTCTCCGTAGTGGTGCCCATGACAATGATGATGGTCGTGCCCTTCGCCGCCGCATGCGTTTTCACCTGTTATGAGTTCGTTTGATAAATAGCTTTCAAGAAGATCTTTTATCGGAAGTTCGGGACAGCCGGCAACAACTTCAACACCGTTTTGTGCAAACATCATCAAAGGACGTCCGCCCATACCGCCTGCCAAAACTTTACTTACACCCTGTTCTGATATCCAAGCCGCACTCTGGCAAGAAATGCCTTCTTCCGGAATTCTTTCTTCTATGCTGAGAATTTCTCTAGTTTCGGGATTTACTTCTGCAAACGTGAACGAATCACAATGTCCGAAATGACCGCACAATCTTCCTTCGCTTGTCGGAATACAAATTTTCATAATCTTATCTCCTTTTAATTTTTCCGTATTTGTCTGTAAAAGTATTGCACTTTCCAAAGCCTCAGTATCTGTAATATTGTGGCTTTGTGCATATTCTTTTAAAATGTTTAAAATATTTGCGTTTATTCTTCTGTTAAACGGAACTTTATTCAGACAGGTTCTTTTCCGTCCTGCCTGTTCACGCTTTCCGCCCCAATTAGATTTCTGACAACACTTCATAACAAAAATATACAGTCAACACTTGATTATGTCAATACAAAATCAAGTACTATTTCATGTCGGTTAAAATTCTTACGGTATGCTTTATTAAGCCAATAGCCCATTTTATAATTAATATACCGCCAAACATTCCGACAATTGGGTCAAAGTATACAATATTAAAATATTTTCCGATAATAAGCGCTGCTATTGCTAAAATTGATGTCAGGGCATCTGCAAGAATATGATAGTATGCAGCTTTAAAATTGTAATCTTCTTTTTCTTCATCTGCGTGTTTATGTGAGCCGTTCATAATCAGGATACATGCGGCATTAACTGTTAAGCCGATAACGGCGACAAGTATTGCTTCATTAAATTCTATTTGCAGAGGGTGTATCAGACGTGATACTGCTTCAAACAAAATCCAAATCCCTGTAAAACCCAAAAACAGAGAGCTTGTGTATGCTGTTAAAACTCCGATTTTTTCTGTTCCGTTTGGGAAAAGCGGAGAATCTTTAAATTTTCTTATAAGCACGTAAGCCAGAAAAGTCAGTCCCAAAGCCAAAGCGTGGGTACCCATATGATAGCCGTCAGCGAGAAGCGCCATAGAATGGGTAATGTATCCGCAGGCAATTTCGGCAATCATGGTTATAACTGTAAATATGATTACCCAAAGGGTCTTTTTTTCGTTTTCCTGTGTTACTTCTCTGTTGTGATGATGTCCCATTTTCCCCGTGTTATTCTTCTATATAAACTGTTGTAAACCTGTATGCTTCAAATGTATCCGAAAAATAGTCGGATGGCAAACCTGCTTTCATTTTTAAAGAGTTTAAAAACAATTTTTTGTCAGGCAGGTCTTCCCATACACATGGGAGATAAACAGCCTGATAACCTTTGTCTTTTATTATTATTCCGTCTTCATTAGGAATCATCTGTTCCAGTAAATCCTGCTCATCTTTAAAAACTATGGGTTTTGGGTTGCTTAATATAGAAATATCTATTGTTAAGTCTTTAACTTCGTTTTCTTCAACAGGGTTAAAACGCGGATCTCTGAAGGCGGAGTCCTGTGCGTGCTGAACAATATCGTTAATCAGAGGCTGATGAGCAATAATTGAACCGATGCACCCTCTCAGATTTCCGTTTTTCTTAAGAGTTACAAAACATGCTCCCGACTGATTAAAAACAGGTGCATGAGCTGTGTACACTTTTTCGCGGTTAAATCTTGATAATATAATTTTCCTGCACAGTTCAAGCAAATATTCCGAATAATATTTCTTTATAAACTCATTTTTTGAACCTTCGTACAAAAACCAGGCACCATAACCGACAACGCTTGATTTGTCACCTGAAACAAGCGATGAGTTTATGAGGTTTATTCTGATTAGCGAATAATTTTTTTTGTTTGCATACTCTGTTAATCCGTATATTCCGGCTGCCCCGCAAGCCTGTTCATATCTTAATTCCTGTATTCTTCCCGATTCAATCATAGAGGCGGTTTCGTTGTCAATTCTCTGAGCCTCTTTGTCAGGATGAAAGTGGCTTAAATCAGAAGATATAACAAATCCGAAATCAGGGTTATCATAGTATTCGGAAATAATTTCAGCAACAGCCTGAGGATTTGTTCTTCCGATTAAAACAGGGATAATGCTGATTTCATTCCCGAACAGGTGCTGAATAGCAGGAACTTCTATCTCGACGGAGTGTTCATTTGCAAAGGCTTCATCAAAAATTTCCGCATCAAAAGTTTCCGCAATATCGGAGTTTACTTCCTGATTAACTTTTATTGTGCCAAGCGGAGTTTTCCATTCATCATATCCTGAAAGGGCAAGTCCGTTAAACGGAACTCTGTGGGAAGGTGCAAATATAAAAATACTTTTTACCGATTTATCAAGCTGACTTATACCCTCATAGGCAAGCTGCCCCGAATAAATAAGTCCGGCATGGGGGACTATTACGGCACGGGTTCGGTATTCGTAATGGTTTTCGTTCTCTTTTGCGAAATTGTCAAGTTGTTTTTTTAATACAGTTGTATCGCCTGAGTAAAAAGCGTTTGCAACCGAAGGCTCTTTTATTTTTGTCATAGAAATATTATAATACATTTTATGAAATACCAAAAGATTTTAAAGAATAATAAAACACAATGTACGCTGTGTCCGAGGAATTGCATACTTGCTCCTTATCAGAGCGGTTTTTGCTACGTAAGGAGTAACCATAACGGGCAGATTATTCTTGATTCTTACGGATACAATACAGGACTTGCGATAGACCCTGTTGAGAAGAAACCGCTTTATCATTTTTATCCGTCGTCTGATGTTTTGTCATTTGGTACTTTGGGATGTAATATGGGGTGTCAGTTTTGCCAAAACTGGCAGACGACAAAGGTTAAATATCCTGTTGAACAGTGTCAGCCTGCACCGCCTGAGGCGATTATTAACACCGCAAAAGAAAATAATTGCAAAGCGGTTGCTTTTACGTATAACGACCCGATAATTTTCTATGAATATGCCCTTGAAACTGCAAGATTATGCAGAGAAGAAGGAATTAAAACGATTGCGGTAACTTCAGGATACATTAACCCTGAACCAGCAAAAGAGTTTTTTAAATATATGGATGCGGCAAATATCGATTTGAAAGGATTCAGCGAAGATTTTTACAGAAAAAATTGTTTTGCTCATCTTCAGCCTGTGCTTGATACGATAAAATATGCGGTTAAGGAAACAAAATGTTTTGTTGAGCTTACTACTATGCTGATTGAGGGTGAAAATGATTTGTACGTTGAGCAGGAATGCGATTGGATTTTGGAAAATTTAGGTGATTACGTTCCGATTCATTTCAGCGCATTTTATCCGAGATATAATTTTAAGGACAGAAAACCGACAAAACTTGAAACCCTTATGAAGGCGTATAATACCGCTAAAAAGATGGGATTAAAATATGTTTATACGGGCAATGTATCCGATATTGAAACGTCAACCACATACTGCAAAAACTGCGGAAAACCGCTCTTGAAACGTGACGGATACAGTCTGCTTGAAAATAATCTTGAAAACGGAAATTGCAAATTCTGCGGTGCTAAATTAGACGGATGCTTTTAATCAATATAATTTAGAATAAAACTTAAATCTTTCTCTTCGATTATAATATCAGCATTTTCTTTTACAATTGGTTTTGCACAGAACGCAACACGAGTTCCCGCATACTTAAACATGCTTAAATCATTGGCGCCGTCACCGACCGCAATAGTATTATCTTTTGTTACATCAAGGAGTTTCTGCAAACGCTTAAGCATTTGCCCCTTGCTGTCATTAAACATCATCTCACCGCCGACCTGACCGGTAAGAAGTCCGTCTTTAGAGTGGAGAATGTTTGCAAATTCTCCGTCTAAGCCTAATTTACCCCCGAAATATTCGGTTGCTGTTCTGAAACCGCCCGAAAAACATACAACCTTGTATCCTTTTTCTTTTAATCCCTTTACAACTTCATAAGCTCCGTTCATAAGGGGCAGATTGTGGCATATTTCATCGACTTTGGCAAGCGGTAAACCCTTTAACAAAGCAACCCGTTCGGTTAAACTTTCAAAAAAGTCTGCTTCACCTTTCATAGCTCTGTCGGTTATTGCTTTAACTTTTTCACCGATGCCAAGTTCACGGGCAAAGAACTCCAAAGTTTCTCCGTCCATTAATGTTGAATCAAAATCAAATACCGCAAGTTTGTTTGTCATGATTAACCCACTGTCAAATTAACATACTTCGGATTATGAACACCGTCGATTTTTTCGATGGCTTTAAGCGTATCATCATCAACCGTAGTATCAATGTTAATAACCATTATTGATTCTTCGTGCTTATCGTTTTTCTGAACAACGTTCATTGAACCGATGTTGATACCTTTTTCGCCGATTACTCTTGCAACCTGTGCAATCATAGAAGGCTTGTTTGTATGCGGAACAATAAGAACGTGTTTTTCAGGTCTGATACTTGTTTCGTATTCGTTAATTTTAACAATTCTCGGAATATCTTTTGTAACAAGAGCGCCTGCAACAACGGTTGTTTCTTTGTCGGTTATCAGTTTAACCGTAATTCTTCCGGCAAAGTTAGATTTTGCTTTAGATTTAGACGAAACAACATCAATGCCTCTTTTTTTAGCGATAACAGGAGCGTTAACGTAGTTTACGCCTTCCAGACGTGAAGAAAAAGCACCTTTAAGGATAGCAACTTCAAGCGGCTGAATGTCTTTATCCGCCAAATCACCGTCTGCCGTAATCTCAATAGATTTAACAGCGCCTGTAGATATCTGAACGGCAAGTTCGCCCGTATTTTCGGCAATACCCATATAATCTTTAACAGGTTCAAGTCTGTCAGGTCTGAGTGACGGAATATTGACTGCAGAAGATGCAGAACCTCCTGAAAGAACTGCCTTGATTTGTTCTGCAACATCAATTGCAACGTTCATTTGAGCTTCTGTTGTGCTTGCTCCGAGGTGTGGTGTGAGAACAATATTCTTTTCACAGCCTAAAAGCGGACATTCTGTGATATTCGGTTCATTCTCGTAAACGTCAATTGCCGCACCTGCAACATAACCGCTGTTTATTGCTTCTTTTAAGTCGTTTTCGTTAATAATACCGCCTCTTGCGCAGTTAACAAGACGTACACCCTGTTTCATTTTTGCGATAGTATCTTTGTTAATCATGTTCATTGTGTCTTTGTTCTTTGGAACGTGAACGGTAATAAAATCGCATCTTCCCCAGAAGTTATCAAGGTTTTCAATGTATTCACCGCCGAGTTTTTCAACAACTTCTTTAGATGCAAACGGGTCATAAACAACTACTTTCATACCCAGAGCCAAAGCAACTTCGCCTACATGAGAGCCGATTTTGCCGAAACCGATAATACCCAATGTTTTTTTGTATAACTCAGTTCCTACAAATTTTGAACGTTCCCATTTACCTTCTTTTGTAGAAGTAGCAGCCGGAGCAATGTTTCTTGCTAGAGCAAGCATTAAAGCAATTGTGTGTTCGCTTGCTGCCATTGTGTTTCCGTCAGGCGAGTTAACAACAATAATACCTTTTTGCGTAGCGGCTTCAAGGTCAATGTTATCAACACCGACACCTGCACGGCCGATTATTTTAAGATTTACTCCCGCATTAATAATGTTTGCGGTAACCTTCGTTTGGCTTCTTACCATAAGAGCATCATAGTTAGGAATTATCTTTATGAGTTCTTCTTCGCTCATTGTAGGCAGAAAATCTACTTCTGCCGCAGGTTCAATAATCTTTCCTGCTGATTCGTTTATTTTATCTGTAACTAATACTTTCATTTTTATCTCCTTAAAATACAGGCTTAGTAAAGCCGAATCACAAACGACAAATTATATTTACCCCTTTGCCAATTCTTTTATTACGGTTGCAACACCTTTTCCCGGTTCAAATTTGTACCCGAGTTTGTAAAGAGTTGCTTCTAATGCACCTACTGCAGAGATTACATCCCTGTCGCATACAAAACCTAAAGTACCCATTCTGAAGATTTTGTCTTTGAGTGCATTCTGACCGTTTGCAACAAGAACATCAAAATCTTCCTTGATAACTTTTCTGATATCAGGAACGCTGATACCTTCAGGCGGGTAAATAGAAGTGATTGAGTGGCTTGCGTTTTTGTCATCTTTGACAACAAGTTCAAGACCAATAGCTCTGATTGCCGCACGTAAAGCCATTGCGTGTTTTTTGTGGCGTGCGTTCATATTTTCAATACCGTCTGCTTTAATCATCTCCAAAGCTTTATCCAAACCGCAGAATAAATTTACTGCAGGAGTGAACGGAGTTGAATCTGCCTGAACAGACTTTCTGTATGCACCCCAATCCCAGTAGAAACTCGGGTGTTTGCATTCTTCATAAACTTTCCATGCTCTTTCGTTTGCAACAAGGAATGCAAGTCCGGGAGGTATCATAAACCCTTTTTGAGAACCGCTTACCAGAACATCAATTCCCCATTCATCAGGGTTGCATTCCATAGCACAAACAGAGGTTACACCGTCAACAACCGATAATGCACCGTGTTCACGGATAATTGAGCAGAGCGTTTTGACATCGTTTGCCGCACCTGTTGAGGTTTCAGAGTGTGTTAATGTAACGATTTTTATTTTCTTTTCTTTATCTTCTGCAAGTTTTGCTCTCAAAACTTCGGGGTCAATAACTTCTCCTGTTGCGACTTCTATTTTTTCTACTACAGCACCTCTCGATTCTGCAATTTTAGCCCATCTGTTGCCAAAATTGCCCAAAACGAGTGATAAAACTTGGTCGCCTTCGTTAACAAGGTTTTCTAATGCAGCGCACATTGCGCCTGTACCTGAAGATGTATAAACAAAAACGTCATTTTTTGTTCTGAAAACATATTTTAAATTTTCGTAAACATTATGTAAAATTTTTGAGAATTCACCGCTTCTGTGTCCAATTGGGTGTTTTGCAATTTCTAACATTACGCTTTCCGGAACGGGTGTCGGTCCGGGTATCATCAAAAAAGTCTTATCCTTCATATAATCTCCTCCCTAATCTCATTTATAGATTTATTCTAGCACAAGACTTCAGGGCAGTTCAAGAATATATGTAAAGTTTTACAATAATTGTTATTTAAATTGACCAAATCAAAAAAATTTGTACAATAGAATATATGGATATTAGTTTTGATAAATATTCCCTGATGGTCGACGGGAAACGTGTGTTTATAAAAAGCGGAGCTTTCCATTATTTCCGTACTCCGGGAGTAAAGATGGCGCGTGACCGTTTTCAGAAAATGAAAGCGGGAGGGTATAATACTGTTGATATTTATTTCAACTGGAATTACCATAGCGCAAAACCAGGTGAATATGATTTTACGGGCATAAAAGACGTAAGAAAAGTTCTAGAAGAAGCAAAAAAAGCAGGCTTGTTTGTTATTGCACGTCCGGGCCCGTTTATTAATGCAGAGGTAAATGCGGGCGGTCTTCCTTTCTGGCTTTTAAAAATGGAGGACGTTATTCCGAGAAACCGTGTCGGTACTGAATATAAATATTCTCCAAAATATATGGAATACGTTGCCGAGTGGTATGACCAAATTATCCCGATAATAAAAGAGTTTGATAATGTAATCCTTTTTCAGATTGAAAACGAATATGCAACCGACAGCATGGATGAAGGTTACATGAACGAGTTATACAGAATGGCTCGGGAGCGGGGTATAACCTGCCCGATATTTCATAATGACGCATATTTTGCAGGATTATGGGCAGATTGTGTAGATATTTATGCTCTTGATCTTTACCCTTATATAAATCCGAACCAGAACTGGAAACAGGATAATTTCTGTTTTGATACTTTAGATAATGTTGAGGACATTTTCCGCTCCGCAAAAGAGGGTTCTCCTCCGTTTATTGCCGAAATGCAAGCGGGCTGGTTTGATAAATGGGACGGTTCAGGTTACGGTCATATACGTGAAGCACTCGGTGACGAGCATATTAATATAATGACAAAAACGGCTCTTTCTCAGGGTGTAACTCTGTTTAACCACTATATGGCTGCAGGCGGTACAAACTGGGGCGATTTAGCCTGCGATGAGGTTTATACAAGCTATGAATTTACTGCACCAATAGATGAGTTTGGAGTTATTCAGAGCAATTTTTATAAAGCAAAGGAAATAAATTATTTCCTCGATTCTTTTGATTTGACCTGTACAGAACCGAAGGATTTTGATTTCTGTCAGGAAAATATTTATGCAAAAATGCGCCATGACAACACTAATGATTGCGATTGGCTGTTTATTAGGAACATGGGTATAAATCAAAAAATAAACGAAGCGGAAGGCGGAATTACTCTGCCAAACGGAAAAACAGTGGTTTTAAAATCCTGTGATATGAAGATTTGTCCGGTAAATTTAAAACTTTACGGCTGTGACATAGAATTTTCTGACGTAGAAATCTTTACAAGATTGAAAAATGAAAACGAAGAAGCTGTTTTCTTTATATCTGACAAAAACGCTAATATTTATCTGTCTGACGGAACGGTAATCAAAGGCGACAAGATGGACTTTGAAAATTACACCTTTGAACGTGACGGAAAAACAACTCAGTTTATATTCCTGACCAAACACATGGCAGACAGGAGCTGGTTTCTTAAAGACAGAATGATATTTAACGCTGATTATGTTCTTCCAAACGGAGCTGTTGCGGTTGAAAAGAATACGGAAATTGCTTATTTTGATTTGAAATACAAATTTGCAAAGAAGAACTGTATTGTTAATGCATATCCAAACAATCCGCCTTTGGAACAGCTTGAAATTTCCAGCGTAAAATTCTGCTCGCCGGAAATTGATTTGGATTATGATTATTCAGGCTGGAAAAAGATAGAAGCCGGCGGGAAAACGGATGCATTCTCCTGTGACATTTATGACGAGTTTATCTGGTACAAGGCTAAAATACCTGATTATCTTACTGAGATAACTCTGAGTGCAAGACATCTCTTTGCGGTTTATGTGAACGGTAAAGAAATTATAAACAGAAACAGTTACAAGCTTGAAAAACTTCAGGAGGTTCCTGAAACGATTTCAGTACCGCTAAATAAGACTATATTGACCAGAGAAACTAACGAGCTTACTATTTTGGTACAAAACCTTGGCTTTGACAAAGGTTTTTCGGGTGATACAAATAGTCCGAGGGGACTTGTTTTGTTTGAAACAACTCCTCAGATTCCTGTTGAGTTTTATGTCTGTGAAAAACTTGCACCGGAATATACCACGAAATTTGAGAGTGATAATCCATATTTATCAAAGATTACTGTTAATTTTGACCTGAATATGAGTGAAAATGTATTTTTTGCAAAATACATCTCATTTGAAGATTTCAGATGCCGTCGTGCTACGATTTATCTGAACGGTGTAAAAATAGGACGATACATAAAACGAAGACACGTACAGGACAAGTTTTATCTGATTAATGAGTTTTTAAAACCGCATAATACGCTTGACATAATAGTGTGGGAAAAGGACAGGAATGTCAAATCAGCATGGGGGTTTAAATCTGACTTAAAAAATGTTAAAATATTGTTAGGAACATTTAAAATCTGTCAATTGTTTAAATAAGAGGTGTGAAAATGGTCGTAGTTCCCGAATTCTTAATTAAAAGAATCTATCAGAAGGGTTCTTTGAAGAAACTTGATAACGGTGCGAGCTTTAATCTTAAAAATGTGCTTGGGCCGGGGTTTATCAGCGGATTTAATTACGTAAAGATTAATGATGTTACTTATGAACCGAAAGACGTAAAATTTATTATGAACGGTCAGGAATATACAAGCGGAGATGTATCTGAAGACCACCCGATAGCATTCAGACTGGGTCAGGCAGGAACAATCGTTGTTGAAGGGCAACAAAGCGTAACAGAGGGTGTAAACAAAATAGTTATTGAAGCTTTAAACCCCGAAGCAGGTGTGGTCAAATTATCCGTAGAAGACAACGTTTAAAACTTATCTCTTTAATCTTGCAAGAAGTTCTTTTGCATAATCCATTTTAAATATGATGTTTAAAATGGTATAAAGTGTTCCGCATAATATCATTACGACAACAATTTTTACAAACTCAAATACGTATTTGGGAAGGGTTACGCCGTTAAACAACAGGCAGACGTACCAGCCTGCAGCGAATGTCAAAGCTCCTGCAAGCAGCATTTTCCCGAAGTTTATAAACAGGGTTTTATAATCAAGTTTAATTCTTTTATGTATAAACAAACCGAGCATTGTTGCGTTGAAAAGGGTTACAAAAGAAGTTGAAAGTGTAATACCTGCGATTCCCATGTTGAGCTTCAGTATCAAAAGCCAGTTCAGGAAAGCTTTTAGTGCGATAGCAGAAGTTGCAATAACGAACGGTGTTTTAGAATCGTTGTATGCGTAATAAACCCTTGTAATTGAATCCCTGAATACGTAAGGAAGAATAGAGAATGATAAGAAGCACAATGCTTCCGATACCATAATTACGGCATTTGAGTTAAATGCTCCTCTTTCAAATACAAGCGAAATCCCATCCTGAGCAAGAAGTAAAATAAGAATTATCATAGGAATTGCCGCAAACAGGAGAACTCCGACACCTTTGTTAAAATATGTTCTTATTGAGTCTTCATTCCCTTCTCCTGCAAGACGTGAGAAAATCGGGAACAGAGGAACCAAAAACGCCGTAACAAGAATACCTACGGGGAACTGGAATATTCTGTTTGCAAAAACAACTGCAGTCCACGCACCCAAAACAAGGTTTGAGGCAAAGAACATATCAATATAAATCCCGATTTGACCTATCGTGGAGCTTAAAATAGCGGGGAATAAAAGTTCGCAGATATTTTTAAACTGCGGATTATTTTTAATATCAAGATTTGGTTTAATTCTGTATCCGATTTGTCTGAGTTTCGGGAATTGGATTAAAATCTGGCAAACTGCACCGACAGTGGTTGCGGCTGCAAGAACAAGACCTGAGTGGTCATTGTGTGCGAGTGAAATTGCAATAATTACCACAAGGCTCAGTATCATTGGCGACAAGTTGGGCAGAATAAATTGTTTGTGAACAATCAAAAGCCCGTAATATATACCTATAATTCCTCCGATTAAAATAATCGGTGACATAATTTTAAAATGCAGAGAGGCAAGATGAATAAGTTCGGGTGTTCCTGCCGAGATTATCAGTCCCATTATCTTGTCTGCAAAAAAGAAACCTGCTACAGCGACAATTGCAAAGAATATAAACGCACAGGTAAGAAATGTACTGTACAGTTTGTTTACGGTTTCGTCGGGCTTATCTTCCGCACCAACAAGTTTGGAAAAAACAGCAACCGCTGCGCTGTGAAACGGGCCTCCGACTCCGCCCAGGATTATTATTGCAAGAGAAGGAATCTGAAGTGCGTAAAAATAAGCATCAGAAACGAGAGTTGCGCCGTAAAAATTTGCGACAACCATATCACGGACAAATCCGATTAACTTGCTTGCAATGGTCACAAGAGCAATAAGCCATGCCGCTTTCAGCACTCCGCCTTCTATATTTGATTTTGAGATTTCGTTTTTTTCCAATTCTTATCCCTGATTATTCTTCTTTTTCATCTTCGTGGTGTTGAATTTTATTGTACTTTTCCACAAGCTCAATATATGCGCTGAATGAGCGTCCGAGTGACGGAGCGTGGAAAGTTACGGTATTAAAACCGTCGTCAATATATCTTGAAATATCAACCTTGTGTTCTCTGTGGAAAACAGGTTTTACTATCGGGAATTCGTGTTCTCTTCCGTTAATCATAACCGCAATTTTCGGAGCGGTTGTATTTGTTATGACAATCTGTGCTCTGCCAATTGGCGCCCAGAAAGTTTGTTTGACATCTTCTCCGCTTACTGTTACGGGAACCGTTCCGAGGTTAATATCTGTGTAATAATGCCTTAATATATTATAATACGGCTGTCTGAGTTTTGTTGCCATATATCCTGCCCCGAACTGGCTCATTCCGACGCCATGTCCGAATCCTCCGCCGTAGGCGGTTATTTTTTCGACGTTTCCGTATTTATCAAGCTGAGTTTCAAAAACTACATTTGCGCTTGGCAGAGAAACCCCGTTTTTCTGAAGTACACGTCTTATGACAAGTTCTTTTGATACGATATAGTAACCTTTTGTGGTCTGGATTTCCAGCTCCATAATCTTTCCGGAGTTTCCTCGTTTCATAGCCACAAGACCTTTTATTTTACCGATATCCTCGCCCTGATGTACGGCAGGGCGGATAAATCCTGTTTTTGATTGTGCAGGCAGGGTTTTTTCCAGTACATTTTTGAGCTCTGTTCCGCCCCATTCCTTTGTCCATCTGTAGTACGGTGATTCTATATCAAAAGACGGAACTCTTGATTCATAAAAAGCTTTTGCGTTGTCTTCTTCGTCAAGCGGTTTGAAATCAGATTTGTCGGGAACAGCAGTTAAATACGGTTTAGTCGGAGCAGGGAACACTTTTGTATTTGCGTCCGAAAAAGCGTTAGAATAGCTTTCGGTATATCCTCCGGCGGTTGAACTGTATAGTGCCAAAATCAGTTCGTTTTTATACAAAGCAACAATTCCGTCTGTTTCCATAACGGCACGTGTTGCAAGCTCGTCTTCTGTATTTGCGCCGAAATAAACCTGACTTGCAACGCTGTCTACAACGTTAAATTCTTTGTATGCCTGAGTTCGTGGTGTTAAAACGTAGTTCCTTGCAGCAACTGCCTGAGCTTTAAGTGCTTCCAGTCCAAATTTGACAGGCATTTCATTCGGAACAACACCCTTCAGGTATTCCTGTATTTCAACAAGGTTTACAATAAAAAACCCTTCTTTTGACTGGCTTTGTACAACTTCAAATGCTCCGTGATAAAGCGCAGGTTCACCTTTTCTAAGCAAACCTCTTACACCGAGCAATCCCTGAGGACAAATTACTACGATGTCCTGTAACAATTTCGCTCTGTGGTTTATTTCTACAACAAGTCCTTTTGGGTTGTTTTTGACTATTATATCGGTATCGGGCGTTACTTTTGTTATAACTGTTTTTGACGCCTTATCGCAAATTTCGCATTCCGCCGTTCCGTATATAACTGTTTCCTGTTTCTGGACATTTTGGAATTTGTTGTCTGTAATTCCTACTCTTACGACATTGTTGTTACTGCTTAGCGCATATACATTATTAACCGTCAGTGCCAATACCAAAAATATTGCACCTAAAATAATTTTCCATTTTTTATTTTCAACTTTCAACTATTTAACCCCTTATAAGTCAGAGCTGCTTGCTGACAAAATATATTATTTACCCTTTTAGCTCCCAGGTTGTTCCTTCTTTGGAATCCTTCAAAACTATTCCTGCCTTATCAAGCGCAATCCTGATTTTGTCTGCGATATCCCAGTTTTTTTCCGCTCTTGCAAGTTTTCTTTTTTCAATAATTTCTTCCATAGAGCTAAAGTTTTCACCCAGTTCTGTGCTGATTTGATTTAATTTTTCCGCAAGCTCCTCGTCGCTTAATGCCGCTTTTTCAAACTTAAAGCCCAGCGTTGTTGCAAGTTTATACAACAGTGTATAAGCATAATCAACGTCTTTGTTTGCCTTGTTCGTCAAATCAAACAGAACGGCAAGAGCTTTAGAGGTGTTTAAATCGTCATCCATAGCCTCGACAAAAGCCTTGTATTCATCATACTGAGTAATATCAAGGTTTTCATTAACAGCTGTTTTCTTGGCATTTAACATTCTTTTTGCACCTGCCTGAGCCGAAGTAAGAGCTTCATCGGAGAACTCAACAGGCATTCTGTAATGGTTTGTTAAAATAAAGAATCTTATTGTATTTGAGTCATAATTTTTGAGCAAATCATCTATTGTTAAAAAGTTGCCTAGAGATTTTGACATTTTTTCTTTGTTTATTGTTACAAAACCGTTGTGTAACCAGTAGTTTACAAATTTACAGCCGTTAGCGCATTCTGATTGTGCAATTTCGTTTTCGTGATGCGGGAAGATTAAATCTGCACCGCCTGCGTGTATATCAATTGTCTTTCCGAGATATTTTCTGCTCATTGCCGAACATTCAATGTGCCAGCCCGGACGTCCGACGCCCCAGGGTGATTTATAACCGAATTTTTCGTCTTTTTTCCAGAGCGCAAAATCGAGCGGATCTTCTTTTTGTTCACCGACTTCAATTCTTGCACCGCTTTCCAGCTGGTCAATCGGCTGACCGCTCAGTGAACCGTATTTTCCGAATTTTTTAACTCTGAAATACACATCACCGTTAACTTCATAAGCATATCCTTTTGCGATTAAATCCTTATTCATGGCAATCATCTCGCCCAAAGTTTTTGTCGCAAACGGTTCAATATCGGGTTTCAAATTGTTTAATGCTTTCATTGAGTCAGAAAATTTTTGGTACCAGAATCTTGAAACTTCTTCTGGTGTTTTACCTTCTTTTTCAGCTTTTTTAAGGATTTTATCATCAACATCGGTAACGTTTCTGCAATAAGTAACGTCATATCCTTTGAATTTGAGATATCTGTACAAAACATCCCAGGTTATATAGCATCTTGCGTGTCCCAAATGAGCGTTATCGTATACTGTAGGACCGCAAACGTACATTTTGACTTTATTTTCTTCTATAGGTACAAATTCTTCTACCCTGTTATTATATGTGTTATGAAGCTTCATGCTGACTCCCCCTAAAAGTGATAATTATAAGAAAATTTTAGTATAAAAAGAAATACATGTAAATAATTTAACCTTATATTCTCTTAACGGCTTTAGCCACAATATCTCTTGTCTGCCAGAAATAAACTTTGCCGTCTTTTATTCCGCCTTCAATGTCCTGAGGGTGTTTGAAGAAATTTTCCAGAACCAAAGCCCCTGTCGAAACGATGCCCAATAAAGGTTTTAAAAACTCCCATTCGCTGTCCAGTTTGTCTTTTTCATGATACTGGTCAATAATATTACCTTTTTCATCTAACGTGTATGAAGCAAATGGAGACTGTTTTCTTTCTACGCTCAATTCTTTTGTGTTTTTGTTGAATTTAATAAGCGCTGTTGCCGGCTTTAAAAGTCCCAAACGAAAATCCGCAAAATCAATTATGATATTATTATTCCCGTCGTCAGAGTATGCCGTAAAACTGTAGTCATTTTTTATTCTTTCCTGAACAATAACAGAAGGCTGGACATCATTATCAGAGATACCGTATTTTTCGTGAATTATTTTGGATAAAGGGTTGCATTCGGGATCGAGAGAGTATTTTACCAAATCGGATGCATCTAACATAATACTTCCGGATTTACCTGCCTCCTGCGATTCATAAATACCTGCGGAAGAAAAACTGCCTAAATCCTCAGTATTAAAATTAGAACGGATAATTAAATCACGTCTTGGTAAACCAAGCTCTTTTATTCTGTTTTCAGTATCTTTGGTGTAAACCCCTTCATCAATCCTGTTTCTTTCTTCTTCAATGTCTTCAACATTAATGTATTTGTTGAATTTATTAATGTATTCCGCAGGAATTACAAAGCCGTTTGGGATAGTTATATCTTTTAATACCCCTTCTTTTGCAAGTCTTTGCATGATGCCGAGCCTGTATCCTTTATTTCCGCAATTTTGCGGTGTAAGCTCATCAAAGTTTAAAAGCCTGTCAACTTTTTCTAATATTGGCACCTTAACTTTTTCAACGGTTTCCGTTTGTTTTGTATTCGGCTGTGTTTCTTCGTACTCAACAATTCCGTTTTCATTGTTTACCGAAATGTATTTGCCCTCTTGTTTTTTTAAGTCATTATATTTGTTTTCGTCCAGTACAACGCTGAAAACGTGGAATTGATTTCTTGTAAGATTTGCACAATGGCTTAAAACCCCAAAGTCACCCATAGATGTAATTAAACCGATTACATTATCAGGAACGTTTGAAATTATATCTTCTTCCCGTTTAACGTAGTCCAAAATTAAAATTACTGGAATGTCTTTCGGAACATCGGTCGTGTTAACAAAAACTTTACCTGCCGTGTTTCCTTTTGCGACTGCATATTCAAGCGGTAATCCGTTATATTTAAAATCTTCACGCATCGCTGTCCGTGCAAAAAACAACGGATTTATTTTTTGTACTTCTCCCCTTCGTTCGTATTTACCTGTATCCTTGTAAAAAATTCTGTAGTTGTCGATTGCATTTTTGTATACTGGGGTTGTGTAATATTTTCCGTCATAACTCATAGGAAATTCAAACTTCTGAACGGAACACTGATATTCCAATACAGGTTCTTTACCAAGCTTTTCCTCGTTGTCGGTTGATATTTTTGAATGTTCAAAATACCTTCCCATTTTCTCAACCGTATGGTAATTGGCTTTAAAATTTGTTATCCCTATTGCGTTGATTTGCATTACAAGTTGTATGCCTTTTTTGTTGTTGAAATAATTGTTCTTTTGAAATATTATATAATAACAGATTAGAGGAAACAAGTGTATGAAAGCCAACCCAATATCAACAAATCCGAATTTCAGCGGAAAAATCGTTATTAAAAACAGAATAAATCCAACTCAAAAATATCTTTTTGACCTTCATAAACAAGCGCTTGAAGGTATGATAAAAGATTTACCTTTTGATTTGTTTGTGGAACAGAGTAAAAGCAAAAAGACAATTTTGTTATCTACAAATGTTAAAGGAGCTAATTCTTATTTTGTCAGAAAAAATGAACAGGACTTTGTTAAAACAGCAGGGTTTTTGATAGAAGACAGCAAGAAAAAATCAGAGATTTATCAGAAAACGGTTCGTGCAAATGAGATGCTTCAAAACAGCTATAATGCTTTTACAAATATTGTTTTGGGAAATTTTAAAAAAGCTCGTGATTTTGATAAGAAGCTTGCAGCACTTGCGGTTAAAGATTTTGAAAACTATAAAAGCATTCCGAGAATTAACTATGTGAATGTTCCGTTGTACGTTCAGAGCATGGTAATGAAAAATACCTTAAAATACCGTTTGTACAAACTGTTTTCTGCCGAAACTCCCGAAGAAAAACTCTTTTCGAAGATGAGAAAAGAATACAGAGCAGAACTGAAAAGAGATAACAAAGAAATTAAAACAATAAACGTAGATTTTTGCACGGGAAGAAAAATCGGTCAGAACGCATGATTGTTTTTATAACTTTATAACATTAAATAAATAAGAATTTTTTTGGCGAAACGCAGATAAAATATGAAAAAGAACATGCCAAAAATAAAAAATAGAAAATGTGTATATATAACCTATGTTTATAAAAACATTCGTTTATAATTCTTAATAAAACGCCCCAAATATCAATAATAATGCTTGCATTAAGATTTTCAGCAAATATGATTAATTATGATGACGAATAATGTCATCTGTTGAAAGCCGAAATAGAGGACAAAAATGGCAAAAGACGTAATAGAAATTGAAGGAAAAATTTTGGAATCCATGCCGAACGCAATGTTTAGGGTTGAACTTGAAAACGGACATGAGATTTTAGCTCATATATCAGGTAAAATCAGAAAAAACTTTATCAGAATTTTGCCGGGTGACAGAGTAAAAGTTGAAATGACACCTTATGATTTATCAAAGGGCAGAATAACTTTCAGATTGAAATAAAACTAGTAGATTATAAATAACAAAAAGGAAAGAATTATGAAAACAAGAACATCAGTAAAACCTATGTGCGACAAGTGCAAGGTAATCAAAAGAAAAGGCAGAGTTGCCGTAATTTGCGAAAACCCGAAGCATAAACAAAGACAGGGTTAATTTTTGCGCAGGCAAAACAAAAGTGAAAGTATAAATAGTAGAAAAATAAAGGAAAGAAAACATGGCAAGATTAGTAGGGGTAGACTTACCTCGTAACAAAAGATTAGAAATCGCTCTTACTTATATTTACGGAATCGGACCGGCAAGGGCTAAGAAAATTCTCGAAGTAACAGGCATATCTCCTGATTTGAGAACAGATGATTTAACAGAATCAGATATTAAAGAACTCAGAAACGCATTATCTGAGTACAACATCGAAGGTGACTTGAGACGTGAAGTTACAATGAACATCAAACGTCTTCAGGAAATCAACTCTTACAGAGGTATGAGACACAAAAGAGGTCTTCCTTGCAGAGGTCAGAGAACTAAGACTAACGCAAGAACCCGCAGAGGCAAAAAGACAGGACCTATCGCAGGTAAGAAGAAATAGGATTTTGCGTAGGCTGAAGTGAGCGTAAGCGAACGGAACGCCGAAGTATCGCGGAACTGAACGAATGGCAGTTTTGCGTCAGCAAAACAAAATGAGTGACAGTGAAGCGTGAAGCAATAATCCTAGGTTTAATCACAAAAACATAAACGAAATTAAATAGTAAAAACATAAAGGAAAAAGAAAATGGCAAGACCAAAAACTACAAAGAAAAAAGAAAAGAAGAATGTATTACAAGGTGTTGTACACATACAATCAACCTTCAACAATACAATTGTAACTTCTACTGACATGCAGGGTAATGCTATTGCTTGGGCAACAGCAGGTGCTTCAGGATTTAAGGGTGCAAGAAAAGGTACTCCGTTTGCAGCACAATCTGCAGCAGAATCAGTTGCTAAAAAGTCAATCGACCAAGGCATGAAGAAAGTTGAAGTACACATCAAAGGACCTGGTTCAGGTCGTGAAACAGCAATCCGTGCTATTCAGCAGGCAGGTTTGGAAATTACATTAATCAAGGATGTAACACCTATTCCTCACAACGGTTGCAGACCTCCGAAAAAACGCAGAGTATAGTTAAACTTTGTAATTTGGAGATATTTAATTTGTAAAATATAAGCCGGGGCTTGAGTTCCCGCCAAGGACACAAACCATAGATGCCCGGCAGAAGAAAAGGAGAAATAAAATGGCAAGATACACAGGACCAACGAATAAGTTATTCAGAAATAAAGGTGTTAAAGATTTATCAAACAGAAAATTAACATCTTCTATGAGACAAACTGCTTCCGGACAGCACGGTGCTGACAGAAAAAAACCTTCTGAATATGCAATTCACTTAAATGAAAAACAAAAAATCAGATTTACATATCTGGTAAGCGAAAAACAATTCGCTAAATATTACCACGAAGCTGCAAGAAGAAAAGGCGTTACTGGTACTATCTTACTTCAGATTCTTGAATCAAGATTAGACAACGTTTTATTCAGAGCAGGACTTGGTGTTACCAGAAAACAAACAAGACAAATCGTTAACCACGGTCATGCATTAGTTAACGGTAAAAAGGTTGATATTCCGTCTTACCTTGTTAAAGCAGGCGACGTTATCACAATTAAGGCAAGAAGCAATGACTTCATCAAGACAGTTATGAGCGCTATTGACCTTTCAGGTGTTCCCGCTTGGATAACATTAGACAAAGATGCTTTGAAAATTACATTTGAAAGAGTACCTCAAAGAGAAGAATTAGACCCTGATTTCAAAGAACAACTTGTTATAGAATACTATTCAAAATAAGCTGATAGGAGAGAATAATATGGAATTAAAAATTAAAACCGTTAGTACAATGACTGGCTCAGATGGTTCACAATATGGTAAATTTACTATCGAACCGTTAGAAAGAGGATTTGGAACAACTATCGGTAATGCTTTAAGAAGAGTTTTACTTTCAAGCCTTGAAGGAACAGCTGTTACTTCTTGCAGAATCGAAGGTATCACTCACGAATATACTGCAATTCCAGGCGTTTTGGAAGACGTTATTGATGTTATGTTAAACCTTAAAGGTTTGGCAATTAAAACAGATTCTAAAGAACCACAAACTTTAAGAATTGACGTTGATAAACCGGGCGCTGTTTTGGCAAGCGACATTCAGCTTCCTGCAGGTGTTAAGGTTGTTAACCCTGACTGGTTGATTTGTACAATTGCTGACGGCGGTTCTTTCCACGCAGAAATCGTTGTAGAAACAGGTAAAGGCTATGTAGCTAACGACATTCCGAGAAACGCTAAAGCTGGCGTTCCTATCGATATGTTACCTATTGATGCAACATTTATGCCTGTTAAGAGAGTAAGATACGATGTTGAAAGTGCTCGTGTAGGCGACAATATTGACTTTGATAAGTTAACATTGGAAATCTGGTCTAACGGTACTATCGATGTTACTACAGCACTTACTCAGGCAGCTGACTTATTGATTGAACACTTTGTTCAGATTTCTTCAATTGCAGGTACTACTTCTCACAAAGAAATTGAAGAAAAAGTTATCAGTGAAGTAGAAGAAACCGTAAGTGAAACTGCAGGCGATGAACCTTCTATCTCTATTGATGATTTAGACTTATCTGTAAGAGCTTATAACTGCTTAAAGAGAGCAAGCATAAACTCTATGGCTGAGCTGCTTAAGAAATCAGAACACGACTTACTGAACATTAAAAACTTCGGTAAAAAATCATCTGATGAAGTAATCGAAAGACTTCACCACTTCGGTTTAGACTTAGCTCCAAACCCTGAAATGGATGAAGACGGTATGGTTATCGAATCAGAAGCATAGTTAAAATTAACGCAGAGCGGGGTGTAAATCACCTCCTCTGCATAATATAAAACGAAACATAAATAGTAAAAGACATAAAAAGGAAACAAAACAATGAGACACCAAACAAAGAAAAATACGCTTGGTAAAGCACAGGACCAGAGAAAAGCTTTGTTGCGTTCATTATGTACCGAACTTATTACTTACGGAGAAATTAAAACAACTATGGCTAGAGCAAAAGCTTTACAGCCGTATGCTGAAAACGTTATCTCTATGGCTAAGAAAGGTGACTTGAACTCAAGAAGATTAGCAGGTCGTTATATTTTCGATAAAGAAATCGGACAATTTATTGACACTGCAACAGGCGAAGTTTTTGAAACCAAGCAGGAAGGTAAAAAATTAGCACCTCAAACTGTTTTAAGAAAATTATTCAGCGTTATTGGCGTTAAATATTCTTCAAGACAGGGCGGTTATACAAGAATCTTCAGACTTCCTCCTCGCAGAGGTGATGCTTCTGAAATGGCATTAATTCAGTTGGTATAGTTAATGCGATACGCTCTTGATGTTCAGTACAGGGGTAAAAACTATGCTGGAAGCCAAATTCAGTTTGAAGGCGGTAAACAAATAGATGAGCCTACCATACAGGGTGAACTTGAAAGGGCAATCAGAACTTTGATAATCGGCGGTAAAGATACCGCAGAAAATAATGACCGACAGGTTAAAACAATCTTCTCCGGAAGAACCGATAAAGGTGTTAACTCATTAGGGCAGGTAGTTCATTTTGATACGGATAAAGAAATTGTTGCTTCAAATTTTATCTATCATATAAATGAAATACTTCCCGATGACATCTCGGTTGACAATTTGAGAGTCGTTCCCGATACGTTCCACGCTCAAAAGTCTGCAAAGGCAAGATATTACAGATATGAACTTATCAACAGACGTTATAAACAAGCGTTTGACGGTGATATCTTAAGAGTTAAGTACGAATTGGATGTAGAGCGGATGCAAACCGCTTTGAACTTCTTACTCGGTGAACACGATTTTTCAAGTTTCAAGAGTTCCGGAACGCTAAACCCAAGCAAAGTTTGTACACTAACCGAAGCCAGAGTTGAAAAACAAGGCGACAGAGTTTTTATCCATCTTGAAGGAAATCGTTTTCTGTACAATATGGTTAGAACTATAGTCGGTACGCTTCTTGAGATAGAAGGTCATAAGCTCCCAGTTGAGCATATGAAAGAAGTCCTTGAAGCGCGTGACCGCCGTAAGGCGGGGCAGACAGTAAGTCCGTACGGACTTACGCTTATGAAAGTAACTTATTAAAACTACAATGGAGAAATATTAAAATGGCGAATAAAACATATTCAGCAAAGCCTCTTGAAGTAGAAAGAAAATGGTATTTAATCGATGCTGAAGGCGAAACACTCGGACGTCTTGCAGTTCGTGTTGCTAACATTTTAAGAGGTAAAAATAAACCTGAATACACTCCAAACGTTGATACAGGCGATTTCGTTATTGTTATCAATGCTGAAAAAGTGTTAGTTTCAGGTAATAAAGAAACAGATAAAATTTACTACCACCACACAGGTTATCCGGGTGGTTTAAAATCAGCTTCCGTTAAAGAAGTTCGTGAAAAAGATGCAACTAAGTTAATTGAAAAAGCTGTTAAGGGTATGTTACAACACAACACTTTAGGCGATACTCAGTTCACTAAGTTGAAAGTATATTGCGGTTCAGAGCATCCACATGCTGCTCAGAAACCAATAGTTTTGGAAAAGGAGGCTAAATAATGGCAGACTTAAAAGAAATTATGGCTACAGGCAGAAGAAAATGCGCAATCGCAGTTGTTAAACTTGTAAAAGGTAAAGGCAGAATTTTCGTTAACGGAAAGAAATTAGCTGATTATATCGGCAACATGCCTTCAGTAGAAATGATGATTTACAGACCTTTGGTTCTTACTGAAAATCAGGATAAATATGATGTAAGAGTAAAAGCTGTAGGCGGCGGTATCGTTGCTCAGGCAGCTGCTATCAGACATGGTATTTCAAGAGCATTACTTAAATCTAATGAAGAATATAAGAATGTTCTTAAGGCAGAAGGTTTGTTAACTCGTGATGCAAGAGTTAAAGAACGTAAGAAATACGGCAGAAAAAGAGCTCGTAAGAGATTCCAATTCTCAAAACGTTAATTCTTGCAAAGAATATACAAAAAAAGAACTCCTTCAAAGGGGTTCTTTTTTTGTTATAAAGTTCAATCGTTTTCAAAGCGTATTCCCTTTGTAAAAACTTCATAGCTTACGCCTAAAGCATTTGCAAGCTTTAAATATTGCGTGATATCTAATTCTGCTGATACACCTGCTTCAAATTTCATAAGCCTTTCAATATCAATGTCAACCATATCGGATAATTCCTGCAGAGAAATATTTTTTTCAAATCTAATATCGTGTAAATTCTTACCTAAAACTTCTAATACATTTATATCATTAATAATAATACCCCATTAACATGGACAAATATGTCGAATGCTTGTTTTTATAATATGGAATAATAGACCATATGTCAAGGCTAAAGTTATTGGGAAATAATATAAAGAAATATAGAAAAGCTAAAGGGTACAGGCAATTAGACTTGGCTGTGGCATTGGATTTGTCTGAAGATTATGTCTGTCGTATAGAGAACGGTCTGAAATTTTTAAGTCTGAGAAAATTGTTTAAACTTGCCGATATTTTGGAAGTTAAAGTATCGGACTTGATTAATTTTGATTAGAGTTTTGCCGACTGCTTTTGACCTTTAAGTCTTTAGCTTTTAGTCGGATAACATTTACCCCCCCCCCATATAAAAATTTTATAAAGTTTTTATAAATTCTATTGCAATTAAAAAATATATATTGTATAACAAAAAAGTGGGGGTAAATGACAATTTTTATGCCCCGTAATTCAATAGATAAGAGGGTTAGAGAAGGATGAACGAATACATAACCAGAGTTATTAATGACTTAGAGAAGAAGTATGCTTGTGAACCTGAATATTTACAGGCGGTAAAAGAAGTTTTATGTTCTGTTGAACATTTGGTTGAAAAACACCCAGAGTATGAAAAATTAGCTATTTTAGAAAGAATGGTTGAACCCGAAAGGATAATATCATTCAGAGTTCCATGGGTTAATGATAAGGGCGAAGTTATTGTAAACAGAGGTTTCAGAGTTCAGTTCAGTTCTCTTATCGGTCCTTATAAAGGCGGTCTGAGATTTCACCCGACTGTTAACCAGAGTATTATGAAGTTTTTGGGTTTTGAACAAATCTTTAAAAACGCTTTGACAGGCTTGCCTATCGGCGGCGGTAAAGGCGGGAGCGACTTTGACCCTAAAGGTAAATCTGATAACGAGATTATGAGATTCTGCCAAAGCTTTATGACAGAATTATACAGACACATAGGTCACGATGTTGACGTTCCTGCCGGTGATATTGGTGTAGGCGGACGTGAAATCGGATATTTATTCGGTCAGTACAAGAGAATTCGTGATGCTTATGAAGGCGGAGTTTTGACAGGAAAATCAATTTGCTACGGCGGTTCTTTGGGAAGAACGGAAGCAACAGGTTTCGGTTTGGTATTCTTCACAAGAGAAATGCTTAAGACCAAAGGTGAAAGCTTTAACGGTAAAACGGTTACTATTTCAGGCTCCGGTAACGTTGCAATTTACGCTTGCCAAAAAGCTCAGGAATACGGTGCAAAAGTTGTTGCAATGTCTGATTCTAACGGTTGTATTTATGACAAAAACGGAATAGATTTGGCATTGATTAAACAAATTAAGGAAGTTGAAAGAGGAAGAATAAAAGATTACCTGAGAGTTCACTCTGATGCTCAGTATATGGAAAGAACAAGCGAAGATTCTCCGATTTGGACAATCAAAACAGATATCGCATTACCTTGTGCAACCCAAAACGAAGTAACGTTAAATTCTGCTAAAAAGCTTGTAGAAAACGGTGTTATGGCAGTTTCAGAAGGTGCAAACATGCCTTGTACCCAGGAAGCAACAGATTACTTCCTTGAAAAAGGTGTTCTTGTAGGACCGGCAAAAGCTGCTAACGCAGGCGGTGTAGCAACATCTGCTATTGAGATGAGCCAAAACAGCATGAGATATTACTATACATTTGATGAAGTTATCGAAAAACTTGACCACATTATGGTTAATATTTTTGAAGCTTGCAAATGTAATGCTGAAAAATACGGCTGTGCAGGAAATTATGTTGCAGGTGCCAACCTTGCCGCTTTTGATAAACTTGCAGAAGCTATGAAATGCCAGGGTATTGTATAGAGGTAAATGTAAAATTAAATATAAAAGTCGGTTTTGACATTTTGTCAAAATCGACTTTTTTGTAACATTTTTCACAAAAAAAGCTCATACCTTTGACCATGCTTGACAAATATGCTATAATTGACCCGTGTTTATTAGGTAGGGTTGTGTATCAGGGTTTCCTTACCGCAGTTCTTGAAAGGAATATTAAAAGAATGGCTGAGAAGAAGTATTCGGACGAGGATTTTGAGGCTCTTTTATCAAAGTATGATTACAAATTTAAAAGAGGTGATATCGTTCAGGGTGTTGTGTGTGCATACGAATCAGACGGGGCTATCGTTGATATTGGCTCAAAATGTACTGCTTTTGTTCCTTCTTATGAAGTTTCTTCTGACAGAAAAGCGAAAGTGGAAAATGTATTAGAGAAGAATACCGAGTATGAATTTTTGATTACTCAGGATGCAGATGAAAACGGTAAATTTACGTTATCATACAAGAAAGTTGCAGCTGCTCACACATGGGCAGAACTTGAAAAAATCAAAGAGGCGGATGAAACAATTGCCGCAACAATTACACAAATTGTTAAGGGCGGCATAATTGTTGATATTTCGGGCGTACAGGGTTTTATTCCGCAGGGTCAGTTATGTGCCAAAGAAACTACAGCTGCTGCAGGAGATAAAATAGAAGTTAAAATTCTGACGCTGGATAAATCTCAGAATAATTTGATTTTATCTAATAAAAAGGTGTTTGAAACAAATATGGCTGAAACCAGAAAGAGCGTATTCTCTCAGGTTGAAGTCGGTCAGATTGTAAAAGGTGAAGTTGTAAGAATAACAGATTTCGGCGCATTTGTTAACGTAGGCGGTGTAGATTGTCTGCTTCCGCTTTCTCAAATTTCCTGGAAATGGGTTGAACATCCTACAGACCTGCTCAAAGTCGGTCAGGAGATTAATGTTGAGATTATTGATGTTGACCATGACAAGCAAAGAATCAGTTTAAGTCTTAAAAATACCGAACCTGATCCGTGGATTAAGGCAGAAGAAGAACTTAAAGAAGGCGATATTAAAGAAGGTGTAGTAACAAGAGTTAAACCATTTGGTGCTTTCGTTGAGGTTCTTCCTGGCGTTGAAGCTCTGCTTCCGCAGTCTGCAGTTTCGGCTTATCAGAATAAGAGCGGAAAAATGCTTGCTGCAGGTGATAAAATTGATACCAAAGTAGAAAAATTCAACCCGAAAGACAAACGTATTTCTTTGGGACTGCCTAATGAAGAAGAACCTAAGGAATAGGGTATTCCAGTTTTTCTAAAACGGCTCTGACCGATTCTGGTGAAAGTCCTACAATATTTTCAAAACTTCCTTCGTACTTATCCATATAGTCCGGAGGAAGTTCTTGTATACCATAGCTTCCTGCTTTATCAAGGGGATTAAAAGTATCGACATAGTGGTGTATCATCTCATCAGTCCATTCGGTAAATCTTACATAACTTGTTGTTGAAATTGTCGCAGCACGGTTTGTTTTTGTATTAATGGCACAAATCGATGTTACAACCATGTGTGTTTCACCTGACAATTCTTTTAGCATTTTGTATGCGTTTTCTTTTGTGTGGGGCTTGCCTAGGATTTTGTTATGCAGTACAACAACCGTATCGGCAGCGAGAACAAGAGAATTTTTGTCTGAGCGTCTTACTACATCTAAGCATTTTTGAGTTGCCAAATCTTCAATTTTATCATAAGTAAAATCATCACTTTCAAGTTTTTCATCATAATTTGACGGAACTATTTTGTATTCAAGTCCCATATCAGTAAGTATTTTTTTTCTTCTCGGTGAATTTGATGCCAGTATTAACTCAACCATAAAAACCTCTAATATCCGTTGGTTATAAACTCACGATTACGGAATTTTGCGCCAATCTCATCAGCAATTTTTCTGCAATTTTCAACGTTTATTTTGTGAACATTATCAAACCCTGTTACTATACTCATTGAAACGTCAATACCTGCAGCTTTGCACGAACGGGCAAAATCTTTCATTGCTTCATAGGCATTTTCAATTTTTGGCTTGCAAATTTCGTCGTATTCTTGTGCGTTATCGGAGTTTAAACTGATTGATACCGAGTCGATTAAACCTTTGAACTCTTCCGCTATATTGGTTTTGTAAACAGCATTAGCGTGTCCGTTAGTGTTTACTCTTATTTTTAATTCAGGATAATTCTTTCTTAAGTATTTGCAGAACTCCTTCATCATATCTTTTTTAAGAAACGGTTCGCCGTATCCGCAAAAAACAACTTCTTTTGCTGATGATTTAAACCCGTTAAATTGTTCAATAATATCATCAAGCGTATAATTATCATCATGCCACATTTCGTGTCCGCAAACATCATCTTTTTGAGAGCGCAGACAAAAAACACAAGAGTTTGTGCAGGCATTTGTTAAATTTATATAAACTGTTTCAGGATTTTTTTCGTTATTAATTGAATAAACCAAAGTGTACATGTTCATACCCCGTTATATATGCCAATAAGAATATTATACTATAAAAAGCGTTCATTAATATTAATGAACGCTTTTTAATGTTGAATACTTAATAACTTATACACTAACTTTCATAGTGTTAGCGATAATTTCGTTAAAGCTGTCTGCTTTAAGGCTTGCACCGCCAACCAAAGCACCGTCGATATCAGATTGTGACATCTGTTCTTCGATAGTAGAAGGTTTAACAGAACCGCCGTAAAGGATTCTGATAGAATCAGCAGCAGATGTGCCTGCAACTTCAGCAACAACGCTTCTGATCATTTTGATAACTCTGTTAGCTTCAACGCTGTCGCAGGTTTTACCTGTTCCGATAGCCCAGATAGGTTCGTAAGCGATAACTGATTTAGCAACATCTTCAGAAGAGATTCCGTCTAAAGCAGCTCTGATTTGAGATGCGATGTGAACATCAGTTGAACCTGCTTCTCTCTGTTCCAAAGTTTCCCCGCAGCAGATAATCGGAATAAGACCGCCTGCTAAGATAGCTTTAGCTTTTTTGTTAATCATTTCATCTGTTTCAGAGAAGTATTGTCTTCTTTCGCTGTGACCGATGATTACATATTCACAACCTGCATCTTTAAGCATTTCAACAGAGATTTCACCTGTGAATGCACCTGATTTTTCCCAGTGGCAGTTTTGACCTGCAACAGAAAGTTTGTTTCCTCCGCAGCCGCAGTTGCAGGCAATTGAATGAACCTGATTAATTGAAGTAAATACAGGAGCAATTACAACTGTAGGTAATTGAACTGCTGTATAGTTTTCTAAATATGAGCTGATACCGTCAAATAAAGCTTTTGCTTCGCTTTGAAGTAAATTCATTTTCCAGTTACCGGCAATAATAGGTTTTCTTGACATAATTTTTCTCCCTTTTATTTATTCCTACACCTGAATTGTAGAACAAATAGGGGGCAAAAGTAAAGGGGGAGGGGTAAATTAAAAGGGGTAAATGTATAGGGAGCAAATCAGAGAAAGAAAAACAGAAAAACACAGGAAAACAAAAGAGGCAGTTAAAAAACTGCCTCTTAAACCTGTCAGTATTGCAAATTACAGAATATTAATAGCAATACTTGGTGCCTGGTTAGCCATTCCGTCTAAGGTTATGGATGCCTGTTGTACCATATGTCCTTTCAGTACATCCGAAGAATCAAGTTCAAAATCGATTCCGTCAGTTAAAGCGTTTTGTTTGTTTGTCATAAGGTTAAACATTTTTTCAAACAAAACATCCATAAAGTTTTGAGCATTTCCCATATCGCCTTCCTGAACGCCCAGCATATCAAGGAAGCTGTTGATTAAATCCCAGGCTTCATCTGAGTTTACACCGTTGCTGACAAGTCCTGAAAGGTCAAAATCCATGCTTGCATCAACATTTATCTGTAAAGCACCGTCTTCGGTGTATCCGATTTCGATTTTTGCAGAACCGCCGATTTTGAAACCGTCACCTTCTATTGTCATATCAACATCAATTGATGCGAGCATATTTGCAATTTCGGTGTTAGCTTCTTCCTTATTCTGAGCACCCATCAGTTCGAGAACATTAGGGATATCCAGACTGAATTTTTCGTTGAACGGATTTATGCCGTTAAATTCGGTATTGTCGCGAATTTGTTTAATCTGCGCAACTCTGGAGTTTACTTCCTCCTGTATTTTATCCATAATTTCAGGCGTTACACCTTCTTCTCTTGCCTGAGCTATTAAATCTCTGATGCTTTCGCCCTGCTCTCTCATTTGAGAAAGACCGCCCTGTGTAACGGATATCATATCTTTAAACGAAGCAAGTTTATTCATAACCATATCAAAACCGGCACCGGATATTAAAAAGTCCGGCATGGTATTTGCTGCAATATCGTTTACAAATTTTTGGTTTTGCATTCCGCTGCGAATTATAGGCTGAAGGCTGACGGAAGGTCCGTTTTGCACGCCTTGTGATAGAATTTGATTTATTGAATCCATGTTTTATCCTTTCAATTTTTAAGAAATAAATACTGAGTTAATTTGCTACATCCTTAACACAATACGAATAATCCTAATCCGTTGGTATTATCCGACATGGTATTTATTCCACATTTTATAACATTTATAACAGGCTCAGCAAAATTTGTAACAATAGGTAATAATCAGTTCTCAATACTGAGATTCATAAACTCAATGTCATCATAATCTACGTAAGAGCTTTGCATAAGATTTTTTCCTGTTTTAACGGTAACTTCATTTACCCCTCTTTTTACAAGATTCTGAGGAAGCCTGATTTTTTGTCCGTCACCGTTTATCTGAATTTCGGCAACTTTATTTCCGTTGAAAAAAACTTCAGGCGGAGATGCATAAGCATTCGGGCGCTTATTTTGTCCCATTGAACGTGCAACCAGTGTATCAATTCCGATTATTGAACCGATAACAAGATATACGGGTGAATGGGTATTGATATTTTTCAGATTAAATTTTTTTGTGAAGAATGGTCCTGCGGCATCACTTTGAAATTCTCCCGCATTTGCGGAATTTTCTGAATAACTGTTATCCCCGAGGTGATGCATAGAAGTATCAATTGCAATATTATGAGCGTCGGATTTTTCAATTGTTACTTCAAGCGGTTTGGAAAAACTTTTTTGGGTAACGGTCATGGAAAAGGGTTTGTATTTATCTTTTTGTACAGACATAATACTTGTTCCTCTTATTTCTGTATCAAGTTCAAAAAAGCCGTTTTTGTCGGTTTTTGTTCTGTAATTTTCTTTGGGTAACAGGATTTGCGCACCGTTTATTCCTTCGCCCGTTTTTTTGTCAATTACTCTGTTTTGAGCGGTTGTTCCCTGTTCTGACACCCGTCCTTCTATTGTATCGGCGAAAGAAGGAAGGAGAAGATTAAAAATTAAAAATAAAGATAAAAGTTTTTTCATAAATGTATTATGAAAAATATGTAAATCAGATTTAATTCTCCGGGTGGGTATATAATAAAAAGCAATAAATAATCATTTGAAAAAAAAATATGTTTTTGTTTTAATAAGATAGTCAGGCATGCCGATGTGATGGAATTGGTAGACGTGCCAGACTCAAAATCTGGTGTAGGCAACTACGTGTCGGTTCGACCCCGACCATCGGCAAATAAAAACAGCTCCCGTATGGGGGCTGTTTTTATTTAGATGATTCATGGGGAGAATCGACTTTGTGTTGGTTCGGCGACCTGTGAGCAGAGTGCGGAGGAGTTTTCTTTGGAAGAAACGAAGTTTCGGAAAAGAAAATCCGCAGACACGTTTAATGCGAACAGGTCAAGACACCCCGACCATCGGCAAATAAAAAAGAGTAACTTTGGTTACTCTTTTTTATTTTGTTTAAAACATGATTTCGGGAGAGAGGCGACCACAAAGAGAACAAGTTAAGACACCCCGACCATCAATAAAAAATTGTTGTATTTATACTATTTTTTTGTTACTATCTAATAGAAATCAGTATTACAAAAATTTGCTGTTACAAAACTTAATATTTGGGAGATTAAGTAGTAAATTTTTTAATTTTTGGGTTTTAGAATAATTAAACAAGTTATGTGTGTAAGGAGAAATCTATGCGAATTAGTGCTATAGGCGTTAATAATCTGGCGGCATACGGACTTTCCATGCATAACAAAAATAATTCGGAATCACCAAAGGCATATACTTCAGATAAGCCGGTGGTGATTTCATTTAAGGGAGGAAATAAAGCCCACGTACTTCACGTAGCAGGTGAAGCAAAGCCATATTTTCAAAAAGGCGGTGTGGCAACAGTAATTAACGATTATCTTACACTAAATAATGCGTCTTCTACAGAACCCGGCAGGGCTGTAGTTGTAACCCCATACTATAACGGTATTATAAAATATGCCATACCTTCAGAGGAGGCAACTGATTTATTAAAAATCGGAGTTGAGCTTCCAAGAGTTCCTGACGGCTTACCCGAAGGGCATCCTTTTAAGGATAAGGTTGGTCAGCCTGTTTATGTAAAACGGGATTTATCAAAAAATAATCTGAGAGATGTTTTAATAAATAACAAAGACGAATGCTGGTTACTTGAAGAAGTATCTTCAAAGGATATTGAATGGGGCATGCAGGAAAAAGCGCCGACAAAACTTCTGAAAGTAGTATCTAATGCCAGTAAAGGTCCTGTAAAACATGATTTGTTTATGGTGTTTACGGAGGCAACAGCATATTATCCTGATCCTTATGCAGACGGTCAGTATTCATCAGCAGTAAAAGAGATAGTTAACTCATGGGGCGGCGACCCTTATGCAAAATATGACAAAGCTGTTGTTGAATATATGGAAGATATAAGCAGGAATTTGGGTAATTTTGATCCTGCGACGGTTGTATGTTCGGATTCTCAGGCAGCTTACGTAACTCACTACATGGCTAAGAAAAATGCAGCAGGAGTAGAATATTTTCAGGGTAAAAAACCGATACAAATCGGTCATAACCTTGGTGATGGATATATAGGCATAACTTCTGCCAGAAACATGATTGTTAATTTAGGTTTGTTCTCTCCTCGTGAACTGGAGGCGTTCATAGAATCGCCCGAGTTAAGAGAAGCGCTTGTAAAGGGCGGGGCGGATGAAGAAATTTTCTTTGGCAGGTTCTTAGAAAATATGCAGGCTCATAACAAGTTGTCAGCATTAAGTGTGGCAACTCACTACGGTAATGTCGGATTTTTGCAGACCTGGGGTGTTGTATCACAGGGATATGTAGATGAAATTGTTAAAAATAAAGAAATTGCACCGTTCCTGTTTAAAGATATCCGGGAACTTCATCAGAAAGGCATTCTGGTAGGACGTACAAACCCGCTTAATGTAAAAGACCAAAATGCATTTAACAAAACGGGTATGGATGGTTTTGACAAGCCGCAGAGAATTAAACTTGCAAACGGTACGGAAGAAATTATTGAGCCGCTCAAATTTTTCAGAGAGTCGGAAAGAGCAACTTTAACTCTTGAGCAATTAAGAGAACAGAAAAGACAAAATAAAATTAACTTCTTAAAGAGATTTTTACCTAAGTACCAAAACGCACGTTTGTATGATGAAAAAGAACAAAAATGGGGCGGAGTGGGAACAGGCACTGCAAAAATACGAGGCAAAAACATGCCCGTATTGTCCTATATAGATGCAGAAAAATATATACAAAAGCTTGAAAAAGGCGAAGACGTTAAGTTTGTTGCCTGCTGGGGACGCGGAGATTTCCAGAAAGCATTTGATGAAGCGATGGATGGCTTCAAGAAATATGTTTATAAGACAGGCGATGAAAATACTGTATTATTAATCGGCGGCGACCTAAATGTTGATAAAGCGGAAGGCAAAATTATCAAAGAGAAAACGGAAACCTTTATGAGAGATGAAAAACTTAAAGGAAAAGTTATGTCGATGGATGATTTTGTTCCGGGACGTCCTATGGCACAGGTTTCAGACTGTGTTGTTGTTGCGTCAAGAACTGCTCCCTGCGAGCTGGTAGATTTGGAAGCAAAACAGCATTTGTGTACTCCGATTGCCGCAAACGGACAGGGACTGGGTCAGAAGAATTTTGATCCCGCTATTGCAGGAGAAGAAGGACTTGCTGATGCGTTTAAAACAAAACATCAGTTCTTCGAGTCAAGAGCATCTCTGCTTGAAGTTGCTAATCCTGATGCGAAAAAAGCGTTTGATAAAGTTTATTTAAAACTGAAAAATGATATAGAAACAAAATATAAAGTTGCGTTCCAGGAAGATAAAGTTCCCGAAGAAACAATAGAAAGATTTATTGAAGTTAATCCTGAATATAAAGAGGCATTAAGAAAACTTCGTGATGAAGTTATGTCTGATGATATAGCGGAAGCATTGGAAAGATGTCTTGTGAAACACCGAAAGGATGATATAGCCAGAACTATTCTCAGAAACCAAATAAACGGAAAATACGGTTGGGAGGATAACCAGCTTATTACCCGTTCAAAATTCCCGACAGGAGAACTTTACAGAAGTGATTTCCAAAAAGATGCAGTATCCATTTCATCAAAGGATATTATCGGAAATGGTGCAAAAATTAACGGCACTCAAAAACGCAGAGCAAGAAAACTTAAAGGTTTGAAAAAAGTTGTTTCGGAATTTGTTCATTCTCCCGGCGGCAAACGCACAATAAAACTTACTGCATTATCTGCAGTAATTGCGGGTCTTGGTTATGCAGCGTATAAAATAGGCTGGCTTAATCCTGATTTTGAGAAAGAAAAAGAACCGGGATATTTATCAAGAATTGTATAAAACAGTAAAACGGGCGGATAGATTATTTGCCCGTTTTTTTGTTACAATTAAATTATGATATTGAAAACTTTTAGAGAACCGCCAATAGACAATAATAACTACCTTCTTATAGATGAAGAATCAAAAGAAGCGGTTTTGATTGACTGTTCGGCTGTTGAACCGAAGATTAGAGAAGTTCTTGAAGAATACGGAGCTGGGTTAAAATATATTTTGCTTACTCACGGACATTTTGATCATGTTGCAGGTATCAGGCAGACAGATGCTAAAATAGTTATGCACAAAGATGATTTACCGATATTAAATCAGTCAAACATCTATCTTCCGGCGTTTGGAATTCCTGAAATAACCATTCCGAAAATAGACATTTATATAAATGACAATGATGTTTTAACTATAGGCAAAAACGAAATAAAAGTTCTTCATACTCCGGGACATACACAGGGCGGAGTTTGCTATCTTGTAGATAATATGTTGTTTTCCGGCGATACCGTTTTTCGTGAATCTGTGGGACGTTGTGATTTGGAAGGCGGAGATTTTCTTCAGCTTGTTGACAGCATAAAGAAAAAGATTTTTACTTTACCCGAAGAAACTGTTATTTACCCGGGGCATGGCAGAGCAACAGATGTTGCGTGGGAAAAATTACATAACAGTTTTATGTAGAGAGTGAATATATTCTGCTTATTTGAAAGTAAATCCGTCTTTTTTCATTCTGGAGATAACTTCTTTAATTTGTTCTTCAGGACAGACTATTGAAACACGGAAATAACCTTGTCCGTACTTTCCGAAAGCATCACCGGGAACAACGACAACACCTGATTTTTTCATTAAATCATCTGAAAATTCTACGGATGTTTTATATCTCGGCGGAATAGGAAGCCACAGATAGAATGTTGCGTCAGGAACGTGGAATTCGCCCCAGCCCAGTTCTTCTTTAAGTCCTTTGATTAAAATCTCCTGATTATGTTTGAATTTTAAGTTTGATTGTTTAATGTATTCTTCGCCTTCTGCGGAGTTTAAGATATCAGACGATGCTTTTTGTATTGCCTTAAAAGCACCTGAATCGATAGTTGATTTAAGTTTGCCGAAGAATTTTACAGCTTCTTCGTTACCGCAAATCCAGCCTAATCTCCAGCCTGTCATTGCGTAAGGTTTGGAGAAACTGAAGAACTCAACCGAAATGTCTTTTGCGCCTTCTATTTCAAGAATACTCATCGGTTTTAGTTCTGGTTTGAAGTACATATCAGTATATGCAGCATCCGAAATCAAAAGAATATGGTGTTTTTTGCAGAAAGTAACAACGCTTTCCATATATTCTCTTGTAGCGGTAGCGCCAAGCGGGTTGTTCGGATAATTTATAATCAGAGCTTTAACCTTTTTCGGGTCAAAACCTTCTTTGATAAATTTTGCATAAACTTCTTCTAAATCCGGCATAAAGTTATTATCGGGAGTTAGCGGAAGCGGATAAGCAAAACCGCCTGAAGCTTTAATCATTTCTCCGTATGATGCGTATCCCGGGTCGGGGATAAAGATAATTTCTTTGTCTTTTTCCACGGTTGTAGGATTGATGAGTAATCTGATAAAATTAGCGATACCTTCTTTGGAACCGATTAAAGAAAAAATTTCGGTATCAGGGTTAAGCTCAACATTAAAGCGGTTTTTCATACGTTTTGCAATAGCTTCGCGCAAAAACTTTTCACCTTTCGGTGTTGAATACAGATGCTCACCCTTTTCGTCCAATGCGGATTTTAATGCATCTATTGCTCTTTTTGGCGGATTAGATGTCGGTGCGCCCATTGATAACATTATCGGAGCTCTGCCTTTTGCAATAAGTTCAGGTGTAAGTTTTGCAACGGTTTCTTTTATCCTGAACATAATATATGTTTCAAGCGATTGAACATAATCATTAAAAAATTCTCGCATATTTATACTTCCTTAGGGGAATATTCCGCCCCGCTCTTATATCCACATACTTACCCATGCATTTTCCGTACTGATGTAATGCATGTTCCTTAATTATACAACAACCAAACTAAATTGAATAGTTTTTTACTGTAGGAATTTTTATGCAGTTGTTCAGGTATTCTAATGTTGCAAGTTTTTCTTTATACAGATATTTAATAAAGTTCAGGTATGATATTTGCGTAGAGCTGAAAAGGAGGTTAATCTCAAAACCTTCAGAACAAAACGGTTCATAATCGTATACAACATAACTGTTGTACTTGCTTTTCCACTCTTTTCGCTCAACACGGCAGTTGTTTTCTTCGGCTATATCTTCTAACCAATTAACAATATCTCTGTTAACGTTTTTTATTTCTAAATATTTATTCTGACTTTTTCCCATAACAAAATCTCCATATAAAAATTGTAAAGGCATAATTCTTCCGATAAATTACCTGTTTGTTTAATTTCGGGAGTAATACAAAAGCCTTGTTTATTTTAAATTTTCTTTACAAAAACTTATTAATCACGCAATTTCATACAGAGACATGTTTTTATATAAGTATGAAGGTTTCAGGTGTAAATAATATTGTATTTAATTCGCTGGGGGCAAATAAAACGACCCCTGATAATGTTACGCCTCAAAAAACGCAGAGAGAGATTAAAGAGCTTGGATATGTGACACCTGATTTTGGGGTAAACGTTCCTGTACAATACAGAAAAACATCTGTTGACAAATTGGACAACGGACTGGAGCTTCACAGCTATAAAATGTCTAACGGATACAGAGTGTCCATTGTTCCGATGAAAAATTCACCTGCTGTTGTAAAAAGTTATGTTAATGTCGGTTCTATGAATGAAACGGCTGACATTAAAGGTATTAGTCATTTTCTTGAACACATGGCATTTAACGGAACAAACGGTGAAAACGGACATATTGAACTTAAACAGGGCGATTCTTTTAAAAAGATTGACAAACTAGGCGGCTGGGCAAATGCAAGTACAAACTATGCGATTACCGATTATGTTAACTCAACCCCGCTCCTTGAAAATAAAGACCTTGAAACTCAGATTAAGGTTATTGCTGCTATGGCGGAAGATTTAAAACTGTCGGATGACATGATTAAAAAGGAAAAAGGCCCAGTTTCTTCTGAGATAAATATGATTCTTGATAACCCACAGACAGTTGCGATGGACCAAACCGTAAGAACGCTGTTCAATGTTAAAAATCCTGCTGATGAACTGGTGGGCGGAAGTGTTGCACATATTCAGAACCTGACAAGAGAAGATGTGGTTAATTATTATAACAAGTACTATACTCCCGATAATACCAATATTGTTATAACAGGTGATGTCAATCCAGAAGAAACAATAAAGCTTGTTGCTAAGAATTTTAACTCCCGTAAAGTTTCTAAAGGTCAGAAATTTGAAGAAAAAATGAGTCCGATAGAAATAACCGTCAGAAAAGATTTTAAATCGGATAAAACAACTTCTGCTGAAACGGTTATTGGTTTTGCAGGCCCGAAAAACAATGATACAAGGGGCAAGATTCTTTTTGAACTGGCTGCGACTTATCTGAATTCTCATGAAGCAGGACTTATACCAAAACTCAAAAAATATAACTCACTTCCATTAATAAGCAGTGAAAAAATTTCTACAAATCCAAACAGCCCTAGATTTGTGTTTATGACAATGGCACCTGCGGAATATAATGCGGAAAAAGTTCTTAAAACAGTATTTGATAATTTGGGAAATAAGAAGCAAATATCAGCCGAAACAACAGAACGTCTTAAACAGCGGTTAAAACAGGAAAATGAATCTGTATTGGAACATTCAACCTCCGTTAATGACAATATAGGCTATTCTGTTTTGGATAATGATATTGAATACATAACTAAGTACAATGAAATTCTGGATTCCGTAACTCCTGAAGAACTCAGTAAAGCGGTAAAAGAATATTTTGATGTTTCAAAGTGTGCAATTACTGTTATTCATCCTGAAAAAACATCAGAAAAAGTTTCTTTTAAAGGAGCAAAGAGAACTCCGCTTGATACTGCTGCAATGAGTGAATACAGGCTGAATAACAATTATGATACAGCTTTTTACAATACCAAAACGAATAATATTAATGTATCACTTGAACTAAAGAATAATATTCCGTATTCCAAAAAAGCCGGAGTTGCGGAAATTCTGAGTGAAATTTACACGATGGGCACTCCGAATATGCCGGTTGATAAATTTAATGAGTTTAAGGATAAAAATAATCTGAGAATAGTTGTAAATGCAGGACAATCAGGTATAAGTGCCGGCATGAGCGGTGATGTCAGCAATTACAAACTCGGGTTAAACAAAATGGAAGAACTTTTGTTTAATCCGAATATAAACGAAAAAAATATCAAAGTAGCAGCAGCCCGTATAAAAGACAGAATGTTAAGAACACCAAAAACGGCAAATATGCTTCAGAAAGATGCAGATACGATATTAAATCCGTTCCTGTTCAGACGTGATGAAATTATGAGGGGACTTGATAAGATTACAGTGGATGATGTTAAAGAGCTTCACAATTACTTAATCAAAAATTCAAGAGGAATTGTTACCGCAAATGTTCCCGAAAAAGCCGAAAAAGAAATTAAGTATAACATACTGAGCAACGTATCCAGTCTTCCTCAGGTCGAACCCAATAATTACAGACTTCTTGAAGTACACAAGGAGATTAAAACTCCTGTCGTACTTACAGCATCAAATTATAACTCTCAGGCTGATATTTCTGAAGTATTCAGATTTGAACGTGATAACAGCATTAAAGAAATGGCAGTAATTCAGGTTCTGAACTCTATTCTTTCTTCATCAAGCATTGGTTTGTTTGATGTGTTGCGTGAAAAGGAAAATCTTGCATATTCTGTATTCTCAAATTATTCACGTATCGGAAATCAGGGGCAGTTATCACTAAACATTCTGACAACTACCGATAACAAAAAAATCGGAGAATACAGCTATGATAATGTACAAAAATCAATAAGCGGATTTAACCGCCAGATTAAAGAGCTTCTTGACGGTAAGTTTACGGATGAAGATTTAGAAAATGCAAAACGCTCTATGAAAGCAGATTTGCTGGAAAATGAGGGCAATCTTGCAAAAATAGAAGCTTTATCTGCAGGAATGAATTCTCCGTACGGTATAGAGCTGAAGGACAAAATTTATAATGAAGTTGATAAGATAACCAAACAGGATATAATTGACGCAGCACAAAAAATATTCTCTAAAAAACCGATATACAGCATTGTTGCGTCACAGGATACGCTTGATGCAAACAAAGAATTTTTAGACAGTCTGAAAGGTTAGGATTAAAGGGATAATATTAGCATTTCTGTCGCTGTTTATGCTATAATATAAATACTAGCTATACAGAAGGAGAAAAAGGTATGACAACTTTAAGAAACGAACGTGTCAGAAAAGAACTTATGAGAGATATTTCTGACATTATAAGAAAAGAAATCAGAGGGCTTGAAGGTGTTGTATCCGTTGTTGACGTTGAAGTTTCTCATGATAACTCTTATGCAAAAGTTATTTACAGCGTTCTTGGTTCTCCCGAACAGGTTGAAAAAGATAAAGAGATTATGGAACGCAATACGGGCAAAATCCGTTACGAAGTCGGAAAACGTATACGTTTGCGTGTTACTCCCGAAATTAAACTTGTTTGCACAGACGCACTTGAGGAAGGTTCAAGAGTTCTTGATTTGATTAACAAAATCTCAAGCGGTGAGATTAAGTAATGTTTGGATTTTTGAATGTATACAAACCTAAAGGCAAAACATCACATGATGTTGTTGCAATTTTAAGACGGGTTACAAAGATAAAACAAATCGGACACACGGGAACGCTTGATCCTTTTGCGGAAGGTGTTCTTCCGATTTGTATAGGCAAGGCAACAAGGCTTATTGAATATTTAAAAGACGACAAGGCTTATGTTGGTACGGTTCAGCTTGGAATGTCAACCACGACTTACGATATAGAAGGCGAAGGAGTAAAATATTCAGATAAAACAGTGAGTTCTGAAGAAATAGAGATGGCTCTTGAAAACTTCAGGGGTGATATTGAACAGCTTCCTCCTGTTTATTCTGCGATAAAAGTAAACGGGAAAAAACTTTATGAATACGCTCGAAAGGGCGAAGAAGTAATAATTGAACCCCGAAGGGTATGTATTCATGAATTAAAGATTTTGAATTACGACAAAGAAATCCGTCGGCTTGAGCTTTATATTGCCTGCTCTAAGGGTACATATATCCGTTCGATAGCGAATGATTTGGGAGAAATGCTTGGTACGTACGGACATTTGATTAAACTTTTAAGAGTTCAGGCAGGAAATTTCGGAATAGACGAAACGATTAAATTAGAAGATTTGGAAACAAAAGAACAGGTGGAAAAAAATCTTATTTCTCCGTTAGTTTACCTTGATTACCCTAAGTATGAACTTACAGATGATGAGTTTGAAAAAGTTTCGCACGGTAACCCGATTAACCCGTCACAGACTTTGCCTGACGGAATTATTCTTTTGACCCGAAACAGTCAATTATCTGCCGTCAGCCGAAATACAAACGGCGTAATTAAATGCGAAAAAGTTTTTATATAACTATATCAATTTCTTTGCCAAACCTGTCCAAAACGGGTTGTACCATGACATTTAAATCTTTGGCAAACGGACTTCTGCAACGGTTTGCGATATCCAGAATGTCCTTTGTTGCCTGAGCCAGTTTAGGATATTTGGCAAGTATTTTTTCGCTTACTTCGTCTGCATATTTTCTGTACCCCTGATGTCCTGTATATCTCGGAACATTTCCATGAATTTTTTTCAGGGTTTCTATATAACCTGTTACACCGTCAGGGTCAAAAATTTTCTTAGTTGTGATTTCTAATACTTTTGCGGTCGGATATTTTTCACCGAAAGATATGTTTGTTTTTTGTATGTTCATACTACATTATAAACCTGTAAAAAATTTTTTTGCTGATATATCTCCTCTCCCTACATTTACCCCTAGCAAAAAATATTTTTATGGGGTTTAATGATAATATGAAAATTCTGCAAACTAACAATTATCAATACCAACAAAGAAATTTTAAATCAACATTCCCTGTTGTTCATTGGGTAGCCGAAGCAGGGGGAAGTTATGCACCTGTTGGTGAAAAAGCGGTCGTTGAAGATTTTCAGCAAAAAATTCTTAATTTTTTACGCAAATCAATTAAAGAAACTTTGACAGAAGTAAAAAAATTAGAAGATAAGATGAATAAAAAGAATATTGGAGAGGAAGAGCTAAGAGGTATAAAAAGAAAGTTAAAAAGTTTGTACGAAATATTAGATGTTCCAGCTCAAAAATTCAGAACATATATTGCTTCTGTAGATGTTGATTACAGACTGTGTCCGAAAAGAAGGTCATACTATAATGCATACTATGGTTCGACAGATTGTTTTTCTCCGACATCATATATAATAACAGGACATAATGTTGCTGATTTTGATGAAAAATTTGGGAAAGAACTCGGAAAGCAGAAGAGAATAAAAAAGACGCTTTTAGAAAAAGGTGTTCCATCAGAAGAGGCAGAAACTCCGGAATACAGAGCTGCTCTTTATAAATATAATCATGACGGTTTTGATTATGTTAATTATTACCCCAGAAGAATAAAAGATGGTCAAGGAAAAACGCAAACATTACATACAAAATTTGAAATCGAAAGAGATGATTCCGGTAAATTTATAGGTTACCGTTTTGTTGATGCAAGATTCAAGGCGGAATACGGTCCTGATAGTCCGATGGAAAAATTAAAAGAATATTTTAAAAAATAATTGTTAACTTTTGTAACAACATGTTTTTTACTCATTATAAAAAAGCAATTTTTCAGAGAAGAATTACTTTATATATTTAAGGTTAGATAAATATAGGTTAGATAGGTATGATTAACAACATCACGACTATGGACTTGCGTCCTCAGATGAGTGTTGCTAAGGCGACGCCGTCTGTGACAAGCATGAGTATGCCGGCGATACTGGGGTTTAAAACGCCTCAGCTGAAGGAAAAGGCGATTTTACGGGTTAAAAAAATAAAGCGCGGTGATAATATTGTTATTCCGGGCGAAATTGATGATGACTATGTCGATATAGTGGAAGAAGAATTTGAATATAAGGGTAAGTACAGTCAATATGCGGATAATGGAGGCGGCGGAAACTTTTTCGTATCTAAAGAATCGCCCGTACTGTATACTCCGCGAACGTATAAACGGAAAACGAAGTATTTAAAAAACTGTTATATTATAGATTACATTCAGGCTGCGAAACCCAAGTGCGGACAGGGAACGGAGGCATTAAAACAACTTGCCGAGAAGGCGATGTTTGATTCCCGAGCGCAGGGGCGTATTGTGACTTTTTCGGCTCCGATGATGAAGGAGGCGTCGCCGGCGTTATTCTTCTATAAACTTGGATTCAGGTTTATAGATCCTAAGAGTAATGAAGTCATGGAGGAGTGTCTGAGGAATAATATGCCGGATATCCCTGCTCAAATAGGCATGATGTATCTGCCGAAAAATCGGCTTAATAAACTAATACATTACGGAGAACTTTTCTGATATGAGTGAAGTGAATACATATAATCTTGAGGCACATACCTCAACAAATATGAAGGTTAAACGCCCAAAGGTTGACCCGAATGATTTACATTTGGTTCTGCCTCAGAAAAAGCCGTTTTCCGATGAGGAAGCGACGAAAAAAATGCGTGCGATTAATACAGATATATATGAAGGTGCAGTAAAGGAGAAGGAAAAACATGAGTTCAATCTTAAACGTTATTTTACAATTTGCGGTATCATTGCTCTGCTCGCCGCAGCCATCGGTCATTTCCGTAAGGGTAAATGATGAAATCTGAAAAATGTGTTTTCAGGATTTCTTTTAGCGGCATCTACAATGTCGGCAAGAGCTGTTATGTTTTGTTTTAACTCGTCCGTATTCCAGTTTTCCCAGCCGTCATAATCGGAAATTTGTGCGTTAGGGTCACAATTTTGATATTCTGTAAGCAGGTTTTGGAATTTGTTTTTTAAATCCGCTGTTTTTATTTGTTTCAGTTTTATGCTGAAAGGTACAAAATCTTCGTGTATACCTTTTTTATCATTTTCTGCCTTTATTTTTTCTTCAATTTTTCTTGCTTTTTTGGCTAATTTTGAAGAACCCCAGGTGTTATAAGTATTGTATTCAGATAAGTTCATATCTGGGTTTAATGCCTGAAGTTTTTCCAGCAATTCTTTAAAACATTTTCTTTCCGCTGTTATACGGTCATCAAGGTTGTTCAGCGGATTTTCTTTAATGCTTGCCTGCGGTTTGATTGGATCTGCAAATTCGGGTTTTGGTTTATACCTGTCAGCGAGCATTTGTTTTTTTTGTTTAATTAATTCTTCTTTGTATTTACGTAAATTTTCCAGTTTTTCTGCTTTTGTTGCTCTGCCTAAGAATTCATCTTCCATATCATCTCTTCCCTGAGCCCAGGAGGTATAAAAGTCTTTCAACCCGCCATAGAAAGTTTTTATTTTATTCTTCGGTTCGGAATTGCTAAAGGCTTCAACCAGTCCCTGAACAGATCCTGCGGTAAGTTTGAGCGGAGTAATGACAATATCAATTCCTCTGGATATTATGCCGGCCAGAGATTTGTCAAAATCGCCATGAAACAGGTCTGTGGCAGGTTTTAAAAATCTTACCACGGGCAACATCTCGGCTGCCAAACCAATCAGCAAAGGATTATCAAGAATTGTATCAACAATTTGTATTGTACGGTCTATTGCTTTAATTTCAGGCAAATCCGTCAAGCTGTCATCAATATCAGTCATTTCCGGAGAAATGCTTACGTCGCTTTCTTCTAAAGCCTGTGTTTCCTGTAAATCTGTTGTGTCGTTCAAGCTTGTTGTTTCTGATGATGTTTCGTCTGGTGAACCTTTAAACGTACTTTGTTTTTTACCTTTTTTTAGAATTGCTTCACCTTCTGTATTGTAATTTCCGCTTGAATTTAAATATTTGCTAATCTCACTATCTTTAACTCCGGCTTTTTGTAATTGTTTTTTATGATCTTCTAAATTCTTTGTAAAAGGTTTGCCCATCGAGTTTTTTTCCTGGGCGATTTTTGTGGCAAATATAGATTCTCTTTTGCTTGCTGAATATGCGTATGCTACTATTGGCATTGCAATAAGAGGCAGTATCGCTTTATGTTTTATTTTAGGTGTGATTTTTGTATATTTATCTGTTGGTTTTATTGCCGGAATCATGGACTAATTTTCCCTTTTTTGCACCGTAATATACGGCTTTTTGTTTAACATATTATTGTTAATAAAGTCTTTTATATCTTCAAATGATACTGAATTAATTATTTTAATATTGTTATCTTTTGTTTTTTCATCAAATTTACCGTTTTCAAAATTTTCATTTTGAAGCTTGATGTCATATTCTTTTATGGAATCCAACGTATTCGGAGTTAAAGTATCGGAAACAATTTGCAATAATTTTTGCTGTTTTTCGTAACAATCTCCGAACGTGTTTAAATTATCGTTTTTAGTGTTGAAATCCAATATTAAGTAACATTTTTTCATAAAACTTTTTTTGTCTATATCAGTATGGAATGATGGCGTGTAATATTCTAATAAAGATCCGACATAATAAGCCAAAGTGTCATTTTTTTTGTTTGAGTCATATTCATAACAGGTTTTGATAATTTCACTGTTGACTTTTTGGTTATATACAGAATCAATCGGAGTTAATGCTTCTTTTTGTTTAAAGCAAATATTCTTTTCCGCTAAAATTGCCCGGCCTGCTTCATACCCCGAAAGCTGCAGATTATTTGTGCAATATGGAAACTTAGATTTGTTGTCGGCAGATTTAAAATATACATACCCCTGGTTGTTTATCAGATTGACAGGATTAATCATATAACACCTTCTCTTTTTTTATTATTAAACCTTAAGCATGGAATATTTTGATATGTTTTAACGGGATTTTTTACAAATGTTCATAAACTATAGCAAAAAAAATTTTTAAGGTTTTTGTACTATATAATGGAAATTCGGGTGTACAACAACAAATTCTCATTTCAGTCAGGCCTTACAAAACAAATGAAGGCTGAAATAAGGCATTGTAATGTCAAAGATATAGAAAATTATTTTGCAGCTGCAAATATTAATACCGATTTTAAAAACAATCGTGTTGTTGCGTGGAGTTCCTTAAAATGTTTTCAGATACTCAGGTACATAAACAACAGATTTCATTATAATACAGGAATGCCAAACGGTATTCTTGTAGAAGATTATGAAAAATTAAACGGTGTTGATCGGTCGGCAATGGGTTTAACAAATTTCGTTCCGTCATATCTTTTTAAAGCAAAAGATATCATAGTACCTGAAAAAACGATTGTGTTTAACTCAAATAACATAAAATGGGAAAATCTTGATAGTATAGCTGACGAATGTTATGAGAAAGGGATTTCTGCAACAGATTTCTTTTTGGAAAATATTTTGCATGAGTTTATGCATGTTCTGCACGAGAATAATATGATAAACCGGCTTGGCTGTGAAAAACTGTTAAAAGTACTTCAGTCATTGCACAAAGAGGGTTTTCTTGACGGATTTATTTCAAAGCATGGTAAAAAGCTTTCAAAAATATGCCATTATGCAGGATCAAACCCTTTGGAAGCTGTTGCCTGCGACCTGTCAAAACGAAACCTGAAAGTGCTGGATAAGGAAAGGCTTATACCTCAAAAGAATATTTTTGGTGAATATCCGTATTCTGAAAAAACAGTATTATCTCATAGAGAACTTTCTCAAAGGGACATGCTTCTTCGAAAATTATGGAACGGCAAATTCAGCCCCTGATTATGCGTTGCCCTTCGCTGTTAATGTGTCCGTCGTAAGTTAAATATTTGTACAAATCTCTTTCTTTTACTCCGGCATTACGCAATTTTCGTTTGCTTTCTTCCGTCCGTTTCGTAATTACTTTTGCTATATGTTTCTTTTCTTCTTCTATTTTTTTGTTGCGTTCAGTTTCTCTGGTAGACGGGGCAAGAGATTTTATTTTTGCAAAAGGAAGTAATTCCTGTATTTTTTCTGCAGAATTTTTCGAGCCGTTTATTCCGCCGGAAGTTGTTTTCTCAAAAATATCTATCAAAAGCGGCTGGCGCATTCTTGGCTGAAAGCCAAGACTTCCCATGTTTTCATGATTTGAGCGAAAATTAATATACGGGTTTGTTATACTGTTTATGGGGTCAATCATTCACACACACCTTTTATGTTTATATAAAGTTTTTTATTTTTAAATTATTGACTGTTTTTTCTAAAATATTTACAAATGTTTATATAATCTTAATAAGAAATATTCATATTTATGCTAAAATAATTTAGTAATAACAGGAGAGATTTATGTGCGGAATCGTTGGATATATAGGAAATAAAACAGCAGTCGATATTTTGCTCGAAGGCTTAACCAGTCTTGAATACAGAGGATATGATTCTTCAGGTGTCGCTCTTAATATTGACGGCAAAGTTCAGGTGTTTAAAGCTCAGGGTAAACTGCAAAATCTGAGAAATATTGTTGAGAAAAATTATTCCGAAATATCAAAATCCACTATAGGTATCGGTCATATTCGCTGGGCAACACACGGTGCGCCTTCAGTAGCGAATGCTCATCCTCACACATGTAATTGCGGAAGGGTTGCAATAGTTCACAACGGAATTATAGAAAACTATAAAGAGCTCAGAGTAAAACTTGAAGCTCAGGGGTGTACTTTCCGTTCACAAACCGATACGGAAACGGTTGCACACTTAGTCGCATCAAAATATGCAGAAACAAAAGATTTAACAGAAGCTGTAAGGCTTGCTACCAAAGAAATAGAGGGTGCTTACGCTCTTGCTGTTATTCATCAGGATGTTAAGGATACTATTGTTGCAACAAGAAGAAATGCTCCGCTTGTTATCGGTTTTGGAGAAGGCGAAAATTATGTTGCTTCTGACATTCCTGCATTAATCCAGTATACAAAAAAAGCAATGTACTTAGACGATAACCAAATTGTTACTTTAACACCGTCAAGTGCAAAAGTTATTGATATTGAGAAGAATGAAGTTCCGCTGAAGATTGAAACACTTCCTTGGGAGCCGGTTGCGTTGTCAAAAATGGGTTACAAGCACTTTATGCTTAAAGAAATCCATGAACAGCCTGATATTGTAAGAAACGTTTTATCAGGAAAACTTAAAACGATTGATGAACCGATTGCGCTTGATGAAGTTACTTTAGACAAGGCAAAGCTAAAAGATTTGAACAGAATACAAATTGTTGCTTGCGGAACGTCGCTTCATGCAGCTATGGTAGGTAAATATATTATTGAAGATTTCTGCGGAATTCCTGTTGAAGTTGAAGCATCAAGCGAATATATTTACAGAAAAACTATTACCGACGAGAACACTCTTGTAATTGGTGTTTCTCAATCAGGTGAAACGGCTGACACAATTACGGCAATAAGATTGGCTAAGAAAAAAGGCTCTCATATTCTTATTGTAACTAACAGACCTGATTCAACAATGGCAAGAGAAGCAGACAGTCTTGTTCCTGTTAATGCGGGTATTGAGGTTTCCGTTGCGGCAACAAAATCTTATATGGCGCAGCTAATATCCTTCTATCTTCTTGCTATTTATATGGCTGAAGTTAAAGGTTCAATTTCAAAAGAAGAAATTCTTGATTTGAAGCACGAACTTATTCTTCTTCCTCAAAAAATAGATAAAGTTTTAACCCACAAGGAAGACATTCAGGCTATAGCAAGAAAATTCTCATCATTTAAAGATTTTATCTTTGTTGCAAGAGGAATAAACTTCCCGACAGCATTAGAAGGTGCATTAAAACTTAAAGAAATAAGCTATATTAATGCGACAGGATACTCTGCCGGTGAACTCAAACACGGACCTATTGCAATGTTAGATGATTCTATGCCTGTTCTTGCGATTTTGATGAAGGGCAAAGTTTACGAGAAGATTTTATCTAATGCAGAAGAAGCAAAAGCAAGAAATGCAAGAATGCTGGCTCTGACGGATTCTGATGACCACAAACTTGAGGAACTTTTTGAGAACGTAATCAGAGTTCCTGAGATTTCGGAACTTCTTTCACCTGCACTTGCGATAGTACCTTTACAACTGCTTGCATACTACATTGCAGAATTTCTCGGTAAAGATGTTGACCAGCCGAGAAACCTTGCTAAGTCTGTAACCGTTGAGTAGGGACAGGGGTAATTGTTTCAGGCAAAAATAATATTTACAGGTTTTTAATTGGTTATGGAACTAACGGTTAATGACATTTCTTTTCGTGCAAAAATCGGAAAGAATTTGCTGAAAAAGATAAATGAAGAATTCGGGCATGATAAAGTCAGAACGGACAAATATGTTCAGCTCTTTGATGAAACTTTTGCACGGAATATTGATAAAGAAACCGTAGTTGATATTAATAAAAACCGCAAGTTTATTTTTTCTAATGATAACTTTCAGGGTGTTAAGTTTCAGCATCGTTCAAAAATGCGTAAAACAGAGAGTGCTGCAAAAACGCTTATTAATGAGTGTTCCAGAATCTTCGGGGACGGTGAAAATGATTTGTTTAAAGTCATAACAAGAAAATATCTTGAAAAAGGAGCAGATTTTTCTGAACTGAAAAAGCTTGCGGAGAAGATAACAAATCCAAAAAGCAGGGAATTTTTTCTTGAAAAAGTTAAAGCTGCCGAGCGGTTAAAAAAAGAAAATCCGGAAACAAAATTTTCGTTTGACGAGTTCGATTATATTCAAAACGTAATTATGCAGGAAGAAGCTGTAACCCCCGGAACAAAGTTGTATGATTTGATTCATAGTCTGGACAAGATTAAGTTTGATATCATAGTGTAGTTAACGCAAAAAATTTTGTGTTTATGTTTTTGTCATTATATGAGTGTAAGTGTTTCTAAAGTACAAAGCGTCAATCTGTTTTCCGAATGTCAGAAAAGTCTGAATAAAATCGGTAAAATAACATTGGAAAATGTTGGCAAAACCGACAGTAAAACCTGTGATTTTCTGCGTAAAGTATCGCCCTCCAGATTAAAAGAACTTGCACGGCTGAATTGTTATGCAGCAGAAAAAATAAAAAGAGAGCTGGATAAAAAATACGGTGAAAACAATTATGTAATGATTGCACTCGGGCGTTCATTATCTTCTATTGCCGAACTTATGAGATATTTAGGAGCTGAAACAAAGATTATCCCTCTTTCAGGGTTGAGAAAAGGGGATGTTGATTGTATTCCGTCTGACAGTCTGCAGGTTTATAAAACTTATTTGGTTCAAATCGGATTAAGCAAAACGGATTTAAAAAAGAATAGTGATAAAACTTATGTCCTTACGGATTATACTCATTACGGAACTTCTCTGAAAAAGGCCGAACAGCTTTTGAAAAAAGACGAGCTATTGGGTGATGCTCCAAATCTTGTATCACTACCGATTTCAGATATTCTGGGAGAAGATTATGAAGGCAAAGGTTTTGAACATTTGTTTGCATGCTGCAGATTTAAAAATTTTTCGTACGTAGGAAAGCTGCATTTTGAGGCTCTTAATAAAGTTTTTGAAAGATGTTCGCCTGAAAGAATAAAAGAGTTTAAAGGTAACATAACTCAGGGAGTAAGAAAATTGTTTTGGTTTAATGTTTTTGATTTATTAAAACAGGATAATAACGTAATTCCAAAAAGAGAAATTTATGCTATTTTTAAACATTATTATTCTCAACGGGCTGTGTATAATTCCGTTGAACGGGAACGAAGAATAATAGAAAGCATTAAATAAATTAAGGATTAATTAAAAATGTTTGTGTTATTATTTTGTTATGCAAGTTGTATCGGAATTAGTCGAAATCAGGAACAACGGTCAACCGACGACCGAGTACATAGAACAAGAGTTAACAAAACTCAACATTAATCCGCTAAGATGGGCGATTGTTCATGTTAGTGATAATATATATAAGGTAAGTGTTGCGAATTTTAAGGAATAAGAAGGTAAATTATGACAATGACACAATTAAAATGCGATGTTAAAGACATGAGTCTTGCAGAACAAGGTTTAAATAATATTCAATGGGCAATGAAAGACATGCCTGTTCTGGAGCAGATTAAGAAAAGATTTATTGAAGAAAAACCGTTTGCAGGTTTGAGACTTGCAGCATGTTCACACGTTACAAAAGAAACAGCGGCATTATGTATAGCAATGCAGGCAGGCGGAGCAGATGCAGTTCTTGTTGCATCAAATCCTCTTTCAACTCAGGATGATGTAGCTGCAGCTTTGGTTAAGTATTACAACATTCCTGTTTTTGCAATTGCAGGTGAAACGGTTGAACAATACAAATCTCACATCAGAGAAGCTATTAACCACCAGCCGCAGCTTATTATTGAAGACGGCTGTGATTTGGTTTCAATGCTTCACTCTGAGTACCCCGGACTTGCTGATAAAGTTATCGGTTCAACTGAAGAAACAACAACCGGTATTATAAGACTTCAGGCAATGGAAAGAGAAGGAATGCTTAAATTCCCTGCAGTCGGTGTTAATACAAGTTTAACAAAACACCTTTACGATAACCGTTACGGTACAGGTCAAAGTGCTATGGATGGTATTATGCGTGCAGCTAATATCTTAATAGCAGGTAAAACAGTTGTTATTTCAGGCTACGGCTGGTGCGGTAAAGGTTGCGCTTTAAGAGCAAAAGCTCTTGGTGCTAACGTTATCGTTTGTGAAGTTGATCCGCTTAAGGCTCTTGAAGCAGCTATGGAAGGTTACAGAGTAATGCCTATTGCTAAGGCTGCGCTTGAAGGCGATATTTTCTTAACAGTAACAGGTGACAAGCACGTTGTTGATATTCAACATCTGTTATCAATGAAAGACGGTGCTATGGTTGCTAACGCAGGTCACTTTGACTGGGAAGTTAACGTTAACGGCTTGAAAGAATTTACAACTGAAATCAAGAGAATAAGACCTTATCTTGACGAATACAAATTGAATAACGGAAAATCAATTTACGTACTTGCAGAAGGCAGACTTGTTAACTTAGGCGCTGCAGAAGGACACCCTGCGTCAGTTATGGATATGAGCTTTGCTAATCAGGCTTTGGGTATGGAGTACATTGTTAAAAATCAGGGTAAACTTGCTAACAAGCTTCATACATTACCTGAAAGCGTTGATAAGAGTATCGCTGAACTTAAACTCAAAACAATGGGTATTGAGATTGATACTTTGACTCCTGATCAGGAAGAATACTTAAACAGCTGGAAACTGTAGGAGTAAATAAATTTAAAAATAAGGGTTTGGAAAATTTCCAAACCCTTATTTTTTTTGCAGAAAGGTTATCCGCAAAGGCAAGCGCCTGCAGCTTAAAGTTGCAGGCGCTATTGAAAGGACCTTTATTATATATTTATATAGTTGGTTCCGATTTTACTAAATCAGGTTCAAAGCAATTGATGGCATTTGGTTAGCCGTTGACAACAATGTTGCTGATGACTGTTGTAAGATTTGGTACTTAATGTAGTTTGAAGATGATACCGCTACATCAGCATCTTTAATTGTTGAGTTTGCTTCGATTAAGTTTTCTCTCTGTACGTCAGTTGAAGCAATTGCTGAATCTAATCTGTTCATATAAGCACCGATTTTTGTACATCTCAGTGAGATATTATCGATAGCTTCATCAACAAAAGTGATAAATTCACGGGCAGATGAGTCATTTCTGTAGATAGCATTACACATGTTTGTAATAGAAATGGTCTTAGAATCGCCCATATATTTGTATTCTACAAGTTGACCCTGGTCTACAACGCCGTTTTCAGCCATAGCTGCGGCAATTGCTGATTTGTAAGAACCCGGTAAGTATTGGATTTCACCGTTAACTTTAATCGGTTTTCCGTCTTTGTCGATTTGACGAGCTCTGTATTCGTATTCTGTTTCATCTGAAGAGTAAGTTAAATCAACATAACCGGGACGTGATTTTGTAACGTGGTCGTTATTAGCTTTAAAGCCGAAAATAACTGTAGATTTTGCGCTGTCAAATAAGAATGCATCCATTTTGATAACGCATCTCTTGTCTGAATATAAACCAACTTGCAGGTTTATATCAGTTTGTCTTGAACCGTCAAGGAGGTATGTGTCGTTGAAGTCTGTGATTTCGCAAAGACGGTCAATTTCGTCCATTCTCTGCTGAACTTCAAGGTTCAAAGCGTCTAAAGAAGCTGAACCGTAAGTACCGTTCGCTGCCTGCATGGTCAAGTCACGAATTCTTTGTAAGTAATCATTGATAATGTCAAGAACACCTTCTTGTGTAGTTAACATGTCTAACCCCATTTGAGAGTTCATTTCAATGATGTCATAGCCGTTAATTTTTGCTTCCATACCGGCTGAAACGGCGTAACCGGCGGCGTCGTCTTTTGCGCTGTTAATTCTAAAGCCTGTTGATAACTGCTTCATTGCGGTGTTCATACCTTTGGTTGCAGCTTTCAGGTACTTTTGACAGGTCAATGACGACAAGTTTGTGTTGATTGTAATTGATGCTGTCGCTGCCATAATAAATTTCCTTTCAATAAATTTATATTTTGCCTTTCATTTTCGTTATCGGCTAAATTTTTTCAGACTTTACAACTTTAGTTATAGAATCCTCCATATGGAGTATAAAGGTCTTGAAAGGGTTGATTTTATTAGCTTTCAAAAGTCAGTTTTCAGGTAAATTTATACATAAATAATAAATTTCTTATACTTTAGTTGGAGAAAAAACAAAAATGCATGTCTTTTGACATGCATTATAATATATATATTTTGATGTATTTATAAATTACAATTTAAAATACATTTCTCTAATCAGGTAGTTTTCAAGATTTTTCTTGGCTGCGCTGTTAGAAACAGGGTCGTTAATCATTATGCAGAACACGTATTTGTGTCCGTTTCTTGTTGTCAGATATCCTGCAATTGAGCTTATGTCTGACAAAGTCCCCGTTTTTGCTTTCAGATTGTCTTTGAGCGGAAGCATTCTTCCTGTAAGCGTTCCCTGACCAGGAGATGCCATATGTTCAACAATGTTGTTATCTTTATTTTTATAAAGGTATTCGGTTATGAAATCAGTATCCGTCAGGTTGTTTTTTGAAACGCCGCTTGCATCAACAATACGTACCCTTGATGCATCTATATTATGTTTTTTACAGTATTCTTCAAACAGTTTTATGCCGTCACTGTCAGCACCCTCTTTACCGTAATATTTACCCCCTGCAAGTTTTGCCATTGTTTCAATTACCATGTTGTTGCTGTCTAGCAAAACATCATTAATTGCTTCTGAGAGCGGATGCTCAACGGAGCCAATCATTATATCTTTGTCTGTTTTTTTGTCATTTGTAATCGGTGCTTTAAGGTATATTCTTCTGTTTTCCAGGCTGTCAGTTAGTTTTTTGTTAAAATACATTTTCAGATTATTATTCGGAATGTAGTATATTTGCGGTGATGATACCGTTCCTTCCAGTTTTAATACATTAGGTGAAATAATATTATCTCTTGATATTTTAATATCGTTTTTATTGCCTGTAATTACATTATTATAGAATGTAACAGGTGATTTTTGCGGATTAATTATAAAAGCCTGTTTGCTTGGGTCCGTAGGTATGACTGTAATCTTTGTAAGGTTACCGTCAAGGTTGTAGGAGTTAAATCTAGGCATGGAGGAGTTTAAGTCATCATCCCACTGCCAGCCTTCTCCCCAGTCTTTGTTTTCTATAATTGTATTATCAATATATATTTTTTTTATTGTTGCATTATTGATTTTTGAAACTATATTATCCAAATCTTCTGATTTTAAATACGGGTCAGCTCCGAGTTTCAGTAAATATTCGCTGTTACTTCTTTTAAACAGTTCGGTTTTGAACTTGTAATCGTTACCCAAAGCGTCTGTTATCGGCATTATGGTAAGCAGTTTCTGAACTGAAGCCGGATGCATAAGTATGCGGTCGTTTTGTGCAAAAACAGTTTTGCCGTTTTCCGCATTTTTCACTGATATTGATATTGAATTATGTGAAATGTGCGAATCTCTAATCAGAGAATTAAAACCTTTGTTCAGACTTTTTGCTTCTGCTGATATGTTTAACATGAATAAAGATAATAATAACGCTATCAGTTTTTTCATTTTATAATCACCTCGTAAGAATCTTTAATATCATTTAATATTGTGCATTTATCTCTAAATTCGTACATTTTTGGTAAATTGACTTCGGCATAAACTCCGCCTTCAATTTCCTCTATCTGGTCCATGATTTTTCCTTCATAGTCAATAATCATTGAGTGTCCCAAATTTTCTTTCCCGTCGGGGAGCAGGCCCGTCTGAGTGAGCGCAACCATATATGTCTGGTTTTCAACTGCGCGTGAGGTAGTCATGGTATCCCAAGGGATTTTTTTTGTTTTTCCCCATGCTGCCATATTTACAAGAATATCTGCACCTGCTTTTCTGTAAGCACGGTAAATTTCGGGAAATCGGATATCAAAACATATTGTTAAACCGATTTTTATTCCGTCAAGTTCAACCATAACAGGGGCAGAACCTTTTGTGATAATTCCGCCTTCGTTATCTCCGTAGTATGAGAACAGGTGATTTTTGTCATAAAGAGCAACAACTTTCCCATCTCTGTTTATAACAGGACAGGTATTAAAGTATTTTTCTCCGTCTTTGCGTATAAAACTTCCGCCAATAATATTGGTGTTATATTTTTGTGCAATTTCAGAGAGCATATTGACTGCTTTTGAGTTTTCAAGCGTTTCAGCAGTTTTTATAAAATCGGGTGTATACCAGCCTGTAGTCCAGACTTCGGGTAAAAATACAAAATCCGCACCATCATACTTTTCAAGATTTGCTATAAGCAAATTCCTGACTGTATCAATGTTTAAGTCAAGTTCTCCAATTACGGATTCCATTTGAATTGCGAGGAGTCTGACCTTTTCCTTTTGAACTGTCCCCATAGATACACCTCTTTGTAAGCCAAAGGTATTCTTCTTTCCAAATCTTCAAGGCTTTCCTGAAGCTCTTTTCTTTTTTCTTCAACGTCATCTTCTTCGTTGACGTATATAGGCTTACCGTATAAATTAACCAAATTTGTTCTGAACAAAGGCATTCTCAAACCGTCCCAAGAAGGGAATTTAAGCCATGTAATGTTTGTTGAATACCAGGAAACAGGCACAATTGGTACGCCTGCCATTTTTGCAAGTTTTATAACTCCGTCTTTTGCAACCTCAGGAGGTCCGACCGGTCCGTCAACCATCATGGCGCAATCTTCTCCTGCTTTCAGCGCAGTTAACATCTGCATAGAAGCTTCAACAGCGCCTTTTTTGCCTTTTGAACCCCGAATGGTTTTGTACCCCATATGTTCAATTACTTTGGCAATCATTTCGCCGTCTTTTGAACGGCTTACCAAAACATTTAATCTTGACAGGTCAGGCTGTCCGTACGTACACATCTGATTTCTGTGCCACATTGCATAAATACACGGTTTAATATCAGGAAAATCAACTCTCTGAATATGAGTAAACATTTCCTGCATGTGAAATATTGTGTAAACAATATTTGTAACTGTTTTTACTGATTTTGCTTTAAATAGTTCCACCATAGTTTCTATTATACAATAAACTCTTAAATAATAATATATATAATAAGTACGGAAACGAACGATTGTCGTTTTCCCTTGGTTGACATATCAACTAATCTGTTTTAAAATTAAAGTTAAATGAAACGCATTAAGGAGAGGGGATATGATAGACATCAAAAAAGAACATTATATTGATACTGTTATTTATTCAATAGATAAGATTATCAAGGGTCTGAAGATTGAACTGAAAAATAAACTTGAAACTCTTAATATCGGAATAACGGGTGAACAGTTTATCGTGCTTGATACGATTTGTGCGAAAGAAAATATTTATCAGCAGCAGTTGTCTGAGATTATCATGAAGGATAAATCAAATACGAACAGAATATTGAAAATTCTTGAACAAAGAGGCTTGATAAAAAAAGAATACGGTAATGTTAATAACAGACTGGTTTATTTTCTGAAGGTTACACCTGAAGGGAAAAAAATAGTTGAAGATAACATGCCAAAGATTAAGCAGTTTATTACAGAAATCTTCAAGAACATTGATAACAGTGAAATTGATGTTCTGCATAAACTGAGTAATAAATTTGAAGCAGATTTGTCTGATGTTATAAAAGAGTTTTAAAAGGTTTTTAGGACAATTTATATTAAGTTTTTTTACAAAATCTGTTGAGAATTTATTAAGAATGACAAAAAAATTTGTTTTTGGTAATATGGTTGTAAATTACAACGAAGTTTTTTTGAGAGTGATTAAAAATAAAATTGGGAGTATAAATTTTATGAAGAAAATTTTGAGTATGATATTGTCTTTGACAATATTTGTAATGTATTCGGGAGCAGCTTTTGCTGTCGGTTCAAAAGGTGCAAAAATAGCCTCTAAACCGGCACAGGCTCCGCAGGCTGTAACGGTTCAGAAAGATGAAGCTCATATTAAAGCAAAACAACAGGCTGTTGCTTCTCAGAAGGCGCAGATGCAGCAGATGCAGCAAATGGCAGTTGCGGCAAAATCTCACCTGAAACCGGCTGCAAACGCTAAACCTATTGAGCTGGCATTTGTTTTTGACGGTCCTTCGGACAAGAACCAGCAGGTTTTGGAAAAATTCCAGAAAACAATTAAGGTACAATTATTGCCTGACTATATAGCAAACTTCCCTAAAGATTTAATCTTTGTAGGCGACTGGACTGAAAAGGGTGCAATTGCCGCTTCTGATAAAGCTTTGGCTTCAAGAGCAAGAATGGTAATTTCTTTGGGCTATTTTTCAAGTAACTATTACACAGAAAAGAAAAACAAAAATAAATATGTAGTAACAATTGACCAGTACGGTTTAAGAGATTTCGGCGACCATTTCTTTAACCCAATTCAGCAGATGGCAAGCGATTTTACAACATTTAAAGTTTTAAATCCGAACATTAAAAAGACTGCTATTTTAATGAATGAAACATATTATAAGACAAGAAGTGACTGGAATACTTTTATTGGCAAGAAGTTGAAAGAGAAAAAATGTGATTTGGCTTTTACAGTAGTTCCTGTTAACTCAAATATTTCGGCATCACTGGCTAAAATGCCGAAGGATGTCGACTCGGCATTTGTTACTCCTTTGTACAACTTAACGGTTGAACAGAGAAAAGAGCTTTATAAACAGCTGAATGCTAAAAAGTTACCGACCTTCTCATCAGTAGGAAGAGAAGACGTTGAACTCGGTGCAATGCTTGGTACTTCAACAGCAGATGTTGATAAAAAACTGGCAGAAGCTACTTCATTTAACATTCATGGCGTTCTTCACGGCCAGCCTGTTAAGAATGAAAAAATTCCTTTCTATGATGATAAAGTAATTTTCTATAACTCTGATACAGGTGAAGCTTTAGGATATACTCCGGCTTTGAGATTGTTAAATAATGCTACGGTTATTTCCAATAGTCCTAAAAAAACTTATGATTTGAATACTTTAATTAAGACATTGGATGACAGCAACCTGGACATGTTAAGAAAGAGATTTTTAATCAATGCTGCAAGACGTTCTGTTGCAAGTGCATATTTAAGATATTTACCGACACTAAGACTTGATTTGGGATATCAGACTTATAACAGCGGATATGCTACATCTTATTCTGATGTACCGACAAGTGTTGGTGCATTCACGGTTGCAATGGATCAGGTAATTTATTCTCCTGATTTGGTTACAAATATTATTGTTAAACATAAAAAACTTAAATTTGATAAGGCTGAATCGGATTTAACCAAGGCAAATATGGAGTATCATGTTGCAAACCTTTATGTTGAAACACTTATGCTTGCAAATATGATTAAGATTCAGGATGAATACGTACAGGAAACAAGAGAAAATCTTGCAATTGCACGTGTAAGAGAAAAAACAGGCAAGTGCGGATATGAAGAAGTTTTCCGCTGGGCTGGCGAAGTAAGCGAAGCAGAAAAGAAACTTCTTTCAATGCAGGCAGATTATAAAAATCTTCAGTTACAAATAAATAAATTGTTAAATAATAAAAACCAAAAAGAGGAATTTACTTTTAAGCCTCTTACTGCAAATGATCCCGCATTCTTTACAAGTGATCTTCATGTAATAGACCACGTTCGTGATCCTAAGAAACTTGAGCAATTCACGGATATGCTTGTTAAAGAGGTTCAGTATCTTTCACCTGAAACGGTAAAACTTAAAGCTGCTATAGCTATGAAGAAGGCAGAAATATCTAATTACGGACAGAAATTCTTTATGCCGAACGCAAAAATGTCATTAGAATATCAGACACAATTCGGCAGAAACCTTCCGTATGAAAATGCAGGACATAACCAGATGAAGGCAGCAAATGCCGCAGTATCAGGCGCATACGGTTCTATTCAAGAATTAGGTGGTGCTCCGGCAGGTACTGCTGCAGCGGCATTTGCAAATGGTATTCCTGCTTTGGGTACAACAGGCTGGTATAATTCTCCTTATCTTGGTCTTGACCAGCAGTCTTTCAGATTCTTCATTGGCGCTCAGTGGAAACCAATTGAAGGCGGTCACAAGATTGCGGAAATCGCAAGATGCAAGGCTGAGTTGAATGAACTCAATGCATACCTGGAAGAAGTTAATATGGAAATCGAAATGAAGGTTCGTTCTGTTGTTAACAACGCAATCGCAAAATACTTTATGATTGAAAAATCTTATAAAGCAATGTTTGCTGAACAGGAAAACTACGAAATGGTTAAAGCTAAGTACCTGAGAGGTGAATGTCCTGTTAACCAGTTAGCAGACGCACAGCACTTATATCTTAAGGCTAAAACCGATGCTATTAACTCGCAATACGATTTCTTTAAAGAACTAGTCTGGGTACAAAGAGGCTTGTTATCTGTTAACTGGACTCAGGCAAGCGACGAAGCTAAAAAATGGATAGACAATATTCCAAACGTTCTTCCTGCCGAACCTGATTTCAGTCTGTAAAAACAAACAAATATATAATTTTTGGAGATTTGGATAGTAACACATACGCAGCGGAGCTTTTGCTCCGCTTTTTTATATGACAGCTAAGCGTTAACAAAAAATCTCTAAACTATGCTTTACCCCTGAAATCCTTTATTGTATAATCCTTTTATCGGAGGAATAGCAAATGCTGGTAGTAATGAACAGCCATGCAACCGAAAAAGATATTAAACGGGTTGCACTATTTATAGAATCAAAAGGCTTTGAAGCAAGAGTTTCACACGGTGAAGCAAGAACCGTTGTACATGCAATCGGAATAAAAGAAGTTGATTTAAGAGATTTTGAACTTCTGCCAGGCGTTGATGAAGTTATTAAACTTACGACAAACTACAAGCTTGCTGCACGTCCGAGCCAGGGAAAAGATACAGTAATTGAGGTTAACGGAGTTAAGTTCGGCGACAAATATGCAGGACTTATTGCAGGTCCTTGCACTATAGAATCCTATGACCAGATGGATGAAACAGCTCAGGAGCTTGCGGAATCCAATGTTAAAATTTTAAGAGGCGGTGCTTTTAAACCGAGAACAAGTCCATACGCTTTTCAGGGTTTGGGTGAAGAAGGTTTAAAAATTATAAGAAGTGTCGCTGATAACCACCACATGGCTGTTACTTCCGAAATTATGGAAAGCTCTCAGCTTCCGATGTTTGAAAAATATGTTGATATTCTTCAGGTCGGCGCAAGAAATATGCAGAATTTTAACCTCTTAAAAGAACTTGGTCATGCTCATAAACCCGTTATTCTTAAAAGAGGCCTGTCATCAACTTATGAAGAATGGCTTATGTCTGCGGAATATATCATGGCAGGCGGAAACAATCAGGTTATTCTTTGTGAACGAGGTATAAGAACTTTTGAGAAATATACAAGAAATACGCTTGATTTGACTGCTATACCTGTAATCAAAAAGTTAAGTCATTTGCCGATAATTATTGACCCGTCGCATGCGACAGGTCTGAGAGATAAAGTTGAACCTATGTCAAGAGCTGCTATTGCGGCAGGATGCGACGGTTTGATTATAGAAGTGCATTATGACCCTGAAAGAGCGGTCTGCGACGGCGCTCAATCTCTTTATCCTTGGCAGTACGATTTGCTTTATAAGCAGATTAAACAAATTGCGCCTATTGTCGGAAAAGAGATTGTATAGGGATAAGTTTCTATAACCTTATACGTGTTTCATTATTTCAGCCATAAGATCTTCTTTTTTTCTCATTCCGCTGAAACGATTAGCAACCTTGCCGTCTTTAAATATTAAAAAAGACGGAAAAGCGTTGATATTATATCTTGCCGCAATCTCAGGTTCTTTATCAGCATCAACCTGACCTATCCAGATTTTATCCATTTCTTCAAGCTCAGGCTGTTGTTTTTTGCAATATCCGCACCATTCTGTACGAAACTCAATGAGCTTAACTCCTTTTTCAGTTTTTTCGTCAAAGTTTTCACTGTTTAATTCTGTAAGCATGATATTTTCCTCCCTGATACAGTTTGAACGAGTTTAAAAAAAATATTATTCCCTGACTGTATATTTGGTTATCAAGCCTTTAGAATTAACCTTATTTATATTTTCCCCCCCCTTTTTTGATTACATTTACCCCATCCGATTTTTGTTACAAAAATTTACCAAAAATATAATATTTATCCCCTATTCCCACTTGAAAAAGGTAAAAAATCGGTAATAATTATAGTAGCAGTTAACTATGCTGCATTTAGTTCATCAAAAGAATGGAAAGGGCCGAAGAGGCCCTTTCCATTCTTTTTTTGTTATTCTAAACTTTACCTTATTTCTTAGTTCTTGAAATAGAGAAAACAAGCCCGACAAGCATAAGCGCAGGGTAAAACAGACCTTTAAGTATTGCAAAAGAGGTCATGCCTATTGATGCGGAAAGTGCAGTTGCGATAAGGATTTGTGCGCCGTATGGTATCATACCCTGAACGCAGCATGAGGTTGTGTCCATTAAACTTGCGGCTCTTTCGGGTTTGAGTTCGTATTTTTGTGCAAGTTCTTTAACAATAGAACCTGAGGTTATAATTGCAACCGTATTGTTTGCGGTAAACAGGTTTATGATTCCTACAAGAAAACAAATTCCGACTTCGCAGGTTTTTTTGCTCTTAATCCATTTTTCCGTTGAACGGATTATGTAGGTAATACCGCCGTTATAACGTACAAGCAGAAGCAGACCGCCGGCAAGCATTGCAACTATAATTGTGTTTGCCATACTTGTTGTGCCGTCACCTATGAAGGCAAAAGCGGTAAATATGTCAAAAATCCCGTAACTTATCCCAATAATTGTGTTTAAAATTGTTCCGAAAAGCAGAAGAAACATAACGTTCACACCTGAGATACCGAGAATAAGAAGCAGAATATACGGTGCAACTTTGATAAAGCTGTCAAGATTCAAAACTTCGGATTCAACATTCACCGCTCCGCCTGATGCGGTGAATAGAGGCAGAGAATACAGAATCAGACATAATATTGCGGGGATGGTAATAATTTTAAGGTTATAAAACATTTCATCGCGCATTTCGACGTTTTGTGTGCGGCTTGCGGCAATTTTTGTGTCTGATATCAGCGACATGTTGTCACCAAACATTGCACCGCCTACCGTTGCGCCCAATAGAATTGCAGGGTTAAAGCCCAATGCCTGTGATATGGTTACCGCAATAGGAACGATGGCTGCAATTGTACCGCAGGAAGTACCTATCGCAAGTGATATCAGGGCTGAGATTACGAACAGACCGAGAACCATAAACTGTGACGGAATAAAATGTTGAGCTATCATAACCGCCGCATCAACTCCGCCGACAGCCTTTGCGGTTGCGGTAAAAGCGCCTGCAAGAATGAAAATAAGGCACATAATCATTATGTCTTTGTTTCCCATGCCGAGTGCAAATAGTTCGATTTTTTTGCTCAGTTTTTCTTTGTGGTTAAGTATTAGCGCAGTTGCCGATGATATAATAAAAGCAACAGTCATAGGTACTTTTGAAAAATCTTTTGTCCATAGCGAAAATCCGAAATAGAATAAAACGAATACGATAAAAGGTATTATTGCTTTAAAGCTGGATTCTCTCCATTGTTGTGTATGTTCCTGATTAGTCATCCTCATCCTCTCCGTTCAAAATCTTTTCCTGAAGTTCAAAACTCATTTCCATAAGCTTTTTGAGTTTTTGCTGCATGTACATTCGCTTGTAGGCGTCCTGCCCCATTTGTCTGTCGTAGTCCATAAAAAGATTTTTATCGGATGCGGTAACTTTTTTCATTTCGTGCATAAACTGGGTATGGCGAGAGCATACTCTGAGATTGAATTCTAACTCATCAATCTGTTTGGTTATATCGTTTAATCTTTCTTCCAAACTGCCGGTCATACAACTATCCTAAATCTGAGGTTGATATTAAAAAACTACCCCTCACCTGCCCCTTAATAAGATTCTATGATTAAAACATGACCATGTCAATTATTTTAAGGGATGCCTCTTATAGAATTTTTCTCAAATTTTCAACCATTACGCTTAAAACTTCAAGTTTATTGATGTTTAACCCATTGTATAGTTTGGAAATATTCTTTTCAAAATCCTGCGGTAAAATTTTACAGTTATCCAGAGCAAACGAAACCAGACGTTTTTCTCCGGGGTGAAGAAGTTTGTTTTTTGCAAAAATTACATCAAAATAACTTGCCATAAAAGCAGAAATCCTGTGGTGAACGCTGTTTTCGTCATTGCGCTTAACAGCCTTTTCTATTTGTTCAAAATATGATGCAAAAGGTTTGTCTTTCATAAGCATCATATTTCTTTTAATAATATTGTTCTGAAGTTCATTCGGGTACGGTGTTTTTAATTTATCCTGCAAATTTTTTAGCCATCCTGACGGGTCATGCTTAATTTCAAAATTTTTGAGCGTGTACAAAAAGCATGTTGTATATCCGTTTGACGGATAATGTTTTTCCCATACATTCTTAACAGTGTTTTCAAACCAGTCTGTGTCCCAGAACATTACGTCAAACTGCCGCCCGATACTGTCCGCAAGAAACTCATCGCCAGAGCCGAAATACTCTCCGCCGGCTTCATATTTGGTTGAATATTTTTTAATAAGATTTTCTCTGTCATTTAAAGGGATTGCTTTATCAACAAAGACATACAAATCTATATCAGACATTTTATCCGATGTTTTGGCGGCAAACGAACCGCCGACAGCTAATGCTTTAACCTGACTAAAAGCTTTGTATTCATTGATTATTCTGTTGATTTTATTAATCATACACACTCCCTTTTTGGTATTATTATAACAAAATTTTATAAAAAATATAAAATTTTACCCTAAACTCTTACCCTCGCTTGCTTTTTAAGCATTTTGGTTGTAAAATAGTGCTATATTTTAGTGTGTTAAGACTTTGGAGAATTAAGGAGTAGAAAATTTATGCGTGGGGAAAAGAAAGAACTCAGAAGCAGCGGAATTTTATCTCACATTGAAAACAAAACCGCAGACTATGAAAACCGTATAGCTCTTGGTATAAGAGGTCGTTATGGCTGGAAAGAGTTTACATATAAAGGTCTTGGTTTATTTTCAAGAAAAATAGCAAAATATTTAATTGAAACGCTTGATATCAAAAAAGGTGAAGGAATTGCTATTCTTTCAGAATCAAAGCCTGAATACGGAGCATGCGTTTTTGCATCAACTCTTACGGGCTGTGTAACTATTCCTTTGGATATTAAGCTGTCAGAATATGAACTTACAAACATTCTTTCAGACTGTCTTCCGACGGTTATGTTTGTTTCTCAGCATTATCTGGATACGGCTCTGAAATTGCAGAAAGCTATTCCTTCAATTAAACATATTTTACTTGTTGATGAAGTATTTTATAACTCTGATGTTACAAGTATTTATGCTCTTCCTGAAGAATACAATGCAAAATGGAGACAAAGAAGTTCCAAATCTACAGCTTTAATCATTTATACATCAGGTACAACAGGCGCACCAAAAGGTGTTGAAATCTCTTACAAGAACGTAAACGCTCAGCTTGAATGTTTAACAGATCCGATTAACGAGATTTTGCCTGACGGAAGAAAGATTACAATGCTCTCTATTCTTCCGATGAACCACCTGTTTGAAATGACAGTAGGGTTCTCAATGTTCCTTAACTACGGTCATACGGTTTACTACACTACAAGCTTAAAACCGAAAGATATTACCGATATTATGAAGGAAAAAGGCGTTGAGTTTATGATTGTTGTTCCTGCGTTCTTAAAACTCTTAAAAGCAGGTATCGAAAAAGAACTCAAGAGTGCACCAAAAATTGCTCAATTGATATTCAAAGGAATGTATCATGCTGCAAAATTTATTCCTTCTTATAAGATTAAAAGAATATTATTCAAAAGAATACACGACAACTTTGGCGGTAAGTTCTTTGGCTGTATAGCAGGAGGGGCTCCTCTGGATTTGGATGTCGGAAACTTCTTTGAAAGAATCGGTATAAAAGTTTATCAGGGTTACGGACTTTCTGAAACCAGCCCTGTTGTTTGTGTTAATACAGACAAACGCTACGATATGGCTTGCGTAGGCAGACCGCTTAAAAATTATGAAGCAAAAATTGATAAAGCTACAGGCGAACTTCTGTTAAGAGGTCCTTCCGTAATGAAGGGATATCACAATCAGCCTGAAATGACTGCAGAAGTTATTGATGAAGAAGGTTGGCTGCATACAGGTGATATCGCAAGATTAGACAATACAAACCATCTGTATATAACAGGCAGAATTAAGAATATGATTGTTCTTAACGGCGGTAAAAAGGTATTTCCTGAAGAAGTCGAGGCTGTATTGGAAAAGAGCAATTACGTTGCAGAAGTTTGTGTACTGGGTACATCAAGAACATTCGGTGCTAAAGACGGTACTGAAGAAGTTACTGCCGTAATAGTTCCGAAGTCTGAAATGTATAGCAGCTACTCGGAAGAAGATATCGAACGTATGATTAGAGTTGAAGTTAAGACATTGTCTGAAAGACTTGCTCAGTACAAACGTCCGACAAATATTGTTATCTCTAAAGACGAACTTCCTAAGACTACTACAAGAAAGGTTAAGAGGAAAGAAGTCAGAGAATTAATTAAACTATAGATTATGGGGTTATGAAAAACGGCGGTCATAAAGACCGCCGTTTTTTTTATAAATATATTTATTTATTAATCCATTCTGCGTTCATAATAAAGAGTTCTTCGCCTGTTTCGGCATTCTTAACTGCGTGAACGGTATTGTTTTCGTTTATTGCGACTTCTGAAAGGACTTTATGTCCGTATGCAATCTCTTTTTTGAACATCATATCAACGATTTTTAGTTTGTGAGAACGGCGGAACTCAAAGTCAAGAGGCTCAATTGCCCAAACAATATAGTTTGCGTTGTTGACGTGCTTGTTAACATCAAGGTCGTCAAATCTGACTTCAAAAGTTTTTTCTACATCAAATTTTTCGGGTAATCTGATTTTGCCGTAATTCAAATCATTTTCACGTTTTTCATGCTGAACCATAAACTTGTTGCCGGATAAAACATCAGCTGCGCTTGCCATTGATTTTGTTGTTAAATCTACAAGAGTCCATGTGCTGGCTGCTCTGCCGATTTGTCTGCCGTTGTGCGAGATATAGAAATCACGGTATGCAAACATTTTATTGTATCCTCTGGGCTCGGTTTTTATGGTTAAATCATAAATCCCTTCGGGGTAATCATCGAATTCCAAACGGTATTTAAGCAAAAACCACGCAAGATTATGCTTGACTATATATGAATAACCAAAACCCAACTGTTCTGCGTTATCACTTGCCAAATCCTGCAAAAACTGGAGCATAGCACCGGGTTTCAGCACCAAATCGCAGTCCATTTCAGAGTATCTTATTTTGACTGTTTCTTCAAAGAGCTCCATAAATTTAACCTTTTAGCTCTGTTTCAATTTTTGATAAAACTTCATCAAGCTTAGAAGCGTCTTTAACACCGCCCTGTGCAAAGTTTGGTCTGCCGCCTCCGTTAGCACCTGTAGCTCTTGCAATTTCGCCGACGATTTTGCCTGCATTAACTCCCGCCTTAACAAATCCGTCAGAAACTTTAACAATTACCATACGGGGACTTGCCAGAACAATAATACTTTCGCCGAGTTTTGATGCCATCATTTCCATTCCGGCTTTAACTGCATCTGCATCGATATCTTCTATTTTGGAAATAAATAGTTTTCCGCCTTTTATATCTTCAGCTTTAGAGATGAATGAGCCGAATTTTGAACGTGCAGCTTCTGCTTTAACCTGTGTAAGCTCTTTCTGAAGCTCTCTGTTTTCTTCCTGAATTTTATCAACTCTTTCGTTTACTTCGTCAAAGTGAAGTTTGAATTTTGAAGCGAGCTTATCTATCTCAGCAGATTTTGCATTCAGGTATTTTATTGCGGCATTACCGACAAATACTTCTATACGTCTTGTTCCTGCTGCAATAGCGCCTTCGGAAACTATTTTAACGAGTCTTAAGTCTTTCAGTTCTCTTGCGTGAGTACCTGCGCAGAACTCTTTAGAAATGCACTCATTATCTTTAACTATAGAAACAACTCTTACTTCGTCACCGTATTTTTCACCGAACAGTGCGGTTGCACCTGTGAGCTTAGCTTCTTCAATGCCCATAACTTTTGTTTCAACTTTATAACCTTCACCAATCCATTTGTTCATAAGGTTTTCGGTTTTAGCAATTTCGTCAGGAGTCATTGCTCTTGAGAAAGTAAAGTCAAATCTCATTCTTTCGTCATCAACATAAGAACCTGCCTGTTTAACTTCATCACCTACAACGTGAATTAAGGCTGACTGCAGTAAGTGAGCTGATGTGTGGTGAACCCTGATTTCTTCACGTCTGCCAAGGTCTATAATGGCATTTACCTCCGCACCGATTTCAATGTCGCCTGTGAGAACTTTGCACCTGTGAACGTACAGGTCATTAACCTTGAATGTTGTCAGGACTTCAAGTTTAAGCTCATTGTTTTCAATAATACCGCTGTCACCGACCTGACCGCCGCATTCAGCGTAGAACGGAGTTTTGTCTAATACAACATCAACGTATCCTTCGCCTTCAATTTGTCCGAGAATTTTTGATTTTGATGTATTATCCGTGTATCCTACAAACTCTGTTGAGCCGACTTCTCTTTCCAGTGAAGCATATTTCATATCGCCTGTTACTGAAATTTTAGCCGTTGCAGCTTTTGCTCTGTCTTTTTGCTCCTGCATTGCAACTTTATAACCGTCTTCATCAACCTTCAAACCGTTTTCTTCCGCAATTTCTTTTGTAAGTTCAAGCGGGAAACCGTATGTGTCATAGAGCTTGAATGCGCTTTCGCCGTCGATATCTTTCTTTTCCGTTATAAACTCTTCAAGAAGTTTGTATCCTCTGTCCAGAGTTTTGTTAAATCTTTCTTCTTCCTTGCGGATAGTGTCTTTGATTTTTTCTTTATTCTTAATGAGCTCAGGATAAGCTTCGCCGTAGTTTTCAATAACCACGTCAACAAGCTTGTGCAGGAACGGAAGTTCCATTCCCAGAATCTTGCCATGTCTTAAAGCACGTCTTAAAATCATTCTTAAAACGTAACTTCTTCCTTCATTTCCGGGGATAACTCCGTCAGAGATTAAGAAAGAAACGCATCTTGCGTGGTCTGTAATTATTCTGAGTGAAATATCTGTTTTTTCTGATTTTTTGTAAGGAACTCCGCTCATTTCGGAAACTTTGTCCAGAATCGGTCTGAGAAGGTCTGTTTCAAACGTTGAGGCAACTCCCTGACAAACCATTGTTATACGTTCTAAGCCCATTCCTGTATCAACGTTTTTCTTTTCTAAAGGTGACTGGTTTCCTTCTTCATCCTGGAACAGCTCTGTGAATACCAAATTCCAGATTTCAACCCATCTGTCACATTCGCAGGTATCGATACCGCAGTTCGGGTGTCCGCATGAGTATTCTTCGCCCAAATCGTAGTGAATTTCAGAACAAGGTCCGCATGAGCCTGATGCCCCCGGAGGACCCCAGAAATTATCTTTTTTGCCTTTTCTTATGATACGTTCCGCAGGAACACCAATACTTCTCCAGATTTCGTATGCTTCATCATCTGTTTCAAAAATAGTTATCCAGAGTCTGTCTTTATCAAGCTTTAGAACTTCTGTTACAAACTCCCATGCCCACGGAATAACTTCTTTTTTATAATAATCGCCAAAAGAGAAATTGCCTAACATTTCAAAGAAAGTATGGTGTCTTGGAGTTCTTCCGACGTTTTCGATATCGGAATCTTTTCCGCCTGCACGGGCGCATTTCTGACAGGAAGTTGCTCTTGCGGGTTCATACGGGCAAGGCTGAATGTTCAAAAATATAGGTAAAAACTGTAACATGCCCGCTGTTGTCAAAAGTACCGTCGGGTTGTCAGGTACAAGACTTGAACTCTCTACAACCGTATGCTGACGTTTTTTCTCAAAATAATCCAAAAATAACTTTCTTATCTCATTTCCTTTTAGCATAATAAAAATCCTTTTCACTAGTGTTTATTCAGTTATAAATATTATATAACAAAAAGATTATTGCATTAAATTATATATTTTGGTGTATAAAATTTCTCTTTCCAACTTTAGTTAGAGTTTTTTTATAACTTCGGATAATTATTTCGGAAGTAAATATAACATAGAATAAAAGTATGGAAATACATTTGAAAGATAACTGCCGAATAATTACTCCGCTCAGCCCAAAGCTGACAGATTGGGAAACTCAGAGGCTCAGCGAAGAATTAAATGCTTCTGATATCAAAACAGCACTTGATATGTCTTTGGTGCAAGACTGCACAATTGATTTTATTGAAGAAATCAGGCAGCATAAAGGGATAAGTCTTTTTAATATCAGTTCCGATATTTTTGCAATTTTAACCTGTATGGATTTGGATAAAACGGTAAAACTTTTTGTATCGGAAATGGATTTTATGAATGATAAGCATCAGCTTATAAACAGAAAATTCAGTATAGTATAGAAAATTTTACCCTAAAGTATACTGTACAAAAGTCTTATTTTCTTTTAACAAGTGTAACAATTACAACAAAAAGCTTGAAATTTTATTTCTTTTGTTGTAGTATACCCATGACATATTTTCTGTATAATTATTTATCCAAATCGGAGAGCGGGGAATATTCAAGATAGTCGCCTAACAAGTTCTTAAGTCAATTGGGTGAAAAGAATTTAGGAAAGACGCTTTTATGGGAACCAATCGAGAACATAGTGAAACCGTAAGGAGGATTTTCTCAGTAGTTACACAGAATTCAATTTACGAGATATAAAGAGGATTTCAATGATAAGAAAGACAGTCTTAGCTACTATTGCATTGTCAGTCATGCTGTGCGCAAGTGTGCAAGCTGCCAATGTTTCCGAAGATATTGTTAAGGAAACTATTGTTAAGCAATCATTAGAAATGAATATTGATCCGGCACTCGCTCTAAGTATTGCAAAGAAAGAGTCGGGCTTCAGACACGAACTTCGCAGTCCGCATGGTGCTGTCGGTGTGTTCCAGCTTTTGCCTTCAACAGCAAAAAGGCTGGGGTATAATCCTTATTATCTGAGTGATAATATTAAAGCAGGTCTTACGTATTACAAGATGATGTACAAAATGTTCGGTTCAACAGAGCTTGCTCTTGCTGCATATAACGCAGGCCCCGGTAATGTTAAGCGTCATGGCTGTACGGTTCCTCCGTATGCGGAAACGAAAAGATTTGTTAATGTGATTATGCAGGACTATAATAACCAGAAGAAAAATCCTGACCCGGCTATAGCAAAAGTTAAAAAACAGAAGGCACTGAAACTTCCCGAAAATGAAACAAATGTGCTTAAAGCTCCGAAAGAGTTTGAATTTCCTTGTCTGAACGAGATACCTGAACTTAAAAACTCTGACCCTGTAATGGAAATTTTGTAGGGGGAAATATAAAATCTTTAAAAACGGCGCAAATGGTTTTACCATTTGCGCCGTTTTTTATAAATGTTCATATATTTTATGACTTAATCAGCAGGCTTGCGCCGATTACGCCTGCGGTATTACCGAGCTGTGCAGGAACAATTTCAACTTCCTTCTGAATAGTCATTGCTCGTTTTGCAATAGTTTCTTTAATCGGGTCAAAAAGAATGTCGCCTGCATCTGCCACACCGCCGCCGATTATGATTTTTTCCGGGTTAAGAAGGTTAACAACACTGACTAAACCCATTCCAATATATTCACCCATTATTCTGAATATTTGACGTGCAACAGGGTCGCCTTCTTTTGCCGCAACTGCAACAATATACGGTGTGATATCAGGGTTAGCAAGCTCTCTGTATTTTGTTGACTTTCCGCCTCTGATGTATTCTTCTGCCAAAGCCACAATTGAAGGACCTGATGCGTATGCTTCAAGACAACCTCTGTCTCCGCAGCCGCAAAGCGGTCCGCCCTGCATATTAAGTTTAATATGTCCGAGTTCGCCTGCAGCGTTATTTGCGCCTCTTACCAATTTGCCATTAATAACAAGACCTGAACCTATTCCTGTTCCGACTGTTATACAGACAAGGTTTTCACAACCTACACCCGCACCGTAATTGAGTTCACCTAGTGTTGCTGTTCTTACATCGTTATCAACACGGGTCTGAATTCCAAATTCTTTTTCAATAATGCTTGCTATAGGTACATTAACCCAACCCGGGATGTTCGGTGCAAGTCTTACGATACCTTTTTTGCAATCGATTTGTCCGGGGAAACCGAAACCTACTGCTTCTATGTCAGATGCTTTCATTTTTGTTTCTTTAAGTAAATCTCTTATCGCATCTTTCATGCTGTTAATCGTATATTCATAACCCATTTCAGCCCTTGTCGGGATTGAATTTGAGTAAATAATTTTACCTTTGTCGCTCACAAGAGCAATTTTAATGTTAGTTCCGCCAACATCAACACCTATACGTTGTGCCATTTATAAATCTCCTTCCTCTCAACCAAAATATAATAGCTAAAAAATCGTAACACAAAAGGGATAAATATTAAAGAGGCAGATTCTTTAAAAAATAAGGAAGAATATAAAATCTGTGCATTGTTACAAATTCTTAAAAATTTTTATTTTTTGTTAAAGTTTTTATAAATTGTACCGATAGTAAAAATATGCCAAGTATAAAATTTGATTTAAAAATGCTTACATCGTATCTGCAGACCAATAATACCGAGCTGTCAAAAGAAGATATTGCTCAGATAAACTCCATTTTTACCAGATGCGATACCTGTAATGAAAAAGGAGAAAAAACTGCTGACGGTCTGCTAACCGACGATGAAGTTCCTGCGTTTCAAATGCTTATACAAAAAGAGCTTTCAAATTTTTCAGGAGCTTTAACTTCTTTTATAAATAATCTTGCCGGTGTTAAAAAAGATGAAAATTTATCTCAAATACAGCATGTCAAAAGTCACAGGACGGATGCTGAAATTGAGATATATAAGGCAAAAGTAGAAGAAGCTAAAAGTATTTTATTAGAAAAGGCTGTATATCTGGGATTGAGCGCAGAGGAGGTAAGATACATTGAATCAATAGATTATGAATCAATAAAGGAAGGTGCTGCCAGATATGATTCATCAAAGGATAAAATTTGGTTTAATACAAATGATTATAATACTGCAGATAATGTTTACGGTTTTATTAAAATAATTATGCATGAAGTTACTCACGGAGTTTTGCACAAAACAGAATACAACAATAAACAGGAAATTGCCTGTGAAAAGAGGGCAATTGAAGTAGTAAAAAAATTGTATGACAATATGAGCGACAGAGAAAAAGAAGAAAATAACTTTAATATATATGGTGACAAAACAAGGTTTTTCAGAATGTCAGACATGAAAGACGAAGATAGTATTGACGAATATATTAATTATTGGATTGGTCAGGAATATAAATAATTTATTCAACTAAACATTTCGTTACAAAATATACACAAACCTGACTTTTCACGATACAATGTTCAATGGAGTGTGTCGAGAACATAACCCCTACGAATTTGCATCAGCGAAATAAAAAATAGCAGGGAAAACTATGGAAGCAATAATGGACTTGGAACTGACTAATTACAATTTTTATTCTAGCAGACTGGATATGGAACTGATATCCAACATAGTTGACACCCTGAAAGCTATCCTGGAAGAAGACAAAAAAGAAGAACAACCTCTGTTTTTGAGAGTTGCTGATGATTTTATTATGAATATTGCACGCAAGGTTGTGCAGGAAAAGAAAAAAACTTTCTTAATCGGGATTACGGGCGAAAGCGCATCAGGCAAGACAGTTTTTGTTGATAATACAATTGAAGCTGTTGTACGTGAGAAAAAAGAAGGTATTTATACGGTAATTCGTCAGGATGATTATTACAAAGATACTTCAAAAGAACTCCGTGAAGCAGGAAGCTATGACGCTTTGTTTAAGACAGGTTTTAGCTTTGACACTCCTGATGTTATCGACCTTGCTCTTATGAGAAAACACCTTGAAGGACTTAAAAACGGTGAAACGGTTCAATCTCCGAGATATGATTTTGTAACTTGTGAATCGCATCCGGACGGAGATATTAAAAAACCGGCTAAAGTAATTCTGACAGAAGGTTTGTATGTCCTGAATGAAGAAGTCCGTGATATTATGGACGTGAAAGTATATGTGTTTACTCCGATTGATGTTATAAAAGAACGCTGGTACAAACGTGCTGTTTCCAGAGGCAAAACAGGTGAAGCCGCTGATTTACAATTTAAGGACGTTAATGCCACAGCGCAAAAATACATAAGACCAACTTACGGAATTGCAGATTGTATTATTAACGGTATGGTTGATAAGGAATATATCAAAGTAATTACCGATAAAATAATGGCAAGACTTAGTGAAGTTTGCTGCTAGCAGAAAGCCGAAACTGCTAAATATAAACTTCTTTCGTACGGTTAAGACGGGCGTTTTATGTGTGGTTTAGTATATAAAATGGCGGTTTTGCATATTGCAAAACCGCCATTATTTCAGAATTTATGCTTCTTTCTACTTATCGTCTAAAGCAGCTACGCCAGGAAGTACTTTACCTTCAATAAATTCAAGTGAAGCACCGCCGCCTGTTGATACGTGAGTGAAGTCTTCAGCTTTGAAGAATTTCTTAGCTGCGCTTACAGAGTCGCCGCCGCCGATAACAGAAGTTGCACCGTTTTTGGTTGCTTCAACAACAGCTGCAAGAACTGCTTTTGTACCTTCTGCGAATTTCGGGTTTTCAAATGCGCCAACAGGGCCGTTCATAAGAATTGTTTTTGAAGATTTAATAACTTCAGCGAAAGCTTTTCTTGATTCTTCGCCTGCGTCAACGCCTTCAAAACCGTCAGGAATTTCGTTAATTTTAACAAACTTGTTAGTGCCGTTTCCTGAGAAATCGTCAGTAACAAGAACGTCGGTTGCCATAACGAGTTTAACACCTTTAGCTGCAGCTTTAGCTTCGATAGCTTTAGCTGTTTCTATTTGGTCGTCTTCGCAAATAGAGTTACCGATTTTACCGCCATTAGCTTTAACGAAAGTATAAGCCATGCCGCCGCCGATAATCATGTTATCAACCTTGTCTAAAAGGTTTTCCAGAACGCCGATTTTAGAAGAAACCTTAGCTCCGCCGACGATTGCAGTGAAAGGTCTTGTAGGATTATCAAGAGCCTGTGATAAGCATCTGATTTCTTTTTCCATCAGTAAACCTGAAACAGCAGGTTTAACGATTTTAGCCAATTTAGCAGTTGAAGTGTGGTTTCTGTGAGCTGCGCCGAATGCGTCGTTTACATAGAAGTCACCGAGTTTTGCAAGTTCTTCTGCAAATGTCATGTCGTCATCTTTAGCTTCTTCAGCTTTGTAGTAACGAATATTTTCAAGTAAAGCGATTTGACCGTCAGCAAGTTTTTCAACAAAAGGTGCTGCTTCTTCAACAGAAGGAATAAATACGATTTCTTCGCCGAAAACTTTAGCCATGTATTTTGCAACAGGTGCTAAAGTGAACTCAGGATTTTTTTCTCCTTTTGGTCTGCCAAGGTGAGCCATAAGAATAATTTTAGCTCCTCTTTCTTTTAAGTAAGTAACCGTAGGAACGATAGCCTGAATACGGGTATCGTCAGTAACATTTTTGTTTTCATCCAAAGGTACGTTGATATCAACTCTTACGAGAGCTCTTTTACCTCTGATGTCACCTAAATCTTTGATTGATTTTTTCATGGTAATTTCCTTTCTTTATAAAAATTCTCTCTTTTTATATCAGTTTTTCTTAAGAATATCGTAACACAAACATGGTATAGCAATAGATAACTTATGCGTAATAATATATTTTGGCGTGTAAATCAACTATGCTGCTCACAGGAGCGTAAAAGGTTCAAATATATTACTTTCTGTAATACTCTTTGTTTACGCAATCGGCATTTTTAATCTCTTTTATGGTCTTGTCCAAATCTTCGTCGGGATTTAAAGAATAAGCGCACTGAAAGTATTGAAGCGATTTTTCGGTATCACCGAGTTTTTGATAAATATTTCCCATATCTTTTAACATCTGATAGTGATTAGAGTAACCGTATTCGTACGCCTTGTTGTAGTATTTAAGAGCCTTTCTCGGTTGTTCTTTTTTATAGAAATAACTTCCGAGATAATAATAAGGCTCAGGTCTTGTCTGATTTATGCCCATACCACGGTAATACTGACCTTTTGCATAGCGGTCTTTCCCTATGGTTTCATACAGCCTGCCGAGTTTAAGGGCATAAATTATATTATCGGGATATGCATTGGAAAGTATTGAATATAAATTCATAGCTTGCGTCATATCATTATCAAGTTTGCCCGACTTTACCGCTTTATCGTAATAAAACTCTGCTTCTGCCTGAAGATCGTTTTGATTAAGATTTGTATAGTCTATAGGTATTCTGTAATCCACTCCTCCTTTTATTGCCGAATATGACGGAATCAGAGTGAAACACAGTATTAAAGGTATTAATAAAACTCTAATCATTTGTACAATATAATTCGTCTTAACATTCTATAATAATAACTATTATATCAGATTATTTTAAAGTAAAATATTTTTAAGAGGAATTTTCTGTTGAAAGAGCTTGTTTGTTTAGCAATTTTTATAATACTATCGGCTTTATTTGCAGCAGCAATGGTCATTGCAGGGTTTATATGTCAGTATAAAAAGGACTCTGCCGTAAAAAATTCGACTTATGAGTGCGGAATAAATCCGACCAATGATGCAAGAGTAAGATTTGATATCAAATATTTTAACTATGCAATTATGTTTTTAATTTTTGATATTGAAACAATATTTCTTTATCCGTTCGCGGTTTTTGTTAATGCGCTTGGTCTGTTTGCAATAATAGAGGCATTTGTTTTTATATCAATGCTTTTAATCGGTTTGTTTCTTGCTGTAAATAAAAAATTGTTGAGGTGGATATAATGGGATTTTTTGTCACTTCAATAGACTGGGTTTTGAATAATGCAAGGGCAAACTCTCTTTGGCCTCTTACGTTTGCAACTTCTTGCTGCGGTATAGAAATGATGCATACGGTAGCCTCAGACAATGATATCGCAAGGTTCGGTTCTGAAGTGTTCAGAGGCTCTCCAAGACAGGCTGATTTGCTTATTTGTGCAGGTACGATAACGCACAAAATGGCGCCTGTTTTGTTAAGACTTTATGAGCAGATGGCAGAACCCAAATATGTAATAGCAATGGGTGCCTGCACCTGCGGAGGAGGAATGTTTTGTGACCATTCGTATTCGGTGGTCAGGGGAATAGACAAAATTATCCCTGTTGACGTGTACCTTCCTATGTGTCCGCCAAAGCCTGAAGCTTTAATTGATGCGGTAAGAAAACTTCAGAAAAAAATAGTTAAAACGGAATCGGTGTCAAAAAGAAAAGAGTTTGTTAACTCTCATTCTTCAAAACTTATGCAAAACGGTGAACTGTTGACGGAGGTGAAGTCATGAATATTGATGAACTGAAGAAAATAGTTGACGGGTGCGAGCTGCAAGAGAATAAAATTTGTATTAAAAACGATTTGCATTATGTAATAGAGTTTTTAAAAAACAACTATGGTTTAAATCTGCTTAAATCAATTACGGCAATTGATTTAGGGGAAGACGTTGAACTTTTGTATAATCTTTTTTCTGTTGATGACGGAGAAAATGTTGTTATATCAATAAAAGTTCAGAACGAAGCGGAGAGTGTTTCGGATTTGTTTGATTCGGCAAAAGCTGATGAAAATGAAATTTATGACCTGTTTGGTATTAATTTTACGGGAAATGAAAATCTGAAACGTCTTTATATGCCTGAAAACTGGAAAGGATACCCACTCCGCAAAGATTATGTACAGGATGATACGAGGTTAGCTTGGAATGAAAACGACCGCAGCAACGCTTAAATTAAATCTGGGACCTCAGCATCCGTCAACTCACGGGGTTTTGAGGTTAATATTAGAGCTTGAAGGAGAAAAAATATTATCCTGTGAGCCTGATATCGGCTATCTCCACAGGGGAATGGAAAAAATGGCGGAAGGGATGACTTATGTTCAGTATCTTCCGACGGTTGACAGGATTGATTATCTTGCAGGTTGTTTCTATTCCGAGCTTTTTTGCAAAACGGTTGAAAAAGCGCTGGATATTTCTTTATCTCAAAGGGTTCGTACAATTAGAGTTGTTCTTCTTGAACTTAACCGTATTTCCTCTCACCTTCTCTGGATAGGTGCTTTTCTTATGGATTTGGGTGCTTTGTCACCGTTTTTCTATGCTATGAGAGAGCGTGAGATGATATTGAGATATTTTGAAAAACTTACCGGGCAGAGAATGATGTACAATTATTTTGTGTTTGGCGGTGTTCGCAAAGATATTGATTATCTTGAGGATATCGAAGAAATTATTAAAGTTTTACCGAAGAAAATTGAAGATTACGAAAAAATAATTACTGATAACCCTATATTTTTGACAAGAACAAGGGGTAAAGGGATACTGGAACCCGAAACAGCTTTTAATAACTCTATAACGGGTGTTAATCTGAGGGCTTCGGGTGTTGAATATGACCTGAGAAAGACTGATAAGTTGTATGAAGGCTTTGAGTTCACTCCCGTTGTACTTGACGGAAAAGATGCGTGGGCAAGGTATAAAGCAAGGGTATTAGAACTTAGGGAAAGCTTGAAAATAGTTGAACAGGGGGTAAATATTTTAAAAGACAGTGAGCCTCTCAGGCAAAAACTCATTAATCCGTTGACTTTAAAACTTCCTGAAGGCGAATATTACAGTGAAATAGAAGCTCCGAGAGGTTTGGCATCTCTTTATATAAAATCAACCGGCATGGATAAACCATACAGGCTTAAATGGCGTACAGGTTCTTATTATGCCGTTAATCTGCTGAGAAGACTTCTTGTCGGTGAATACCTGAATGACGCTATAGCTATTGCAGGTTCTCTTGACATAATTTTACCGGAGGTGGATAAATAATGAACTACCTCTATCATTTGTATATGGAATTTTTGGCAGAACACGGAATCCCTGAACTTTTCGGGAATATTACTTACTATGTAATTCCGTTTTGTATTGCTGCGGCAGCCTTTTTGGTTGTTGTTTTGGCATTAGTGCTTGCGGAAAGAAAATTGTTAGGCTGGCTTACGCACAGAAAAGGCCCTAACAGAGTCGGGTTATGGGGATTGCTCCAGACGCTTGCGGATGCATTTAAACTGCTGATTAAAGAAAATGTCACTCCCGATAAAGCAGACAGATTTTTGTTTAATCTTGCTCCTATACTTGTATTTATTCCCGTAATGACTGTTATCGGAATAATTCCGTACAGTTCCGAGTTTACTTTTGTAAACACGGCAACGAACGTAATTTTGTATCTTATTCTTGTAGCGTTCCCGATTTTAAGTGTATTTTTAGGCGGCTGGGCAAGTAATAACAAATACTCCCTGATGGGTGCAGCAAGAGCAATTGCGCAGGTTTTAAGCTACGAAGTTCCGATAACATTTGTTGTTCTGTCAGTTGTAACTCTTGCGTCTTCAATGAACATGACAGGGATAATTTTTGCGCAATATTCAAGGCTGGGAGCATTGGGCTGGTTCTGTTTTCCTTGTTTTATAGGTTTTGTGATTATGTTTATATGTGTTCTTGCAGAGCTGAACAGATGTCCTTTTGACCTTCCTGAAGCGGAAAGCGAACTTATCTGCGGGTATAATACGGAATATTCCGGCATGAGATTTGCAATGTTTTATCTGAGTGAATACGGACTTCTTTTTGCAAACGCTTTATTCCTTTCTATAATGTTTCTTGGCGGTTATTTATCACCGTTTGGAGCATATCTGAGCCATATTATCTGGGGTGATACTGTTCTTGCTTCGGTTATGGTTTATTTTGAGCAGGCATTCTGGCTTATTTTAAAAGCATCTTTAATAATATTTGTTATAATATGGATACGTGCAACACTTCCCAGACTTGCATCGTTTGATTTGCTGAAGTTTTCGTGGGTGTACCTTTTACCGCTGTCTATATTAAATCTGTTTATAGTTGTTATCTTGAAATATCTGACGGGAGGTGCAATGTGCGGGCTCTCTTAGAAGGATTATTTACGGTATTAAAACATTTATTTATGCGCCCTGTTACGCTTGAATACCCTGAGAAAAAGCGTTTTCAGTCAGATGCATTCAGGGGTAAGCCATCTGTAAAAATCGGTGAAAACGGTTGTGTCGGCTGCGGTGTATGCAAAAAAGTATGCCCTTCGGGTGCAATTAACTACGAAAAAGATGAGAACGGAAAAGTTATTTCTTATACGTTTGATTTGAATAAATGTATTTTCTGCGGAAACTGTATGTATTACTGTCCGCATAGTGCAATAACTTTGGGCCAGAATTTTGAGCTTGGCACGGCTGATAAGAGCGAGCTGAAGCTGACGTACAAAGGAGGAAGTGAAAATGATTAACAATCCGGTTGTGTTTTATATCGCTTCTTTTCTGATAATAGGTTTTGCGCTTTTATCAGTGTTTTTGAAAAATATCATTTATTCACTTCTTTGCGCGGTAATGGTATTTTTCTCGGCATCAATATTCTTCTATATATTAGGAAGCGAATATAACGCGATAATACAGGCTGCAATATACGGGTTGGCAATTCCTGTTATAATAGGTCTTTCAATAATGTTCACAACAGGCAAGGCTAAAAGCCGCAAAGAATCTATTCTGCCTATGATAATATTCTTTGCCTGCGCTTTATTTATTATGGCATTTGTATCGCTTGTTATGCTTCCTGATTCGTTCCATGTTATGGAGCTTGTGCCGTTTAATTCGTACGATGTAATCTCTGAATTTGCAAGAGGAATATATATTGATTACGTCTGGGCTTTTGAACTCTTGTCGCTTCTCCTGACGATAGTCATAGCCGGATTTACTTTATTTAGGATTAAGGGGGGTAAATCTTAATGGAAATAACGATGTATCATTATTTGTTTATAGGTTTAATTTTATTCCTGATCGGTGTAATCGGTTCGGTTCTTGTGAAAAATGTTATTAAACTGCTTATTGCAATAGAGATTATGCTTACGGGTATAAATATTAATTTTATTACCTTTGCGGCATATTGCGGAAATGATAAGTTTGACGGATTTGTTCTTGTACTGTTCTATACGGCGCTTGGGGCAGCAGAACTTGCGGTTGCTCTTTATCTTTTCTATCTTATGTTCAGGAAAAAAGAGAGTGAAAATATTGAAAGTTATACTGAATTATAAAAGGAAATAAATGGAAAGCTTAATTTTAGATAACATATCATTAATAATTCTTCTCCCGTTATGGATTTTCTTAATCATAATGTGCGGAAGGTTTTTCTCCGTTTACGTAAACAGAGGGATTATTTATATTCTGACGCTGTTATCTTCTCTTCTTGGTGTCGCTGCGTGTTCTTTTTCACTTCTTAATTTGAATGAAGCAGTGGAAAAAACTACTCCGTTTATAAATATAAAAGAGTTTACAATCCCGTTTGGCTTAAGCATTGATAAGCTGTCATTAATAATGGCGCTGGTGCTTTACGTAGTAAGCTTTGCGGTTCAGTTATATTCGCTTTCTTATATGAAAGATGAAAAGAAAAGCTATAAGTTTTTTGCTTATCTTAACCTGTTTAATTTTGCAATGGCATCTCTTTTATTCAGCCCGAATTTGTTCCAGTTTTATGTTTTTTGGGAGCTTGTCGGAGCAGTGTCCTATCTTCTTATAGGATTTGATTATAAAGATGAAGTAAAATCAAAAGCATCAAAAAGAGTATTTTTGATGAACAGAGCAGGTGATACGGCATTACTTGCAGGCATAATTTTAACATCGTATTATATGTTTTCGTATGCGGGGAATTATTCGTTTGTATCGCTTGGTTTTGAAGATATGAATGCATCTTCAACACTTCTTATGGCTTATACTTCAACTCCGTTATTCTGCCTGATATGCGGTTTGTTCATAATAGCGGCGGCGGTTAAATCGGCACAGTTTCCGTTTTATACCTGGCTGCAGGATGCAATGGAGGCAAAAACTCCTGTCAGTGCGCTCTTGCATTCGGCAACAATGGTTGCGGCAGGTGTATACCTGATTATAAAAATGATGCCGTTCTTTACGCTGAATCCTCTTGTGACAAAATTTATTCTGGTTATCGGGGTGTTAACTGCGGTAATTTGTTCGGTTCTGGCATCAATAGAAACGCACCCGAAAAAAATTCTTGCATATTCAACTTCTGCAAATTACGGTTTGATGTTTATGGCACTCGGTGCAGTTAATATAAAAATCGCTTTGATTGTTTTTATTGCTCACGCATTCATAAAATCAGCGTTATTCATACTTCTTCCGAAAGAAAAGGGTATGTCAAAACCAGCATTTATTCTGCTTGTAATATCAGTTTTAAGTCTTGCCGGACTTGTATTTGCAGGTATCGGAACAAAAGAGATGCTGTATAAAACATTTGAGTTTTATGCTCTGATACCTTATGTTCTTCTGTTTACAGGATTTGTTTCTGCCTATTACATTACCAGATTTGCGATACTGGTGTATCAAAACAGCGAGCTTACTTTAAAAACCGATTATGTTGAGCTGTTTTCATATTTGATTTTGTTCTTTGCAAATGCAGGACTGTATTTAATGATACTCGGGACTTACCACCTTGCAGAGCCTTTTGCGGCAGCAACGGGCGGTACTGCTCTTGCGCTTCTTCTCGGAAGAAATAATTGTCTGGAAAAATTTAATAAAACACCGAAATTACTTGAAAAGTTTTACAATAATATAGTTTCATCGTTATATGCAAAAATATCTCAGGGGCTAAATTTTGTGGATACGGATATTTTGGCAAATTACAAACCGGTTTTGTTTATCTCAAAACTGTTTGTAAAAATTACAAACTGGATAGAAACAAATATTATGAACGGATCCGTAAGTTTTGTAAGCAGCGCTTTCAAATGGATTTCAAAGCGTGACATGCTTATGCAGAGCGGAAATGTTCAGACTTATAATGCTTATGCCTTTATTATGGTTGCGGCAGTTATAGCACTCGTTATAGTCGGGTACACATTATTATTCGGATAAAAAGGATTAAAAAAGAGGAAAATATATGAGCATATTATTATCGTTACCGTTTTTAGTATTCTTTCCAATGGTGATATCACTGTTGGTGCTTTCGCCGCTTTTTACTTCAAATGAAGTTGTGTTAAGGCGGTTTTCAAAAGGGGTATTTGGTTTTCATTTTTTGTATACGGTATTAATGCTCGTATTTTTCAATTCTTCAACTCCTTATGCCGTAAGTATTAATCTGTTCGGAATGGACTGGATACAATCAATGGGGATTAAATTCAGTTTGCGGACAGATGCGGTATCAATAATACTTGTTACGCTGACATCATTTATTTTCTTTATGGCAGCGGTTTCAAGTAAATTCAGTATACGGAAGAATCATAAATTTTATTACTCAATGCTGATGCTTCTTGAGAGTGCAATTTTAGGTATATTCACGGCAGGTGATATGTTCCTGTTCTTCCTGTTTTGGGAGCTGGAAATGGTTCCTGCATATTTTCTTATCGGCGGAAAGTTTATGGAAAACTATGAACATCAAGAAGAAGCCAAAACGTCAGCTGTTAAATTTATATTGTTCACGTTTTTCGGCAGTATGTTTATGCTTTTGGGTATTCTGCTGATACATTATTATAATTTTGTTTCAAATGGTATATTGTCAGCAAGTTTTGCTGATATTACGGATTCTACCATTCCTTTTGGTATCCAAATCTTAATCGCAATATGCCTTTTAATCGGTTTTGGAGTAAAACTTCCGATTATTCCTTTACACACCTGGCTCCCGGATGCTCATACAAACGCTCAGACGCCTGTGAGTATGGTTCTTGCCGGTGTTTTGCTTAAAACCGGTGCATACGGTATTTATCGTTTTAATTATGAAATGCTTCCGCAGTCATTTAAGGTTATTGCTCCTGTTTTAGCGGTGCTTGCGCTGATTAATATAATATATACGGCTTTTGTAAGCTATGCACAGACTGATATTAAACGTATTGTTGCTTACTCAAGTATTTCCAATATGGGTTTAATACTTTTGGGATTATGCGCAGTTAATCAGATAGGTTTGTCTGCATCAGTATTTCATATGGTATCTCACGGACTTGTAACGGCGGGCTTATTTATGATAGCAGGAATTGTTTACCTGAGATTTAAAGACAGGGATATCAATACTTTGCAGGGGGTTGCAACTGTTATGCCACGGTTATTTGGATTTTCTGTTTTAATAGTTCTTGCTTCAATTGGTTTACCTTTGTTTGCTCCGTTCATAAGTGAAGTATTGACTGTAATCGGTGCAATGAATTCTGATATATCCGTATTCATAAGATTTTCGGCATTGTTCTCGCTGCCTTTGTTAATATTAAGCTCTTGTTATATGCTGAAGTTCCTGCACAAAGGGTTTTTCGGTACGGTTAAAGATGAATATTTAAAGGTTAACGACTTGTCCGTACATGAATTTTTAGTTCTTGCTTCACTCCTTGGCGGATTGATTATTTTCGGTTTATGCCCGAATTCAATACTTGGGATGATTAACTAAGAAAGGAAAAAATGATAAACGATATTTTTAATATTTTATTACCGCATTTTATTCTCGGAGGGTTTATAATATTGCTTCTGGTGTTAAGCATGATTCTTTCTCCTCGGTTTTATCGGTATGCAAGAATAATCTCCGCAGTAGGAATCTCTGGAGCAATTGTATGTCTGTCGACAGTACAGACAGAGCCTCAGTATTTTGGGTTTAAGAACTCTGTAATGGCTGACAGTTATACTTTGTTGTTTGATTTCGTTATACTTGCCTGCGGTTTTTTAATAACACTTTTGTCAAAGAATTTGGTCAGAAGGCATAAAAGACACGCTTACACATTCTTTGCCATACTGCTAACAGCTATTTTTGCAGCAATGAACATTGTTTCAGCTAACGATTTTCTCACTTTGCTTGTGTCTGTTGAGCTTTTGGGTTTTTCGACATATTTTTTAATATCGGTATCAAAAGGTTACCTTCCCAAAGAAGCCGGATTTAAGTATTTAATTACATCTGCGGTATCTACCGGAATTTTCTTGTTCGGAGTATCATACTTGTACGGAATAACCGGAAGCCTCAATTTTTCCGCTATATATGAGTACATTACGGAAAATGAGACCTCGTTTATTTATGCGGTTTCGGCAATTATGATTATTTTGGGACTGGGGGCGAAACTTGCGGTATTTCCGTTTGCAAACTGGGTTATTGATGTTTATAAGGGTACGGAAACTACTGTTCTTGCGTACCTGTCAACAATACCCAAACTTGCGGTGTTTGGTATTATATGCAGGCTTCTTGTTTTCCCTCTAAGCAACAGTTTTGAAATTGTATTTGTGATTGCGGTTATTTCCCTGATTACTGCTTTGTGGGCAAACACTTATGCGATAAGAGAAAACAATGTAAAGGTAATTCTTGCCTGTTCAGCTTCCGCAAATGCATCTTACGTTCTTTTAACGTCAAGTCTGGTGTCTGTTTATAATCTTTCAACCGTAATTTTTTATCTTATATGCTATGCCGTTATGAACATCGGTGTTTTTGCTTATCTTAATATGTATGGAGATGATAAATCTTTTGATGTCAGTGCATTTAGCGGTCTTTATCATAAAAATCACGGATTTACGATTTCGTATGCAATTTTGTTGATAGGTCTTGCCGGAATCCCTATTACATCAGGTTTTATAGCAAAAATTTATCTGTTTACGGCAATAGCAAACTCAGGTCTTGTATTTGTGCCGTTTTTACTTGGTTTATTGCTGCTTACCGTTATTGCTCTTTATTATTATCTCAAAATATTACTTCCGCTATTTCAGGAATGTGATAAAAATACTTCTGTACAAAAACTAAGAACAAATTTTTCACAGAAATTTGTTGTTGCGGCTTCCGCAATAATAACAGTTCTGCTCGGAATTTGTCCGGAAATGCTTATCGAGCTGTGCAAGTTTATTGCATATAACATCTAAGGCTTACAGAATTATAAATTAAGCAGATTTTGTTGTTTTTGGGTAAATATCTGGTAAGTTTTTAAAATATTTGTTTTTATTGAAAAATTCTATTGATTCTTCCAGATTTTTCTTGATTTCTGCCAGCAATTTGGAATCAGCTTCATGACTTTTTGTAATCCTTGCTCTCCTTGCGTCCGTTTTTGCTCTTTGTTCGGCTATTTTATAGTAATTATGTCCTTTTTCTCTGAGTTTTGCAAAATAGATATTTAAACTTTTCATTTGCTCGGCATTTTCTAATGCGTTTAAAGGTATGTCATTATTGATATTTGTAACATCTAAACTTTTTGCGCTTGAGAAAAGGTTTGTTGAAATACACGAATTTAATTTTGTTTTGATTGCATCTATATATTCGCTTGTTCTTTTTTTCAGACCTTCGCTTTTGGTATTTTTGTAAAATTTAAGTTCATCTAACTGTCTTGTGTATTTATAAATTTTTTCGGATTCATAATGTTTTGCTTTTGCGTAATTGTCGCCAAAAATAATAATTAATTCGTGTTTAATCGGATTTGGCTTTTTGGTGTCATTTTTATTTATAAAACGCATTTGAATGTCTTCATACCCTGACATTTGGGGTTTGCTGATGTAACCGTTAAGTTCAGGTACAAATTTAGTAATTTTGTCCCTGTCCATTCTGATGTCCAAATCCGGTAACTCTACAAAACCTTTCTTGAGTTCTGATTTTGACGGTATGTAACCCTTTTCTATCATTTTTTCAACAGGAATATTTATTGGTGCTATTACATAACCGCAATCGTTATATTCTTTGATTATATTTTCAAGAGCAGACAAATCGTAAGCGTTATTACAAAACAAAGTTCTTCTTATTTGGTCACGTATATCCATACTTCCCGAACGATTTATTTTTGACCATGTTGACTCAAGGGATTTGATGGGTGAAATGTTATTATAAACTTCGTTGTATTCAACACCTATGTCTTTGAGTTTTTTTGCAATTAGAGTGGTTACTGCAGAAAATAAATTGGAATATTCCTGCATTTGTTGTTTACGACGTGGTTCTTTGAGGTGGTTTAATAAAATATCTGCGAACTTTTGAGCCTGTCCAAAAGATACATAATGGTTTTGTACGGGACTTGTTGTACCTGCATTATTTTTGACAGGTTTGTTTTGAAATCGGTTATAGTTTGTATAATTAGTTATCGGTAAAATCTTCATACTTCGTCACTTCTTTTCTTACTTCATCATATCTAAAACAGGTGAAGAAAAAAAATTGCATTTTTGTCAGCGAATATGAAGTTTTGTAACGGTAAATGCTGTTTTTTCAAACCAAACGGAAAATTTATACGCAGCTTGGTTCTTCGATTTTATTTTCAAAACCTGTATATTCACAAATTTGTCTTGCCCATTCTCTGAGAATTTCGTCCTCGGGAAGTTTATAAGATATCGGTTTGCCGACGGTAACCGTCAGATGTTTTTCAAACAGTTTTTTTGCATATCCGTCAAAACCTTTAATTCCTACAGGAACAATGTCCGCTTCAAACTTTTTTGCAAACATTATGAAACCTTTGTGTATATCTTTAATTTCAGGTTCTTTTATTATTCTTCCCTGAGGGAAAATGCCCAATGACCAGGTGGTATTAAAAACAGACTTAATCGTTTTGAAAGTCGCAAGTTCGGGTTTCTCTCTGTTGACCGCAAAAGCGCCGAGGATGTGAACAAGAAATCTCAAAACTTTGTTTGTGTCTTTTTCAAAAAGTTCTTTTTTTGCCATATAAGCAACACATTTTTTAACCGCAAGAGATACTATCGGCGGATCAAGATAGGATACGTGGTTACCGGCAAAGATTAATCTTGTGGTTTTCGGAACGTTTTCCCTTCCTACTATTTTCAGATTGTACATAAACTTTGTAACAGTCCAAACAACGAAGGTTACAAACGTTCGGTAAAAAAGTATTCTCCAAAATCCGTAATCTTTTTCAGTTCTTCTGTTGTAGTTTTTTTCTTTTTCCATTACATATCCTTATTTACGCTTATTTGGTCGGTATATATTTAAAACCTGTCAGTTCCTGAATAGAATTTCCCCATTTTTCAATCATTTCGTCAATATTGTCGGAATACGGAATAACTTCTCCAATGTTAACAATGATTTTTCCGCTGAACGGTATTCTTTTTGCTTCTTCCGTTCCACGAATGCCAATTGGCAGAATTCCGCATTTATTGCTTTTTGCTATAGAAGCAAAACCTTTTGTAATGTTTTTGATTTCTCCGTCAAGTTGCCTTGTTCCCTGCGGGAAAATTCCGAGCACCCATTTTGTGGTCTTAATAGCTTTAACTGTTTTCATAGTTGAAACACTAACGTGTTCTCTGTCGACGGCGAATGCGCCAAGCCAGTCCAGCCACCATTTCATAAACGGATTTTTGAACAGCTCGATTTTTGCCATGCAGGCAACGCCTCTGTTCATTATAGAGCAGATTAATGGCGGATCAAGTGTAGAAAGATGGTTTGCGGCAATTAAGAAATTGTTATCTTTTGGAATATTTTCTTTGCCGTGAACCTCCAATCTGTAAACCAGTTTGAATCTTATCATATAAAATATATGAGTTACGAGGAACTGAAACAAACGTCTCCATCCGTTGAAAAATTTGGCATCTCTATATGCATAATTTGCGTTATTTTTTGTATTTTTGTCGGACATAATATTGCTCCTCACCGAACTTAATTATACATCAAAAATATTGGTTAAAATAGTTACGGACTATTATTTTTGCTTTTATTTTTCGGCTCTTTTTCTTCTTTATCTGTCTGTTCGGATTCTTCTTCCTCTTTTTCTTCTTCAAGGATTTCAGAAATGGTCTTTTTGTGTTTATTTGCGTTTAAAACGCTTGCGACGTTTGACATCGCCAGAGAATTAAGCGTGGCTCTGAGTAGTGCGCTTCGGTCTACGTACGGTTCGTTGTAATAATTTTCACCGTCCTCTTCACCTTCTGCGGGAGGAAGATACATTGCCTCAGAGCCGTATTTGTCCTGGCTCATTTTAGCTGCGGTTCCCGAAGGGTCGCCGCTCTTGAAATTAAAAGCGCCGCCAATTCCGTAAAATCCTGCTGAACGATTATCTACCACTACTTGACCTCATGCACGGTATTTTCCCTGATGAAATACCCTCATAGTGTAATATAACCCCTAAAAAAATAATTTGCTATTGTGTAACGAAATTGTTACATTTATTGGTCAATCAGCCCTTCGCATAAAACAAACCGCCCCAATAAAACAACTTCTGCGTATTTTTCAAGAGAGTCGGTAAAACATTTGTTTTCACAGAAACCGCCTGAGAGGTAAATTTTTTCGGGACGTTTTGCAAAATTCCACGCATTGAAAGCAATTCCGTGAACAAATTTTGAAATTGCTTCTGCCGGCTTTGTTCCGTTTGAGATAGAATCCATAATTTTTTCCATGCCGAAAATTCCGCAGGTTACGGCAAATTTTTCCGGGGTAAATAACAAATCGTCCGGCTTAACGTCATAAAATTTCAATAACATCTCAACGGTAGCGCCTGTAGAACTTGCGCAGGAAGTGTTCCAGTCCATGTCGTGGAATTTGCCGTCTTTAAAGCTTATCCACTTAGCATCACGGCTTCCCAAATCCAAAACGGTTGCGTTTCTATCAATATTAAGTTTTTTTGCACCGTTTGCCAATGCAATAATCTCATTTTCACTGGCATCAGCCATGTGACCGCAAGAGCGTGTCGGAATGATGTTTTGTTCTTTGATTAGTTTTGACGGTATGATGTAATAATTTTTTCCGTCATAATTCCTGAGATAAAATTTTTCATCAAAAACCTTATCTCTTGTGATAATTTTCGAATAAGTTGTTCCGGCATCTATGTATGTGGTCATATATATAGTTTATCAGGAAAATAAAATTACAGGCAATTTCCTGAACGTAAAATACTTTATATAAGTAAGAGGATATAATATGACATTACCCAAAATTGATATGAATGCACCGATTTCTAAAAATCTGGAAATTATATACGGTGGTGATAATAACTTAAACAGTGCTGCGGAAGCAAAACTTGCTGAGGCATTTTTAAAACTTGCAAGACCTAAAATAAGCGGTGATGAGATTCGTATAAACTCACTAAAACAGGCATTGGAAAATTATTATGCAGTAGGTGAAAGTGCAGTGTTAGCACATTATACAAAGAGCGCTTATCACTATCTTGCAGAAAAGGGCGGTAAATTTATCTCAAAAATCCAAAACTATGTGAACAGGAAAACAGAACATCTGCTTGCTAAGAATAAATAAAATTAATCTTTGTGCATTTTTGGTATGGGTTCTTTTTTCAGCGTATCAAAAATTGTGACCAATCTATCAACAATACTTTCAATAGTCTTTGGTCTGTTGTTTGTGTATGAAAAATAACCGTGCGACACAATATTTGGTTTATCCTGATGTAATAATATGAAATAATCATTTTTAAAATATGATATATCATCCTGTTTAAGAATAAGGTTCGGAAAATCTTTTGTTTTTTCTTCAAACAATTCAAATACCTTTGAATTAGATATGTTGTTTGGATATGGTCTTAATTTCGCGTCAAATTTAACGTTTTGTGCCGATTGGATTTTGTTTATTTTCATAAAATGTACCCTTATACAACTTAAAATTTCATGAAGTTCATGTTGTGTTTTTCTAAGTATGCTTTTAAATCACGCTTGATTTCAGGAGCTAAGATGTAGAGAACAATTACGTTCGGAATACATAACGCAATCATCATGGCATCTGTAATATCAATTACTGATTTAACGTTCATAACCGAACCGATTACGATAAACATACAGTATATGAGGTTGAAAGTAAGAACTCTTTTTTTGCCTTCACCCAGCAGGAATGTCCATGCTTTCTGTCCGTAATATGCCCAGGAAATCAGTGTTGACATAGCGAATAAAACAGCTATGAGCGACAGGATTACAGGGAAGAACGGAATAACAGATTGGAATGCATTTGAAGCAAGTTCAATACCCGAGATTTCGCCTACAGCACTCATATCAAGAACGCCTGATGAAACAATTGCCAAAGATGTAAATAAACATAAAACACCTGTCAGGAAGGTTTCAAGCAGAGCAACAAAGCCCTGTGAAACAGCTTCTTTTGTTTGTGCTGTTGCATAAACAATAGCAGCTGCACCTGTACCTGCTTCGTTAGACTGAACAGAACGTCTTAAACCTATAATGATAGTTCCGAATACACCGCCTGCAACCGCTGTCGGGTGGAAAGCTTCGTGGCATATCAGCGAGATTACGTGAGGCATACCTTTTATGTTTGCAAATATTACGATTAATCCTGAAATGATATATAATATGCACATTGTAGGAGTTAAAATTGTTGTAACCTTAGCTATACTCTTGATACCGCCGACAACAACCATTCCGATGAGAATAGCAGCAATCAGACCGATTACCCAGGTAAAACCGTGGAATATGCTGTGTTCGCCGCCGGTAATAAATACTATCTGGTGAGCAGTCTGGTTTATCTGAATCATGTTACCGCCTGTCAGACCGCCGCCTATACAAAGAATAGCGAACAGAACTGATAAAGGCTGTCCTAACCAGCGCATTTTTCTTCTTGTCAAACCGTGAGCAATGTAGTGCATAGGACCGCCGGAAACAGAACCGTCAAGGTTAAATCTTCTGTATTTAACGGCAAGAGTTGCTTCCACAAACTTGATAGACATACCTAAAAGTGCGCCTACAAAAATCCAGAATGCCGCTCCCGGTCCGCCTATTGATATTGATATTGCAACACCTGCGATACTTCCGATACCGATAGTTCCGGAAAGTGCAGTTGCAAGAGCCTGAAATGAAGAAACTTCACCGCAGCCGTCACCTTTATTTGCAGGTTTTGCAACAACATCAATTGCGTGTTTGAATCCCCAAACAGCCATTCCTCTGAAATATATTGTAAAAAATATACCTGCTGCCAAAATCCAGAATATGATTAACGGAACTTTGCTTCCGCATATAGTTATAGGAAAAAAGATTATGCCTGCCACAAAGTCAGAAATCGGCGCAATATGTTTGTCCATAAATTCGTCAACATTCATTGCACTTGCAGTCTGCAAAGTCATAAGCATAGTGAACATTAAAGTTAAAAATCTTGTCATAATCTCTTTCTCTTTTCCTTTTGTTATCTAGTGTAAAATTTACAATTCTTTTCCACGTTCCTTTATTTTACCTCAAAAAAGTCAAATCTTTAAAAAATCTTTACATTATACGACTAAATGTAACAATAAAGTTTATTTAGTAACAAAAAAATTTTTTAGCTGATTTAACATGATTATAAGGAGATATTATGAAAGTAAATTCTGCTAATGATAATACAAATTTCAGGGCAATGAAGATTAATCCTGTTTTGCGTACGGAAATTGCAAAAATGGGGGAAAGTTTTGTTGCAAAACTAAATGATTACGGGAATAAAATTGCTGATGTGCAAATGTATGATGTAGTTTTGCTGAATGATATAAAAAATCCAAAAATATTTAGTGCCGATAAAAGTGTAACAAGAGATTTCTTCTATGAGCTGAGGCAGGAAGAAAAATGTCTGGGTAAATGGTATGAAGGCTCCGCCGGAGAAGAAGGCAGTACAAGCGGTGGTTTTTATCCGAAAGAACCAAAAGTGTTTCAGAAATTGTTCGGAAAGGATGCAAAGTATAAGTATGCAGAGTTTAAACAAAAGAATGTTTACGAGCAGGCAATGGAATACAGCAGAATGCTGGAAGAACTTGATATTAAAATGATGGTGGCAAAGGCAAAAGAAAAATCTGAAAAACGCTTAAATGAGTATCTTCAGCAGGCAAAAGAACAAGAGCTGAATAAAGCATTGGATAATTTAATTGAAAAATACGGTGCAGAGTATCACGAAGAAGCCGTTGATAAATCAACGGAGCATATTAAGAAAGCACACTGGTGGCAAAAACTGTTTTAATAAACAAAAAATGACGGATTTAATCCGTCATTTTTTTGTGTTAGTATATGATTATTATTTTAGTAGGGGATATTTATATGAAAAATTTTTTAAAGATAACGGGTTTTGTTGTATTAGGTATTGTTCTTGCAGCTTACCTTTGTTTTTTGTTTGTTTTGCCGAATGTTGTTGACTTAAATCAGTACAAACCTTTGGTTAAAGATTTGGCAAAGGAACAGGGCAGAGTTGATGTCGATTTTGATAATGCAAAAGTTATCACTACACCGCTTTTGGGTGCGGGGGTTAAGCTCGATAACGTCAGCGTAAAGCTTCCTGACGGCTCAATTCTTTTTGCCGCAGACGGGATTAAGACAAGAATATCTGTTCCGAGTCTGCTTTTGCTGACAGTGAAGGTTTCCTGTTTTGAAGTGGAAAAACCGTTTATAAACCTTGAAATAGCTGATGATAACGTTGATTACAAAGTTGTTAAACTTGTAGAAGATATTTTAAACGAAAATAAAGAAAAGACTTTAGGTGAAGAAAAGGTCGTAACTCAGACTTGGTTTAATCCGGCATGGATAAGAATAAAAGTTCCGTGTGCAAAACTCAAAAACTACAAAGTTTTGGTTAATGATGTAAAAAGAGGACATTACCTTGACCTGCACGGTGAAGAACTCAGAGCGGGGTATTTTAACGGTAAAGTTGCAAAATTAAAAACTTATGCCGAACTGTTTTCGGATAAAAACAAAAACTTAACTTTAAATATTGATGTAAATACATTTTTACCGAAGGTTGAACCTTCTCTTGATGAGGAAGATGATCCGGCGGAAAGAATAGATATACCTTTCGTAAACCCTGTAACACTATACAGAACTTATGATTTGAAGGCGGGTATTGATACAAAACTCAGAATAAGAGAGCATAAGGGTGATATAAAATCGTTCGGACATCTTAATATTGACGGTGTAACAATGAAGATTTCGCATCTTCAGCTTCCCGAAAGCTATGTTCATATCAAAACTTTTGAACATATGGTTGATATGGATACAAATATTTATTCTGCTCCGCAGCAGAATGTTCAATTCCTCGGGAAATTAAACTACAGCAAACGCCCATGGCTTGATATGAATATCAAAACAGGTAATATTCAATTTAACGATATGCTGATTTTAGGTAAGGCGTTTCTGGATTCGCTCAGAATAAAAAATGAACTCGGACAATATAGAGCAGAAGGTTCTGCATCAGCAGATTGTTATATAAAAACAAACTTTAAAAAACTTAAATCTAACGGGTATTTCAAGGTTCAAAACGGAGGACTTGCAGTCAGAAATCTTGGTCAGGTTATCTCTAAAGCCAACATTAATGCAAATTTGGATAACAGCGTTTTAACTTTTGATAACTCAAGTTTGCTTGTTAATAATTCAAAAGTAACGGTTAACGGAAGTATAAATGAAAAATCGGTTGCCGATATCGCTATTACAACCGATAAAATGCCGCTTCCGTCTTTGTTCTATGCGTTTGCACCAAAAAATATGAGAACGGCATACAACTTCCGCTCAGGCGACGTTACGCTCAATGCGGTAATCAAAGGTAAATTAAAAGAAGTTGTTGCTAATGCAGTTTTCGGTTTGGATAATTTTGATTTCTCAGACAGAAAAAATTCTTTCGGAATTAAGGACAATAAACTGACAGGTGATTTTACCTGTGATACGAAAAAGAAAACCCTGACGGGACACATTTTAAACAAAGACTTTGCTTTTGTTATTCCAAAAACGGCGTCTTCCGTCAAAGTTCCTGTTTTTGAGCTTGGAATAGCAGACAAGAACATTAATATTCCCGAAAATAAATTGTTATTTAATGATAAATCAGAAATCAAATTTTCAGGCGAAGTTCTTAATTATGAAAAACTGAAAAGTATAAAATTCAATGCAGACGGTAGTGTTAATACTGATGATTTGATTAAGTTTATCGGTAAAGAACTTAAACCGTTTATTCATTCGCAGGGTAATGTTCCCGTAAAACTCTCAATATACGGTGATAAGAAAAAACAGACCGTTATTGCACAGGCTCTTGCCGATAAAGACAATTTTATAACTCCTGTAGATTTGACGGAGCTTGGCGGAAAACAAACTTCAATGCAGGCGGTTGTTGACCTTAAACCCGGAAGAATAAAGATTAAGAAAACGGGTATTTATATAAGAACAGTTTCCGTTGATGAAGAAGGAAACGAAATAGTAAGCCTTGATGATATTGTTGATATCGACGGTACGATTGCGGGCGACAGAATAAATCTTTTGAAGATTAACCTTCCGAAAATCGTAAGCGGAAAGATTTATGCGTTCCCGAAATCTTCGTTCATAAGAGATAAGGGCAGACTGTTTATTTACGGTTCTGTATCTAATCCGATTATCAGAGGTGCGGTAAATGTAAGAGAAATTAAAATTCCTGAACTGTTAACTTCCGTTGATAATGTAAGAGCCGATTTTAAAGGTCATACTCTTGGTTTTAATGTTCAAAATATACTTCTTAACCGGTCTGATATAAACGTTAACGGGGATTTGGATTTGAATCCTTCACCAATTCTTAATATCTCAGGTTTAAATGTAACGTCAAACAGTATAAATCTTGAGAAACTTTTGAAAGTTGCAGATTTGGCGATGAAATACGTTCCTGCCCAGCCATCAGGCAAAGGCGGTCAGGCTGCACAAAACGCTGATTTACCTATCGCAGTTCAGAACGGTACAATTAATATGAAGCGTATTCAGACAGGAAATATAGTTGTAACAAATACGACTTCAAGAATGGCGCTAAGACGAAATATATTAGGTCTCAGAGGTTTGAGAACCAATATATTTAACGGCAGAGTTAATGGTGATATTTTTGTTGACCTTGTCAAAACACTTGTCAATGTTCACCTGAAAGGTGAAGGAATAAACGTTGCAAAGGCTATGCTCGATGCTGCCGGAATGAAGGATATGCTTTCAGGCACGGCTCAGTTTGATGCAAAACTTTCGATAGACGGAACCGCAAAAACCGTTGAAGAACAAATGAAGGGTATTAACGGTGATATTAGCTTTACAGTTACAAACGGTCAGTTCGGACCTTTCGGTAAAATAGAAAACCTGATTATTGCGGAAAATATACGTAATTCTCAGTTCTTCCAGACTGCACTCGGCGGAATAATTAATTCGCTGACATCAATTGATACAACTCATTTTTCACTGCTTACGGGACACCTGAATATGGATGGCGGTATTTGTCATATAGACCCGATTACATCTTTGGGTAACACATTGACTCTGCATATATTCGGTGATTTTGATTTGGTCAGAAATTATGCCGATATGAAGGTCAGAGCAAAAATGGCATCAATTATTTCCAAAGTTCTCGGTCCGCTTAACGCAATTAACCCGATTAACATTATGAACAGTGCGGCAAGTATGAATGTTGTAACAGCTAAAGCATTCTCTCTGTTCTGTGAAGTCGTTCCTGAATCAGAGCTTGCAACTTTACCTGCCTTTGAAAACGATTACGTTGATTCAGGCGCAGCTAAGTTCCAGCTTAAAGTAAGAGGCGATGCGGCAAAACCGTTAACTTTGGTTAAATCGTTTAAATGGCTTTCTTCAAAAACCGAATACGATGAAGCGGTTGAGTTTGTAAACTCACTTCCTGAGGATATAGAAGGTGCAGAAGGAATGTCAATTGAAGAAGCTGTTGCTCAGGCTAAAGCACTTGAAGAAGAAAAGAAAACTCTTAAATATAAAGTTAAACACCTGTTTATCAAAGACACTCCAAAGAAAGCAAAAACAGAAGTTACAGTTGAGTCTGAACCTGTTCAGGCAGAAACCGAAGAATAGTTAAAAGGCGGTTTGAGAATTTCTCAAACCGCCTTTTATTATTAACCGTTTTATTATCTGTTTAAGAGGCAGGACAAACAAGTCTTGTAAGAAACGTGGCTTTTTAACCCCGCCGACCAAAAAAGAAAAGTCTTTTTGGTTGTGACTATTTGTTGATATCTTTAACAGATAATGCGATTCTATGTTCTTTCGGAGTGAATTTCTTGATAAGAACATCAACTTCGTCGCCAACTTTGAAGAGGTTGAACGGATTAACGTTTTCGTCAGACATTTCAGCTACAGGAAGTAATGCTTCAACGCCGGGGAAGATGTTAATGAAAGCACCAAATGTAGTTACTTTGTTAACGGTACCTTTAACAACCTGACCTTCTTCAAATTGACCTTCGATTTGCTGCCATGGGTTTTCGCCCATTCTCTTTAAGCTTAAAGAAATTCTCTTAAGTTCGTGGTCAATCTTGATGATTTTAACTTCGATAGTGTCGCCTAAAGTTAAAACGTCAGACGGGTGTTTAATTCTCTGCCAAGAAATTTCAGAGATAGGAAGTAAACCGTCGATACCGTTGATGTCAACGAAAGCACCGAAGTCAGTAATTCTTACTACGTTACCTGAAACAACCTGACCTTCTTCAAGAGTTGAAAGAACATTATCAACAACCTGATCTCTCTGTTCAGCAACAGCTTGTCTTTGAGATAAGATAAGTTTGTTTTTCTTAGGATCAGCTTCAAGAACTTTAACTTCGATTTTTGTATCAACAAGACCTTCGAAAGGAGTTCCTGTTCTGAGCTGAGAAGACGGAATGAAACCTTTAAGGTCAGCGATATCAACAAGAACACCGCCCTTAACGATTTTTTCAACTTTGGCAAGAATTGTATCGCCCTGGATTTTAGCATCATTAAGCTGAGCCCAAGCCTGAGCGTAAGCGATTCTCTTAAGAGATAACTGCATGCTATCTTCGTTGTTTTCTTCTTTTGTTACATAGAATTCTCTGATGTCGCCGATTTCTAATTCTTCGCCTTCAGGTAATTCTTTGTTTGGCAGATAAGCTTCCATTTTAGCGCCTTTAACGCTTATTAACCAGCCTTCTGATTCTTTTTTGATTACTGTACCTTCAACGATATCAGCAATGTTGTTAGATTTAGCAAAGCTTTCTTCTAACAGTTGTTCAAATTCGTCTAATGTTTGAGTTGTCATTTTTTATTTTCCTTTCTTTATTTTAGTAATCACTTTATCAATAACCACCTGCGGAGTTGATGCTCCGGCTGTGATACCAATGTTATTTACACCTTTAAATAAGTCTTCATCAAGTTCGCTGTCGTTTTCTATGTGAATTGTTTTTGTGCAGTTTTTGAGTATTTCTGCAAGGTGCGTTGTGTTAGCGCTCTTTTTTGAACCGACAACAACCATAAGGTCGCTTTCAGAAGCAAGTTCTTTTGCCTCTTTTTGGCGCATAGCCGTAGACTGACATATTGTATTGTGGATTAAAACTTCTTTTGCAAGAGTGTTTAAGTAGTTAACAACAAGGTTCAGAGAAGAAACCATTTGTGTTGTCTGAACAACAACCCCTGCTTTTTTGTGTGATTTAATTTTATCTGCGTAGGGTTCAAGTTCTTCTATTGTTGTTGCAACAACTACATTTTTTGAATACAAATCAGCGTTGGCTTTGATTGCCATAACTTCCGGGTGGTTTGGTTTGCCTACGATTACGACAAAGTAATCGTTTTTAGCAAGTTCAATTGCTTTTTGCTGAACCTTTTTAACGTCGGGGCAGGTCAGGTCAACAAGCTCAAATCCTGCCTTTTTAATTTTTTCAAATGTTTCGGGGCTTTCTCCGTGTGAACGTATAATGCAAATCCCGTCTCCTCTGTTGGGAACTTCGTAGATTGTTTTTATTCCTAAAGCTTCAAGCTCATTTATAACATCAGTGTTATGAATGAGTTCGCCTAAAATATATATATTCTTATCAGGGTTTTCCTGTTTCAATTTTTTCGCTGTTTCAACGGCTCTTTTTACACCGTAACAGAACCCTGCAAACTTTGCCAATTTAATATTTTGATTACTCAAATATTTATATTTCGCTTTCTTAAGAACTAGGAGGATAAATAATTTACCGCATCCAGTAAGAACATTAAACAATAAAGATAATCAAAAGTAAAGTTTTACACTTTAACAGGTCTGAAATTTTCTATTAAAAGTTCAGGATAATGTTTCTTTAAATCTTCCGTTTGAGCATCATTTAGCCTGAAATTATCTGAAGGTGTCACGCTAAAGTGAGGTTTTTTCTTAAACGGGGTTTTAATTAAGTCTTTAATTTTTAAGAAATAATTATCTGCATAGTCTGTAATACCAAGCTGCGGGTCAATGATGATAGCATCTTTGTTCTTAAAGAATAGTTTTTTCCCTTTTTCAACAGGTTTATTGGTTATAAAAGTAACCCCATGGTCTAAACCGTTAATATGTCCCGCATAAATATTTTTTTGTCCGTTAATTCTTCCAATGATAGTTGCTAAAGCAACTTCTTCGCTGCTGTTGCCAAGTTTGCCTCCGTTTTTCAATTCTTCTATCAAAAATTTTACGGGATTTAGACTGGATTTTAAGAGATTTCTGTAATGAACGAGTTTATTTTCAAACTTACGCAAAACGTATAATAATTTACGGTTTATTGATATATTTTTTTTCTTTTCAATGAATTCTATATATGGTTCACTGTTTAAATAAAGAGGATCCATTTCTAAGTTATATGCTTTTTCTATTCTGCTTGATAAATTATGTGGAGAAAGATGTTGATATGTATTTTTAGCTTTTCTGAGAATAGTATCAGCAGGTTTTAAACGTTCTCTCATACCAAATGCCGGCTGATTAGAATTTGTAATAGCGTTCATAGTATTCCTTTCATATTTTCACACTTTTGTACCCGATATAAGTTTTGTGAATAATATGAATTGACAAATTAAAAAAATTATTTTACATAACTTTACACATACTATTTTGTAACGATTTGTAACAAATGCTTTTAATATGCTAAAGTTTTTAGAAAAAATGTCGATATATTGGTCAAGGGGAATAAATTAATAACCGAAAAACAGCCGAAATTATATTAACTGTCGAACGAGGGGGGATGAATACAGACTGAAAATTTTTGCAAGGGTCTTTATGACCTGAAAATGTTTAGTGATTTTACTAAACAATCTGAAAAGTAATGTTATTATTGAGGGATTAAACCTGCAGAAAAGAGAAGAGATAATATGGAATGATTTTATCATTCTGTTGTTTTGTGCAAAAATCCCTCACAACCAACAAGGAGAAAGATTATGGCAGATGTAAGCAGATTATTGGACACGACTATTGCAGGGCAAATTGCAAGAAAATTAGATGAAAATGACGGAAAAAAAGACAACAAAATTGATGCGAGTATATGGAACAAGTTTATTAGTGATATTGGCACCGGCAAAACCGTGAGAAATAATATTAGTATCGTAAGTGCAATGAACTCAATTACAACATACGCAGTAAAGCTTGCTGCAAAAGCAGGCAAGGCTGTGGATGATTTGGCTCTTGAGTGGCTGTCATTGGCAGGCGGTTCTTCACAAGGTGTGCAGAAGCAAGATGAAGGTAAAGGAAGCTCAGGAAGCGGCGGAGCCGGTAAAACAGGTGAAGAATCAAGAACGCAGGCTCCCAAAAAACCAAAAGGTACAAAAGGAACCGGCGAAGCTCCCGGAAAGCATAAGAAAAGCGGAGAAAAATATACAACAGGTGATATAAGAGTTACGGTTCCGGTACACTCAAAAAAGGTGATTTAAAAGGTTTGACGCCGGCAAATATTGCACATGCATTTACTTCTGATGTAAATTTTGGACCAAATTCAAAACAAATAGCTGCAAAGGTTTATAGTTTAATGCTCAAAAGAATGGAACAATTGGGAATTAAACAGGATAGCGACAGAAAAATAAAATTCGATAATTACAAAGAATTAAATACAAAACTTCATGAAATGCGTAACAGAATTGTGGCGGCTGAAAATGAGATTGTAAGAAGCGACCGCACAAAAAAAGAGGCTTATAACAGAGACAGGGGTAAAATTCAGACACAAATAAGCAAAGCCAATCAATTATTGGTCGATGTTGCTAATAACCCCAAACAGGCAAAAATTGAACGCGGAACGAATGAAGAAGGAGAACGCTGTGCGAGGGCAATGCTCCAAACAGGAGAATGGATAATGGTAATTTATGACAAAAACGGTGAGATTAAAGAAATTAACATATCTTTTGATACAACGTATGACAAAACTAAAGATAACAAAGTGTTTGACGGCGAAGAAGTTTGTTATACCAAAGAAAAAGCCCGTATATCAACGGAACAAAACGGATTATATGAATATGACATAGGCGGTAAAAATTATAATTTTGCAAAGTTAAAAGAAATTGCTGAGGCAATATTCGGAAAAGCCCAATAAAAAATAAAGCGGTCAGATTTGAAAAATCTGACCGCTTTATTTTTATTATTATCTGACTTTATTTTCACAGCCGTCTACAAGACGCTTTATGTTTTCTCTGTGGAGATAAATAATATAAACTGCGCCTAATGCACAGTAACCGACATAAGCCGCAGGAGAACCCAGAAAATACATAATAAACGGTGACAGTGCAAGAGCAATAATAGAACCCACTGATACATATTTTGTTGTGTATGTAATTGTACCCCAGATTACGGCAATAATAAGCCCTGCCATCCAGTTTAGAGCAAGTATTGTGCCGACACCAGATGCAACGGATTTCCCGCCTTTAAAACCAAGAAAGATGGATTTGCTGTGACCGATGATTACAAAAACTGATGCGATTACGGGGGCTAAGCCGTATTTTGCTCCAGCGTGTACAAAGAGCGCTGCCAAAATAACGGGCAGAGCACCTTTAAATGCGTCTAAAAGAAGCACTATAAAGAACCATTTTTTACCGAGAACTCTTTTAACATTTGTTGCTCCCGTCGAGCCTGAGCCTATCGTTCTTATATCCTGTCCTGTTTTTGATTTAACGATTAAATAGCCTGTTGATATTGAACCGATTAAATATGCAAAAACTGCAGTTAAAATTAATTCTAAAATCTTTATAATCATATCTTAATCTCCTTGATAATTATTATACCTAAAAAATAATGTATTTGAAGGTTTGCAAAAAGGGCTAAAATAATTTAGAATCATTTTATGGAATACAAATTTCTGGAAATTATAAATACAGAGGAGTTACATCTTCCCGAATCTCCAAAAATTAATAAATTTTTGCTGAAAAATAATTCTGCTGATATTTTGAAGATGTTGAATTTTTTTACTTCTGAAGGAAAGCTGATGTACGTTCACGGCTTTCTGGGTACGGGAAAACGCCAGATTATTAACTATGCCGCTGACTTTTTGAGCAAAGATGTAATTCGTTTGGAATATTACTGTAAAGCATCTACTGTATGCGACGACATTCTGCTTCATTTTATAGATAAAATAGAAAAAAATTCTATCTCGCAGGCGGTTGTTCATACTGCAAAAATAACAACACTGAGTGTAAAATTTAACCAGTATATCTCAGCAATAAAAAAACCTTTTGTTATAATATTGCACTCTTACGATGATATAGCAAAAGAAAATATGCCTCTGATAGTTGAATGCCTGACAGAAGCGGCAGAAAATCCGAATGTCAAAATAGTTGTTTCAACAAGAGCAATGCTGCAGTCGGTTATGGGCGGTGTTAAAGTCGATACCAAAGTTTTTCTTAAAGCATTGACAAAAGATGTATTTACCGAGTTTATAAAATCTAACAAAATACAGGCAACAGAGGATGCAATAAATAATTTCTATAAATATTCAAGAGGTTATTATTATTACACGGCTTTATCAATAAAAATAATTCAGTCAATGCAGATTAATCTGAATGATTTTATTTCAAAATTTACTTTGTCGGGAATGTCTTTTGATTCGTATTTGGGTATGACGTATGTAAATCTCATTCCAAATGCCATAAGAAATTTCTTCTGGTTTTTGCGTTCCATAAGACACGGAATTAGTGTTAATGCGCTTGCAATACTGGAACTGTATGATGATTTTGCAGTCGGTTATTTAAAGAATAATCTAATGATTTTTCAGGCAGAAGATATGCTTTACGTACAAGATTATTTTCAGCAGGATATAGATATATCAATACCTGTTAAAACTGAAATAAAACTGCATAAATACATCATGGGTATTTACGAAAGAGAACTGAAACAGCCGCTGCAGGCAAGAGCAATTTTGATGTCAAGGCAGGCTTTGAGAGCAGAGATAGATTATCATAAAAACAAAATAGACAAGCTGGAAAATAATAAAAAAGAAGAACATTCCGAAGCGGTTAAGCAAACGTCCGCAGATAAACCGAAGCAAGTATCTGCTTCTCCGGAGCAAACAAGTATTACCGACAGGATGGAAAGCGCTCATAAACTTGCAGAACAAAAAATGTATACTGATGCAATTGAGGCTTACATTAAAATAATTGAGGATTTAAAGCCGGATTCAAATACACTTGCCGAAATAAGAACGGAACTGGCAAGATTGTATTACAGTACGGAAAATTATGAAAATGCAAAGCATTATTATGAGCTGGCAGAAGCTTATTACAAGAAGAATGATGAGTTTATAAACTTAAATTATTTGTATTATGAATTGTCGGATTTGTACTATTCAATGTATAAAATTGAGCGTGCAACAGAAACAATAAAAAAAGTGATATATTCTGTTGATACCCCCCAATCGCTGATGGTTGATGCGTGTATAAGACTGGGAAATATATGCAGTGAAACCAAAAATCCGCAGGAAGCCTACAAATATTATATAAAGGCGCTTGAGTCTTTTGATGAAAATACATCGCGTGACAGAATGTCAGAGTTGTATTTCAAGCTTGCATTAATTTGTGACGAGAACAACAACAGTTCTTCTGCTTTTGATTATTATAACAAATGTATACAGGCAGACGGCGATAACTCTTTCAAGGCTTTGGCATATTCAAATCTGGGGGCGTGTTATTTTGATAACGAAAATTATTCTGATGCAGAGGCCTGCTTTTTAAAGGCTTACGGTATAGAAAAAACCAATAATAATTACGACGGGATATATTTTGTATCCTCGTATCTGGCAAAAATTTATACAGAAAAACAATCGGAAAAAGCAATAGATTTTCTGCTGGAAGCAAAACAATGTGCAGATTTTTTAAATGAAGAATTTTATATTCTTGAATCAACGGTTGCATTAGGGGATTATTATTATAACCACAAAGAGACCTTTAAAAAAGCTTTGGCAGAATACCTGAGTGCAAGGAAAAGTGCACGAATGTACGGAGATGCGGCGGATATTAAAAAGATAGAAGAACGTATAAATGATATGAAGCTCAGACTGCCGAAGGAAGAATTTGAAGATTTGGAACGCAGGTATGAATAAATTTGAAATTGAACACGATTTTTCCGAATACAAAAAAGTTTTTTTGGAACAGAATGCAAAGTTGAATCTTATTTCAAAAAATGATGAGAAATTTTTGTTTGAAAAGCATATATATGATTCTCTTGCAATTAAACTGACAAAAAGAATTTCGGAAGGAAAAAACCTGTTAGACATAGGTTGCGGCGGAGGTTTTCCGTGTGTTCCGATTGCAATAGAATTTCCAATGCTCAGCGTCACGGGCGTTGACAGCATAAGAAAAAAAATTAATGCAGTCAGCAATATAAAAGAAGTTCTTGGAATAGATAATCTGTCAGTTGTATGTGACAGAGTCGAAAATCTCAGAGGTCAGAGATTTGATATTGTAACTTCACGTGCTGTTGCAGATTTATCCGTTATTGCAGGGTATGCGCTTCCGTTATTAAAAAAAGACGGAGTTTTTGTTGCGTATAAATCAAAGAAGGTTCAGGAGGAGCTTGAGGGAGCAAAAAAAGTGCTGGCTCAATACAAGGCAAAAGTTTTGGATATAATAGAGTATACTTTACCGCTCAGTGAACCATATTCGAGGAACCTTGTTGTTATAGGTTTTTAGTACATTTTTATTCTCTTTTTGTATTGTTTTGTACGCCAAAATGTACGGCTCAGGATTTAAAATGTAATTTTTTATTACAGGATTTGGTTTTTGCATAAATCTATATTAAAATAGTAATTAATGTAGGATATCCTACTTTTATTTAAATGTTTGGATAGTTATTGTATCGGGATTAAGTTTAATGATAAGAAGAAGGAAAAAAGATTTATATATAGTAGCATTTCTTTTTGTTGTAACACTCGGATATTTTATTTATAGCAATGTTTCTGCCGGCTCAAAAGGGTATACAAATTATTCCGAAGCATTAAAAATTTATAAAACGGGTGATTATGAACATGCATTTGCAGCGTTCGGGAAAGTCCCGTCAAATTCAAATCTTAAACAGGCCGCATTATTCAGACAGGCAAGGTGCGCCACGCAGATGGACAAAAAAGAGCTTGCCGTAAAAAAATATAACAGAGTTGTTCGTTCCAACTCAAAGACGGCAATTGTGCCCATAAGTCAGTACAATATGGCGGTGCTTGCGTATGAGCTGAAGGATCGCAGAGCAAAATCACTGTTTAAAAAAATTATGAAAAAGTACCCAGAGAGTGATTATGCGATAGCATCTAATTATTATTTGGGTATGATAGAAATTCAGTATCCACCAAAATCACCGAAACGGCTTCAGAAATCCAAAGAAAGAGCCTTGCTTTATTTTAAAGAATACATACAGAAAGCTCCAGACGGCAGATTTTCTATGTATGCTATAAACGAAATTAAAAAACTTGATTTGCCGCTTACAAATTATGACAATTTACTTATTGCAAAAAGTTATTATCTGAACGGTGAATACTACAGCGCAAAAGATTTTCTGAATAAAACAACATTATCTGAAAGCTGGGCTGATTTTGCAAAAAATGAGTACAAGCTCGGTAATAAACAAAAATCAAATGAATACACAGAACGGGGTTTAAAAGAGTTTGTTGATTCTTCCGAGCCAAAGGAAGTTTACGAAGTAATTGACAACTACATTTCAACTTTCCCGACAAGAAAAGAGGGTATATTAAAACTTCTTTCTCTTAATATGAAATCAACCGGCGCGGATTATACCGCTTATTTAAACTGTAATGAAGTGGTTGAAAACGGAGTAAAAGAGGCTTGTTACAGGACTTTGTATGAAAAATATCCAAACGGACTGTTTTCTGCAGATGCTCTGTATAACATATTTTTAAGCAAATATTTGCAGAAAAAATATTATGATGCCCAAAGAATAGGTTTTTTGCATACAAAGAAATTCGCAAATGCAAAATCAAGCCCTGCTGTAATGTACTATATGGGCAGGATAGCTTTCAAACTTAAACATTATGAAAGCGCAAATAATTATTATAAGCAGGTAATATACAAATTCCCGGATTCTTATTATGCTTTCAGAGCAAGTAATAATCTTTATAAAGATGACGGATTTCTTCCGTTTCTTGAGCTGACGGAAAAACCTGTTATTTTCCCGTACAAAAAATCGCTTGATAATAATATGGTTGTAAACCTTGCTCTTTTAAAAGATTATGATTTGGTTGAAGAACTTTGCAGAAAAGATAAATTTATTCAGAGCTGGATAGCACACGAAAAAGGTAATTATACTCTTTCTTCCGTTATGGCAAGAAATGCTCTTGACGAAATGACCGAAAAACCGTCTTTTGATGATTTGAGATGGAGGCTTGCTTATCCTTTGCATTACTATGATACCGTTGATAAATTTAAAGGTAATAACAATCCTATAGTTCTTCAGGCAATTTTAAAAGAGGAAAGTCACTTTAATCCGAAGGCAAGGAGTGCTGCAGGGGCTTCAGGGCTTATGCAGCTGATGCCTGTGACATTTGCTGAGGTTGTACAAAAAAATAATATTCCTTCAAAATTTGATTCGGTTTCTTCAAATATTGCTGCCGGAAGTTTGTATTATTCGGGATTAAAGAGGTCTTTGCTGAACAGAGATTTGTATGCAATAACTGCTTATAACGGCGGAATAGGTTCTGTTTCTGGCTGGTTTGCCAAAATCAATTACAATGATACGGATGAATTTGTTGAGCAGATACCATATCCGGAAACGAAAAATTATGTAAAAAAAGTTCTTAGGACGTACTGGGTTTACGGAAATATATATTAAAAACATTTTCTGTGGTATATTTGTTGTGTGAAAGAGGTTTGCATGGTATTGGTGTTTGAAATTGCATTGGTAATAATTCTTTTCGTATGTTTAATATACGGTATTAAATATATTATGCTTTTGTCGGTAAAACACAATGCGGATAAAAACTTTGAAAAACTGTGCAGTGTTTTGCCGAAATTATACGTAGATTTAACCAAAATGTTTTCTAACTCAGGTTGTGAAAACAGCATTCCTTTTCAGGATACTCAAAAATTAATATCTCAGGCTTTGAATTTTTCTCCCGAAAAAGACGGTAATGAAAGAATAATTGCTTACGCAAATTCGATTATGAAAAATGCGCTTATACTCGCAGATATGATATCAGAAAAAGATAATAAACTGTTTGCGGATTATGAAAAAATTAAAAATAAATATAATAAATCAGCCGAAAAATTAAGACACTATGCAGATGTTTTTCCGACATCTTTTTATGCGCGTCTAAAAAAAATAAAAACCATGGATTATTTAAATTAGTTTTTAACAAAACTTAACAAAAGCAGGAAACATGGCAATTATTTAAAAAAGAAATACTTTTTATATATAGAGTAGTATAAAAAGGAACATCTTTATGACAGCAGATGTCTTAAGCACAACAGTAAATTATAACGGAAGAACAATGTATAAGGGCTCATACTCTCCGGGTTATTGTCCGTATGGATATGGGATGTTGCCGATGGCTGGCAGTTGTTTTGATTTCGGGTTCTGTGACTTTGGCAGCTATGTTGGAACAAATGTAGGTTTTGCGGCAGGGTATGCTTTGGCTCCTCAATTACCGGCAATAGGCAAAGCTGTTTGGACAGGTATGTGCAAGTTCGGAGGAGCGGTTGCCAATGGTGCTAAAAATCTTTGGAACAAAATTTTTCATAAAGCACCTAAAGAGAAGGCTGCTGAAGCATAGTATCAGCAGGGATTTCTAAAATGTCTCTGTCAAATTCGCAGAAGTTTTTAATTATCTGATGCAGACCTGTCATTCTTTCATAAAATTCAATCGGTTCAAGAGAGGCTATAGCAATAATTTTACCGATGCCTGCGCTTTTTGCCGAATTAATTCCTGCTACGGCATCTTCAATTACCACACAGTCTTTTGGGTTTAAACCGATTTTGCCGGCGGCAATTAAAAATATATCAGGCGCCGGTTTTCCCGGAATTGTGCCGTCAGAGTATACAATTTTATCAACATCAAACCAGTTTTCAAGATGAAATTCTTTTATATAAAACTCTACATTATCCCATTCGGACATAGTTGCTATGGTTCTGGGAATATTTTTTTCTTTGAGGTAATCAAGCAGTTCAATTGCTCCGGGGGCAAGTTTGAACTTTTCAGGGTCTAATAGGCAGCGTTTGCGGTAAACAGCTTCTTTTTCTTTCCCGTATTTATCCACCATCTCCTGTGTCGGCTTATGCCCGATAAGGTATTCAATTATATCTGAGTTTGTGTGACCAAACATTCTGTCACGCATTTCTTCATCTGTAAAAGGTTTTTCACGAAGCAGGGCGGAATATTCTCTCCAGGCATCGTAATGAAGCTGAGAATCCCAGTACAGCGTTCCGTTAAAATCAAAAATTATTCCCTTCATAACTATATTATATTACAAAATGGTTATATACCGAAAATATGTTATAATACCAGTATGAGAATATTTTTGACCATATTTTTATTGTTGTTATTTATATCTTCTGCATTTGCTAAGGTTCCTGAGAACTTAAACGGCAGTTTGCCTGGCGGAGTTTTTAAGAAAAATTATCACGGACAGTTCGTTCAGTATGATAATAAGGGCAAAAAAATCGGCGTGTATGAAATGAAAAACGGAAAGCTGGTAAAAATTAAATGAATTTTAATCTCAATACAGAAAACATAAATTATGTAAAAATTACATATAAAGACAGAGATGGGTTTGCTCACTGCATAAAGGCAGCTGTCAGGCTGATAAGTGATTATGAGTTTTTGGCAAGTGCAAAAATAGAGGAAAATCTGAATATTGAAACTCCTCAGGAGGTAACTCTGGGAATTGCTTCTCCAAACGGCCTTTATACTGCAAAAACCGTGCTTAAGAATGTGGGCGAAGAACCTCCGTTTCTGCTGTTTTCAATGAAAAAGCCCGAAAACTTGGAATACCGTCAAAACAGAGAATACTTCAGAGTTAAAATAAACGAAAACGCCAGTGTAATTTATAACGTTGGAGAGAAAGAAGAAAAAATTTCTGCAATCACTTACGACTTATCTGCTAATGGTGTGCGAATAGAATTGGATGAAGAAATTGCATTCCCCGAAACCGTAAGGCTTGTACTTTATCTCAGAAAAAGAGAAATTGATGTGCAGGCCCAATATGTCAGAAATGACAAAGAGGATAAGATTATAAAATCGTCTTTCAAATTTATAGATATATCTGATCAGGATTTGGATTATATATCAAGAATTTGTTTGGCAAAACAACTGGAAGACCGCCGAAAAAATCTAATGTAAACTTTTGTAACAAAATATATTTTAAAAGGCAAATTCTCTAAACAAAATGTTTTTCATGATATAGAAGTGTTAGCAACTCGTTTGGAGGTTTGTATGGTAACCAGTGTATCATTCCGCGGCGGTGAAACCGTAGGAAGCGTATCGGACAGAAAAACAGAAACTGCAAAACAGGAAACAGCCGGAAGCGTTGGAGTACGCAGGAATAAAGAATCCGTTTTTGCGGTAGATAATGAACCAAATAAGGATACTGTTTGTTTCAGAGGCTATGGCGATGAAGAAAAAAAGAGTTCTGCAGGTTCGGTTCTTTTCGGATTAGCTGCAACAGCGGCGGTTGTTGTCGGTTTGTTAGGCCTGGCTCATAAATATGATGTTGTGAACAAGTATATTAAAAATGCTAAGGCAAAAGATATCCTCAGCAAAACAGATGTTGTCACAGACACTTGCCACAAGGCTTGTAAATGGGTTAAAAATAACAGCTATGATAAAATCGTAGAATTAATCAAAGCAAAAAAATAATTATCAATAAAAAAGAATTCGTAGGTCGGTTTTTGAGAAGGCAAAAACCGACCTCATTTTTTTTGGCTGAAAACAGGCTCCAAGGATTTATCCTTGGAGCCTGTTAATCATATTTATTAAGTAATATTTTATATTTTGTCGAAGCCGGTATATTTTCTTAATACTTCAGGAATTATAATTGAACCGTCTTCCTGCTGGAAGTTTTCGATAATAGCAGCAAATGTTCTGCCTACAGCAAGTCCCGAGCCGTTAAGTGTATGTACAAATCTTAGCTTGCCGTCTTTATCACGGTATCTTATGTTAGCACGTCTTGCCTGATAATCACCAAAGTTTGAACAACTCGAGATTTCTTTGTATGTGTTGTATGAAGGAAGCCATACTTCAAGGTCAAAACATTTGTTTGCACTGAAACCTATATCAGCTGTACAGAGAGCAACCCTTCTGTATGGAAGTCCCAAAAGTTCAAGACATTTTTCAGCGTTCTGAGTAAGCTTTTCATGTTCTTCTTTGCTTGTTTCAGGAGTTGTAAGTTTTACCATTTCCACTTTGTTGAATTGGTGAACTCTGATTAAACCTCTCGTATCTTTTCCTGCAGAACCTGCTTCACGTCTGAAACAAGGTGTATAAGCAGTCATATATTTAGGTAAATCATCTTCGCTTAAGATTTCGCCTGAATAAATATTTGTAACGGGAACTTCCGCTGTCGGAATAAGGTACAAATCTTCGTCAACGCATTTGTACATATCTTCCGCAAATTTTGGTAATTGTCCCGTACCTGTCATAGTTGCGGCATTTGCCATAAACGGAGGTAATATTTCTTCGTATCCGTGTTCTTCTGTGTGTAAATCAAGGAAGAATTGGATAATTGCTCTTTCTAATCTTGCACCTTTACCTCTGTATAAAGTAAATCTCGACTGAGAAAGCTTAACACCCCTTTCAAAATCAACAATATTTTTTTCTTCGCATAAATCCCAGTGAGCCTTAGGTTCAAAATTAAACTTTGTTGGTTCGCCCCAGGTTTTAATGGTAGGGTTATCGTCTTCTGATTTACCGATAGGAGTTGTTTCATCAGGAATGTTTGGCGTATGCAGAAGCAAATCTCTCTGAGCATTATCCAGCTCAATTTGTTTTTCTTCCAAAGCCTTAACTTCATCGCCTAAAGCTCTGATTTCTTCCTGCAAAGCATCAGTGTTTTCGCCGTTCTTTTTCATCATGCCGATTTTTTGTGATTCGGTTTTTCTCTTTGCACGAAGTTCGTCTGCCTGAGTCTGGATTTTTCTTCTCTCGGCATCAATTTCTAATACTTTATCTATTGATAATTCAGGATTTCTTCTTTTAAGTAATTCATTAATCTTTTCAGGATTTTCTCTTATCAATTTAATATCTAACATAATATTTACCTCTCTTAAATTTATTATAAAACAAACAGGGCAGGGGTAAATATAAAAAACTGTTTTTACGGTGATTATTTAAATTTCTATAATTTTTTAATTATAAAATCATCAAAACCGTCCAACCAAAATCTCAGACCGCTGTATGTCAAATCCTGATTGAAATTCATTTGAATTAATCCCCATAATGATATAAGTTTTGATTTACTGCAGTACTCGTGTTGTATTTCGCATGATTTATTATTTTTTTTATTTACCAACCTAATGTTATATATTGAAGCGATGTTATTAAAATACAATTTCAGATTATCATTTTCCAAAAAGTCAGCAAATTCGGAATTTTGCATATATTTTGATAATGATTCCCCGTAATTTTCATGAGGAAATGAAATAGTATTTTTAGCCCATACTGTCTTGTACAATACAAATCGTGCAATTAAACCAAGCAACCATAAAGCAAATATGACGGCAGAAGTTATGCTAATTATTTTTAAGTAGGAATCGGCAAGACGATAGTCAATTATATCCAATATACAAACCGGCAGAATGAGCAGCAATATAATAATAGCACCTATATATCTCATTTTTATTTTTCTTGTCTTTTATAAAAGTCTTCAATGAATCCTGTATTGAATTTTCCGCTTTTGAACACTTCATCTTCAATTAATGACTGGTGGAACGGGATTGTTGTTTTAACCCCTGTGATAACGTATTCCTTTAGTGCCTGATACATTCTGCGTCTTGCCTGTTTTCTGTTTTCACCCCAGCATATAAGCTTGCCTAACATTGAATCGTAATAAGGCGGAATAGAATACCCCGGATATACGTGTGAATCAACTCTGATACCGAAACCTCCCGGTGCAAAATATCCGTCGACTAATCCCGGGCATGGCATAAAGTCATTTTCAGGGTCTTCTGCGTTAATACGGCACTCAATTGCGTGACCTCTGAGTTTAACATCATCCTGTGTATAACCGAGTTTTTCACCTGATGCGACAAGGATTTGTTCACGAACAATATCTATTTGTGAAATCATTTCGGTTACACAGTGTTCAACCTGAACTCTTGTATTCATTTCCATAAAGTACCACTTTCCGTCGTGGTCAAGCAGGAATTCACAAGTTCCGGCACCTTCGTAGTTAATTGCTTTTGCTGCTCTTACTGCTGCAGCACCCATCTCTTTACGTGTTTCTTCATCAATAGCCGGAGATGGAGCTTCTTCCAAAAGCTTTTGGTGACGTCTTTGAATAGAGCAATCACGTTCTCCTAGGTGGATAACATTTCCGAATGAATCGCCTAAGATTTGTACTTCAATATGTCTTGGGTTCTCAAGGAATTTTTCAGCGTACACATCAGGGTTGCCGAAGAAGTTTTCCGCTTCCTGACGGCAGAGGTTGAAGTTTGATTCCATTTCTTCGTCGCTTCTTACAACTCTCATGCCTTTTCCGCCGCCGCCGGCAGTTGCTTTAAGAATAATCGGATATCCGACCTTGTGAGCAAACTCAATAACTTCCTCAGGAGTTTTAACAATTCCTGTTCCCGGAGTTACAGGAACATTATTGTCTATCATCGTTTTACGTGCAGTAGCTTTATCACCCATTTTGCGCATTGCTGCTGCAGTCGGGCCGATAAATTTTATATTATACATTTCACAAATTTCTGCAAACTCAGCTCTTTCGGATAAAAATCCGTATCCGGGGTGAATTGCATCACAGCCTGCCATAAGAGCTGTTGATATGATTGTAGGTATATTCAGATAGCTTTGATTGCTTGGAGCAGGCCCTATACAATATGCGTCTGTTGCCAATCTTACGTGCAAAGACTTTGCATCTGCCTGAGAATATATTGCAACTGTCGGAATACCCAGTTCACGACACGCACGAATTACTCTTACAGCTATTTCTCCTCTGTTTGCTATTAATACTCGTTTAAACATAATTATCCCTTTTATATAACAAATAAAAACTTAAAGGGACCGTAAAAGTCCCTTTTGTTTTCTTAATAAAAATTATTCTACGTACATTAAAACTTGTCCGAATTCAACGGGGTCACCGTTCTTAACACAGATTTTGATAATTTTTCCTGCCTGTTCGGATTTAATTTCATTCATAAGTTTCATAGCTTCGATAATACAAACGACATCTCCAACAGCAACTTCTGAACCGATTTCAACAAACGGTGCTGCGTCAGGTGCCGAAGCTGAGTAGAAAGTACCTACCATTGGTGAAGTAATTGCTTTACCCTGTATTTCCGGTTCAGCGCTTTCTTCTGCCTTAGCAGCTGCAGGCTGAGCAGCCGGTGCCTGAACAGGTGCTGCTGCAACAGGAGCAGAAGCTCCGACAACAACTTCAGGTAAGTCTTTTCTGATTGTAATTGCCTGTTCTCCATCTTCTAGAGAGATTTCTGTCAGGCTGTTATCTTTTATTATTTTAGCTAATTTTTCTATGTATTCAGGTTTAAAATCCATTTGATTCTCCTTTAAATCCGTTAGCAACGGTCTAAATATTCATTTGTTCTGGTGTCAACTCTTATGATATCTCCGTTAGAGACAAAGAACGGAACGTTAACAACTGCACCTGTTTCAAGTGTAGCAGGTTTAGTACCGCCCTGAGCAGTGTTTCCTTTTTCTGCCGGAGGTGTATCAACAACTTCAAGCTCAACGTGAGCAGGAATGTCAACACCAATAATTCTTGTATCATGTTTTAAGATTTGAACTATCATATTTTCTTTTAAGTATTTTTTGCCGTCGCCGAGCTGGTCTTCAGTTACCTGAATTTGTTCGTATGTTTCGTTATCCATCATAACGTAGTCAGCGCCTTCTTTATATAAATACTGCATTTCTCTGCGGTCTAACATAGCTTTTGCAACTTTTTCGCCTGCTCTGAAAGTTCTTTCAACAACGTTTCCTGATTCGGCATTTTTAAGTTTTGTTCTTACAAACGCAGCTCCTTTACCGGGTTTTACGTGTAAGAATTCAACAACTGTCCACAGACCGTTATCAAGTTCCAAAGTTAAGCCATTTTTTAAATCGTTTACTGAAATCATTAGTAACTCCTTAATTAATATAATTATCTTTACTATTTTACTTGATACTAACATAAACAACAGGTGAGCGCAATATTTTTATTAAATGGAAAAAAAGACATTGTAAAGTTTTGTTAAGTAAATGACTTCAAAAAGTCAATTTTTAAAGAGAAAAAAACTTCATGTATATAAGGGAATAATAAGGTTAATTGAAAGGCAGGTATTTTATGGGTATATCACCGAACTATAATTTGGGTGCATTCGGCAGTTATGATTACAATGCATTAATGAACAATCCATATTTTTTGGCAGCTTTTAATAGTCCGAACATTAATTTTAAAGCGGATGCCGGTGCTCAAAACACACAGCTGACATCACAGTACGGTCAGACTTCACCGCTTGCGCAGACGACGGGAACTCAGAGTTTTAGCCAAAATAATTTACCTGTTGATTATGCTGCAGCTAAACCTGATGAATCTAATACAGGTTTATGGGTAACAGGTGCAGTCGGTGCGGCAGCTCTTATCGGTTGTATGAAAAAAGGCGGCGGTAATCCGATTAAAGGCGCTCAATTGTTATACGAAAAATTCTTTAAATCAGCAGAAAAGAAAACCGCAGAAACAGCAAAGACTGTTCTTAAATCAATGCAGGCTGTTAAAAACAGTAAAGGTGAAATAAAATTTAATGTGCCGAATAAAACAAAAACTTTTGCAGGCACTCATGTTGAAAACGGTGCGGCTGAATACGGCTTAAAGGATGCAATAAGCGCTTCCGAAAAAGTATTTAACCCAGAAAATGGTTCTGTACTGAGAGGCTTCCAGGTTAATACCCCAGTCGGAAAATACACAGTGTTTATGAAGGATGGTAATGTAAGCAGGGTAATACAGGCGCAGGAAGATGTTTACACTCAGTTGAAAAATGCAAAAGCAGATTCTAAAGAAGCAGAATTACTTAAGAGAATTGAAGAAAAATTAAAGACACTGGGTGCTGGTAAAAATCAGTTCCAATTCAGCACACCGACTGAAAATTATGCAGTAATTGTTAAGGACGGAAAAATTGATAAAATCTTAACAAGTCACAAAGATGTTTGTGCTCAGCTTGCAGATGCAGGTGAAAATTCTTCCGATGCATTATTGAGAGAAAAAATTGCAAAAATAGCGGAAGAACTCGGCAAAACTTCTAAAGATGCAGATAAATCCTTATTAAAAGATGCTGTAAATATAAGCTATGTAAATAAAAACGGCGATAATACTCTTAAATTAACAATGGGCAAATACGGCGATGAGGCTCAAATTAAATCATTCAAAACACTTGAACAATTTGACAAAGACAGTCTTGCCGTAAAACAATACGAACCTACCGAAGCAGAAAAGATTTTTGCGGGTGAGCTGGTAAGCAAAAAAGGCGTTTTAGCTGAAGGTGTCGGTGTTTTAAAATGTGACGAAGAAATTGTTAAAGGTACAAGATGTTTCTTTGAAGGTGATAAGCTGGTTAAAATTGTTCAGGGTGAGAATACATTTACAGAAAACTCAAACGGTTTTATTAACTTCGTTAAAGAACATTCAAAAGAAATTGATAAGTTCAAAAAAGCAGTATTTACTGACAGAACAGTTTCAAAAATTCCTGCAGGTTCAATTATAGGAGTTGTGTAACAAGACTTTTAATTAATAACTATTATTTTCATTTTTCTATAAACTGCCCCGTGAAAAGGGGCTTTTTATTTGATATAATCTGAGTATGAAAAATTTTTTAAGTTCTTTGTTAGATTTAATTTACAGGAAAAAGTGTTATTTCTGCGGAAAATCAAAACATTCCGTAAAAATGTGTCCTGAGTGTTATAATGAACTTTGTTTTGCCGATACGGGAGCAAACAGGATTATTAACGGGGTTAATGTGTACACCTGCGGAGTTTACGAGAAGAATCTTCAGAAACTCATTCGCGGCTTGAAGTATCATAAACAGAGGGAGTTAGCGTTTTATCTTGCAAAATTCATGTTTGAATATTTTGAAAAGCTCGGAACAGATAAGAAGTTTCAGGTAGTTCCTGTTCCTTTGCATAAAAACAGAATTAAAAAAAGAAAGTATAATCATATGGAGCTTGTTGCCGAAGAATTTTGCAGATTATCGGGACTCACGCCGAATTTTGAGCTGATAAAAAGAGTTAAGGATACAAAGCCTCAATATAAACTTTCCCGCAGTGAGAGAATGAAAAATCTTGCGGATGCTTTTTATGTTGATAAAGAAAAGGATTTGCATCTGCCGCTGCTGTTAATTGATGATATCTGTACAACGGGTTCAACGTTTGAAGAAATGATAACAGCGTTAGAAAAAGAAGGCATAAGCGATATAACGTGTCTTGCTTCGTCTAACCCTCAGGGAAGATAAAATTTACTACTGGCGCAAAATTGAATTATCCAGTAATATAGAAATGTAAAGTAATCGGAGAGAATATAAATGCAGGGTATTACCAAAGAAAATGTAGAATCGCTTATAAAAGCCGGTTTTGACCATCATCAGAATAACGAACTGGAAGATGCGGAAAATTTGTATCGTGAAGCATTAAAGCTTGATAGCGGTAATGCGGAGGCATATAATCTGATGGGTGTTTTAAAGCTTCAGAAAGCAGAACCTGAAGTTGCGGTTGAGTACATAAGAAAAGCGATAAGCATTGAGCCGGCAGATTATTTTTATGAAACCCTGTTTCAGGCATATATCAGATGCGGTGATTATAAAGGTATTATTGCAAATGAAGATGTCGTAAAAAATATGTATCCGAAAAACTTTTCTCTGCTTTTTGATTTGGCTGTTGCATTTAAAACAGAACACAGAAATAAAGAAGCTTTAAAGTACTATGAAAAGGCGCTGCATATAAATCCGATGTCATACGACGGCTGGTCAAATGTTGCCAATATTTACAGCGAAGAAGGCAGGGCAAAAGATGCCGTATCCGCAATGGAGATTTGTTATAATTTACGCCCTGAAGATGATGAAACGGCATTTTTTCTTGCAAAAGACTATTTTAAAGCAAATCAGTATGAAAAAGGATTGCCGCTGTTTGAAAGACGTTTGTCGAGAAAAGTGGCTTTTGCATCCCAAAATAAGACATTCTCTGATAAAGTCAGAGAGGATAATTTCTGGAAAGGTGAAAATATAAAGGATAAGAATATTTTCGTGTATTATGAAGCCGGATACGGTGATGCGATTATGTATGCAAGATATCTGCCTCTTTTGGCAAAAAGATGTAAGAAGCTGACATATATGTGTCACAGGGAGCTTGAACCTCTGTACAAAATTAATAAACATTTTGGTATTGATGAGCTGACCTATACATTTATACCTGACAAAGAGCTTGATATAGATGTACACGCTTCTCTTTTAAGTCTGCCTTATCTTTTGGGATTAAAAGGAAATGATATTTTTGCATATTCAGAAGGATATATTGTTCCTGATATGGAGCTTGTTGAAGAATACAGACAAAAATTCTTTGATACGGATAAAATAAAAATCGGTATCAAGTGGAGAGGAAATACAACTTTTGACAAGGACAGAGTAATTCCTGCAGATTTGTTTAACCAGCTTATTAATGTTGAGAATACTCAGTTTTATTCGTTCCAGACATTTGAAGGGGCTGAAGATATTAGAAAACTGGATAATATTATTGATATCGGAAAAGATTTGATAGATTTTTCCCAGACTGCGGCAGCTCTCAGGAATCTGGATTTAGTAATTTGTAACGATACTTCCCTTGCCCATCTTGCAGGAGCAATGCATATTCCGTGCTGGATAATGCTCCCGTTCGGTGTTGATTGGAGATGGGGCTCAGATATGAGTAAGTGTAAGTGGTACGACAGTGTAAAACTTTTCAGACAAAAATCCGTTGGAGATTGGCAGAGCGTGTTCGACCAAATATTAGAGGAAATGAAAGAAGATTAGTTGATTTCTTGTTATCTCTTTTTCTTCAATGTATAATTATTTTAAGAGAAACAGGAGCTTGGTAATGTTTGAAGATTTCAACGAAGTTATATGCTTGGGAATGGGCGGTTCTTATTCCGAAATTGCCAAAGATAAGTTTTTTAAAAAGTATGATTTATTTATGTATCAGCGTTCTTTAAACGGTATAAAAGAGTGCATCGACTATGTTGACGAAAACTCAAATGCTGTTGCGGTTTTGCCGGTGGAAACAACTTATAAGGGAATCATAAGAGAAACCGTTGACAATTTAATTACGACAAAAAACCAAAATATTCAGATTCTTGCAGAAACTATTATTCCCGTAAACGATTGCATACTGTCTAAGACAACCGAATTTTACAGTATATCCGGGCTTATAGCAAACCCTAATGCTCTTGCAAAATGTAAAAAATTTATCAGAGAAGAAATGCCGAGACAGCTCAATGTTGTTATTGCGGAAAGTATGGATGAATCGGCAAGAATGCTGAACAACTATAATATAACCTATTCAATTATCGGAACTCCGAAGACGGCTGAACTTTATAATCTTAATATATTAAAAGAGCATATAGAAGATTTTAAGATAAATAACAGAAGGTTCATTATAATAGGTGACGGTAATACCAAACCTACGGGACACGATAAAACGAGTATGGTATTGTTCCTTGATGACCATCAGGGGGCTTTGTTGGACATAGCTCAGGTTTTTGTAAATTATCACGTTAATATTACCCAGATAAATTCAAAAATGGTAAGCGGCGGAGATAATGAACAGGCTGTGTTTATCGATTTTGACGGACATAAAGACGATGAAATTATTAAAAATCTCATATCAGATTTATCTCCGCACTCAAAGGGTATGAGAATAATTGGTTCTTATGCCGCATTTTAAGTAATTAACAGAAGAAGATATGTGGAATAAAAATGGCTGAAAATAATGAAAATCTTGAAAATATAAATCCCTGGCTTGCCTGTCTGCCTACTATGACGGCTGCGTTTATGTTTGTATTGGATGCAACAATTGCAAACGTTGCGCTTCCTCATATGGCAGGGAGCTTTTCCGTGTCACGTGACGAATCAATGTGGATTTTAACCAGCTATCTGATAGCAAGCGGTATTGTAATTCCTATGGTTGACTGGTTCAGCAAAGCTATGGGAAGAAAAAACTTTTTTATTGCAAGTATAATAACTTTTACAATTGCATCAGCTCTTTGCGGAATGGCGCAGACAATGGTGCAGATGGTTGCATTTCGTATTTTGCAGGGGGTTGGAGGCGGTGGAATTTTACCTATATCACAGGCAATCCTGCTGGAAAACTTTAAGCCGTCAGAACGTGGAAAAGCAATGGCTATGTTCGGGATGGTTATTGTCCTTGCACCGATTCTCGGACCTGTTTTGGGCGGCTGGATTACTGAAAACTGGACCTGGCCGTACATATACTACATTAATATTCCTATCGGTATTTTAGCCTGGGTACTTTCAAATATGTTTATTTTTGACCCTGATTATGCAAAAAAACAGGAAGGTGTAAAAACCGATTTTATCGGTTTCTTTTTCCTTTGTATGTGGCTTGTATCACTTCAGGTGGTTCTTGATAAAGGTAATAATGCAGACTGGTTTAACTCATCTTGGGTTTGCTGGCTGTCTTTTGTTTCGGTTACGTCTGCAATTTTGTTTATAATATCTCAGGTTAAAAACAAACAATCTCTGGTTGATTTAACCGTATTTAAAGATAAAAACTACCTCGTCGGAACAGCCGTACAGATAGTAATGCAAGCGGTATTGCTTGCATCTGTTGTGATTTTGCCGCAGTTTTTGCAATCGTTAATGGGGTATGATGCATATCTGAGCGGTTTGTCTATGATGCCCAGAGGAGTCGGAGCTTTGACGGCGACTATTTTGTACGGAAGTTTTGCAAACAAGTTTGACGGCAGACTTCTAGTTGCAGTCGGTTTAATCTGTATTGCGTCAGGTTGTATGATGCTCGGAAATTTGAATTTGGAAATTTCAATGGTCAGCATCGGATTTCCGAACTTCCTGTTTGGTTTGGGCTTAGGCTTGTCTATGATTCCAATAATTACTCTTTCTATGGCAACTCTCAGGAACGACCAGATGACAAATGCATCTGGATTGCAAAACCTGCTCAAAAATATCGGGGGTGCAGTCGGAACTTCAGTTGTTGCGACTTTAATTACCAGAGGTGCACAGAAACATCAGTTTATGCTTATTCAGCACCTTACTGATACTACTGCAAATTATGTTGAAAGAGTGCAGACATATACAGGTGCATTTATTACAAACTATGACCCAGTAACCGCAAGTTATATGGCAAAGGGGGTTATAAACAGACTTCTTCTTCAGCAGTCAACACTACTTGCGTTTATTGATGCTTTCAGGGTTTTTGCAATTGCTGCTGTCGCAATTATTCCGTTTCTTCTTTTGCTTAAGAATATTAAAAAAGAAGAACACTGATTTTTAATACGGAATAATTTTACCCTTCTCCAAAAACTGCTTTTTTGAACTCATGTGTAAATTCTTCTCTGTACAAAAAACCCAGATGTGAACCGCAGTTTAAGCAATAAAGCTTTTGTCCAGATAAAGTTTTCAGTCTGGCAAGCTGTTCTTTGTTTAAAAGATAATCGTCAACGGCTTCATAAATAATGTAATTATCGTTATTTGCCAAATATTCGGAGATTGCATACAGAGATGCCTGATAACATTCATCATCTATGGAAAGTCCGAGGTATTTTTCCGCATAATCACGAAAACTCATATTATTTATCATTTTGTAGATGTCTTTTTCTTTGTTTAGTGAACCGTGTTCTATTGTATAGATAATGTCTGATAATTTTTGCCTCATAACAAAAGTTGTAATAAGTTTAGCCTCATCATCATTTAATGGCAGAGTATCAATGCTGTTTTTGTTTTCATTTTTCAGATTGTATATCTGAAGAATTTTTGCTGCCGTGAGCGCTGTTTTATCTTTTTCGTTTGAAGCTTCTTTATCAAAAACCTCACTGTTTTTATCAAGCTGTAAAAGAGCGTATTTAAGTTCAACCGGCGGAGAAATTGCAACAAAACGTCTTACCGAAAGCGTATTGTTTTTACTTTCCTTTTCTCCGACAAAAAGCGAAGCAACCGCACCGAAAGAAGTGCCTACAATAATTTTATCATCAGGTTCACAATTGTATTTTTTCTTTAAGTCATCAAGAATTTTTATTGTAACAAGCCTCAGGTATTCTGAGTCTGTGTCAGGGAGTCCCGGGGCAAAGCCATCCGGCATGGAGTTTACAAATTCCCAGTGGAAATGGCTTCCCTGCATAACAATAGAGTATCCGGCATCATAAAACATTTTTGCAAATACGATAGAATGATGATTTCCGGCTCCTTCACCAATTGACGGATAAAATATCATAAGCGGTGCATTTTTATCTTTTTGAAGAATATATTTATATCTGTAAGCAGGTTTTCCTTCGGTGATTGTTACGGATCCTGTTTTTACCTGCTTTGCGAAACTTCTGTTCCAGATTGATAACTCATTCCAGATGGATTTATTAATAGTTTTATCTTCAAACAGAGCTGTTTTCATTGAATCGATTACCGGGGTTTGAGTTTTGTAATCTTGGATTACAATATCAGGTTGCAGAGCTGAACTAAGCGGTAATAAATCAGATATATTCTGCGCTGCGCCTGTAATTTGTCCCTGTGTCATTGTATCATCTCCTTTATTCGTATTGTTGTCAGGTATATTCAAAAGTTCCATTCGGTCGTAATTTGAGTTTCGGATATAATTCTCTATACCGAAAAGTTTTTTGTGAATGTCGTACGGGTCGGCGTAATTGGTTTCTATCATTTTTGCAAACGGCTGCATGTATGAAGTTCTGTTGACCATAAGTCCGAATTTTATTATTGATGTGATGGGAGTGGCTATATATACCGAGGGGTCGAGAGCTGCCTCAAGTACCCTTCCGCAGAGAGAACGAGGAGTACAGGAATTCAGGCAGGGCATAACCAGATATGAGCCGGAACTCATTTTACGTTTACAGAGTGCCTGCTCCATATTTTCGTTTGTCGGTTTTATTTTGAATATTTTATCAGCAGGGTCAAAAAGTCCGCCAAGACCGAGTGTTGAGTTGGTTAAAAATCTTACGGTTTCTTTTTTTATGCCCTCGCCATCTTTTTGTATTATGCAGCTTGCAAGTCTTTTCGGGTAATCAATGTTGTTATAGGCATCTCTTATTCTGTTTATGCAGCATTGGGGGAGAAGTGACGACCAGAGAATGTGTACGGGTTTTGCAATAAATTTGTTGAGCTTTGAGTTAAGATTAAACATTTTTCTGTTAAATTTTTCATGTTTATCCTCGCCGACGTACATTTTTGCATAATCGGGGTATTTATCTGTATCGGCAGCTTCAACCGCCTGTACGTTATCAGACGTTTGAACGGATACGCTTTTGGCAGATACCGGATTAAAAATCAGTATAAATGCCAGAAAAAGTGATATAATTTTTTGTTTCAAAATAATTCTCCTGTGTTTTTAAATTAGACCAAGGAGAAAAAATTTTTTATTATGCAACAGGGCAGAAAAATAGTATAATAGTGATATGCTGGAAACAAAAATTTTAATAAGCTATCTGGTAATTTGTGTTACGTACTCTTTGTGCAGGCTTCATTATCTTCTTACTCAAAAGACGGATGAGGAATTTAACTCAATGCTCAAAGAGCTTGTTGATATGGCAGGGAACGATAATGTTGTTAAGCAGCTTGTAGTTCTGCAGATTATTTTTTCACCGTTAACAACACCGTTTAGTATTCTTAAACAGTTTTACAGGCTTGTAAAAAAACTTTTTGCAAAAAAAGATTAAACACCAGGCTGATGACGGAAATAAATTTTTTGTTTAGATTATTTGTGTGTTAAAAAAGGAGATTTTATATGTTGGATTTGTATATTTTGCAAACTTGTCCTTACTGCAAAAAGGTTCTTGCATTTGCGGAAGAAAAAGGTATTTCTTTGAATACAATTGATATAGCAGACAGTAAAAATGAAGAAACTCTGATTACATTGGGCGGAAAACGTCAGGTTCCTTTTCTTGTAGATAAAGATAGAAATGTTCAGATGTACGAGTCAGCAGATATTATAGAATACCTCAAAACTGTTATTTAATCCAAGTTTTCGTGAGCAGATTGTACAACTTCATCAATATCGGTTTTTGTATCTTCGCCGTCGGTTGAAAACCAGACAAGGTATTCGATATTTCCTGCAGGACCTTTTATTGAGGAATATGTAAGACCTTTTATTACGTAACCGAGTTCTTTAATACAGCCTAAAACATTTTCTATTACCATTTTGTGGGTGTTTTTATCTCTTACAACTCCGCCTTTTTCAACAAATTCTTTCCCTGCTTCAAATTGCGGTTTTATGAGACAAATCATTTCGTGTCCGTCTTTTGAAAGCAGGTTTTTGAGGTTTGGCAGAACTTTTGTAAGCGAGATAAACGACAGGTCAGAAACCAGCAAATCTGCAATTGGCTCTCCTTCCGAGTAAATATCTTCAAAAGAGCAAATTTTCAGGTTAGTTTTTTCTATTGTTTTAACTTGTTTTGAACTCCTTATTTTCCAGTCAAGCTGACCGTACCCGACATCAACTGCGTAAACAAATTTTGCACCGTTTTGGAGCAGACAATCGGTGAAGCCGCCTGTTGAAGCGCCTGCATCAAAACAAATTCTGTCTTTCGGTGAAAACGAAAAAGCATCAAGCGCTTTTTTAAGCTTAAAACCGCCTCTTGAAACGTAAGGCATTGTTTTAACCTTAAAATCGTACTCTTTTGTTGTGTCAATTTGGTATCCCGCTTTTGTAACGACCTCTGTTCCTATCATAACGTTTCCTGCCAAAATGGCGGCAGATGCTTTGCTTTTGTTTTCAAAAAAGCCCAAATCAACCAAAACTTTGTCTAATCTTTCTTTTTTCAAATCCCGAAAAACCTTTCTGCGTTTGTTGTTGTAATATCAATAATTTCTTCAAGCGGGACTTCTCTTATTTTTGAGATTTCTTCCGCAACATACCTTACATAAGCAGGCTTGTTCGGTTTTCCTCTGTAGGGTACGGGTGTAAGATACGGCGAATCGGTTTCCAGAACGAGCTTGTCAAGCGGAACTTCACGTGCAACATCTTTCATTTTAACTGCGTTTTTAAATGTTACAACTCCGCCTATGGCAATATACCAGCCTTGTTTAACGCATTCCTTCATAAATTCAGCGCTTCCTGAAAAACAATGAAATAAAACTCGTTCTGCATTATTTTCTTTCAAAATATCAAAACAGTCTTTATGCGCTTCTCTGTCGTGAACTACTATTGGTAAATTAAGACGCTGAGCCATTTTTATCTGTTTTATAAAAACATCTTTCTGTTCGTCAACAAAAGATTTATCCCAGTAGTAATCAAGTCCTATCTCACCCACAGCAACAATTTTTTTGTTGTTTTTTGCAAGAGCTTCCATTTTTTCTTCAAACTCTTGTGTGTAGGTCTTGGCTTCCGAAGGAAATAGTCCGACCATTCCGAAGATATTTTCGTCAGAGTTTGCAAGTTCAGCGACTTTATCCTGCGTTGCTATTTCAACTGCAGGTATGATAGCCTTTTTTACTCCAAGCTTGTTCATTTCTCTAAGAATGTCTTGGAGAGTTATATCGTCATTTACCCCCATATCAATATGGGCGTGTGTATCAATTAAATAATCTTTCATAAGTCAGATTATATCATGTAAATATTTGCGGTATTGATTGCGATAATTTTTAATGATATTAATAAATCAGAGGAAGTTATGAGAGTAAGTGCGATTCAGAATGACAATATTTCGTTCTGTGCAAAATTGAATGTTTTGGGTAAATTTTTTGTTGCCGAAGAATACAAAACTCTTTTGAAAAAGGCTGATAAAATCGGTTATGAAAACGATGTTATAGAGCTTAATTATACAAACTACAGAGATAAAAGCATTGAGTTTGCAGGTCAAAGGCAGCCGGATTTCCTCAAAAAAATATCATCAATGCTCAAAGCCAGATTTATTCCGAACGGTGAAGGAGTTGGAACGGAAATATACAAAGAAATTGTGTCAGGAGACAGTTATAAAGAGTTTTGGAAAAAAGAAAACGGTATAGCAAACCGATACCTTGACAATCTTATGAAAAAATATCCCAACGAAAGAATTGGCGTAAGTATTATAGAAAATTAGAGTTTGCAGGATTTAATTTTTTAAAGCTGCTCTGTCAGGAATTTGTATAATTTTTCAAGAACAGCCTGAACAAACATTTCCTTCATTTCTATTCTGGGGATTTCAGGATGAAATCTTATTTCAGAGGTTATGGCTTTATCTTTTGTGCATATCGTTGAATACATAAGGCCGATAGGCTTTTCCGCACTTCCTCCCGTGGGACCTGCTATACCCGTCGTTGAAATACAGATATCCGCCCCGGTAAACTTCATTAAACCGCTTGCCATTTCGTAGGCACATTCTTCAGACACTGCACCAAAGTTTTCAAGAGTTTCATTTCTTACTCCCAGTATTTTGTGTTTGGCTTCATTAGAGTATGTAACGAGGTTAAGATGAATAAAAGCAGAGCTTCCGCTGATATCTGTCAGTTTTGAGCTTAAAAGCCCTCCCGTGCAGGATTCGGTGGTTGCTATAGTCAATTTTTTTTCAAGTAAAATTTTTGCAATTTCTTCGTTTGTTGTGGTCATAAGATTACCCCTAATAAGTAGTTCTGGTTAAAATAACTTTGTTGCTTTTATTATACAGATTGTGTTTATACCAAACACCTTCAAATTCTCCGTTTGGTTTAAATAAATACTGGCAGTCTTCAGATATGTAATATACTGCACTTACGGGTGTTCCGCTAATTCGGTATTGTATTGCATAATACGGGTAATCGGGATAATATCCGTTTATAAAATCAACATATCTGAGATTCCCCATTGCATCGTAGTAGAAAGCATTTGAGGTGTCTTGCTTATCCTGCAGTGCGTACATAAAAGGGTTTGCCATTCTTTTATAGTAAAAAGCGGAAATGTTGTTTCCTTTGTATTCCTTGTATCCGGCAGCTGCAGCCATATAATTGTCAATATGATTTTTATCTTTGAGCTTGTTTTTAAATAATGCTTTTAAATCGTGTCGTTTTTCGAGTTTCTGTTCAAACATTATGTCGTGGATTTCGCTAATCATTGCTTCTTTTTCCACGGCGGTTTTGTTTATCCAGTCGTATTGAATGTCAGCAACGTAAACGTCATTAAAGTTTGCAGATGCGCAGAGAGGAATAATTAAACACAATGCTGTTAAAAATTTTTTAAACATATTATCTCCTAATAAGAAGTATACCACATTGTGTCAAAAATAGTGTATAATCTGATAGAGGATTAAATTTTGTACCAAACCATCGGCGAATATCTTGAATATCTTGAACTTGAAAAAGGACTGTCCCAAAACACGCTTGATGCTTACAGACGTGATTTGGAAAATTTTGCTGATGAAATGGAAGTGGAGAATATTAACTCCGTTGACAGACTTATGATTAATACTTATGTGCGGACTTTGCGTGAGAAAAAATTTGCACCAACCAGCATAATAAGAAAAGTTGCGTCTTTGAGAGGTTTTTTCAAATGGGCGTCATCAAGCGGATTACTGGAAAAAAATCCCGCAGCAACTCTTGAACAGCCGAAAGTACCTCAGCGTTTGCCAAAGGTTGTTACAATTAAAGAAATTGAGGAGATGCTTCACAATAATCTTACTCCGCTTCAGCACGTTGTAATGGAGCTTTTGTACAGCTGCGGTCTGAGGGTTTCGGAGCTTGTTAATCTTAAGGTTAATGATATTGATTTGGCTTCAAAATATGTAAGGTGTTTTGGTAAAGGTTCGAAAGAAAGAATTATACCGATAGGCGAAACTGCAAAAAAGGTTGTAAAAGAATATTTGCCGCAAAGAGATTTGCTTGTAAAAAAATATAACCTTAATACAAAGAGGCTTTTAATTCTTGAAAACGGCAGAATGATTACCAGGCAGGATGTTTATACATTTATTCACGCACAGGGAAAACTTATTAACAAAAACATTTCTCCGCATACTCTGAGGCACAGTTTTGCAACCCATCTTCTTGAAAACGGAGCAGACCTCAGAATTGTTCAGGAGCTTTTGGGTCACAGTGATGTTTCTACAACCCAGCTTTACACCCATATAAGCAAAAAAAGATTAAAAGAAGTGTATTTTTCAATAAACGGTTAGCGGTTATAAACGGATATATAAAATTGATGTGTATTCAATGTAACAATTCTTAATAAAAGCTTGTTACAAATTTGCACGGTATTCGGTTTTATGTTAATTTTTAATTACAATAGCAGTAAAGTATACCGCAAAGCTGTGAGGGGTTATGAAAAGCACAACACTTAGAAGATCAAATATTACAAGAGAAAAAGTTGCGATGATGGAAGCTCTGACTCGTTATAACAGAGAACATCAGAACGAAGATTTTTACAGACAGCAAAGTAAAAACAGAGAACTTGATGTTCTTCTTCAAAACTTTGGTGTTAAACAACAAAGAACTGAAAAAGCTCCTCAGGTTTACTTTGTAATAGGTTTAATTGCAGGTGTTATTGTAACATTATTAATCACAACTTTTGTAAGTATATTGATTAACATATCAACTCCTAAAGAAGATGCGGTACCAAAAGTTAAACCTGCGGTTGAAGAAAATGCAAAATTCAGATTTATTCCTGCTGATACTTCAAAGACACCGGCTGTTCAGACTATGACAAAAGAAGAATATACGGTCAAAGAAGGTGATACTCTGGAAAGTATCGTAATAAGATTTTACGGCTCATTTGATATGGATAAAGTTAATATGATTCAGGAAGCTAACAAAATGGCAAATCCGAACGCTTTGTCTATTGGTCAAAAGCTGATAATTCCCGTAAACAAAGGTTAGTCGGGGTAATTTAATAAGGTGTAAGGTGTAGTTTATGAAAAGATTTGGCGTAACAGTCAAATCTTTCTTTATGGTAAAAAATGGCTAAAGTTAAATCAAAATATGTATGTCAAAATTGCGGATATGAAACGGCAGGTTATTTGGGTAAATGTCCTGAGTGCGGAAGCTGGGGTTCTTTTGTTGAGGAGATAGATACAACGGGGTTAAAAAAAGAAGCCGTTGTTGAAGTTGTTGATTCAGCTCCCCCAATGAAGCTTTCTGATATAAAAATGAACTCTGAGATAAGATTTTCAACAAACATATCAGAGTTTGACAGAGTTCTTGGGGGCGGAATAGTTCAGGGCTCTCTTGTTTTGCTTGCAGGCGACCCGGGAATCGGTAAATCGACATTACTTTTGCAGACTTCAGGCGAGCTTTGCAGACAGGATAAAAAAATACTTTATGTTTCGGCGGAAGAATCTGCAGGTCAGGTTAAACTCAGAGCAGAGCGCTTGGGGGTTAAGTCTGATAATTTGTACATCTATCCCCAGACAAATCTTGAACTTATTAAAAAGCATATTGAAGCTCTTTCTCCTGATTTGGTTATAGTAGACAGTATTCAGGCGATTTATACTTCACTTATTCAAAGCTCAGCAGGGAGTGTTTCACAAATCAGAGAATGCTGCAACTCTCTTATGCAGACTGCAAAATCAAAAAATGTTTCAGTAATTGTTATCGGTCATGTTACTAAAGAGGGAAATATTGCTGGGCCGAAAGTGTTGGAGCATATGGTGGATGCGGTCATTCAGTTTGAAGGTGACAAGTATAAATCATACAGAATTTTGCGTTCGATAAAAAACCGTTTCGGAAATACGTCAGAAGTCGGTATCTTTGAGATGGGCGGTAAAGGTTTAACAGAAGTTATTAATCCGAGTGAGCTTTTCCTCAAAGAATACAGTCAAACTCAAACTCCTGGAAGTACAATTATTGTTACAAGCGAAGGAACAAGACCGTTGCTAGTCGAAATTCAGGCGCTTGTCGGGACAACACCTTATCCTGCGCCGAGAAGGGTTGCAAACGGTGTTGATACAGGAAGGGTTCTGCAAATTCTTGCGGTTCTTGAAAAAAGAATAGGGTTAAATCTTTCAAAACAGGATGTTTACGTTAATGTAATCGGCGGTATTGATGTAGATGAGCCGGCTGCCGATTTGGGTATTGCGCTTGCTATTGTTACCTGTGTAAGAGATGTTGTGTTTGACCTCCAGACTGCAATAGTCGGCGAACTTGGTTTGTCGGGTGAGATAAGAGCGGTTAACCATATCGAAAAACGCATAAATGAAGCTCAGAAACTCGGATTTAAGCGCATAATAATTCCTGAAGCAAACGAAGTTCAGGAAAAATATGACGGAATTGAAATTGTTAAAGTTAAGAGAATATTAGAAGCAATTACCCGTGGTGTAAAACCCGTAAAAAACCAATAAATGTAAATATTTATTAAAAAACAGGCAAATTTTGTATACTAGGGGACTTTATATCTATGTGTAAAGGTTTCGGGTAATGTATGTATAGTACGGTCGATTATTCAAATCAGAGCAGTATTGCTTTCAAATCCAGAATAGTATTTTTATCTCCGCAGGGTCTGGGTAAAGTTTTTGCACGCTTTAAAAACAAAGATTTTGCTAATATTTACCATTTCTGTATATCCAATAATGAAAAAGCTCGTTCCAACTGTTATAAAACCAATGTACTTCGGGGATATACAAAAGGTGTAAAAACCTGTACTGCAGGAATATGTGCAGAAAAAGGCAAAAGAGCTCCTCTGTTTTGGCATGTTGAAAACATTCGTGCAAATCTTGAAAAATTCCCTGTGCTTGCAAATTTAATAAAAGGAACAAATGCGATTATTATAGGCTCAAAGAAAAATTATAAATATTCGACCGAATTGTTTGATAAATTTGAAAATGAAACAAAATGCAAAGGACTTCCAACCACGATTATAAAAGGAACAAATAATGAGGAAGTTAGTATGCTTTACGAAGCAAACGCAGATACTCTGTATGTTTGTATGAATGATATTTATAAAAAAGATAACTATGTTGCTTCCATGAAAGACCTGCAAAAAGTTTGCGATGTCGTAAAAATATCTCCAACTGATAGCATAGAGTTTTATGACTTTTTGCCAAAAGAAACACCCAAACAAAAGTTAAAAAAATTATTAAAATTTTTCTGGAATTAAAGTATTATAATTGCCTGATAAATATGCTAGAATAGTGTTATGATTATTGATTCGCATACTCATTACGGTCAGGGTTCTCCGTGGGGAAGTTTTTCTCCGGAGTTTGTTCTTGATGTTGTCGGAGAAAATGTTGATTACATTATTTGTTCAAACTTAGAAGGTATAGATGCGGTTAATAAAAAAAGTGAGCTTGATTGCAATTTGGATATGATACGGGTTGCAAAAAAGTATAAAAAAATACTTCCGCTTGCGGTTTGTGAAGCTGACAAATCGCTTGATAACCATGTGATGAAATATTTACTTACGGAGTATCCTCAGTTTATTGGGTTAAAATTTCATCCTGAATGTGAAAAACTGCCTGCGAATTCTCCGAAATATGACAAGTATCTGGAACTTGCACGGGAGTTTAAAAAGCCTTGTTTATTTCATTCGGGGCATATCAAATCAAGGTTTTCTTCGCCGGCTCTTATTTACGAAAAAGCAAAACAATTTCCTGATGTTCCGATAATATTGGGCCACCTTTCGACAGGACCCAAAGAGTCGCATGAAGAAGCAATAAAAATTATGCTTGATTCAATCGAAAACGAAAGTGCGACTTTATATTGCGATGTTTCATGGATGGATTTCGGAACGGGAAATATGGAGGATGTGATTGAACTTATAGAAGCGCTTAAAAGTACATCAAAAGGTGATTATACCAGTCGTATTTTATGGGCATCCGATGCGCCAATCGGAGAATTTAACCAAACAAACGAATTATACAGAAAAAATCTTGATAATTTTAAGGTAAAAATCGGCTCTTATTTTCAGGACGACAATCTTCTTAACAGCCTTCTTTATTTTAATACAAGGGATTTATACGGATTATAATTTACTAAACTTTACTTGTTAACTTTTTGTATATGATTGTGGTATTATTTAGTTATGGGGAGAATGCTGAGAGATAACAATAAAAGTGCCAGAAATATAATGTTCCAGAAACGATTAACAATCTTTCAGGGATTATTTCTGCTTGCTATTGTAGGATTTATTATTTATCTTTTTTGTATTCAAATTCTTGATACAAGACATTTCAGGGTAAAAGCGAAAAATCAGCGCAGAGCGAGTGCGTTTGTAATGCGCGGTGATATTTATGACAGGAACGGCATAAAACTGGCAACGGATACGGTGTATTATGATATCTTTGCCCGTCGTGCTGATTATGTTCACGAACCCGAGGAGCTTGCAAGAATACTTGCGCCGATTCTGAAAATATCCCAGTATGATTTGACTGAAAAATTAAGAAAAAATACTTCGATTGTAGCGTTAAAGAAAAATGTTGACAGACATACCAAAGATGAGATAGCAAAGCTTAATCTCAGAGAAATCCCTATGGATAAAAAGAGTATTCGTACATATCCTCAGGGAACGTTGGCGGCACATGTCCTGGGGTACTACAACTTTGATGCTGATGTTGCATCAGGAGTTGAAAGCACTGCGGCAGATAAGCTTGAAAGCGTTGAAAAAACAGCAACTTTTGAGATGACACCGAAAGGTAAAGTTATTTATAATATTACGACTGACCCTGTAGCGGCAACAAAACCCGTTAAGGGAAAAGACGTAACACTTACTATTGATGCTGCAGTTCAGCATGTTTGCGAAAAAGAGCTCATGAAAGCAATTCAGAAGTTCAATGCGCAAAGGGGTGCGGTTATTGTTATGAACCCGAGAAACGGTGAAATACTTGCGTACGCCGTTTATCCGTATTTTGACCCGAATAATTTTAAACATGCAACCAGTTATCAGATAAAAAACTGGACGCTTACCGATGTATTCCCTCCTGGGTCTACTTTTAAAACAATTACTGTAGCATCGGCGATTGAGCTTGGTAAGATTAACCGTTATTCCAAAATTAATGATACGGGTAAAATAAAAGTCGGCTGGTGGACTATTAAGAACTACGACTATGCACGTCATCCGAACCCTGGGATGATAGATTTGGTATATTTATTTGAACATTCAAGCAACGTAGCATCCGTTCTTGTTGCACAGATGATGGGCAGGCAGGAATACTACGATATGCTCAAAAAATTCGGATTTGGTAACAAAACGGGAATTGATTTACCGGCAGAGTCGGTAGGTTTGCTTAAATCGCCGAATAAATGGGATGCATCAGACCACGCAACCATGGGTTACGGATACGGTTCTTCTGTTACGGCAATCCAAATGGTATCCGCTGTTTCCGCTCTTGCAAACGACGGCGTAAGGGTTACTCCGCACGTTATAAAATATACGCCGGAAGAAGAAGCGGAAAAAGTTCAGAGAATACAGGTTATGACGCCTGAGCATGCCAGAGTTGTTACGGAGCTTTTGACGGAAAGTATTAACAGAGGTAAATCGCCGATTAAAAATCCGAGTTACAACATAGCTGCAAAGACAGGTACGTCAATTAAACCAAAAGAAAACGGGTCAGGGTACACAAATAAACTTTATACTTCAATTGTAGGTTATATGCCTGCAACAGATCCTCAGGTTTTGATTTATGTAATTGTAGACTCTGCTCAGGGCGGTGAAATTTGGGGTAATACAGTTGCGGCACCGATTTTTAAAGAAATTTCAACGCAAATTGCACGTATTTTAAATTTACAGCCGGATAAATTTTAGCAAAACATAAGGAGAAAAAATGGAACTTAAAACTTTTACAGATAATATTGATTACATTGATTTAAAAGGTACTGATGATTTTGACAAAGAAATAACAGGTATTTCATATAACTCAAAAAAGACAAAGAAAAACGATTTGTTTATTTGCTTAACGGGAGAACACGTAGACGGACATGAGTATGCGGAAGAAGCCGTAGAAAACGGAGCATGCATTTGTGTTGTTGAGAGAATGCTTAATCTTGATGTTCCGCAGATTGTGGTTGCGGATACTCAGCAGGCAATAGCTCAGATATCTGACTTGTTTTATGCGTCACCGTCCAAAAAACTTAATTTGATAGGTGTTACAGGTACAAACGGAAAAACTACTGTAACACATCTTGTCCAGAGATTGTTTGAAGCTGAAAACAAGAAATGCGCGCTTATCGGAACATTGGGTAACAAAATGTTTTCGGGTGATGATTACCATGATGCAAAACATACAACACCTCAGGCACCTGAGCTTCAGGGGTTGTTTTATGATATTTGTGAAAGAAATATTCCAAATGTCGTAATGGAAGTAAGTTCGCACGCTCTTGCCCAGCATAGGGTTGATTATGTTGAATTTAACGGAGCTGTGCTTACAAACCTTACCCAGGATCACCTTGATTTTCATATAACGATGCAAAATTATTTTAAAGCAAAAGCTAAGTTATTTGAAAATTTGTGTTTGGGGGATTTTGCAGTAATCAATGTGGATGACGAGTATGCAGGACGGTTTTTGGAAGCAATTGAACCAAGCGTCAAGGTTTACACTTACGGTATAAATATGCCGGCAGATCTGCGTGCTCAAAATATTGTATTTGATGAAAAAGGAGCATCGTTTACCTGTGATATTTTCGGCAAGAAGTATGACGTTAAACTGGTTATGAACGGAATGTTCTCCGTGTATAATGTTCTTGCGGCACTTTCTGTTGCGGTTGCTCAGGGATTTGATATAGAAAATTCAATAAAAACTCTTGAATCAATAAAAGGTGTAGCCGGCAGATTTGAAGTAGTTGTTAACAAGCCGACTGTGATTGTTGATTACGCACATACTCCTGACGGTTTGGAAAATGTTCTTAAGGCTGCAAGAGAAATAACTCCGAAAAGCGGAAAACTGATATGCGTATTCGGATGCGGCGGTGACAGAGATGCAACAAAACGTCCCAAGATGGGTGCAATAGCGGAAGAACTTGCAGATAAAGTTATTGTAACAAGCGATAATCCTCGTTCTGAAGACCCTCAGCAAATTATTACGGACATTCTTGCCGGTTTAAAAAGTGTAAGTACGGTTGTTGTTGAACCTGACAGAGAACTTGCGATAAAAGAAGCAAGCAAAATTGCCAATATTAATGACGTTGTAGTTGTTGCCGGTAAGGGACATGAAGATTACCAAATCCTTGCAGACAAGACTATTCACTTTGATGACAGAGAAAAAGTAAGAGAAATTTTTGCAGGTGTTTAATGAAAACGTTACCGATAATTGAACAGCATTTTCACGGAGCCTTCGGGGTTGATTTTAACAAAGCCGGAGTAAATGATATTGTTGAGCTGGCGGAAAAACTCCGCAAAATAGGAATTACGGGATTTTTTCCGACGCTTGTAACGGATTCTGTTGAAAATACAAAAAGACAAATCGGTATTATAAAAGAAGCTTCAAAAAAGTGTGAAGGAATTTTCGGTATTCACCTTGAGGGGATTTTTCTGAATCCGAAAAAATGTGGTATTCATAATGTTGAACACTTTTTACCGCTGACTGTAGAAAATTATAAAAAACTTGAAGATGATTTTATAAAAATTGTTACGCTTGCACCTGAGCTTGATGAAGGCTTGATTGCGTATCTGAAAAAAAAGAATATTAAAGTTCAGGCGGGACATTGTGTCGGATGGAAAGATGGTGAAAACAAGCCTGACGGAGCTACGCATACTTTTAATGCGATGTCCGGGATATCGCACAAAGAGAGCTCGACAGCACTTTCCGCTCTTCTCGATGATGAAGTCTATACAGAGGTTATTGCAGATGGTGTTCATGTAAATGACGATGCATTAAAACTTTTGTTTAAAACAAAACCCCAGGACAAAATTATACTGATAAGCGACGCACTTCCAATTGCTCACAGTGATTTAAAGGAAACGGTATTTGCGGATTTTAAGATTTTTTATGACGGAAAATCTGCACGTTCTGCAGAAGGGACGCTTGCAGGAAGTGTCAGTCTGCTCCCTGATATAGTTAAAATATTGGGTAAGAAGGGGCTGTTCAAGCCGGAATACATTGAAAATACATACCGCTACCATGGTATTGAGCCAAAAGGCGAGCTTGTATGGGATGAAGATTTTAATGTAAAGGAAATCAAATTGTAATGTATTTCATAAAAATAACTTTACAAACAGCAGGTTTTTTAATACGATAGAATAAAACGAGGTAACTAATGGCAGATAATAAATACAGACGTGTGTTGTTGAAGATTAGCGGAGAAGCATTACTCGGAGAACAACAATTCGGAATAGACCCGAAGCCTGTTGAGATGATTGCGGATGAAATCCGTTCTATTTATGAGCGCGGAGTTGAGATTGCAGTTGTAGTAGGCGGCGGTAATATATTCCGCGGCATGAAAAACAGCGCAAGACTTGGTATGGACCAGGCATCAGGCGATTATGTAGGTATGCTGGCAACTGTTATGAATGCGGTTTGTCTTCAGTGCGCACTTAAAAAGATTGAAGTTGAATGTCGTGTTATGACGGCAATTGCAATGAATCAGATAGCAGAACCTTACTACAGACACAAAGCGGTAAGGCATTTGGAAAAAGGCAGAGTTGTAATATTTGCGGCTGGAACCGGTAATCCGTTCTTCACAACTGATACCGCATCAGCACTCAGAGCATCTGAAATTGGCGCAGATGTTATGCTTATGGCTAAAAACGGTGTTGACGGGGTTTACACGGATGATCCGAAAACAAATCCTGATGCTAAAAAGCTTGATACTATATCTTATGCGGATATTATCAAAAAAGATTTGAAGGTTATGGATACATCTGCCTGTGCTTTGTGCAAACAAAACGGTATTCCGATTATTGTATTTGATTTTAAGGCACAGGGAAGTCTGGTAAAAATCCAGAACGGTGAATCGGTAGGTACTTATATAAGTTAATAATTAAATTTATTTATAAAAGGAGAAAATTATGTCAGACGCTCTTGATGAAATGTTTTTGTTCGGCGAAGAAAAAATGGAAAAAGCTATAGGTCAGTTAAAAAAAGACTTTGCTTCAGTTCGTACCGGACGTGCAAATCCTGCAATTTTGGATAAAGTTATTGTAGAGTATTACGGAGCGCCCACTCCTATACGTCAAATGGCTCAGGTTCAGGTTTCGGAAGGAACTACACTTGTTATTACACCGTTTGATAAGACAATATTAAAGGAAGTTGAAAAGGCTGTTATTAAAGCTGAAATCGGCGTTGCTCCAAACAATGACGGCACTTGTATTCGTCTTAACTTCCCGCCTTTGACGGAAGAAAGAAGAAGAGAAACGGCTAAGGATGTTAAGAAATTCGGTGAAGATACAAAGGTAGCAATAAGAAACGTAAGACGTGATATGGTTGATACCCTCAAGAAAATCGAAAAAGATGAAAATCTTCCTGAAGACGCTGTTAAAGATAATCAGGACCAGATACAGAAAATTACTGACAAGTACGTTGGAATAATTGATTCGTTAGTATCAGAAAAAGAAAAAGAGGTTATGACGGTATAATGGCTTTAACAAAGAGTATAATAAGATTAATTTCGGGACTGGGGATCGGGTTTACTGCACTGTTTGCGATTATAGCAGGCGGAATCCCTTTAACAGCTCTTTGTTTGATAATTGTTATACTCGGTTCGAAAGAATATACTAAAATACTTAAAAACAAAGGCTTTTTGCCAAGTTATAAAATAATAATTATATCAAGTCTGATGTTTGCGTTTCTGGCTTATTTCGGCAGAATTGATCTGTTACCGTTAGCATTTACGTTATCAACATTCATGGCTTTTATGTGGGTTCTTTTCCGCGGCAAACAACCGTATATTGCAAATGTTGCAACTACAATTACAGGTTTTGTATACTGCGGATGGTTTCCGCTTCATTTGCTTTTGCTCCGTGATATCGGATGCTGTGAACCTGTTTATAACGGATTTATAAAACAAAATGTATCAATGGAAGGTGCGCTTTATTGTGTATTAATGCTGCTTGCGGTAATTTTGACGGATTCTTTTTGCTACTTTGTCGGAGTGCAATTCGGAAAACATAAACTTGCGGAGATTATAAGCCCGAATAAAACAATAGAAGGCTCTATAGGCGGTTCTGCAATGTGTATATTATTTTGTTTTGTATTCGGCTATTTTATGCAGCTTCCGTGGTATCATTCATTGGTTTTGGGTATTCTGATTGCGGCATTTGCACAAATTGGAGATTTGTGTGAATCAATGATAAAGCGCGACGCAGGTGTTAAAGATTCGAGCGATATAATCCCCGGTCACGGAGGATTTCTTGACAGAACCGACAGTTATATTCTGACAATACCTGTTGTTTACTATTATTTGCAGTTTTTTGTACAAAACAATTTCCTTGATTTATTAAAAGGACTTTTCTAATGCTGGAAGATATTTTTGGTAAAGGTGATGAAAAGCTTATTAAAAAAGCGCTTACACACCCCTCATATACCAAAGAAAATAATATATCTGATTTGGAGAATTATGAGCGCCTGGAATTTTTTGGAGATTCGGTTCTTAAACTCTACAGTTCCAAGCTTTTGTTTGAAATGTACCCGAAATCGTCAGAGGGTGAGCTTTCAAAAATCCGTTCCATATTGGTTTCTGATGCTATTTTGGCAAAAGCTGCCGTAAAAACAGGTTTGGATAAAGAAATTATTCTCGGTCCGTCTGAAGAAAAGCAGGGCGGCAGAAAACGAGAGTCAAATATAGCGTGTTCGCTTGAAGCGGTTCTGGGTGCATATTATCTGAGCGGAAAAAGGGATGAGATAGAAAACTTTATCAAAGAATATATAATGGTTTATGCAGAAGACATAGACAAACATTTTGAGAAATATAATGCAAAAGACATATTACAACAGTATACGCAGGGCGAAGATAAGACGCGTCCTGAATACAGAGTTGTTTCCGTAACCGGTCCTGCACATAAGCCTGTATTTTGTATAGAGGTAGTTTGGGGAGAAAAGGTAATATCTCAGGCATGCGGAAAATCAAAAAAAGATGCCGAACAGCAGGCTGCATATGAGGCATGCAGGGTGTTAGGCATAATAAAAGATTAGATAAAAAAGCATGCCAAAACCGAAATCTGCAGTCTTAATAAATGTATTTTTTACACTTTATGCAATAAACCAGTAAAATCAATATGTTTACCCTTGTTTACAAAACTTAAAACTCCCTCTTGACATTTTATTTAATATGATGCATAATAAAAATGTTAGATGAAGTGTTAATTAAACACTTAATACAAAAACAAAGTTCACGGAGGTGACAAAAATGAGAGTAAATGCAATATCAAATATAAATTTTAAAGAAGACGGCGGCAGCAAAACTGTTGCAACAGAAAATGCAATACTGATGTTAAGAGATCCAAATGCTTCTGTTAAGTTCCAACAAAACAAAGACGTTGCTCAAAAAGCTGATGCACTTAATACTAATCCACTTACAGCTCTTGGGTACAAACTTTACAGAACTTTCAGCATGATTAGAGATAATGAACCTGTTCCTGCTGAAACAGAAAAACATTTGAATACATTAGCTTAAATATAAAATCTATAATATAATACACACACATAATTTAGCGGTAATTTTTTAAATTATCGCTTTTACTTTTATTTACCCGTTTTTTGTGGTATTCTGAAGAAAAGGGAGTTAGTATATTATGGATAGAAATGTTATTTGCATCAAATGGGGTACAAAATTTGGACCTGAGTACGTAAACAAGTTATACAGAATGGTTGAAAAACATCTGTCACTGCCGCACAGATTTGTGTGTTTTACCGATAATGCAGAGGGAATTGTTGAAGGGGTTGAAATCAGACCTCTCCCCGAACTCAATGATGAAGGTATTCCTGACAGAATGTGGAAAAAACTGGGACTGTTTGCAAATCCGCTTTCCGATTTAACAGGAACTGCGTTATTTCTGGATTTAGATATAATTATACGTGATTCTCTTGATCCGTTTTTTGAGGTAGAAGGAAGTTTCCTAATCTCAAAAGATTACGATTTTCCGCGTGATATTATCGGAAATTCTTCGGTATTCCGTTTTGAAGTCGGTAAGCACCCTGATATCATAGATAATTTCTATAAAGAAGGTCTTACAATAAGGGAAAGATATAAAAATGAACAGGCGTTTTTGTCTTATGAAATGGACAGAAAAGGTTTACTGAAATACTGGCCGAAAAACTGGGTAGTAAGCTTTAAACGTCAGTGTCTGCACAAATTTCCGATGTGCTGGTTTAAAGTTCCGAGAGACCCTGAAGAAGCTAAAATTCTTATATTCCACGGAAAACCAACACCCGAACAGGCTTATAAGGGTTATTTCGGCAAACTCGGTTTCCGTTATATCAAACCTACAAAATGGCTTGATAAATACTGGGAGGGGTAAATTTTATTTATCCTTTTACCGCTCCTTCCAGCGGATTGTTGATTAAATATTTTTTACCTGTTACAAAAACAAGAATAACAGGGAGTGAGCAGATGCATGAGCATGCCATAAGTTCGCCCCACATGGTAATCTCTCTGAAGCTTCCTTTGAATATGGTTAAGCCGACGGCAAGAGTACGCATACTTTCGGTATTTGTAACTATAAGAGGCCACATAAAACTGTTCCATGTCGTTACAAAGGTAAAAATACCCAGTGTTGCTATAGCCGGAAGGGCACATGGTATCGCCACCCTGAAAAATGTCTGCCAAATATTGCATCCGTCTATACAGGAAGCTTCTTCAAGTTCTTTTGAAAAACTTAAAAAATACTGTCTCATCAGAAATACGCCAAATCCGCCGAACAGTCCGGGTACTATTAGTGCCTGATAAGTGTTTATCCAGCCGAGTTTGCTCATAAGGTAGAACAGAGGAACGATGTTGACCTGTGACGGTATCATCATTGTAAGGATGAATACGAAAAATAAAATATCTTTGCCTTTGAAATTAAGTCTTGCAAAACCGTATCCTGCAAGAGCTGAGATAGCAACCTGTCCTATAGTTGTACACAGTGCGACTATAAGGCTGTTTAAAAAGTACCTGATAACAGGGATTGAATGAAAGACGTTTTTATAAGCGCAAAAAGAAAGGTTTATGTTTTTGTAATCGGTAAAAATATTGTCCTGACCGCTTAATGATATTAAAAACATCATGAAAAACGGGATTATCATTGATAAAGCAAGTAATATTAATATAAAATACAAAAACGCCTTCTTCATAAAATAATTTTAACAGTAAATAGATTTTATGAAAAGATTGTTATAGGATTAAATTATGATTAGTTATGATAAAGCAATTGAGATAATAACAAGCAGGGATAATTTTTATATTGACCTTGGTTTAGACCGCATAAAGCAGGCGCTTGATAAGCTAGGAAACCCTCAGGACGATTTAAAATTTATCCATGTTGCGGGGACTAACGGTAAAGGCTCTGTCTGCGCAATGCTGGAAAGTATTTTAAGAGAAGCAGGGCATAAAACGGGATTGTATACAAGTCCTCATATTTGGGAATATACTGAGCGAATTAAGATTTGCGGTCAGGATATCTCAAAAGAGGATTTTGCAAATTATGTAGAGCTAATTACAAGTATTGGTATTCATCTTACAGAGTTTGAAATTTTAACCGTAATGATGTTTCTGTATTTTAAAGAACAGGGGGTTGATGTTGCAATAGTGGAAGTCGGACTCGGAGGCAGGCTGGATGCAACAAACGTTATAAAAGAAAACCTCTGCTCTGTAATTACGCAGATAGATTTGGACCATACAGACAGGCTTGGGGATACAAAAGAGAAAATAGCTTATGAAAAAGCGGGTATAATTAAGCCTAATTGCCCGGTTATTACCGGCATGGGATATGAGGCAATAAAAGACAGGGCAGATGAATGTGATTCAATGTTTATACTTGTAACTCCGTATGTTGAACAAAAATTTGCAGAGGCTCTTGCGCTGAAGGGCAGACACCAGATTGATAATCTTGCGCTTGTTATCACTGCAATAAATTATGTTTTTCCTGAAATTGATGACAAAACCATTATTGAAGGCTTAAAAAAAGTGCATCACCCTTGCAGGTTTGAATATATCAAAGATAAAAATTTAATAATTGATGCATGTCATAATCCAAACGGGGTTCAGGCACTCAGGGATAATCTTGACCTGTATTATCCGAGCGAAAAAAGGCGTTTTGTTTTCGGCGCATTACGCAGAAAAGATTACAAAAATATGATGAAAATTCTGTTCAGAGAAGGAGATGAGATTTATCTGAACGGGTTTGATTATCCTGACGCCTGCACTTATGAAGAACTTAGAGAGGCTTGCCCATACGAAACAAAGAAATACAGCGCTTCTGACATATTTACACCTGAAAGGTTAAATATTGTATGCGGTTCCTTCTATATGATAAGTCAGATAAAGTTTTAGTAATAAAAATACCACAACGGCGAAAATGATTTATCATTTTCGCCGTAAACTTTTTAGTTTGATATTTACTCCTTAGATGCTGCCAAATTTAACCAGATTTTGTTTTCTCATTCTGATATTTTCAGGAGTAATTTCTACGAGTTCGTCATCACCAATGTATTCAAGGCATTCTTCAAGCGAGAGCTCTTTGTGAGCCTGCAGAGTAACCATAACATCAGCGGTAGAGCTTCTCATATTTGTAAGTTTTTTTGTTTTGCAGATGTTAACAACTATATCCTGCGGTCTGTTGCCTTCACCGATTATCATTCCTCTGTATACTTTTGTATGAGGAGTTACGAAGAACACGCCTCTGTCCTCAAACTGAGCGAGAGCGTAAGGAATAGCTTCGCCTTGTTCGTGAGCAAGAATTGAACCACTTCTCTGTTTAGGGATATCTCCGGCAAAAGGCTTGTATTCATCGAACGTGTGGTACATAATACCTTCGCCTCTTGTCATACGGATAAATTCACTGCGAAATCCTATCAAACCTCTTGCGGGGATTGAGAATTTAAGAACGGTTCTGCCGTTAGCATTGTTCATGGATTTCATAATTGCTTTTCTGCCGGATAATCTGTCAATTGCACCGCCTGCATATTCTTCGGGAACGTCAATCAGCAAATCTTCATACGGTTCATATTGTTCGCCGTTGATGGTTTTATATATAACTTCAGGTTTTGAAACCTGGAATTCGTAACCTTCTCTGCGCATTGTTTCGATTAAAATACCAAGGTGAAGTTCGCCTCTGCCTGATACTTTAAAACAATCCGTTGAATCGGTATCTTCAACTCTTAAACTTACGTTCTTTTCAAGCTCATCGTAAAGTCTTTTTCTCAACTGTCTTGAGGTAACAAATTTACCCTCCTGACCTGCGTACGGGCTGTCGTTTACCGAGAAGTTCATTTGTAAAGTAGGCTCGTCGACTTTAATAAGCGGAAGCGGATTAATGTTATTCATGTCACAGAGTGTTTCACCGATTTGGATATCGGAAAATCCTGCAATTCCTACTATATCACCCGCTTCGGCTTCATCAATTTCTACTCTGCCGAGGTCTTTAAAACCAAATAATTTTGTAATTTTTCCTTTTGAAACTTCTTCTTCTGCATCAACCCATGCAACGATATCCTGAGAGTGAACCACGCCGTTAACAACACGTCCGATAACAATTCTTCCCACGTATTCGTTGTAGTCAAGAGTTGTTGCTCTGAACTGGAACGGTTTTGAAGGGTCACCCGAAGGCTCCTGAATGTTTGCTAAAATGCAATCCAAAAGCGGAGTAACGTCTTTTCTTTCATCATCAAGGTTTTTGATGGCAAATCCGTTTAAACTGCTTGCGTATATGTACGGGAAGTCAATTAAATCTTCTCTGTCAGTAAGTTCTGTAAATAAGTCAAAGACTTTGTCCAAAGTTCCGTCGGGGTCTGCTGCCGGTTTATCGATTTTGTTGATTACAACGATAATTTTTATACCGAGTTCCAAAGCTTTTGACAAAACAAATCTTGTCTGAGGCATAGGTCCTTCTGCCGCATCAACAATAAGAAGCGCACCGTCAACCATACCGAGTACACGTTCAACTTCACCGCCGAAATCTGCGTGCCCGGGGGTGTCGACAACGTTAATTTTTACACCTTTATAATTGATTGAAATGTTTTTGGAAAGAATTGTAATTCCTCTTTCACGTTCCAAATCGTTACTGTCCAGAACACGTTCCTGAACCTGCTGACCTTCTCTGAAAACACCGCTTTGTTTGAGCATACAGTCAACGAGGGTTGTTTTACCGTGGTCAACGTGAGCAATAATTGCTATATTTCTGATATTTTTAGCCATAATTCTAATCCCATAGGTTATATATTCGTTTTTATCTAGTGTCAAAGTTACACTTATATTGTATATGCTGAAAATTGGATTTCAATATTATTATTGAATTTAGTAAAAATATGACTTTTTGTGATTTGTCATTAAGTATTATGTGAGAATACAAAAAGCAGGAGAGCAATATGGCAGAGTGCGATTTTCAGATACAGCAGACGGATTTTTATCCTGAAAGAACAGAAGACGATGAATGTATTTATTGTACAAACCCGATTCAGGCAGAGGAAGAAGTTAAAAAAACATCCTGGCTGGATGATTTAGGCTGGATTTAGCCTTAATTTGCCTGTTGTTTTTGTGCAGCCTCAGCTTTTCTTTTTGCATCAAGTTTATTTGTAATGTAGATGTTGAGGTTCGGAATACCAAGACCGAGTACCAGACCTGAGAACAAGTATCCTGATAACTGAGCTCTGTTCAAAACTCTCAGACGTTTTTTCGTTGCTTTCTTAACAGCTTCGTCCTTAATGCCGTTCAGGTCTTTTAACATTTCTTTGAATGTCTTTGATAAAACTTTGCCGTCTTGTTTCTTTGTAGTAGAAATTCCCTGTTGAGCAAGAGTGTTGATGAGAATTTCATCTCTTGTTTTCAGGTTAGCGTAGAATATTTTCTTGAAGTATCCGCTATTTTCAGTTCCTTTTTTGTAATTTACAACTTTGCATTTGTCATTGTCAAAAGCATAAGCAGTCATTCTGTTTACAAAATCGCCAAGAACGAGCCAGCTTAAATATCCGAGAGTATCTTTTGTCAATACTTCTCTGAGTTCGTCTCTGTCACGGGCTGAGAAAATTCTTGAGATAATAGTTATACCGTAAATACCTTTTAACTGGTTAATTGTAGGCATCTTACCGCTGAATGACATCTTATCCATGAATTTTTTCGGTGTAAATTTAGCAGGATTTATGTTCAGTGTTGAAAGAATCATACTGAAGAATGCGGCACTGCTTAATGCTTTAAGACCGAAGAAGCCTGTGCTGTTGTCTTTTGAACGTCCTTCAACACCGACAAAGCCATCCTGACCTGTTTTTAATTTTGTCAGGTACATATTAATCGGCTGAACAGAAAGACCGATTGCGCAAGACATTGCAAAACCAAGTCCTGCACGGGTTTTCATAAATTTGTCCAGACCTTTTATGAAGCTGTTATCTTTTACCCGTTTATTTAATTTGATTTGTTCAGTGAATGTTTGTTTAACTTTTTCGTTGTTAAATGAATCCGAAACGATAAATATGTCGTTTAATAACGATTTAAGGTTTGTTTTACTTACAATTTTCTTGTCAGTTGATTCCAGTATATAATCAGAACCTGCACCTGTGTCAGCGATAATTTCATTCATTAAAACGCTGCGAGATTTATTTGCTTTATCGCTTGTCCATTTATTAAAATCAGCCTTTTCGTTCAGTAAATCATCATAATATTTTGCAATAGTTTCAATTGTCTTATCGGAAAGTTTTACGTAACCTTCTGCATCAGAGTTTGCTGCTGTCGGGTTGTAACCTTTTGCATTTTTAAGTATTTCTTTTATGTATTCTAACTGAGTATAGTTATTTTTAAGCTGTCTAGCCTTGTTATCCGCCAAAATATGCAGTGTATTCGGAGCTGTAAATATTTTGTTTACTTTAGTTTCATATTTCTTTGTTAAAGAAGTTGCAATAGCAGCACCAGCAGCAGCACCAAATAAACCAACACAGGAATCATTTACTGTACCCATAATTTCACGGCGGCCTGTTTCCATTCCGGCAGCCGGTCCGCGTTTAACACCATCGTTTATTGTTCTCGGTGCAACCATAGAACAGAAATCCATGAGGTTTGCGCCGATTGCCTGATTTGTAGCAAGATAACGCAGTGTTAAGTCGGCAGCGCCTTTGTGGCTTATCTGCCTGTTATCGTTAATATTCTGTTGTTTAATTGGTTGTACTTGCATTGATGTCCCTGTTTGCTATTTATGCTGTTTTTTTATCAGCCCTGAATCCGGCTGTTAATTGCTTATATTGTACGTTAAGTGGTGTGATGCCCTTTTCGTCTTTTTTATTGTTTTCGGCTTGTAAGTTGTTTTGCTCCTGAGCAAGTTTTAGAGCTTGTTCATGGTTTTTCTTTGTTTTTCGACGAGTGAATATAGGAATAATTAACCCTAACAGTGCTAATGATACTCCTAAGTTTGTTACTTGGCAAGCCGAACGGTAATTAATTGCTTTTTTCGTTGCAACTTCGCTTGAAGATTTGATGTTTACATCTTTCATCCAGTGTTTGAATTTATCCCAGGCGTTAGCGTTTTCTTTCAGCGGTTTTGTGTCGTTAAGAAGAACTTCACCGGTTTTCTTTTGTATTATTGTAGCAGCGCCTTTTGCTGCAACATCGCCTAGGTAATATAAGCTTGAGAAGGTTGCAATATCTCTGACGGTTGCTTCTGCAAGCTCATTCTTGTCATCAGCGGCTGCCATACGTGACGCAAATGTTGTTGTTGAGATTATTCTTGCCTGATCCATTGTCGGGAACATTCCCTTGAAATCAAGCATTTTCCAGGTCGGGAGTTTGCTCATTGAAAGGAGTGATACTGCTATCATTGAACCTATCGAAATGAATTTTTGTTTTAACAAACCTTCTTTTGCTTTTGGATTTTCTTCAATATTGTCCTGACCTTTGGCGAAATCGTCGTAAATCGGAGCGCCCTTCGTTCCTGAAACTTTGCCTGTTATCCATCTGTTAATATACTGCATAGAAGCAGCCAGCGGAAGGACAACTGCTAAGCCTAAAAGGCTCTTTGTTCTGACAAGATTTTTGTTTTTCTTTGCAAATTCTTCTATTGCCATTTTACCGTTTGTTCTCTGGAACTCTCTGAAGAATTTAACGGCATCTTCAAGAGTTGAACCGACGGATTGAGCACTTATTTTATCAAGGGTTATATGTTCGGAAACTTTGGTTCTGTCAACTATTTCCTGAGTAATTTTACCGACTTCTTTTCTCATCTCTGAATTTTTGATATCTTTTCTTGAGATTTCGGCAAGTTGTTTTGCATAGCTGTTTAATTTATCCTCTCCGAGTTTTTCGGCAAAATTAACATGTTTGTTTCCGTCAACACCTTCAATGCAGCTTATAAGTTTTTTCAGAGATTCTTCAACTTTATTTTCTGAAGATGCATTGTTGTAGTATTCAGAAGCTTTTTGTAGCATATCAACACTTGCCCAGCTTCTTGACATGTTAACACCCTTAGGCATGAATGCAGGGTTTAAGCATTTTGCTATACCTAATGTTATAACACTCGGTATAAGGCAGTTAACGATTAAACCTGATGATTCGCGTCTGAATGCCTCAAAACCGGCAAACCAGTTAGTTAATGATTCAACAATAGTTCTCGGCAAAATAGCAGAAAGCATGTCGATGACGGCTACATTTATCATCGGCACTTGTTCGCATTTCTGAATACCGGCTAACGCCAGTGCGCCAAGACCTTTAAAGTTCGGATTTTGTTGAACTTTTTCTTTTTGTCGTTGGGCTTGAATGCTATTTCTTCTTTCGGTTTCTACACTGATTTTATTAATCATACGCTATTTACACATACCTGCCTAAGTTGATTATACCAACTTATATATATATTTAAAAGCGGGACAAAAAAGAAATTGCCTGTTTTTTTTCGATTGTAAAGATAATGTAAAGACAATTTTTTGAATGTTTTTTTCACGTAAGGGTTTTTAAACTGCAAAAATCTGTTTCTGAAGGAAAATTTTATGCATGAAAACAAAAAATGCGCACAAAAAGCCGCCTTTGTTTTTAAAAAAATATGTAAATTTTTGTAACAAATTTAAATTTTTATAAGAACAGAAGTCTGAAAAATATGTTTAAGAATACGCAATATATCAATAACGGCTTTTTATATATTCAGGAAATAATCCCAAAGGATTACTTCCGCAGTAGCTTAAGAAGGCATGCATAAAATGGTAAAATAATAGTGTAAGTCGAAGGCAGCGAGTGATATTGTCGGATATTCGACGAAAAAAGTATGATTAGGCATTGTGTGTGTTCGGCTTACTTCTTTAGCACCAAAATCTTTTCTTCATAATAATTAGCCTTGCTCCTTTTGTTTCTCTTCCGAAAGGGGCATTATTATTAGTTAAAAAATTGTTTGTTGAGCGAATCTCTTGTTTTGTTAAAATTGATATCAGGCTTACGAGGTACAGATTTTGGGATTGCATCAAGAAATGCACGTTCTTTGATTTTTTCAGAAGAATCAATTCGTGCAGGAATTATAAGCCCGGTGTCTGTAAAGTAATCTATGCTTTCTTTGGATGATAAATATTTTACAAATTTTAGGGCCTGAATTTTGTGTTTTGAATTTTTTGAAATAGCCCAGCCTGAAGCATCAGCCGTAACGATTCCCGGAAAAGTTACGATTCCGTAGGGGAATTCCGCGGTTTCGCTGATTTTCGGAAACAGCCATCTGCCTGATAAATATAGTCCCAATTTTCCGTCAAGAAACATTTGTGCTTGTGTTGAGCTTCCGACCTGAGCCGGAGTTGGTGCATATTTGCTTTCAAGATTTTTGTAAAATTTTATACCGTTTTCAAAACCCAATGTTTCCAGATACGGAGATGCCCAATATATGTCACGTTCATAGCTCAGACCGTAATGTTTATCATTGCTTGTGTTTTTTATTAATTTTTCAAAATCATTGAAAGTCCAGTCAGGATTTATATCTCCTGTAATATTTTTATTGTAAAAGAAAACAAAATTGGATATATCCCTCGGAATCGCATATAATTTTCCGTCAATACTGAGAGCCTTTGTTGTCTGGGGGTAAAAGTCTTTGGTATTTACTATACTTGTTAAATCTTCAAGCTGATTTTTGTATACGGGAAGATAAAGATTATTGATAAAAATTACGTCAGGTGCGGTTGAAGACGCAAATAAAAGATGTATTTTCTGAAAATAATTTTGCGGTATATGGATAAAATTAATTTTAACTTCAGGATTATTTTTTTCATAATCACTGATTAATTTATTCAAAATTTTGGTTTCGGTTACCGAACCCCACGATGAAAAAGATATCTCCTCAATATTATTGGTGCAGGAGCATAAAATAAAAGGAATAAAAAGCAAAACCAGCAGACGTTTTAGCATAAATCCATTACAAACTCCATTTTATCCTTTGTTATTTTAATTATGAATTTGTGCAGTCCGACTTTTACAAGAAATTGGGTATTATCTGCTTTATCATTTTGTCTTACGAATAATGATGCATTTTTGAGTGACGAGTATTGTTTTAGTATAAATTCACGTCCTTCAATACTTCCTACAATCGTGAAAATGTTATCGTTCTGCAAAATTTTACAATCGCTGTTTTCTGTACATCTCACAATTTTTAACACTTTATGTGTTTTTCCGTCAAGTTTGTACATTTCCTGTTGTTTTTGTTTTTCGGCTTTTTTAAGATTTTCTTTCTGTTTTTCGGCTGATTCAAGTTTTTCTTTTAGTTTAGATGACTCATCATTAATTTGTTTTCTTTTTGCCCGTTCGGTTTGTTGTTCTTCTATCAGCTTAAGCAATTTTGCAGTATTGTCGTCTTCTTTTCTGTTGATTATTTCAGGTTGTTTAATCTGTAAAGGTTCTTTGGCGGGTTCTTCAATTTGTTCTGCAGGAAGTGGCTTTTCCTGTTGTTTGTAATAAGAATATGATTTAATGACTTCAAAGTTGTCAAACTGATTCAATTCGTTTTCAACATCTTCGTAAAACGGTTTGAAAGTAACATTAGAAAGGCTTCTTAAAAGAGCTCTTTCGTCAGCCTGAGGTTTTTCAGGGGGCTGTTCATTGTATTTTTGCGGGTTAGCTTTAACATCAGCTAAATCCGGCAGCTCGTCTTTTATGGATAATGTAGCAACATCATACCCCGTAGCGACAGTCGGTTCCCAGAATGAAGGTTTATGTTCATTTTGTTCGTTTTTCATATTTTTTGATATGTCGGATAATTCATCTGAAACGCTAAGTTTCTTATAATCATAACCTTCGCTGTAATATACAACTGCCGGTTTAACTTCCGGAGCAATGGATTTATTGCTTTGCTTTTTCAGTTCTTCAGAGAGGTCAGGAAGCATATTTTTTACATTTAGTGTCATAATCTCTGACGTTTTGTGAGGTTTTTTGCCGGCGTTTTCTCTGATATTTTTTTCAACAGCTTTTGTTCTGAGCGGATTTGTGGTGAAATCTTTGACAAAATCAGGTCCCAATTCTACGTTCATAAGTTTTTTTATTGCTTCTACATCTTCTTTGGTAAAATCAATGTTTTGTTTGATTGAGTATGCAGAAAGCAGGTCTTCAAGAATTTGTTCCTGAGTCATTTTCTTTTTCTTCGGCATGCTTAAATATTTATTCAGGTCAGCTGTTGTTTCTTCGCCTAATTCTATTTGAAGAAGCTGATTAATTTTACTTATATCAGCGTCGGAAAACTCAAGTTTGTCATTGTTTATTATGCTGTTATACAAATCTTCATCAAAAGGTTCTTCTTCAGGTTCTTCGGTTTCGGCTTCTTCTGTTGAGAAGGAGTTTAGTAAATCCGCCAAATCATCAAAATCGCTTTCTTCTTCTACTTCTTTTTCGTTTACCATTTCCGGCTGTTGTGTTTTTTGTGATTCCTGATACAGCATGTCCAGATCTACAACGACATTTTCTGTTTCATCTTCATCACCTAGTGAGTCATTACTCATTGTTATTTCATCAGTTGTTTCAAAAGTGAAGTCAGAAGTTTTTTTATTGGTTGTATATTGTTTTTCGGGTTTTTTTAAAGCGCTTTTTTTCTTTTTTGTTTCCCTTTGCTTTTTATCATCGTCATTTACGTCAAAATTACCCTGATCTCCGACAACTGATGCCATTTTATCTTTGCTGAACATAAATATAAGACCGATAATTATCAGCAAAGAAGATATACACAGAGCGAGCATCCTGTAGTTGGAAGCATTTGTGTCCGTGTTGGAATAGTCAATTTGAACAGGAGTTTCCGGTACGACGATATTATCCGGAGTATTATTTTGTTCAACCTCTTTGTTGTTTTTGGAATAGGAGGTTTCATCATTTTCCTCTGTTTCATCATAGGAATGACTATCATCATTGTCGTCTGATTTATTATAGGTTGTTGTTTCCTTTTCTGCTTGATTGTCAGGAATAAACAGCGCAGATGATGCATACAGTGGTGGATTTCCGTTTGTCTTCACGACAACTCTTGTACAGCCGTCACTTTCGGTTGTATACGGGTAAGTTGATATCTGGATGCTTTCGATGTTATCATATTTTTCTATGTTTGGTTCAGAAGCGTTGCTGTTAGTATCTTTTAGGGTAAGAACATAAGTGTTTTCATCCACTTGGGTTTTCTTTATCGGGGTATTATACGGTTTTTCGGTAAATGCAGTCAGATTAATCTGACCGCTCTTACTGACACTTACTTTTAGTGCCATAAGAGTGTTTTCATAGTTTTCTGCCCCGAAAGCTCCGATTACAGTCAGCGCAGAAGCAAGACACAATGCAATTGTTCTCTTCTTATAACGCTTCATATTCGTATTGTACCACATCATACCCATTCTAAGTATACATTATTTATTCGAATTATCAAATGTGTTAAGGATGTAAACCCTTTTACATATCCGTAATGACTACTTTTTTATCGGTACAAATTTTTTCAACATTCAGGATTGTGTATGGGATATCATTCAGTATAAATTCACCTGCGTAATATCCGTCCCCCGTATCTTTAATTTTGTCCTCAGGGAATTCAAACAGTTCATTAATTTTGTCTGTTAGAAAAGCAATGTCCATTTCATTGCAGCTGACAATAATAGCAGGTTTTTTGCCGTTTTCACTTTGTTTATCCTGCTGTTTTATATTCATAAACTCTTTAAGGTTTAAGACTGTTGTGTAGTCGCCCCGCAGGTTGATAATACCTTCTATAAATTCCGGAGTTCCCGGAATGCTTGTTACTGAGGTATCTTTTATAACTTCTTTTACGTAATCAAGCGGTATACAGTATAAGTCATTGTTGAGATTAAATGATATAAGTTTTTTCTTTGCGTGAAGTTCTCCGCTTATTATTGAAAATCTTGATTTTGCAGCAATTGCGGCTGTTCGTTCTCTCATTAAATTCTGTGATGCTTCATCATTCGGAAACAGTGAAGGGATATCGATATCCGCAGATTTAATAGTTTGTTTTAATCTGTTTTCTATTGAATAAATATTGATAATAAATGCAGTTTCCTGATTCTGTTTGTATATAGAGTCAATTATGGTTTTGTTGTCAACAAACGGTATTGTATCTATATTTGATGATTCCAGTGGGATGATACCGAGAATTTTGTCTGTAATAATACCGAATATTGTTTCATCCGTTTTGACTATAATCAGCTCATTATCGGTACTGTAGCTTGTAACTTCAATATCAAGATAAAAACGAATGTCAACAATATTAATAACGAAGTTGTTGTATTTTAGTAATCCGATTATGTTATTCGGAAGTTTTTGGGGGTAATCAAGAGCCGGAAGTTTCATAATCTCAAGCACATTAGAAGTATTTACCGCATAACGGCTGTTACCGAGCAGAAAACACAAATGGTTATTTTTATTTTGCTCTATGTAGTTTTCGTTTCCAATCACTGATTATTTCCCTCGTAAGTTATAACTCTGTTTCTTCCCTCTTCTTTTGCTTTATATAAAGCTTCGTCAGCAGATTTAAGCAGCTCTGTTGCGGTTTTGAATTGAGCGTAATTCATAGTTAAACCTATACTTACCGTTACTTTAGCTTTAACGCCGTTATACTCAAAGTTGTATTCTTCTACAGCACGTCTGAGGCGCTGAACAGGTATAACAGCACCTTCTATATTGGTTTCCGGCATGATAATTACAAGTTCTTCTCCGCCGTATCTGTACAGCAAATCTGTTTTTCTGAAAGACGATTTCATTAAATCGGAAACAGTTTTTAATACGTAATCTCCATATTGGTGACCGTAAGTATCATTAACCTTTTTAAAGAAATCAATATCAAGGATTGCAAGGCTGAAATCTGCAGGGTGTCGTTTTGTACGGTTAAATTCCTGTTCTATACCAAGTTCAAACTGCCTGCGGTTATACAAACCGGTAAGACCGTCAAGTACCGACATAAACTCTTTTTCGGTATATTGATATTTCATTTTGAATATAGCGAGAAGTTCGCTTATCATAATATCAAAATACCTGAAGGACGCATAATCAGTTTCAGCTCTGGTATAGAAACAAATTCCTCCGATGAGTTTCTTGTCAAAGACAAGCGGAATGATGATTTTTGATTTCATATCATTAAAATCATATTCCATTTCTTTTCCGAGAAGAATTCTTACTACTTCAAACTTGCTGTCACGAATTTGTTTGATTTCTTCAAGCTTTCTGAAAAAATCATACTGGATATCGGACAGAAGATTTTTTGAAAGGTTTCTTCCGAGAGTATCCAGATAGAGAATGTTTTCCGAAAAATCATCCGGGGAAGCAAAAAATATACCTGCAACGCTGTATTCCACAAAGGAGCTCAGCAGAGAAAATAATTTTTCTACAAGCACCCTTTCATAATTCATAAAATCGCTAAGATTGCGGAATTCATTTGCAAAAACAGATTTCAGCAGCAGGTCATTAAGAATTGTATTAAGCTGCGAATGAGCAGAATTATCCGACGATGCAAGCTGGGCAATTCCTGCTTTGTATTCGTCTGTCATCGGATATCTGCGGAGTGTTGCATTAATATTTTTAACAAGTTCTTCTATATCTATTGCTTTAGATAAAAACAATTGTGCACCGGCTTTTTTACCCCAGAAGCTGTCAATTTTTTTGTCCAGTATAGTTAGTAAAATGACCGGAATTTTTTTTGTTTCTTCCTTGTTTTTGATTAAACGGCATAACTGGTATCCGTCAATTGCCGGCATCATAATATCTGAAAGAACAATATCAGGGACACATTCAAAAAGTTTTTTGTATCCTTCTGCACCATTTCTTGCTGTTTCTACAACAAATCCCTTTTTAGTAAGACCATCCCTAAGGAATTCCAGCTGAGATTCACTATCTTCTACCAATAAAATTTTTATGTTCATTATTGTTAATATATTCCAATTTTCTGAGTTTTAGTATAAGATAATTATATAATAAATGTAAAAAAAAAACTATAGGAGAGAAGAAGTGAGTACAGAATGGAATAATGGTCTGAAACAGAAATTTAATATCAAAAGCTTATTGGATTTGGGTATTTTTATACTGACTTGTGTTTTATTTGCGGCATTTGCAAAATTTAACAAAATTCCGGGTGACTATACTGTCATGTTCCTGGCAATAGTTGTCTTGCTGAATATAGTCTTGCAGTTCTTTTCAAAACAGTGGTTTATAAAAGTGCTGGCAAAAGCATTTTCACTTCAGACTGAATCTCTGGCAGAAACTGCCGACAAGGTTGTTGAATCCGCTAATACACAAAAACATAAGTATGAAGAAATTTCTGCAAACAAGAAAGCTTTGTCTGCCTTGCTGGATAAGCTGAAAACAATATCCGAAGATTCACTTTTAATGTCAAAAAATACGGAAAAACAAATAAATCAGTCCATAAACTTCTCTCAGAAAGAACGTGATTTTATTTCTGCAAATGCGGAAAAAATGCTTGTTTTAAGACAAAAAATACAGATGATAGCGGAGCTTATTCTTGAACTTTCGGAACATTCTCAGCAAATCGGAAGTACAATAAGCGTCGTAGATGATATAGCAGAACAGACAAACATGCTTGCGCTTAACGCTGCTGTAGAAGCTGCAAGAGCAGGTGAACACGGAAAAGGTTTTGCTGTTGTTGCAGGTGAAATCAGAAAACTGGCAGACGAATCAAAACAGGCTATTACAAAAATAACTTCTCTGACAAGCAATATTCAGTACACTACAAACTCAACCGTTATGGCGACAGAAGAAGGTACAAAAGAAATTGAGGCTGTTGTCAAAGATATTAATACTTTGTCTTCGGATTCCGAAACGCTCCTTGTTCTTATAAAAGAAACTCTTGAGTCATTGGAAGCAATTAATAAAAATGCACAGAAACAGAGCGATATTATTGAAAGAATAGGAACTATTGACGAAGAAATGACAACTGATTCCACAGACTTTATGCAGGCTCTGAACGGGCATGCGGAAAAAGTTTCCGAGCTCAATACTCTTTCCAATGATATTAAAAAATCAATTGATGAAGGCGTATAGAATATACCGTCACTACTGATAAGCAGTTAAGATAATATGGATTTTTTGGATAACGATAATAACGACAATAAAGAATTAATGCAAATCTTTCAGGCTGAAAGTGATGAGATTGTAGATAAAATATTTACTCATCTTTATGCCCTGGAAAAAACTCCTGCCAATCAGGAGTTAATTAACAGCTTATATCGCGAACTTCACAGCTTAAAGGGTGCGGTTCGAATGATTGGCTACAATAATATCCAGATGATTATCCACAAGGTAGAGGATATTTTTGATGCGGTAAAAGAGAAAAAACTTAAGCTCGAAGAACGTCATATTTCATTGATATCAAAAACAATAGAAGTAGTTTCAGGGTATATTCAGGAATCCGTAAAAAACGGCAGAGAAATAACGGATGATAACTATAAGTCGGTTATGTCTAATCTGGAATTTATTACCGATGTAGAGCTAAATGATGCAGTGTCTCAGACACCGCCCGAAGCCAATGCCGGAGGAGGAATAAACATTCCGGGTCTTGATATTCCAGGTCTTGACATCCCCGGAATAGATATTTCTGACTATAATATACCGGGTTTTGGCAATAATCAGGCAGAAAATGAGGTGAAACTGAAAAATCCTTCCGATGATTTGGCAACGTATCAGGAAGACATTAATCTCGGATTTAATTCATGTTTTGTTATAATTGACGGAATTGTTCCTGAGGAAGAAACTCAGGATATTGTAATTTTGAAGGAAGAAGTTCAGAAGATTTATGACTACTTTAAGGATACAGATATGTATGAAGTCAAATCTTCGTTAGAGAACGTAATAACAAAGCTTGATTTCGTAATGAACGGAACAAATACTCTTACTGTAAGTGAGATTCTGGAGCTGAGAAATGAACTCAGCTCGGCTGCCTCTAAGTTTACAACTTTGTGTATACAAACGGAAACAACAGGTTTTTCATTCTTTGATGTAGCAGAAAAGATTTCAATGCTTCAGGGCAGCAGTGTTTACACTTCTGAGATAAAAGAGGATATCTTAAGACTCAAAGAAGGTGTTGATAATAACAGTATTCTTGAAATATTGAATGCCATACTGGAAATACTTGATTTTATTGAAGAAAACTCTGTTCAGCTTGAAGAACAAATGGTGCAGACGCTAAAAAGCGGTATCGAATACTGTGCTTCCCCGAATGAAAATCTGGATAGTGATTTAATTGTTCAACAGCTTGAGATTATGAAGCAGCTCCTTGATTTGAACTATAAAAAAGACACAGGTGTAACAGAAATCAAGAGTTTGTCTACTCAGACAAGCACTACAAACAAATCTGCTTCTTCAACGGAAATCAAGACGCTTCACGTAAATGCGCAAAAGCTTGACCTACTGGTTAATCAGCTTGGAGAGCTTATTATTACAAAAATTAAAACAGAAAAAAATCTGGATAAAATCGACTACATAAAAAATGTAAATGAAAACTGCCAGAAAGATTTGTTAAAAACATCAAATTATTTGCGGTATTACAACAGAAAATACCTGCAGTCGCAGAATTCAGAACAGTATACGGCAGCTTTTGTAAAACAGGTGTTTTCTTTGTTGTCTGATCTTACGCAAAATGTTTCAAGAACCATATATGATTTAAACACTTTGTACCGTTCTTCCAAAGAAGATGATATGAAAATGAGATTAATCATAGATGAAATGGAATCAATGGTAAAAAATATCCGTGTACTTCCGATTTCAACCGTGTTTAATTCTTTTACTAGAATGGTTCGTGATATCGCAAATGAAAAGGGCAAAGATATTGATTTTGAAATTGAGGGAAAAGATACCTGTGCCGATAAGAAAATTATTGAAGAAATAAAAACTCCTTTGATACATATACTGCGAAATGCTATTGACCACGGTATAGAAACACGAGAGGAACGTATTTCTGCAGGAAAAGATGCGGTAGGAAAAATAATGTTGTCTGCAAAACAGGATGATAATAAAGTTATCATTGATGTTGCAGATGACGGCAGAGGATTTAATCTTGAAAAAATAAAAGACAGAGCTGTTTCAAGAGGATTTCTTACCAAAGAAGATATCGCGGGCATGAGCGATGAAGCAATTATGAATATAATATTCTGGCCGGGATTTACAACGGGTGATTCTATTACAAGTATATCCGGCCGCGGTATCGGGTTGGACGTTGTTAAAACAAAGATTTCTCAGCTGAACGGTAAAGTAAAAGTTATATCAGAGTTCGGCAAAGGAAGCTGCGTGCATATTGAAATTCCGGTAACGCTGACTACGCTGAGAGTATTTTTGGTCACGATTTCCAAACAAACGTTTGCAATTCCTATTCAGTTTATAACAACATTTATAGTTAAAAAACAAAACGAGATAAAGACTAACAACGGAGTTCGTTCAATAGTGTTTAACGGAGAAATAATACCGTTGTATTATATGTCGGACATTCTTGGTATGGTGTCAGAACCCAGAGGGGATAAAGAAACCATATTAATAATCGAATCTGATGAAAAAACGATAGGTCTTGTTGTTGACAAGCTTTTGGGCGACCAGGATATTCTCCAGAAAAAACTCCCCGCTCCGCTTTATAAGGTAAAAAACATTTCAGGAATAACAAATCTGGCGTCAGGCGAGTTGTGTCTGATATTAAATATGCAGGACATACTGCATTACGATTTTAACAAGGCGGTAAATGCAATTGCAAACCAAATGCTGCTTCCTGCAGATATTTTAGCGTATAAGAGAATTTTGATACTTGATGATTCCATAACGACACGTACAATGATTAAAAATATTTTACTCAATTCAGGTTATCTTGTTGATGTTGTTGCGGAAGCGGAAGAAGCTCTCATAAAACTTAAGATGAACCATTATGATTTGATAATTACCGATTTAACTATGCCTAATGTTGACGGATATCAGTTTGTAAATATGCTGAAAACAGACGAAATGTATGCGGATATCCCTGTTATAGTAATGAGTTCTATTTCTAAAAATGTTGCAATGGAAAAACTTGCAAGCCTGAATATTGATTATTATATCTGCAAAGAAAACTTCAATCAGGAAGAATTTATTGACCAGATACGGTCTTTGCTGACTAAGTATCATCAGTAATTAAATTTTTTGTACAAATATTCGGCAATTTCCTGCGGTACAAAATCCGACAAACTGCATTTGTGCAGGATGAGTTCTCTGACCGCTGATGATGAAATACAGTTGTATTCAGGGCTTGATGTTAAGTATATTGTCTGAATGTTTTTATTTAATTTCAGATTAATTTGAGCAAGGTTGTTTTCGTATTCGAAATCGGCAGAGTTTCTTATGCCCCTTATTAGAAAGTCTGCATTATGTTCTTTTGCAAAATCAACCGTCAGACCTTCAAAAGAAAAAACTTCAACATTGCTGATATTTTTTGTACACTCTTTTATGAGCCGGACTCTTTCTTCCGTAGTTAATAAGCAGTTTTTTTCAGGATTACGGGCAACCGCAATGAGTACTTTATCAAAGATTTCAGTACCGGTTTTAAGAATATCAGTATGTCCTAAAGTAATCGGGTCAAAACTTCCCGCATAAACAGCCGTTTTCATAATAGTATTATACCATTAAAAAATCTGAAAATTATATAATGTCGTTATGAACATTTAAAGTTGAGTTTTCGTTATTTAGAGTGTAGAATAATTTGTAGTGAGGGTTGTGAATATGAAGAAGTTTTTAATATTATTAGCGGCAATTTTTATTATGCTGCCTGTGTTTGCTGATACAATGCCGTTTTACACAAATGCTGTCCCTAAAAATGCGCTTGGTGTATTTCAGACTGGGGATAGTCTTAAAATATATTCACAGCCTGATGCGAACTCAAAAATTATAAAAGAGCTTACTTTTTCTTATGACCAGAAAACAATGCCCGAAGGGGTGTTTGCGCTATTGCTGAATGAAAGAAAGCTGGGATTTCTCTACGTGTCAGATATAGGTGATGATAACTGGGTGGAAGTTATTTATGACAAAAGAACCGGCGCAAAAGGATGGGTTTTGTCAGAGGATAAATTTCAATTTCTGCCCTGGAGAAATTTTTACAATATGTACGGCAGAAAGTATGGTTTAAGAATGTTTAAGGATGCACCCGACGAAGTCGATGTTCTTCATTCAAAGGCGGAAGATACAGCTCAGAGTGTTGCAAAGCTGAATTACGTAAAAACCATAAAACTTGCTAAAATATCCGGCAACTGGGCATTAGTTTCGGTTCTGGATTTGGACAAGGTTCCTAAAATGGGATTTATGAGATGGAGAGGTGATGACGGAACGCTGTATGCATTCCCGAATATTAAGTAATTAAAAATATATGGTCGGAGGATATTAATGATAAAAATATGGAAAGAGCTTTCGTATGAGAAGAAATGGTTTATAGCATTTTTAATCATACATTTGATTGTATGGTCGTGTATAGGTTTAATCAGAACCGTCTTACCGACAGATTCGTTAGAAGGTATTTACTGGGGCTCTTTGCATGATTTCGGTACGCCTAAACACCCTCCTCTTGCAGGTTGGATTACATATATAACTTATACGGTATTTAAAACAGATTTTTCGATATATTTACTTAGCCAGGCATTTATAATTTTAGGTTTTATTTATATTTATAAACTTGCAAGGTGTTTTCTTGATGAGACAAAATCAATTTTATCAGTTACTTTGTTAGAAGGGTGCTGGTGTTACACTTATGTAACAGGGTATTACGGATTTAATCCCGATGTTATACTTTTGGGATTATTACCGTTATTGACATACTATTTTTATAAGTGTATGCACGAAGGAAACGGGTTTGATTGGACTTTGCTCGGTGTAATAATGGGTTTTTGTTTTCTTAACAAATATCAAACTGTTCTGACTTTGACTGCAATGACGATATGGGCTTTGTTTTTCAAAAGAGAAGTATTTAAAAGTTTAAAATTCTATTGGGCAGTCTTGCTTGCGTTTTTAATATTTTTGCCTCACATTTTATGGCTGGTAAAATATGACTTTTTCCCTTTACTGTATTTTGACGGAGAACTTACGGCAAAAAGCTGGCTTAATCACTTAACGGCTCCTCTTATGTTTATAATAATGCAAATTTCGGCAATAGCAGGTTCGGTAGTGTTATATTTCTTTTTCTTCCTGATAAGAAAAATACCTGTTAAAATCCGAAAAATTGATAATAAACAAGACTTTTGGTTTTTTATGCTAATAGGATTTGTTCCTTTGGTTATTCATGTTCTGATGGGGTTATTTGAAGGCGGAACGATGCGCCCTCGCTGGGGTTTTGAGTTCTGGTATATGATAGGGATAATGTTGTTTTACTTTTTCCCCTGCAATATTGAGAAAAAAGACTTTAACTTCTACCTTAAACTGGCGCTGTTTGCAATGGTTGTAACATTTCTTTCTCTCGGAACATTGTTGTCCGTTGAAAAAAATTACAGAAGCAGATATCCGGTACCGTTAGTGCTTAATGATATTAATACTATTTGGGAAGAACAAACCCATTCTCCGCTTAAATATGTAGGCGGATATATTGAATGGACGCTTCCTCTTGTTATTTATAATAAAGACAAAATAGATTGTCTGCTGGATACATTTGGGTATCCGTCCCCGTGGATTAATCAGGACGATTTTAAAAACTCAGGTGCATTTTTTATTGACAGGACATATGGAGAATTGTTGAAACATATAAAATCGGCATATCCTGACTTGCCCGAAGATTTTTCTTTTGAACCTGTAGAATACAGATTTACTCTGACAAATGCATTTAATCAACCCAGAGAATACACGGTTTATTATTATATAGTGCCGCCTCAAAAATAGGTTTGAAAATTTTAAAAAGGGGTTTGGGTTAATTAACCCAAACCCCTTGAAATTTTCGGCTTTTTTTAGTAAAATTATCATTGAAAATACGTATTTATAGAAGAGGAATTTTATTAATGTTCGAACGTTTTACAGAAAAGGCGATCAAAGTCATTATGCTTGCGCAGGAAGAAGCAAGAAGACTTGGTCATAACTTCGTCGGAACAGAGCAGGTTTTGCTTGGTTTAATCGGCGAGGGTACAGGTATTGCTGCAAAAACGCTGAAATCTATGGGTGTTAACCTGAAGGATGCCCGTGTCGAAGTTGAAAAAATTATCGGCAGAGGTTCCGGCTTTGTTGCGGTAGAAATCCCGTTTACTCCGAGGGCTAAAAGAGTTTTGGAACTATCTTGGGACGAGGCTCGTCAGCTGGGACACAATTATATCGGAACAGAACATTTGCTGTTAGGCTTAATCCGTGAAGGAGAAGGTGTTGCTGCAAGAGTTCTTGAAAATTTAGGTGTAGATTTAAATAAAGTAAGAAGCAATGTAGTTAAGATGCTGGGTGATTCAAAACCGACTGCTGGCTCAGGTGTGGGCGGTTCCGGCTCATCATCTTCTTCTTCCGCATCTTCTGCAAGCAAAGTTAAAACCCCGAGTCTTGACGAATACGGTACGGATTTAACGCTTGCTGCTTCCGAACAGCGTTTAGACCCTGTGGTCGGCAGAGAAAAAGAAATAGAACGTGTTATACAAATTCTTGCAAGAAGGACTAAAAATAACCCTGTTCTGCTCGGTGAACCGGGTGTCGGTAAAACAGCTGTCGCAGAAGGTCTTGCAATAAGAATCGTTAATAACGAAGTTCCGGATATCCTTGAAGACAAGAAAATTATTCAGCTTGATATGGGCTTGTTGATAGCAGGCACAAAGTACAGAGGTGAATTTGAAGAACGTCTTAAAAAGATAATGGACGAAATTCGTCAGGCAGGAAATGTCATTCTTGTAATTGATGAAATGCACACTCTTATCGGTGCGGGCGCAGCCGAAGGTGCTATTGATGCTGCAAACATTCTTAAACCGGCACTCTCAAGAGGCGAACTTCAGGTTATCGGTGCAACAACAAGCGATGAGTACAGAAAATACGTTGAAAAAGACTCAGCTCTTGAAAGACGTTTTCAGCCTGTTATCATCGAAGAACCTTCAATCGAAGAAACTATAGAAATTATAAGAGGCTTGAAATCAAAATACGAAGAACACCACAATCTGAATATATCAGACGAGGCAATTGTTGCGGCTGCAAAACTGTCAAGCAAATATATTAATGACAGATTTTTGCCTGATAAAGCAATAGACGTAATAGATGAAGCATCTTCAAAAGTAAGACTGAAAGTCTGCACTCTTTCTCCTGAAGGAAAAGAACTTGACAAAGAGCTTAAAGCTATTATGAAAGAAAAGGCTGATGCTATCAGCAATCAGGAATTTGAAAGAGCATCTGCGCTCAGAGATGACGAAGCTAATATGAAGGAAAAAATCCGTGAAGTTTCTGAAGAATGGCGCAGACAAAATGATGCAAATAAACCTACCGTTACAGAGGACGACGTTGCACAGGTTATTGCGACAATGACGGGTGTTCCTGTTACCAAACTGACAGAAGGCGAATCAGAAAGACTAATGAAGCTTGAAGAAACTCTCCACGCAAGAGTTATAGGTCAATCTGATGCCGTTGTTGCTATATCAAAGGCAATCAGACGTGCAAGGGTCGGTTTAAAATCACCTAACAGACCTATCGGAAGCTTTATTTTCTCAGGTCCTACAGGTGTTGGTAAAACAGAACTTGCAAAAGCTCTTGCCGAAGCAGTATTCGGAAGTGAAGATAATATGATTCGTGTAGATATGTCTGAGTTTATGGAAAAACATTCTACCGCAAAACTTATCGGTTCACCTCCGGGTTATGTAGGTTATGATGACGGCGGACATATGTCTGAGCTTGTCAGAAAGAAACCGTATTCGGTAATCCTTTTTGATGAAATCGAAAAAGCTCACCCGGATGTATTCAACATCCTTCTTCAAATACTTGATGACGGACGTTTGACTGACGCTAAGGGCAAACATATTAACTTTAAGAATACAATTATCATTATGACATCAAACGTTGGTGCAAGTATGATAACAACTCAGGGTAAACTCGGTTTCTCTGCTTCTGCAGATGATGCTAAGAAGGATAAATACGAAAAACTTAAAGATACGGTTAACGAAGAACTCAAGAAGGCATTCAGACCTGAATTCCTGAACCGTATTGATGATATTATCGTATTCTCTCACCTGAGCAAGGAAGAAATCAGACAAATCGTTGATTTGATGATGAAAGATTTGTTCAAGAGATTATCAGAAAGAGAACTTTCAATCGAAGTTACTGATGAAGTCAAGGATTATCTTGCAAAAGACGGCTATAATGAAGCTTATGGTGCAAGACCGCTCCGCAGACTTATTCAGAGAAAAATTGAAGACCAGCTTGCTGAAGAAATCTTAGGCAATGCTTATCAGCCGGGAGATACCATTCTTCTGAAACTTGATTCTTCCGAAGGCGAAGGCAAGGAAAAACTTGTTTTCGAAAGAAAAGAAGGTCATACAAAAGAAGAACCGGTTGAGGTATAGGTTGAATAAAAAAAGAGGCTTTTAAAAGCCTCTTTTTTTTAAATTCGTTTACTCCTAGAAAAACATTCCCATCGCATTCGGGAGCGGTTTGTGATACCCGTTAATACTCGGCTGGAATCGGTTGCTGTATGTTACGTGGTCGTTGTCTACAGATATCCATTCGTTTTTATTCAAAGCTTCTTCAAACCCTTCCATTAAATTGTGGGTGTCAATGGAATCTTTTTCCAGTTTGAAGTAATTTTTGTATCCTACGGTATCGTTATAATCAAGCCCCAGCGCTCTAAAATCAGGAAGATGCATTCTTATTTCGTTGATATCATTTGTTAGTTTATCAATGTGTGCGTGTTCAATGTATTTGTATATGGAAAAATTGCCATCGTGGTCATAATAGCAGAGAGGTGCGCTGTTTCTGCTTCTGTTAAGAGTTAAATAACTGTCAATTTTTGCTAAAGTACCAAGGGCAAAAGGCTTATCAAGACTTCTGTTTTCAGGGATATCCATTTTTATGATGTATTTTTTTGCAGCAGATGGGATTATTACTCTGAAAACATTCTTGCTTGATTTACCTTCCGTATAAAATAAGAATTGGTATGTTTTGTTATCGATTACCAAATCATCGATTTGCTGTCTGTTTTTCAGACCGATTTCCATTTTGCTTTTTAAATACGGAAGGATTTGGTCTAAATGTTCTTGCGGAATGTGTTTTGGCAGTTTGCCTATTTTTAGTTTTTTATTTCCGAATTTGCTTTCATATTTATTTATAAGTGCTTGTTCACTCCAGTCGGGTCTTATTTTTAACAATTCAATAATGCAATCACGCTCGTATTTTTGCTCAATATAATTTGTATAGGCTTTGTTATATGGGTTATCAGGCAGAAATGGCATTAGTATTTTAGAATTTGTACCGATTTTTTCACCAAGTGCTTTTGTTATATTAACGCTTTCTCTGGGCATGTGGGTTATGCTGTCGATTAGCTCATAACTTCTGTCTTTTGTTTCAAGTATATGAGTTAAAAATTCTTCCATTATTTCTTTGGGATAAGTCATTTTTAAGAATGATTTTATAGCAGGAACACGGTCGTGGTTTATGTACCAATTGTATTCTTCGTACATTTTGCCAAGATTAATCCCTCTGAAAGACGGCATGTAATATTCAGCAGGGTATGACATTAATAGTCCTTTTTCGCTGTATTGAGTTTTTGCCTTTTTCTGCCTGTTATTAATTTGTGCCTGAGAAATGTTATATGTGATTTTATTAATTTTCATCTTTTTGACCCTTATGTTTTGTAAAACCTGTAAAAAATAAAATTGTTATATTAAAAATGTTATGTAACAAAAATTTACTAAATAAGATTTTTAAAATATAATGGAATTTAAGAGGGGATATACATTTTTTTAGGAGGACAGAATGGTTTTAGACAAGGTAAGAGAGATTGACAGTGATGTTGCGAAATATATAGATGAGGAGCTTGAAAGACAACAAAATACAATAGAACTTATTGCAAGTGAAAACTTTACTTCACCTGCCGTTATGCAGGCTTGCGGAAGTGTTTTGACAAATAAGTACGCAGAAGGAAAACCGCATAAACGTTATTATAACGGGTGTGAAGTTATTGATAAAATTGAGGAGCTTGCACAAAAAAGAGCGTGTGAACTCTTTAAAATGGACCATGCAAACGTTCAGCCTCATTCAGGTGCTCAGGCTAATATGGCTGTATTTTTTGCACTTCTTAAACACGGCGACAGCGTTTTGAGTATGGATTTATCAAACGGCGGACATTTGAGCCACGGTTCACCGGTAAATTTTTCGGGTATGTATTTTAATGTTACTCAGTACGGTGTTGATGAAAACGGATGTATTGATTATGACAATGTTAGAAAACTGGCGCTTGAATGCAAGCCGAAACTTATTATCTGCGGTGCAAGCAACTACTCTAAGATAATTGATTTTAAACGTTTCAGAGAAATTGCTGATGAAGTTGGTGCAATTTTGATGGCTGATATAGCTCATATTGCAGGTCTTATTGCAGGCGGTGCTCACCCAAGTCCGGCAGGTTATGCCCAAATTGTTACTACAACAACTCACAAGACTTTGAGAGGTCCGAGAGGCGGTATAATTATGTGCGATGAGGAATACGCAGCTGCTATTGATAAAGCAGTTTTCCCGGGAATTCAGGGAGGACCGTTGGAACACATTATTGCAGGGAAAGCAGTTGCTCTTAAAGAAGCTTTACAGCCTTCCTTCAAAGAATATGCTCATCAGGTTGTTGCAAACGCTAAGGCTATGGCTCAGGGCTTGCTGGATAACGGTTTGGATATTGTAGGCGGTATGACAGAAAACCACCTTATGACATTAGACCTCAGAAAAACGGGCAAGACAGGTAAGGATATGGCTAATGTTCTTGAAAGAGTTGGCATAACAGCTAACAAAAATACTGTTCCGAATGATCCGCAAAGTCCTTTTGTAACTTCAGGTATCAGACTTGGTGCTGCTGCTATGACAACAAGAGGATTTAAAGAAGACGATATGAAGGAAGTTGCAAGAATTATTGCCGAAGCTGTCAAAAATTCTGATGATGAAACAAAGCTGGATGCGTTAAGACAAGATTCTTTGAAGCTTTGCAAAAAATATCCTCTGTACTAGGGAAAAATAAAAAAATAAAACCCGGATTTAATCCGGGTTTTATTTTTTTATTTTGTTGTCAGGTTGTTCAATTCGTTTTTTATTTTTTGTAAATTATATTCTTGTTCCAGCTTGTCTAAGTTATCAATAATTTCTTGATGTGTTTTTTCCAAATCTTTTATTTGTTCTTCTCTTTGCTTCTTAAGATCTTCCATTGCAGCTTTTTTAAATTCTTCATATTCTTGTCTGTGTTTTTCAATTGTTTCAGGAAGTTTTGTCACAATCTCGTATGTTTTCCAGGAATTTTCCATTTCTTTTGCGTGTTGTTCATTAATATTTTCGGAAGATATTCCAAAAGATTTGCCGGCAGAAGTATTTGAAGCCATGTCTTTAGCTCTTGCTTCAAAATTTTCTATAGACTCATCTTCTTTAAGTTCCAGTTCTGTGCCGTATTTAAGATTAATGTACCGTGCATGAATATTACGCTCTTGCTGCTTAAAAGCTTTTTCTTCCTGTTCGTTTTTAAATTCTATTTTATTATACAGATTTACAAATTCAGTTTCTGTCATATTATTTGTAAGATTAAACATGCTGAAACCGAAAGCTTCCGCCTGCGCAATTTCTTTTGTGTCAAGTTTTTCTCCTTGTCCGTCATTTGCTTTTACCGTATTTATTCTTGCAAAAAGTTGTCTGCCTGCACTAGTAACCTCGTTGTATTCCATGTTTAAAACTCCTTTTATAAGTTAATATAAAATCTTACTTTTTTGTTATCGGTTTTTTTTGCATAAACTTTAGTTATTCAGGTTAAATTGTTACAAAATTTAACATTCTTTTTATTACCCTCTGTATTTAACCCTCTTTTTGTCATAAAATTGTCTTTAAGAGGACATTATGATAATAAAACTTACACACGCACATATAATAGGAGCGTTTATATCATACCTGATAGGTGTTTTTATTGTACCTATGGTAATTGAGTTTTCTCAAAAAGAAGGTTTGGTAGACCTCCCTAATGAAAGAAAAATTCATAAAACTCCTGTATCAAGGCTGGGTGGAGTGGCAATTTGGTCAAGCGCAATGCTCACCTTTTTTGTGCTTGTTCTTTTAAGCTATTATCCTTACGGAAGTTTACTTTCAGGTATTCTTCTGGGTGGTTCGCTTATGTTTTTATTGGGTTTGGTTGATGATGTTTATAATCTTGATGCTAAGTTCAAATTATTTATACAGTTATCGGTTGCGACGATAGTCTATCTGCTTGGTGTTCAAATTGATACAATATTTAATCCGTTTGGCGGCGAACCTTTAAGACTGGGTATTTTTTCATATCCGATAACAGTTTTATGGATTACGGGGATATCCAATGCTGTTAACTTCATAGACGGCGTTGACGGTTTGGCAGGTTCGGTTATTACGGTAAGCTCAATTACGCTTGCTCTTATAGCTGCTGCAATGAGCCCTAATCCTTCTGTTACGGCACTGATTGCATTCATACTTGCAGGTTCAATGCTTGCATTTTTAACATATAATTTTAATCCTGCAAAAATATTTATGGGAGATTCAGGCGCTTTGTTCTCCGGATTCTTGCTTGCAACTTTATCAATTGCAGGTGTTATGAAAGGTGCAGCGCTTGCGGTATTGCTTCCGTTTTTGGTTCTTGCCGTTCCGATTATAGATATAACTTTCTCAAGCATAAGAAGGATAATGAAGGGAAAATCACCTTTTGTTGCAGATGCGGAACACATTCATCATAAACTGCTGAAAGCAGGCTTATCACAGAAGAAAACGGTTGCGCTTCTGACACTGATTGCGATAGGCGGCGGCGCAATTGCAACTTATTTTACAGGAACGCTTCAAAATTACTTTTTATATATAGCAGTATTAATTATAATAATGCTGATTCTGAGTTTTATCAGTATAAAGACTGAACCTCAGGCTATAGAACCGCACGAAGAAGATAAATAAAACAAGGGAATACTTCTTCCCGTAAATTTTGGTGTATAATTTTCTTATGGGGATGAGAAGAGTACTTATTTTAATTTTTATATATATTTTTGCGGTAATCCCGTGTTTTGCCATAAAAATCGGTCTGCAAACCCGTGTCGGCAGGACTTTTGTAGGCGCGTCCACCCCTGCGGAAATTATTGACGTAAAAACCAATACGCTTATCTATACAATGGATAAGATGAAGGGATATGAGCTGAAACCGTATCAGGGAGTTATTGCAATAAAAATTGACGGTAAGTTCAGAAAAATTAAATCCAATCAGATAGTCATAAAACCTGAAGAAGGCGGTTTTGTAAGTGTAAAACGCAAATGGTACAGAGGGCATTTTAAAATTATTAATGATGGCGGAGCTTTGACTGTAATAAATGATTTGCCTCTTGAATACTATATAAGGGGGGTTGTTCCCTCAGAAATGCCGTCAGGCTGGGAAATAGAGGCTCATAAAGCGCAGGCTATTGCAGCAAGAAGCTATGCACTTGCAAATATGGGAAAACGTGGTAAATACGGATATGACCTGAAAGATACTCCTGAAGATCAGGCTTACGGAGGAGCTTCTGCAGAAACAGTAAGAACAAATCAGGCGGTCGCTGAAACAGAAAAGATAGTTCTTGTTTGTCAGGGTAAAATTGTTCCTGCGTATTATTCTGCATCAGCTGGCGGACAGACAAGGGCTGCAAGTCAGGTTTGGCTGCACGACTTACCGTTTATTAAATCGGTACCGTCTTTTGATGACGGGATTAAAAAGAACGGTCACGGTGTCGGTATGAGCCAGTATGGTGCAAACAACCTTGCAAAAAGAGGGTATAACGGTTATCAGATTCTGAAATATTTTTATGCGAACACAAAGTTTGCAAGGCTCAAAGAGTAGAAGTTACGTATAATTTAAAAACGGTCTTATAACGGATTGTTATTAAAGAAGGTGAAAGATGAAAACAGCACAAGTTGAAAATGATAAAATAGTTGTTAAAGAAGTCGAAGATATAAAACTTGACGGCCGCAAAGGTGCAATAGTCCGTGTATTGGGATGCGGTTTATGCGGTTCGGATATAGTAAAGTTCAGAGAAAAAATTGTACACAACGGTGCCGTTTTGGGACACGAAATAGTTGCGGTTATTGACGAGATTGACTCTGATACTGGTTTTAAAAAGGGAGATAAAATTGTTACTTCTCACCATATTCCGTGCGGAGAATGTGATTATTGCAGGCATGGAAATGTGTCTATGTGCGAACATTTTAAATCAACAAATATCCGTCCAGGCGGTTTCAGCGAAAAGGTTTACGTATCTGAGGAACACCTCAAAAATGTTGCATATAATATTCCTGAAGATATGACGGAGGAAGAAATTTCTTTCTATGAACCTTTGGGCTGTTGTGTCAGAGCCATAAAAAGGTGTAATTTAATTGAAGGTGACAAGGTTCTTGTAATCGGTTTGGGTTCTATAGGACTGCTTATGGGCGAAGGAATTAAAGCTATGGGCTACAAGGTTTATGGCTGTGACTTAATCGAGGATAGAATTGCGCTGGGAAACAAGCTTGGTATAGAGGCATATAATTCTCTTAATCTTGATGAATTTGACAGGATTATTCAGGAAAAAAGCGGCGGAATAGATGCGGTGTTTATGACTTCAGGTGCGGACAAAGCGCTTGACGTGGCACTCAAGGTTGTTAAAAAAGGCGGAAAAATTCTTGTTTTTTCCAGCACTCCGAGGAATACGGGATATCCGAATAATGAGATTTATTATAAAGAACTTACGGTTTTGGGAAGTTATTCTCCGTCACCGAAGGATTTGAGGGATTCTTTTGATCTGCTCGTGTCACACAGAGTTAACGTAAAAGGTCTTACTACGGTTTATCCGCTGGAAAGGGTTCAGCAGGCTTTTGAAGATACCGTTGCAAATAAGATTTTAAAAGCATATATAAAAATTTCGTAATAGCGTGATTTTTTTGTCAGCTCAGATGTTTTGAGGTATTTATACCATAGGATATTTGCCCATAGAATATTTACCCCTCTTGACATCAAAGTATGAGCATGTATCATAATACTATACCGTGCGGGGGTAATTCAGTGGTAGAATGCCTCCTTGCCAAGGAGGATGTCGCGAGTTCGAGCCTCGTCTCCCGCTAATAAAAAAGAGTCCTTTTGGGACTCTTTTTTATTAGCTGTTTGCAAGGGCGATGAACGAGCGACAGAGTGAGTTGCGTGAGCGAGCAGAGTGCGAAGTGTTTTTGCAAAAAGAATAAAATTCTTTGAAGCAAAATACCTTTTTACAGGACATTTGGTCGGAAGGGGTAAATAAATTCAATCAGCAAAAATGCGAAGTTTAGTAAATTTTAGCGGTTTTATGAGGTCGGAAATCAGTTGAGCCAAAATGTCCGGAATGTCCGGTTTAGGTAACCGAAATGTCCGCTCATTTGCACTTTTTGTCCTAATATTCGCACCCTAAAAGTTATTGTTGGGCAAGTATGCTCAACCTACATACTTTTTTATTAAAGTATGTACTTCCGTATTTAATATAGCATTCAATATCAATTTAAAATCAATATTTGTTGTTTTCTAATTCCATAAGAAGTATCCAATTTTTCTAAATATTCGTTCGGAGAACATCCTAGGGTCTTACACATATGTTTTATCTCACCTTTTTTCTCATTATACAGATTATTTAAACTTACCAACGCTTTTGTGTAATTTTCTTCAACAGGTATATCTCTAGCTGTAATTTCACATATAGTATTTAATTTATCTTGATAATAATTTTTTGTATAAATGCTTTCTATTTCTTCAGAATTTATTATTTTTTCATCAATTAATCGGTTTAAAGCAGCTATATCATTGTCCAAAGGTCTCTTAGGAGCCTCAGATATTCCAAACATTTTTTCAAACTCATAACCTTTTGAAAAAGTTAGTCTTAGGCAATAATTATCTTCTGTACACATATAATTAGGATGAATAATTAGGGATACTTTTGAGCCAGCCGGAAGTTTATTCATAATTTCAATAATTTTCTGTTTAGCCTCTTTTGCTTGCTGCCTTAAATTATCGATATTTTGTTTTGTTTCAATCTCTTGTTTTTTTATATCGTCAATATTTGGTTTAGGATTTGAGTCTTCTCTAAATTTTTTCAAGGAATCGTACTTTATACATTCAATGTCTTCTTCAGTCCAATAATCGATTGTTTCAAAGGCCTTGTTTATACTTTTTTTAGAATCTATTTGATTTTTTTTCACCTTTAATTGATTTTGTAATGAAAATAGAATTGCTGCAGCTGCAGAAAGTGAAGCAGCGATAATACTTTTGTTTTTTTGAATATTTAAATTGCCTTTAAATGCTAAAACATCCGTATTATTTTGATTTTTATTTTTTGCAAAACCTATTCTTTGATTTTTGGTGATGTTATTTGCCGTTGTTTGTAACATTTCAATTTTACCAATATTCATTTCACACCTTTCTCGACATTTATCGATGTACTACACTTTTTGTTACTTCAAGAAAGTTCACTGAAATTTCGGAATTGCCTAATTATTGAAAACAATTTACAAAAGTTTACAAAATTCTCAAAATGCGTGTTCTTTTTTCTCAAACCGACTCTTCTCTTACTTTATACAAAATTCAAAAATTCCAATTTATTCTTACAATCTAAAACAAATTCTTGACTTAATAATCGTTTTAATGTATAAACAATATTAAGCAGTTCTGACTTTGGTAAGTTAGTTGCTCAATTTAAAATAATATAGAGATTCATAAAATAAGCTAAGCCGATGAGCTTAGTTTTTTTATTAAGGAGTTTATGTCAAATCAAATTTTAGGAAAAAATGGCGAAGAAATTGCAAAAACTCATCTGCAAAAAGCAGGTTATAAAATTCTGGAAATGAATAAGCGTTTTTCAAAATTGTGTGAAATTGATATTATTGCGCTTGATAAAGATACACTTGTTTTTGTCGAGGTAAAAACAAGAAAAACCGATATTTGCGGTCATCCTCTGGAGGCAATTACAAAGAGTAAATATAACCACATAAGGCAGGGACTTTATTTATATCGTCAGGAAAATCCGCAGTATAAAAAATTCAGGATAGATGCAATTTCTGTGCTTATAAAACCCGAAATCAAAATTGAGCATCTGAAAAATATTAGTCTGTAGAAAAATTAGCAAAAAAAAGATTTACAGGTTTTATAATTTGATATAATCTGTAGAAAACAGTTTCAGGAGTGATTTGTATGATAAAAGTTAATCCTATCAGAACAATGGCAGTAACAGCAGCTTTGGCGGCTTCGACTGCGGTATTGGCTCATAATCCGATTCAGAGACAAAAAAATACCTTTTTAACGGAAAAATATATTAAAGCAAACGAGAGCGGCAGAGATGAGTTTGTTTCTCAGAAAAATTTGGTTAGTGAAGTAACTTCTGATGCTGTTAAAAAGATTACCCGTGGCGAAAATTCGGCAAATACGGATTTTGATAAAGCGGTCGATTATTATAATAAATCGATGGATTATCAACAGCGCTATGCTGTCACAAAAAAGACTTACGAAAACCTGCAGACAAGACTTTATAATATGGAAAAAGCTATTGATCAGGCATATATAGACTGTGAAGCCTACGGAGATATAATGATAGTTCCAAGATGGCATTACAGATTTTATCCGAGTTTTGATACAAGGCTTATAAATTTTGATTTGGAGGATTTACGTACCAGAACGGCAAAGGATATGGAATCTCTGTACGAACTCAAAGACAAAATCGAATACATAATGGAAGAAGCAAACGGAAAAACAGAACATACAACGCCCGACAAAACCGAATATGATGTTGATAAGCTGGCTCAAAAACATTTGAAGATGAGCTATGAAGAATTTGCGGAAAAATACAAAGATGAACTGGAGTTTTGTAAAACGGTAACTTATGCAGATTTGTATTCTATGAATGAAACACAGAAAAAAGTTTATGCTCAGGCAAAAGCTTATGCAAAGGAAATGCTTGAAATAACAACAAATGAAGCCCATACTGTTAACTGGAATGTCGGGGAACTAAAGGTAAACGAAGCTTTGAAGGCAAGTGAAGACATGTTAACAATATCTGATTTTGAAGATGACGGTATAACGGAAGAAGGACTAAAAAGTATTCAGAGCGGAATAATGTATAAAGCTTTTGAAGATGCTCTGACTGAAAAATATAAAGATCTTGCTCCCACAGGAATGACAGGAACAACTGCTGACGGTAAATCTTATAACGCGGTAAAAAAATTGGTTGACGGAAAAGTTTTAATTCTGAACCCGAATGGCTCTGTTTATGATATAAACGGGCATCTGATAAAGTAAAATATTTTGTGTGAAAATGGCGGTTTTTCTTTCAGAAAAACCGCCATTTTTATTTGGCAAAAAAATTTTTTGCGGGTTTTTACATTATCAGAAAGCAGGTAAAATTGAACAATATTTCACAAGTAAATTCACAAATTTCTTTTAACGGTTTAATCGTTAAAGGTGCTGTTTCCAAAAATAATATAAAAAAACTCGGAGATTTTGCTTCAAGAGTAGAAAATATAAATTTTATCAAAGATTTGGAAAAAGATTTTAATGTTGATGCAGTTTTAAACAGTGATATTACCGAAATGAGTTTTGAGCATAAATTGTACGGAACTCTTTCAGGAAAATTCGGAGGCGAATCATACCCGCTTCAAAACGTTTTCAGAGATGCAACGCAGGTCATTTTAAATATTAAATCATCTGTAAAAAAGGCAGCGGCTGCTTGGGAAAAGAAACAGGAAGAGATAAAATCTATAAGACGAGGCTGCTAAAAACTCAAATAAATAATTTCCTATTAAATTGTTTATGCTATTATGTATAAAGAAGTGAGGATATTATTATGACAGATTTAAGAGATAAGTATGAAGTCGTTATTGGTCTTGAGGTACATGCTCAGTTAAAGACCAAATCAAAGATTTTTGCGCCGGATTCAACAGAGTTCGGAAGTGAGCAAAACTCTCATACAAGTGCAATTACTTTGGGCATGCCCGGTGTTTTGCCCGTTTTGAATAAAGAATGTGTTAATATGGGTATTTTGTTAGGTCTGGCGCTTAACTGCGAAATCCCTGCAAGATGCAAATTTGACAGAAAACAGTATTTTTATCCTGACCTTCCGAAAGGGTACCAAATCTCTCAGTATGATGAACCGATTTGTGTTAACGGCTGGCTGAATGTTAAGGGTAAAAGAATTGGTATTACCCGTGCACACCTTGAAGAAGATGCAGGTAAACTTGTTCACGTAGGTGCTGCAGGTATCAATGGTGCAACCTATTCACTCGTTGACTTAAACAGAGCAGGAACTCCGCTTCTGGAAATCGTTTCAGAGCCTGATATGCGCTCAAGTGAAGAAGCAAGAAACTATATGGAAGAACTCAGAAACATAGTTCGTTACCTTGGTGTTTGCGACGGTAACCTTGAAGAAGGTTCTATGAGATGTGATGCAAATATTTCGATTATGCCTAAAGGTTCAGACAAATTCGGTACAAGAGCTGAAATTAAAAACGTAAACAGTTTCTCTGCACTGCAAAGAGCAATTGAATACGAAATCGACAGACAGATTGAAATCGTTGAAGAAGGCGGTGAAGTTGTTCAGGAAACACGTCTTTGGGATGATAACTTAAAAGAAACTCGCTCAATGAGAGGTAAAGAGGATGCACACGATTACAGATACTTCCCTGAACCTGATTTGATGCCTTTGGAAATTTCAAGAGAATGGGTTGAAGATATCAGAAGAACAATGCCGGAACTTCCTGAACAAAAAAGACAGAGATATATGGGCTTAGGTCTCAGCGAATACGATGCTAGCGTTATTGTTGAACAAATGCCTTTGGCATTATTCTTTGACAAAACTCTTGAGCTCGGTGCTAATCCAAAGACTGCAGTTAACTTCATTATGGGTGAAATTGCGGCTTACCTGAAAGAAAATAAAGTTGAGATTACGGATACAAAATTAACTCCTGAAAATTTGGCAGAGTTAATAACATTAATCGAAAAGGGTACAATTTCTAATAATATCGGTAAACAAATCCTTGTTGAAGAGATGATTACAAAAGGTGAAAAGGCTTCTGCAATCGTTGAGAAGAAAGGTTTGAGCCAGATATCCGATGAAGGAGCAATTAAGGAAATCGTTGAAAAGGTTGTTAACTCTCATCCTGCAGAAGTTGAATCCTACAAAAACGGTAAAACAAACCTGTTAGGTTTCTTTGTAGGTCAGGTAATGAAGGAAACAAAAGGCAGAGCTAACCCGAAAACAGTTAATGAGCTGGTAAGAAAACTGTTAGAAGGTTAGGGGTAAATATATAATTGGTCATTCTGAGGAAATGTAATGACCAAAGAGTTTCAAAAAAGCGGTCGCAATTTGCGACCGCTTTTTTATCCAATCTCAACATCACCTTGTCTGTATATAATACATTTACCCCCCTCTTTGAATCCTGCAACGGTTGATGCTCTGCCTTGAGCTTCTTCTCCGTAACTTTCAATAACCAAATCAACTTTATCACCTATGTATGCAAGAGCTTCTTCATAAGTTAAAGCCGGCGGTTCGCCAGATATATTTGCACTTGTGGTTGCAAGAACGTGTCCTTCAATATTTTTGCAGATATCAGAGAAGGTTTTGTTGTCGGGAACTCTTATTCCTACGGTAGGAAGGTTTGATGTCATATAATCAGGAGTATTTTCTGATTTATCCAGAACAAGCGTCAACGCTCCGGGAAAATATTGTTTGATTAATTTTTGTGCCTCTTTTTCAATCGGCTGCTTTACGTAATCAAACAGCGGATAAATATCATAGCTCATCAGAATCAGTGGTTTTTTTGCTTCTCTGTGCTTAATCTCATAGATTTTTTTTACCGCTTTTTCGCTTGACGGAAGACAGCCTAACCCCCATACAGTATCAGTAACAAAGGCGATAACTCCGTCATTTTTAAGTATTTCGTTTATTTTAGTGTAATCCATTGTTTTATATTTACCTCTTTACCCATTTATATTATAATAGAGAATGTAAAAAATAAAGGAGAACAATATGGTTCAGCAATTCAATAATATTCCGCCTCAGGGACCGCAGAAAACAAGACAGGCAGTTATACTTTTTCTTAAAGGTTCTGCAACACCTGTTGTTATGTATTTTGATAATCCGCAGGCTGTATATGCGGAACTTAAACAGCTTATGAAAAGCCCTACACCTGTTCTTGTTGAGAAAGAACCGATGGGACCGATTAAAAAGCTTTGCTTCGTATCAACACAAATTGCAGGACTTGTTCTGCAGGAAGAACCATACGTTTAGCGCGAACGAGCAGGCACAGGTAATTCAGTATGTGTAAAGTTAGTATAGAAGATATAGAAGATGAAGGTATCTTAGAGTTCGATTTTGATGACGATATCAAAGAACTCGAAGATTGTCATATAAAAGCAGAACTTGATTTTCGTGCGATGGGGGATTTTATAGAAGTCAAAGGTCACGCAGACGGTAAAATTACTCTTGAATGTGACAGATGTCTGAACAAATATTCTTATGATTTGGATTTTGACATAGACGAAACCTTCGCAAAAAACTCTCTGCTGGACGAATACGGCTCTGAAGTTGAACTCTCAAACGACCTTTTGTATCAATCTGTAATATTAGCTTTACCAAATAAAAAGGTTTGTGGTATAAATTGTAATGAGGGATTATTTGTATCAGAAGATGATATAAAACCTCACGACACCAGAATGGATGTTTTCAAAAACATTCAAATCAATAAAAAATAAGTTATTCACTAACGGAATATAAACAGTAAAAAGAAAGGTATAAGGAAAATGGCAGTACCAAAGAAAAGAACAGGGCACAGCGCTCAAGGAAAAAGAAGATCAAATTGGAAGGCAACAAAGCCGACCTTAACAACTTGTCCGAATTGCGGTCAGGCAGTTTTGGCTCACACAGTTTGCACAGCTTGCGGAACTTACAAGGGTAAACCTGTAAGATTGAAAGATCAGGCAGCTGCAGCAGCAACTGAAGTTAAAGAAGCTAAAAAGCCAAGAAAATCAACAAAGAAGGCTAAAGCAGAAGCTCCTGCAGAAGAAGCTCCAAAAGCTGAAGAAGTAAAAGAAGCTGAAGTTGTTGAAGAAGCTAAAGCTGAAGAAAAAGCTGAAGAAGCAACAGAAGACAAAGCAGAATAATTAATCGTGAATCGTAAAAGTGAGCCGTGAATCTTAATTGATTCACGATTCACGAATCACGAAAGGCGAAAAAGGGGATAGAGTTTAATGACAAGAATAGCTATTGATGCAATGGGGGGAGATCACGCACCGTTTGAAATTGTTGCAGGTGCAGTATGGGCAGCTGCTGAATATGGTGTGGCACTTGAGTTAGTAGGTAAACAGGACCAGATTGAAGACTGTCTGGATAAGATACAGCAGGAAGGTTTTCTGTCACCCTGCGGTAAAGCAAGTAAGAGCAGAAGAATAAGAGTTGATGTAAAATCTCTGGATATCAAAATTACTCATGCATCTGAAATTATTGAAATGGGTGAAGCTCCCGGTCAGGCTATCCGTAAGAAGAAAAATTCTTCTATTGTATTGTCTGTAAATTCGGTTGCAACAGGAAGTTCTGAAGCTTTGGTTGCGGCAGGTTCTACAGGTGCTGCAATGGCAGCAAGTTTATTCGGCTTGGGAAGAATTCCGGGAATCGACAGACCTGCAATTGCGGTTACACTTCCTACAATGAAGAAACCTGTTGTTGTTATCGACGGCGGTGCAAACTCTAACTGCACACCTCAAATGCTCAGACAGTTTGCAATTATGGGAAAAATTTTTGCAAAGAATGTTCTTGATGTTGATAATCCGAGAACGGGTGTTGTTAACATTGGTGAAGAAGCAGGAAAAGGTAATGAACTTGCTCAGAATGTTTACACAATGCTTGAAGAAGAAAAAGAAAAATTTAACTTCATCGGTAACATTGAAGGCAGAGAGTTGTTCCTTAACCATTGCGACGTTGTTGTTTGCGACGGTTTTGTCGGCAACGTTGTTCTTAAGGTTACGGAAGGTACAGCTTCAATGTTATTCAAGATGATTAAGAGCGAGTTTAAGGCTGATTTCCTCGGTATGATTATCGGCTGGCTGGCTAAACCGTTCCTGAGAAGAATATATGAAAAAATCAACTATGAAGAATTTGGCGGAATGCTTCTTTTAGGTGTTAAAGGTATTACGGTTATCTCTCACGGAAGAAGTAAAGCTTATGCTATTAAAAATGCTGTACGTGTAGCAAAAGAAGCTGTTGAAACTCAGATTAACAGTAAAATTGCTGAAAGCATCGAAGCATAAAATATAGTTATAAAAAGTGGCGGACATTTTGTCCGCCACTTTTTTTATTTCTGATTTTTATAAGTCCGTATATACGGCAGGTTCAAAATTAACCCTAGCCGATACGTCCCGGAACAACAACTCCGCCTTTAAGATTCTTTTTATAGAACTCTACGTGCGGTTGAAGTACGCTGTCTAAAACTTCCGGAAGTTCTTTATTCTGCATAACTGCTTCAACGATTTCCTGATAGCAGGTTGCGAATGCTCTTAGTTGAGTTACTGCACCGGCTGCTTCAGGAGTTAAGCCTAATTTAGAAGTTTCAACAGTTTCCATAAAGAAAGCACCTGTTACTTCGTAAGACTTGCTTAAAGCGCCTATATAAGCTTCTGCGTTTGATTTGCATACACCGTTATCGGACGGAACAGTAAGTGCAAACACAAGCTTGTTAGCAGGGTTAAAATGAGCTTCTGCTGAGTGGTGCATAGCATCAGGAACCTTTGCAATCTGTTTAAGCGTATCTTTTTGGGATTCGTTTTGCATTTGTGCGTGCCAGTAAACAGTGTTTTCAAACATTGAACCCATGTACTGGTGTACTGATGCGGTAATTCCGTTCATTTTAGCATTTGCCCAGAAAATACCTTCTTTTAATGCATCATTGAGTTCCAAATCAGCAGTTAATGAAAGTGAAGAAATTTCCTGTGCGCTTCTAAGCATAGAAGCCATATCTTCTTTTTTCATACCTGCAAATGCAAGTGTGAACAATGCGTGGTCATCAAAAGCAGAAAAACGTCCGCCTACATCGTCGTGAATAAATAAATCACCGAGCCAGCTTTGTTCGATAGATGTTCTTCTGAGTTCTGATTTTTCAGCGTTCTTATCAGTTACAGCGATAAAGTGCTTAGCAGCTGCTTTATCAGCTTCGCTTTCAGATAAACCTTTTGCAAGATATGCATCTTTAACAAGTTTTTGTATTCTCAAAAATCCGTCTTTTGTTTCAAAAGTAGAACCTGATTTTGATGCGATTAGGTAGTTTGAAGATAAAACATCGCCTAATTTTGCAAGGTATCTTTCCCAGCTTATAGAATCAACATCAGAATAGAATAAAACTGATTCTCCGCAAAGATTAAGACCGTTAATACCGAGCATGTGTTCAACAGTGTGTTTTGAACCGCCGATACCCATAACGCTTAATTTAGATGCGCCTGTGTTAGATTTAAGAGCAGCTGCCATTGAATAGATATCATTTAATCTTGTAAGCTGATAGTTTGGAAGGTCAACCCAATTAAGGAATTTACCTTCTTTATTAGCTCTTTTAGAAAACTCATTTACGAACTCAGATACTTTTGATTCATACTTAGAAAAATCAACACCTGAGAAAATAGTTTTAAGTGATGAACTTTTTGTTAACATATTTATCTCTCCTTTACTATATTTATATCTTATCGTAAAAACAGGGTGGAGCAACCTCCACCCTGTATAAAATTATGCTTCCTGTTCTTCTTCACGTTTTGATTTGTAACTGTATGCAGCATAGATTAGAATACCTATGCCAAGCCAGATGATAAAGTACAGAGCTGACGTTGCTTTGGCGCTGAACTTGCAATACATAAGAGCAAGACAGGTTAAAATACCCAGTATCGGGAACCAAGGACAGAACGGAACTTTGAAAGGCCGTGGTCTGTCGGGTTCTGTTTTTCTTAAAATCAATACTGCGATACAAATTATTATGAATGAAGTGAATGTTCCAAAGTTACAGAGTTCTGCAGACAGGTTTAAATCCATAAATAATGCGCAGATTATAACGATTAATCCTGATAACCATGTCATAACGTGCGGAGTTTTGAATTTCGGGTGAACTGCATTGAGTGATTTCGGTAAAAATCTGTCACGGCTCATTGCCCAGAGAATTCTTGTTGTACCTAATTGATAAATCAAAAGAACTGAAGTGAGGGCGCAAAGCGCACCGACTGATATCAGTCCTGCATACCAGTTCATACCGATAAATCTCATAGCATGAGCAAGCGGTGCCTGTGTATCAATTGCGTTAAACGGTACAACACCAGTTAGAACAAGAGCTGCACATACGTATAAAATCGTACAGATTAAGAGTGTTCCCATAATTGCTATCGGCAAATCTTTCTGAGGATTTTTTGTTTCTTCTGCTGCGGTTGAAACAGCGTCGAAACCTATATAAGCAAAGAAAATTATAAATGCGCCCGTGAATATTCCTTCAACTCCGTTTGGAGCAAAAGGCATCCAGTTTTCTGGTTTTACATAGAAAGAACCGACAAAAATGAACGATATTATGATGAACATATTTACGCCGACCATAATAGTTGCGACTTTTGTAGATTCTTTAACACCTTTTATCAAAAGTAATGTCAGAATGAATACAATTGCAATTGCCGGTATATTAATTGCAAACGGCATATCTATACCGAACGGCAGATGGATAAACGGCATTTTATCGTGAACATCCCAGCCGTATTTGTTGCAGAGTTCATACATCGTTCTGTAATCGTTTCTGAGCCACAGCGGACAGTTAACAACAAATGCTGGAAGTATATGTTTAAATCCTTTGAGGAACTGAACAAAATAACCTGTCCATGCGCTTGCAACAGTAATATTTCCAATGGCGTACTCAAGCATCAAAATCCAGCCGACCATCCACGCCATAAACTCACCCATTGTTGCGTAAGTGTATGTGTATGCACTTCCTGCAACAGGAATCATTGCAGCGATTTCGGAATATGAAAGCGCCGAGAATACGCTTGCTATTGCCGCAAGAAGCATTGATATAACAATTGCCGTTCCTGCTCCTGCACCGTCAGAGCTTCCTACGATTGCGCTTCCGATAATAGTGAAGATACCTGTTCCTACTACGGCACCGATACCCAAGATTATTAAATCAAAAGCGTTTAATGTCTTTTTGAGTTCTGAGTTTGTACCCTCATCGATAAGTTCCTGAGGACTTTTACATTTTATTAAATTGTTAAAGATTGTTTTTAAATTATTCATTTTCTGCTATTTCTTTTTTTTCAGCTAATCTGTTTTTTCTGTATCCGTAAGTTGCGTAAATTAATATACCCATAATAATCCACGCAAAAAATAATTCAGTAGAAAGCTTTGCACTGTCGCCTTTTGCGGTAATCATCATAAATGCCATTAACCCTCCGCAGCAGAGAATACCTGCAAGCGGGAACCACGGACAGAATGGAACTTTAAATGGTCTTGGTCTATCCGGGTCAATTTTTCTTAATATGATAATTGCTGCACAAACGATAATGAACGAAGTAAATGTTCCAAAGTTGCACAATGCTGCTGCCGCATCAAGGTTTAAAGTGAGCGTACCGAAAATTGAAACGATACATACTGCCCAAGTTAAAATATGCGGAGTATTATATTTTGGGTGTAGCTTTTGGAATGCTTTCGGTAAGAAGTGGTCACGGCTCATTACATAGAGAATTCTTGTAGCAGCCATCTGCATAACAAGAAGAACTGATGTGAGTCCTGCAATAATACCTATTGACATAAATCCGGGAACAGCTTTCGCAACCCAGCCGTGTAAAGCATTTTCCATTGCAAAAGCAAGCGGAGCACCTAAAAATGCCTGATCAACATTCCCCTGTGTTTTATACATCCCGGTTAAAACAAGTGCAACAAGTGTGTAAACGATAGTTGTTACAACAAGCGAGCCGATAATACCGATAGGCAAATCTCTCTGCGGGTTTTTACATTCTTCTGCCGTTGTTGCAAGAGCGTCGAAACCTATATAAGCAAAGAAAATTATGAATGCTCCCATAAATATTCCGCTGAATCCGTTTGGCGCAAACGGTGTCCAGTTTGAAGGTTCTACGAAGAAGAAACCTGTTATTACAAACAATGCGATGATACCAAGTTTTAATGCAACCATGAATGCTGCAAATTTAGCAGAATCCTTTGTGCCTTTTACAAGGGTTAAAGTTATAAATAATATAATTAAAGCCGCAGGAAGATTTATGGAGAATGGAATTCCGCAAATTGACGGAATTACTGAATGGTAATCAATACCCTGGCTTGATAATGTATGAACTGCGCTTCTGAAATCATTTACTAACCAAATTGGCGGATTAACTATCCAGGCCGGAAGAATATGTCCGAAACCTTTCAGGAATTGAACAACGTAATTTGCCCAGGCACATGACACAGCTATAAAAGCAATAACGTATTCAAGCATCAGAATCCAGCCGACAAGCCAAGCTGCAAATTCGCCCAATGTGGCAAATGTGTATGAATACGCACCGCCTGCAACAGGAATCATAGCTGCAAATTCACTAAAACACAAAGCCGAAAAAACACAGGCGATAGCTGCAATAATCATTGATAAAACGAGTGCCGGACCTGCACCTGGGCTTGCACCGTCTGCGGAACCTGCTGCTGCAATTCCCACAACCGCAAATATTCCCGAGCCGATAATTGCACCGACACCTAAAATTATTAAATCCCAAACACCTAATGTTTTTTCAAGTCCGCCTTTTGATGCTCCTTCAACAGCATCATCAGGGGTTTTTCTCTTTAGTAAATTTGCTATTATATTTTGTAGTGTCATTTTTTACCTTTCGTTTTTTATTGAAAGCGGAATGTTGTTTATTTTCCAAAAATTTTTTTATTAATCTTTTTAATTTTTTCCGAAATAGCTATATTATCTTTTTCTGTGATTAGTTCAGGCAGCTTTGGTTCTTCTTTCGGAATGTCAATTAATATTACCCTGTTTGTTTTAGTTCTTTCTCTCAGTAAAGATGCTCTTAATAAAGCATTAAGTCTGTCTTTTTGAGAAAAATCCGCAAATATAATCGGTAAGGTTTTCATATCAAACAGTTATTCCTTTATTACTTACAGAGAGGAAATCCGAGTTTTTCACGCTGCTCAACGTAAAGCTTTGCAACAGCGGAAGCCATTGTGCGGACTCTGTTAATAAAGTTTATACGTTCGTCTTTTGAGATTACGCCTCTTGCATCAAGAAGGTTAAATGTATGAGAACATTTTAAAACGTAATCGTAAGCAGGAAGTACAAGCTCAGCATTAACGCAGTTATCTACTTCTTTCTGGTAAGCATCAAACAGACTGAAAAGTCTTTCCGCATCAGAGTATTCAAAATTATATTTCGACTGTTCTATTTCGTTTTGAAGATAAATTTCTCCGTATTTTAAATTGTTGTTCCACATAATATCAAAAACGGATTCTTTGTTTTGGATGTACATAGCAATTCTTTCCAAACCGTATGTAATTTCCAGAGCAACCGGCTTAACTTCAAGACCGCCAACCTGCTGGAAGTATGTGAATTGAGTTATTTCCATACCGTCTAACCAAACTTCCCAGCCTACACCGGCAGCACCTAATGTCGGAGATTCCCAGTTGTCTTCTACAAATCTTACATCATGCTTGCTCAAGTCAATACCCATAGCTTCAAGGCTCTTTAAATAAAGCTCTTGTGCATTATCAGGTGATGGTTTTAAAATAACCTGATACTGGAAGTAATGTCCCAATCTGTTTGGGTTTTCACCATATCTTGCATCCGTCGGTCTTCTGCAGGGTTCAACCATTGCTGTCTGCCACGGTTCAGGTCCCAAAGCTCTCAAAAATGTTGCAGGGTTCATTGTTGATGCACCCTTTTCAATGTCATACGGTTGTTGGATTATGCAGCCGTAATCAGACCAAAAACGTGACAAATTTAAAATTAAATCTTGAAAATTAAGCGCCATTTCATATTTCCTATGTTGTAAAATTTACACTTCATTAAGTATATACAAAACAAAGGTTAATATCAAATGGGGTAATCATATTGTTAAAAATTGTTACAGTATTGCTATTTGCCTGAAAGAGCATTTTCTCTTTCTGTCACCATAATATCGGCAACAGCTTTCATTTCCTCATACATTCTTACTAAGAATTTTATGATCGGATTCGGTTTTTTAGCCTTATTGCGGTTCATAAAATATCCTTCAGGGTAAGGTCTTTGGATAATACCGCCTGAAGCTCTCAGAGTTCTCATATCACCCTGAGTTTTTTTAATATTGAATAACAGATAGTTATATTCCGATTTAATGTTGTTGCATCTTGGTACTGCCATAAATATTCCTTCTTTCAAGTTATTGTATTATTACAAAAACCCGTAAAAAATTTTTTTGCCTGCTTATTTATTTTTCATTAAATACAGTAAATGTATTTCTGATAACTTCGTATCCTTTGAGTAATGATTTATAATCAACTTTTTCGTTTGCAGAGTGCATGTTGTAAACATCAGCTAAACCCAAAAGCATCGGCATAAATGTTTCGCCTTTTGAGTTCTTATGCTGGCAATAGATATGAGTTTCTGCGCCTGCGTGGAAAGATGAGATATCATTTTTTATTCCTGCCATTTCGCAGGCTTTTGTATGAACTTTTTCTATTCTGTCATCTTCAGCTCTTTCAAACGGAGGTAAATGAATTTCAAATTCTATTTCTGCTTTGGCAAGTCCTTCGTATTTTTTGTTAAATTTAGCAACGATTGACGCCATAAGTGTTTTAAGAGCTTCTTCCCTTGCGGTGCTTGCGCTTCTTATTGAATAAGATGCCATGCCGAGAACATTAATAATGTTTGTGGAAGTTTTTTTCATAATCTCTGTTATGTAGTCGTTTGTCTTAATTCCTTTTTCAACGATTGAGGCAACAGAGTTCTGAATACCGCCGGCAACAAGCGCACCAAGGTTGCATGAAGTTATTACGCCTGTCTCATCTTTGTAGAAAACACCCTGTGGAAATTCTGCAATAAGTTCTGCAAGAAGCTTTGCAGCATTTAATCTTGTTTCATCACCGATATCAATACCTGAGTGACCGCCTTTTAAACCTTTAACCGTTACTTTTGCATTTGTGTAGCTTGCCCCTGAAATCTGTAATTGACCTAACTTATCGGCATCGTTTACAAGTACGTATTTTGATAAAATTTTATCAAATTCGACGTGTTCAATTCCGCTCATACCTGTTTCTTCGTCACGGGTGAAAGTAATCTCCAAACCGCCATGATTACCTAAATTACCGTTTACCCCTTCTTTTGCAAGCATTAATGCGCACGCAACGCCTACTTTATCATCTGCACCCAGCGTTCTTCCTTTTGCGTGTATAAAACCTTCTTCATCAAGGTAAATTTCGACAGGTGTGTCGTCACCCACGACATCCATATGTGAAGATAACATTATCGGTTCTTTTGTATTATCGGTTGCAGGTACGTGAATATATATATTCCCGTAGTTGTCTTTTTTTCCGTTTATTCCGTTTCTTTTGCAGAAATCAAGAATCCATTCAACAACTTTTTCTTCTTTTAAAGAAGGTGACGGTATTGAAACAAGATTACAAAAAATATCTAAAACTTCATGTTCTTTTCTTAAATTTTCTAACATTAAAATAATCTCCTTATATATAATCTCTAACTTCCGCTAAAGAATCTTCTGTCGGTAGCTTTATCACTGTTTACATCGATTGGAACCCTGACTGAGCGCAGACATCTTGGACACCTGCCTCTGTACATGGTTCCTTCTTTGTTTTTGTATAACCTTCCGTATGCATGGCAGCATTCAAACCATACACCGATATATTTTCTTTTTTGCGGTTGCTGATTTGTATTATCTTCTTGCATATCTTGAACCTCTGGTATTAATATCTTTTGGTATAGGTTTAAAAATACTTTGGGTTAACATTTCAATATAACTGTCTTTTAAGTGAGCGTAGTCGAATATGATAAGTCCGTTAACGGCATACCGTCTTGCTGCGTGAATTTGTTTAATCAGGTCTGCATTTGAACCGTTCATAAAGGTTACAAATAAGCCTGCATAAAGTTTTGTATTCGGAGATTTATTTCTCAGAACATTTCCCATTAAATTCATTGCGGTTTTATCATCACAAGTCAAAAACAGCGGTGTAAATCCGTCAATATAATTATTCATTGACCAGGTTTTCCAATCCTGAAGTTTTGTATCATAAGCCATCTGAAGGTTCGGGAATATAACGGCAGTAGTAGTAATGCCGTTCATTCTTGCAAGTCTTCCGATTCGTCTTACAAAGTCAGTAATTTTGCCTGCACGGTAATTTTTCCACTGATACCACAGATAATCTCCCGGAACAAGTTCGAGAGGGTCAATTTCGTACATTTTTTTGAATTCTTCTCTGGCATATTTGGTATATCCCCAGTTTGACATATCGTAGTTTGAATAATTCGGAGCCAATGACTGAGGATACCTTATGTAGTCAAGGTTAATTCCGTCAGGTCTGTACCTTATAATGATTTCATCTATAAGATTGTATAGAAATGCCTGTACATCAGGATTAGCCGGGTCTATAAAGTATCCGTTATGTTCTGATACGGAATAAGGAATTGTTTCCGAGTCTGCATTTTTCTTCTGATAATTTGCCCATTCGGGTCTTACAGAAAGAATATATTTTGGGTTTGTTTCGGGAGGTTTATTCCCGACATAAAAAGACTCAAACCAGATATGAACTTTTATTCCCCTTCTGTGAGCTTCGGTAATCCATATTCTTAACGGGTCAAAACCTGCATACTCAGGATTTTGTTTGATAAACCCGTATTCTTCCATAGTTCTTGAAGGAAATATTGTCTGACCGTGGTAATAAGTTTCAATAAATACGTTGTTTATACCGGCATTCGCAATTCTGTCAAGAACGGAGGTTATTTCTTCCATGTTGTGATAAGTAGGTCTTATCCACACACCCTTAAATTCATACGGATTATAAGGGATAACCGTAGACATAGCCATGTCCGCAAGTTCAATTGCTTTTGATGCATATTTTTGACAATCGTTGCTGTCACGCTGGGCACGTTCAATATATTCTTTTGCGCGGTTTAAATTCTGTGTGGTGCGTCTTTGATTATAAGATGTATTATCCTGAGTGTAATAAAACATCATATTCTCAACTTCTTTTACCTTTTCTCTTGCACCGTACAGAAATGTGTCTGATGTTATGTATGAAGTAATAATTTGTTTTTCCAAATCAATATGGATTTTAGAGCCTACCATAACATTTTCGTTAATCCATTTTTTAGCTCTGCCGTGTCCGCTTATTACAAATCCGTTTGCCGGAATAAGAGAGTCGGCACCGCTAAGAGAGGAAACGGTATCTCCTGTTATTATAGCTTCTGTTCCGAATTCGTTGGTATTCGTTCTGTATCCAAAAGCCGGAGTGTACACTACTAACTGATTTGCGCCTCTCAAACCCGGATAATTTGCACCTGCACGATTAGTAGTTGATTGCGGGTCTACAGCGTCTATCGGATATGTGGATTGATTAAATATAACTTCGTTTTCCTGCGGAATGTACGGTTCGTAAGCGCTTTGTGCAATAGCGCCGGAACAAAACATAAATAAAATTAAAACAGTAAAAAGACTTCTAAGTATTCTCTCCATCCCACAATTTCCTTGATATAAATATTATAAAGCCACAAATATTTTAATACAAGTAAAATTTATGTTAATATTAGATAAAAAGAGGTTTGTATGAGCAAATTAAATTTCAGAACAGGTATCGGATACGATTTACACAGACTTGAAGATAACCGTGATTTGATAATAGGCGGGATAAAAATTCCTTATGAAAAGGGTCTTTTAGGACATTCTGATGCAGATGTTCTTGTTCATGCAATAATAGACGCTCTGCTTGGTGCGCTCTCAATGCCCGATATCGGAACGCTTTTCCCTGATACGGATGAAAAGTATAAAGGGGCAGACAGTATAGAACTGCTTAAAAAAGTTTATTCTATGGTCAGAGAAAAAGGATATTTAATCAACAATCTTGATACAAACATAATTGCTCAGGCACCGAAAATGATGCCGTATATTCCCCAAATGAAAGAAAAGCTGTCATCTGTTTTAGCTTTGGATATTGAAGACATTTCAATAAAGGCTAAAACCAAAGAACATCTTGATGCGGTAGGTGAAAAAAAAGCAATTGAGGCTCAGGCTGTTGTAACTGTCTTTAAAGCCTAGACGGATACGGTTACTTGTCCGACAACTTTTCCGGCAATTGTTGTTATTCTGTTATCGTATTTAATTTCGCCCCAGCCCAGACGGTTAATAAGCTCAATTATTGCAAAACGGCGGGCTTCCATAGATGCGTCATTAATTTTAACAACAAAGGCATTACATTCTTTTACGTTAAGAACAGCACACAGTCCTCCTGCACCAACCTTTGCAATAACATTTTCGGTTTTGCCGATAACCTCGGTATCTGTTCGTCCTTCTCCGCCAAAAATGTACGGATGCATTTTTATTGCCTGTAAAATTTGCGGGTATTCGAGGAGTTTAACGTATCCTTGTGCCAGATTTTTGAGCGGCATACTTACGATAGGCACACCGCATCCATCGGTTGTCATGGGATACTCTTGTTTTATTCCGCACATGTTGTAGATTTTCTCCTTAACGGCAATCTGCAGCGGATGTGTCGGTTCCTCATAAGTAGCTTTGTCCCAGCCCTGCTTGTCGCAAATAGCTAAAAATCCGATGTGTTTACCCGAACAGTTATTGTTAAGCACTGTAGGAGAATCTCCTCTTACAATCATCCTGTTTTGCATGCCTTTGGACAGCGGTGCATGTATCCCGCACTTGAGCATGTCCTCATTGAGTTTAAGCTTTTTCATAAGCTTGGTGGCAACTTTTATGTGGCAGTCTTCTCCGGCATGGGAAGCACAGCAGAAAGCAAGTTCTTCCGGTGTTAAATCAATTTCGTTGTCAATAAGTAATGTTGCCTGAATCGGTTTTGCGCACGAACGAATAAAATAAGGCGAATCATGGTCATTATCAGGCGAAAACCCCTTTATTGGTTTTGCCGAGACCCAGACTCCGACATGTACTTCTTCAACTAAACCATCTCTTACATACTCAACTTTAAGCATTTTTATTTATCCGATTTTTCTTTTCCACCGTCTTCCGTTTTATGGTCTTTTATAAATGTCAATACAGCATCCATTTTCTGGCGGAGAATTGCATTTTCTTCTTTAAGACGGGTATTTTCAACTCTTATATCATAAGTTTCCTGGTCAAATGCAATATTAGGCATTTCTTCAGTTCTGAGAGAGAAACGTTTTCCGGCTTCTTCTTTCATAAATATAATACTCTTAACATCTTTTTCTTTTACAAAACCCATCTGAACCATCAACTCTGCAATAAATACGTGTTTGCCGGTATCTCTGATTTCCTGTTGTCTGGTAAGAACTTCATCCAATTGTTCAATAGTCATTTTCCCTGCACGAACAAGATATTCACCGGTTCTGTACTTGCCTGCAATGAAGCCGGCAATCGCGCTGACAAGGTTTGGTACTTCATTAGAGAAGAATTTTGATGTTTTGCAGAAGGTAAAAGCTTTTGCAACTTCTTCCATTGTAAGATTATTTTCTATGGCAATTTCTATCAAAGACATATTTTTTGTACAGCAGTTAAGAAACGCATAAATGCTTTCGTCATACCCTGATTCTTTTGTAAAAAGTTCATTTTGACCGTGCTCTGAAAGAGTAGGTTTATATACATGAAACAGGTCGCCTTCTTCTACATCAAGAAATTCGTTGCTTAAATACTGAGTTAAATCATTTGACAAATTCAAAAATATTACCTGTTTAATCCACAGCGGATAAGAACATAATTTGTCCATATAATCAATAAATAAGCTCTTGCTCATAAAAATAACCCTTCTTTTATATGATGTAACAAAATAAATTATATCATAATATAATAAGTAAGTTAATATTTGTAAAGGACTAAATATTTATGGGCATGGATGGACTTTCGTTTTCCAATACGGGAGCGATAAAAGAACAAACATCAGCTGAATATACAAATAATGTAGAACAGTCTATGGCTATGGATCCTACAAATGCTACGCAGCAGGTTCATGGTCTGGATAATCATAAACGTGTAAAAGAAAAAGAAGAAAACGAAGAATATCAGGGCAAAAAGCGCCAGGGCGGCGGTCAAGAAACTGAGTTTCAGGACGGACTGGTCGAAGAACAGCCTCAGGAAGAACAGGAATTTCATGTAGAAGATTTTGAAAACCCTGATAAAGAATTTTATGTTAAACTTAATATAAAAGATGATATAATAGAATTATATGACAGTTCCTCAAACAGATTGATAGAAACAATATCCGGAAATGAACTTGGGGAATTAGTCCAGAAATTGAATATGGCATCCGGAATATTCGTGAACAAGAAGGTATAGAATGCCGCCAGTAAATCCTTATAATAAATACATTAAACAATACCAAGCAAGTAATATCAATACAGCAACGCCTGAAAAGTTGATGATATTACTTTTTGACGGTGCAATTCAATTCCTTATGAAAGCGAAAACGGCTATTGCAGAAAATAATTACAAAGAACGCTCAGCAAATATTGACGGTGCAAGGAAAATTATACGTGAGTTAATGCGTACAATTGACTTGGAAAACGGGAATGATGTATCAAAAAATCTTTTCAGATTGTATAATCGTATGGCAATGGATTTGATAAAGGCAAATGTTCAGCGAAACAGCGAAAAAATTGATACGGTAATAGAGGATTTAACCAATATCAGATGGGGCTTCCAAAAAGCAATCGAAATTCAGAGCGGAGTAACTACATTAGAGGCTGCGCTTCAGGAACAGAATCCGGTGAATGCAGAACAAGAGGCACCTTCTTCTGAAGAAGGAGAAAACGGATAATGATAGACGAACAACAGTTTCAGCAGCTAATGATGCTGTACACACAGCTTAAAAACGGTGCATTGGAAATTGCAAGAATGCTGGAAACCGAGGACTATGACAGTGCAATAACGATGATTAAGCACAGAGAATCAGTTTTTCAGAGCTGTCAGTCAATAAAAAGATATTTGGATTTTACTCCCGAACAGAAAGAACAAGCGGATAAATTATATAATGAAATAAAGGAGCTTGAACTAAAAAATATACATACACTGGAACAGGGGATGGAAACTATAAGAGCCGAACTTGCAAGAACTCAGGCTGTACAAAAGCTCAACAAAGCTTATGGCAGAGATAACGAGGAACAGGGCTCTATTTTTAATATGGAAAATTAGTAACGTATAAGTCTGAAAATACTTTTATTTATAGAACTTTGGCATGCTATATTGCTGAAGTTGTTGTTGTGTTTTGGTTTAAAAAATTTTTTTAGGTGAAATTTAGAAAAAATCATACTTTTAGGTGAAAAAAATACTTGCATTCTTTTATTAATGCGCTATAATAAATTTTGTAAAATTTAAGAAAGGAGTTTTATAATGAACAAAGAAGAATTAGTAGCAGAAATTTCAAAGAAATCAAAAGTTACTCAAAAAGAAGCTAACGAAGTACTGTCAGCTTTAATCGAAACAGTACAAAAGACTGTATCTAAAGGTAAAAAAGTAACTTTAGTAGGCTTCGGTACTTGGGAACCTCGTAAGAGAGCTGCTAGAAACGGCAGAAACCCACAAACCGGTAAAGCTATTAAAATTCCTGCTAAGACAGTTCCTGTATTCTCAGCTGGTAAGAAATTCAAAGAAGTTGTTAACGGTAAGTAATTAATAACTTTTAATGAATAAGTAAAAGGGCGCAAACTTTCAGTTTGCGCCCTTATTTTATGATAAAATTAAATTATGAAGATACAGCCTTTTAAAATTGAAGAATGGATGAACAGGTATGAAGCAGGTGCTTTGTACGATTTGACAACTACCTGTATAAAGCCGTTGACGTTAAATGAGCTTATGGAGTTAAGCAAGACGTATGATATGTCAGGCGAGCTGAGTAAAATATTTAATACGTCATTGGGTTATGGAGATATAACTGGTTCAGAAAGACTTAAAAATAATATAAAATCGCTGTATACGAATCAGGAACTTGCTAATATTACGGTCACGCATGGTGCAATTGGGGCAAATCAGCTTATTTTTTATTCACTTCTTGAGAAGGGTGATGAAGTTGTCTGTGTTGTTCCGGCGTATCAGCAGCACTATTCAATTCCTGAATCCATAGGTGCGGAGGTTAAACTTTACTTTTTGAAAGAGGAAAATAACTGGCTTCCTGATATTGAAGAATTGTCTAAAGTTGTTACTTCAAAAACAAAGCTTTTATGTATAAATAATCCGAATAATCCGACAGGTTCGGTAATTCCTAACTGGCTCATTGAAGAACTGGTTGAGTTTGCAAAGAAAAATAATGTATGGCTCCTTTCCGATGAGGTATACAGAGGACTTAATCTGATAGGTAATCCTTATTCCGAGTCTGTTGCAGATATATATGAAAAGGGTATTTCTGTCGGAAGTATGTCAAAAACGTATTCGCTTCCGGGGTTAAGACTCGGCTGGGTTTGTGCAAGAGAAGATTTGATTAACGAGATTAATCACCAGAGGCAGTATAATACTATCAGTGTCGGCATGTTAGATGATTATTTTGCATCGATTGCACTGGAAAACAGAGTTGCAATCCAGGAAAGAAACTTTAATATTATGCAGCTTGGCATGAGAACATTTACCGAATGGCTCACTAATGAACGTCTGGTCGAGTGTGTTATTCCGAATGGCGGTACAACAGCTCTTGTTAAATATAAAAAAGACATGCCTTCAAGAGAACTTTGCAGAAGATTTCAGAACCGTACAGGGGTAGCTTTGCTGCCGGGTGAAACAATGGAAATGGAAGGGTATGTAAGAATTGGTTTCTGTGCGATAGCTTTGAAATCAGCACTTGATTTGTTTTCTGATTTTCTGCACGGCTAAAAAGTTAAAACTATTTTCTTATTGTGCTTCGTTCTAATGCTCTTACAATCTTTGTCGGAAGATTTTCTTTCGGGTTAATGGAGCCTACCAGAATGGTTTTGCACCCCAAAAACTTGCCGACGAGGATATCAGTAAGCGGTCTGTCACCTATCATAACTGCCTCTGAAGGAGAAATTCCGACTTCTTCAAGGTACTTTCTTGCAACGGCAGGATTAGGTTTGTCAGCATTGCCTATTACTCTGCAGGGTGCAAGAGCAGAGGCATTATCAATATATTCTTTCTTTTTGTTATTTGAAATTATTGCAACTTCAAAATCATTGATAAAAGTGTTGAACCATTCAAGTGTTTCGGGGGTAAAGGAAGCTGATTTTGACATCATTACGGTTGAATCCAAATCAAACATCAGGCATTTTATTCCCTGCTTTTTTAACTCATTAAAATCTATTTCATAGACATTTTTTAAATTGTAATCAGGTTTAATAAACATATTTCAAACTCCCCATCCCATTTTATATTTACATAATTTTAAAGTTTAGTCAATTTTTACGAATTAAATGTTTTTATAAATATATAAGTTATGATAAAGAGTATTGCTACAATTAAAAATATCAGTTACAGAACTATCAGAAGCGTTCGTGATTTTGTTGTGTCAAAACATATTTTTTCGTTTAAACTGCAAAAACCATTGGAAAAAGATGTTTTTGAGCTATCTTCAAGGGATGGTTTACCCGAGGTTTTAATGCATTGCCCGCCGATATATGAGGGCAAGTTCGAATCCGGAATAAAAGATTTTCGGCTTTCAAGTTTTGCTACAGAGTACAGAGCGTACAATTTTGAAGGGTATGGAGACAAGTTCCCGAGTGAATATGTGTGTATAGATTCAAAGGGCGATAGACGTCTCAGACCGCATATTTATCTGAATTTCGTTGAAGTAAAACCTGAGTATGCAAGGCTGGGTGTATATAAAAATGCTATGAAAAAACTTGTACAAAGAGCAAAGCTTGAAGAAGATTGTCAGGGAAGAATTATTCTTGATGCAAGAAATTTATCAAATTATGTTACCACGCAAAATCCCTGTCCGTCATTAGCACATTGGAAATGCGGTTTCAGATTTGTTAATGAAGAAAATAATAAAATCATGGAGCGTATTATGAAAGGTGAGCTTCCCGTTACTGATGCGCCTGAGGGAACTATGTATTATGCTTCGGTTTAAGAGCAAGAGCATTTTGATATTTCATTAACACCGTTTTTTATGCCGACAGTTCTTATCAGAGCGTATTCCCAGTTCTGCGGTTCTTTTGAGAATTTGACCAAAAGCTCATGGTTTGTATTTGCAAGCTCTTGTTCTTCGCCTTTAAGGTCTTTGATTTCAGTTACCTGAGTGACAAACTTCTCTGTCGGTGTAATCAGTTCTATATCTTCATTTTTAAAGAACTTATTTTTAGTTTTTATACGGTAATAATCGCCTTCTTTTGCCCAAACTTCACATAAGAAATCCGCTCCGGCAAGACCTTTTGAGATGTCATAGCTGTATCCGTCAGAGGGGTATCCTTCTCCGAGATAAAAACCTGTTGTATAACCCCTGTTACCTACTTTTAACAGTTCTTCAAAATACGGCTGCATATCTGCATCAGGGTTTTTAAGAACGGTATCAATTGCTTCTCTGTACGCTTTTGCAACAGCTGATACGTAGTATAAACTTTTTGTTCTGCCTTCAACCTTAAAGGAGTCAATGCCAGCTTCTGTCATTTCTTTTAAGTGTTTAACAAGACAAAGGTCTTTGGTTGAAAGAATGTGAGTTCCTTTATCGTCCTGAATAATTTCCTGATATTCGCCCGGACGGGTTTCTTCAAGAAGTTTGTAACTCCACCGGCATGGCTGAGAACAGTTGCCTGAGTTTGCTTTTCTCTCTCCGTTTGTCATATAGTCACTAAGCAGGCATCTGCCGGAGAAGGACACGCATTGTGCGCCGTGGATAAAACATTCAAGCTCCATATCAGGAACCTGTTTTTTGATTTCCGCAACATCTTTTATCGGAAGTTCACGGGCTAAAATACATCTTGTTGCACCAAAATCCTGCCAGAATTTTACGGCTTCATAGTTTAAAATATTTGCCTGAGTTGAAACGTGAAGCGGTGTATTCGGCATATATTTTTTTGTAAGACGCATTATTCCGGGGTCACTGATTATCAAAGCATCCGGATTTGAATCAACTATTCTTTCCATGCAGGTTTCAAGAGATTTGATATCGGAGTTAAAACCGAAAATATTAAGGGTTAAATACGCTTTTGCACCCATTTCGTGTGCGGTATCAATGGCAAGTTTAAGATTATCCATTGTAATCAGCTCGCCTTTTCTCATTGCTCTCAGACTGAAATCTACAACTCCGAGATACACAGCGTCTGCACCGTATTTAACGGCATATTTTAATTTTTCTACGTTGCCTGCCGGCATTAATAATTCAGGTTTATTCATATTGTGATAATAACACAGCCGAAACGATTATTAAACATGTTTTTCGACTTCTTTTTTTACAAGCCAGAATGTTAATCCGCCTGCGAGACTTTTAACCTGTCCCATAATCAGGTCTGAGATAAAAGATTTTATTTGTCTGACAAAAATAGGAGCAAGAATAAGGAGCTGTTTTGAAATTTGCCTCATTAATATCAGTATTTTTTTTATTGAAGGCTGTGCTTCATCTAAAAAATTATTAATATCGTTTACTTTTCTGTCTAATTTAACAAGACTTATAACTAATGTTAAAGCAATAATCAGCTCTGCCAAAAAAACTATTGATATTAAGAAATAATAAATCATTTTGTCTTCCCTGTTTTTTGTATTAATATGATTATAACCTTTTACGGTAAATTTTCAAATACATACAATAACGTAGGATATATTATGAAGGGAACTTTTTTAATTTCATTGTTATTTTCAAAACTGACCAGTCTTATACTTAAGGTTACAAAACTGTCAGGCGGTACTTCTGTTATCGGAAAAATTGTATTAAAATTTTGTCCGGATTTTTTATCTCATGCAAATAAATATATAAGAACAAAAATTAATATAACGGGAACAAACGGCAAAACGACAACATCGGGTTTGATTTCTCATATTTTGAAAAGAAGCGGACATTTGGTTATTAATAATGCTCTCGGAGCAAATATGATACAGGGTGTGGTTAACGCGATAGCTGTAGACTTAAATCCTATGAAAACTTACGACTATTCTGTTATCGAATCTGACGAAGCTTTTCTTGAAGTTATTTATGATACGTTTGACGCTGATTATCTTTTGGTAACAAACCTTTTCAGAGATCAGCTGGACAGATACGGTGAACTTGCGACTACCAAAAGATTTATACAAAACGGTATAGACAAAAAACCGAATTTAACACTTGTATTGAATGCCGACGACCCGTTGGTTGCAAGTTTTGAAGGCGGAGAAAACCGCATATATTTTGGTGTTGAGGAAGTTAATTATGCGGATAAACTTCAGCCGCCTAAAAGTCATACGGAAGAAGCTTTCAACTGCCCCTGCGGTAAACCGCTGAACTATGATAAAAAATTCTACGCACAACAGGGACATTATTACTGCGAGTGCGGATATCACAGACCTGAACCGCAGTATAAGGCTGTTGTAACTTTGTACAAAGATCGTTCTGTTTTGAGTGTTAACGGTGAAAATTACGAAGTACCTCTTGTCGGCTTATTTAATGCATATAATGCACTTGGAGCAATTGCTTTGTGCAAAGAACTCGGGGTCAGCATGGCAGATTTGCAGAAGTACCTTAAAAGTTTTAAGGTTGCATTCGGCAGAAGCGAGATTAAAACGTTAAACGGAAAAAGAACTCTTATACAGTTAATCAAAAATCCTATAGGTGCAAATGAAGTTTTAAAAACTGTTAATAAGGATTCTGATATCTTAATTGCCATAAACGATAATTATGCGGACGGCAGAGATGTTTCATGGCTGTGGGATGCTGAATTTGAACTGCTCAGCGACGTTAATAAAAGTATTGTAGTATCAGGTACAAGAGCCGAAGACATGGCTTTGCGGCTCAAATATGCAGGAGTTGATACTAATAAAATTAAGGTTATCCCGGATTTGGAAACTGCCGTAGAGTATGCAGGAAGACTGACAGGGAAAACAGTTACAATTTTGCCTACTTATACGGTGTTGTTAAAACTTGATAAAATGAAACAGTTAACTAAATAAATCCCCGTATACAAAAAGAAAAGTTGCTAATCTTTTGGTTAGCAACATTAAATAAACACGAGGATATTAAGAGAGAGTATAAAAAGTATTTTTTTACAAAGGAGTTTGCTAATTTGCAGTTACCTTTGATATTGTTTGCTGTCTGTTTTTTTCTTTTTTTGTTTTCCCTGTCTTACATATATATAAAGTTTTTTTCTTCTGAGAAATTGCCTTTTTTGAACAAAAATTTTAATGATTGTTACACAACTTAAAACTGTATAGAATGCGCATGCAAGGGGTATATACTAGTTATTTATTTTATACTTTTTATACGGCTGTTTTTTGCTGCTTTAACCAATCTTCAACCATTTTCTTTGTAACTTTGATGTTAGAATTTGTGTTTTTCTGCATTACAAAGATTCTGTGAGCAAGGTTTTGAACAGTTTCCGTAACTTGTCTGCCGCCCTGATCATTTACGCTTTCTGCAATTAAATTATAAACTTTGTCATCAACTTTAACTTTGTCATCAATTTTATGATATTTCATTGATTTATCAAATTTAAATTTCGCAATTGCAGCTTTTTCATTAATTGTATATGGTGCAATTTTATACTGATAAGAGATTCTTGTTCTGAGCGGTTCGCTTAATTTATTGAAATTATTTGTTGTGATAACAACAATAGAATCTGATATGTCAATATCAACGCCCAGAAAATCGTCTTTTATTTTGTGTCTGCCATCTAAGAGCGGAAGTAAACAATCTTCAGCTTTTCCGTTATGGTCTGAAGAACCGGTTTTTTCAAGTTCGTCTAATGTATAAACAATATTTTTTGTCTTGTGTTCAAGCTGTGCATCCGCAAATTCACCCCAGCTTGCACCTGTGTAAACTGATTCATTACCGATAATTTTTGCTTTGCCTGTAGCGCCTGCCATATTTATTTCTCTGTGAGGGAGAGAAGATGCTTCGGCAATAGCCTGCGCAAGTGTAGTTTTTGCTGTTCCGGCAGGACCGTCAAATGAAATGATTAACGGTTTGTCGGGTTTTATGCCTTGTTCAATACATTTGTTCCTATATTCCAGGAACTCAATAACTTCTTTTTTGATACTGTCCATGCCGATAACTCTTTCGTCAAGAATTTTTTTGGCTCTTTCAATATCAATAGCTTTGACTTCTGAATCAGGGATTTGTGCAAGTTCCTTTAATGCTTCAATTTTTTTGTTTGACATCATCATAGGACCTTTTCCGTATTCTTCCGCCAATGCTCGTTTTATCTGAACATTATCACAGTTGTTCATTATATCGGTTAAGCTGTCTTTTGCCTGTTTGGTTGTATTTTTTAATGCTTTTGAAACTTTTCTTTCCAAATAGCTTGATTTTAGCTCTCTGCCGAGCATTAAACCAAAGAATGCCAAAACAACAGCAGAACTCGTAAATCCTACTATTTGTGTTACCGAATATTTTTTCTTTGGCTTTTTAGCTACTATATCATACTGTAGTTCAGGTGTATATTGAGGATATGAACTCCGCTTTTTATCGGCTTTAAAATTAATACTATTTTTATCAAAGCTTTTCACCGATACATTTGATAAAGGGTTTATTCCTTCAAACATAAAAACTCCTTTGCACACATTTAGTCTTCTATAATGTTTAAAACAAAATGCTTAAAAAAATTGCCCATATGTAACGAAATGTAACAATTTTAAAATCATGTTACCGTAAAACCTAAAGTTTTGAAAAAATTTGCCGATAACATTAGTACAAAAGGGACTAATAAAGGAAAGAAATATGGGTTTTTCGATAGAAAACATACGATTATTAGCTCTGACGGCCAGAAAGGCTGATATTGAGTACAACATTTCCATTAACTCAATGGAAAAGATGGCTATTGCTCGTGAACAGTCCGATTTGACCAAAAAATATTCAAGCATGTTACGTGCTAAAAATGTTGCGTATTATGCAAACGGTAAATATAATCAAATGGATTACGGATATTTAATGGGATATTCCTGTAATACTTTGCATATTATGAATAATAACTCAAATCTGCTGAAAAGTGATAATTCAATGATTTTGACTGATGCAGCAGGTCTTGTTGTTTTGGGCAGCAGTTACGTAAGCACAATGACAAAAGTTCTCGGTGCTTCATGTATGGATGGCAAAGGCAGAGGCGGAACATTCTCATCAGAAAAAATACCGGAATTGATAGCTTCAATTACAATTTCTCCTTTAGAGGATATTAAAAAAGTTATGAATGGTGAAAAAGCTGATTATGAATATACATCTGATGTTTATCAGACAACTACGAATGAAGAAAAAGGCACGACTACAACTGACGGTTCAGATGCTTTAACAGAAATGTATCAAAAATTAATAGACTTTTATAAACCAATATTTCAGGCAGCGGCAGCAAACGGCTGGACTACCGAATATAACAATGAAATGGAACATAACAGCAATTATGTAAATGATGCTATAGTGTCAGGTACGTTCCAATTGGCTCAGGTAGATGAAATTGGTGAGTATGAACCGGATACACCTTTGAGTTACTTCCTCATGTCAGGACTGGTCTGTGATAAAACGGATTCAAGCATAAGAGAAGAAGTTACCGCATGGTACAATGAGGAAAAAGCACGTATTAATGAAAAAGAAAACTGGATTGATTTGGAACAGCAGGATTTATCAACAGAACTGGAGGCTACAAAGACAGAAATTGAATCCTTAAAATCAATGCTGGAAGATGATATGAAACCGTTTGAATGGAGTACATAAGAAAATAAAAAGTCCGCTTTTAAAGCGGACTTTTTATTTATTATATTTACTAAGCTTTTGTTACCGTGCTTTTAATATGAAGTTCTCTCATCTGCTGGAGAGAAGCTTCGCCCGGTGCGTCTGACATCAGACATTTTGCACTTGCGTTTTTCGGGAATGCGATTACGTCACGGATTGATTCTGTTCTGCAAAGCAGTGCAACAAGTCTGTCCAAACCGATAGCAAGACCGGCATGCGGAGGTGTACCGTACTGAAGCGCATTTACCATAAATCCGAATTTTTCGGCTGCTTCTTCTTCAGTTAAACCTAAAGCCTTAAATATTTTCTTCTGAACTTCTGATGAGTGGATTCTTACTGAACCGCCGCCCAATTCAGTTCCGTTGTATACGATATCGTAGGCAATTGACTTAACGTTACCCAAATCACCGCTGTCCAGTTTGTCCAAATCTTCAAGGTTAGGAGATGTGAACGGGTGGTGCATTGCCATATATCTTCCTTCTTCGTCTGACCATTCAAACATCGGGAAGTCTACAACCCAGAGAAGGTTGTGTTTGTTTTCATCAATTAAGTTAAGTGATTTACCGAAGTGAAGTCTTAATCTTCCCATAACATCGTAAACAAGTTTCGGTTTATCAGCTACAAAGAAGATTATGTCGCCGGCTTTTGCGCCTGCTCTTTCCTGAATAGCCTTTGCCTGTTCTTCTGTTACGAATTTGAGAACAGGTGATTTTGCAGTTCCGTCTTCAAGATAGATAATATTAGCTAATGCTTTTGCACCGAATGATACGGCAAGTTTTGTAATATCATCAATATCTTTTCTTGAATATTTAGCGCCGCCTTCAATCTTGATACCACGAACAATACCGCCGTTAAGCAGGGTATTTTTAACAATATCAAAGTTTGATTCAAGGATAATATCACCGATATCAAACAGTTCAAGTCCGAATCTTGTATCAGGTTTATCAGAACCGTATTTGTCCATAGCTTCCTGCCATGTAATTTGTTTAAACGGAGGATGAATGTCTACGCCTGCTGCTTTAAACGCATCAACAAGCAAACCTTCAACCATTTCGATAACGTCAGGCTGCTTAACAAAAGACATTTCCATATCAATTTGAGTAAATTCAGGCTGTCTGTCTGCTCTCAGGTCTTCATCGCGGAAGCATTTTGCGATTTGATAATATCTTTCAATGCCGCCAACCATCAAAAGCTGTTTGAAGATTTGAGGAGACTGCGGGAGAGCAAAGAATTTACCGGGCTGAACACGGGAAGGTACGAGGTAATCTCTTGCTCCTTCAGGAGTTGTCTTAATCAATATAGGTGTTTCAACTTCCAGAAATTCTTTGTTGTTAAGATAATTTCTTACTGCCTGAACAATATTGTGTCTTACTTTTAAGTTATTAAGCATTTTTTCGTTTCTGATATCAAGATAACGATATTTAAGTCTTACATCTTCAGAAACATTTTCATCGCCTAAAACGAACGGAAGAACCTTAGATTCTGAAAGGATGTTTACACTTTCAGGATACATTTCAACCTGTCCTGTAGGATATTTTTCGTTATAAGTTTCTTCAGGTCTTTTTGAGATTTTACCGTGAACCTGAATAACATATTCACTTCTTACTTTAGAAAATGCTTCGTGAACATTGGGGTTAATCTGAGGATTTGCAACAAGCTGGAAAAATCCGCTTCTGTCACGAAGTTCTATAAATAAAATACCGCCTAAGTCACGAACAGTTGAAACCCAACCGCAAAGAGTGACTTCTTCATTTAAGTTATTGAGGTTTAGTTCACCGCAATTAACCGATTTCATACTAGTTTTCAATTTTTATCTCCCTTTATATTTCGCTTTTATATTTTTAAATTACTCCAAACAGGGGTAATTGTAAAGTAGGGCGGGAATAAGTTGCTTAGCAGTTCACGCCTCGGCGGGGGTAAATATATATTTCGTAAAACCGGCTTAAATTGCGAACAATTATAGTTGTCAAAATATCTTGATTTTGGCTTAAAAATCATTAAAATAAATAGTATGAAGAAAAGCTTTGCAATATTATTTTTAACACTGTTTTTATCAGGAACGGTTTGTTATTCCGAGCCGGATAATCAGGGCGGCTATGTGGGTACGCCTCCGGGATTTTATGATGATATTGATCCGAATACGTTGGAAGATGAAGAACAAAAAATCCCGAACGGAACAAACAAAGGTGCTCCTGTTTTTACTCCTCAGGGAACTTTTCATGAGTATTCGGATGATGATGAAGGCGCTGTGATTTCTCCGCAGCCGCAGGTTAAAGCTACAAAAAATTATGCTGAGATATATAATAATCTGGAGCCGGCAACACATTCTTATCTTCACGGGATAGATCCTGATGAATTTTATGATGTTAAAGATGCGACGTGGTCAATTTATCCGTTATTAAGATTAAACTCACCTATTTATTTCAAAAATATTACTGTAGAGCCAGGGTATTATCTGCTTACGCCCCGTGAGCATAAAGGTAAATGGTATATGTTATTCAAACAAAACGGCAAAGTAGTTCACATAATTCCTGTTTATGACAGAGATTATACACCGGAACGTTTTTATGATGAGCATATTCCAAAACCGAAACTTACAAAAACACAAAAAATCCACATGGGAATATTAAACACCGTAGGAAAAGTTAAGAGTTCAAAACGTAAGGAACCGGTTAAGAGCTTCCTTGAAGTAAATGATTTGGATAATTATTTTATTGATATTATTATCTATTACGGCGGTCACAAATATTCAACCATATTCAGAACAATCAGATTGTAAGAAATATAAAAACGGCTCCTGATTTTAATCAGGAGCCGTTTTTTAGCTTATTTTAAAAGTGAACCGAAATCTTTTATATTTTCAATCATTTGTACAAGTTTATCTTCAGCTGTTGTTCTTGGTGGCGTGAAAAGCGCATTTTCCCCCGGTTTTGGAACAGAACCTGCAGGACGCAGCCAGCCTTTTTGTTCGGCTCTGAGTTCACCGATTTTGCTGTTTTGTATATTTTTACCGAAAGAAAAAGATAAAATTTCCTGATGAGAGTACGGATCGATTAGATGTTGGTTTTGGACTTTGTAATGACGAATATAAAGTCCTTCATCTCTTGTGAAAAAGTTAATAACTTTTTCCATAAAAGTTTTAGGTTCTCCGGCTTTTATAAATTTGTCAATTGCATCATTTTTCAGTATAGCCTATTTTATTCTCGGAGGTAATTTATCAAGTGATTTAACGCTTATATACCTTGAGTTAAATGATACGTTATTTACAGGGTTAATTGTATTCATATTTCTGCCTTTCTAAAATTGCCGTTTATATTAAAACGGCAAAAAATATTTTTTGCTATTTAGAAATTTAAACGTTTATAGTATCAGTTGAATTTTTACGAGATACAGAATAACGGGATTTGTAATCCTGATACTTGTTAACAAATTCGATATCTTCGTCTTTATTTCTGTGGTTGTATTCGTGCTTATCAAGCGTACTGTCATATAACTGAATAACGCTTGTCGCGATGTTTCCGCAGTGAGCGGCAATTCTTCTGAAATCATTTAGTAAGTCAGAGAACATAAAACTGAGCTCAGCTGTGCATAAGCCGTCTTTAAGCCTTTGAATGTGGTGGTTTTTAACTTTGCGGACAATTTTCTTGATAACAGCTTCAAGCGGTTCAACTTCTCTTGCCAGCTGAACATTGTCAGTTTTGTACGCTTCAAATGCCATTGAGAAAATTTCTGAAGCGGCATTAACAATAACTTTAAGTTCTTCTACCGCATCAGATGAGAGCTTTATATCGCTTTCTTTAAGTTTTTCCGCAATTTTCAGAATATTTGTTGCGTGGTCGCCGATTCTTTCATAGTCCCCGATTACAAGGAGCAATTGGGAAATTCTGTTGCTGTCTTCTTCCGGGAGTTCTTTCCCGGAAAGTTTCAGCAGGAATGCATCAAGTTTATCTTCATAAGTATCAATTTTAACTTCGTTTTCTCTGATTTGCTCAGCTTTCTTTTGATGATAACTTTTCAGCATTTTTGGTGCATAAACAAAATTGTATTCAACAACTTCAGCCATTTTTACAGACTGCCTGTATGCCTCTGAGACAGCAAAAGTCGGAGCAAGCAAAAGTCTTTCATCAAGGAGGACTTTTCTTGCCTGTTCATTTTTATTTTCAGGAATAAATTTGATAGAAAGTTTTTCAATAACTTTACAGAACGGTAATAACATAAGTGCTGTAAATATATTATATACTGTGTGAAATGCTGCTATTCCGAACGGACTAATGTTAGTATGCATTAAAGGTATGTCTATAAGAGAAGTTATTATAATGAAGGCGGGAAAACAAATACCTACGCTTAATATATTATAGATGACGTGTATTCCTGCAACTCTCTTCGCATTGGTATTAACACCAATGCTTGCAAGTATTGCCGATATACAAGTACCCAAGTTCTGTCCTAAAATTATCGGGATTGCGACTCCCCATGAAACAGGAGTTGCCAAGGTTAATGCTTGTAATATACCGATTGAAGCCGATGAACTTTGAATAATCATTGTTATAATCATACCGATAGCAAAACCAAATAGTGGATTTGTGAACGCAATCATTGCATTCCTGAATCCCGGCATGTCTGCAAGAGGTTCCATTGCTCCTGACATAAGTCCCATACCGTACATTAATATTGCAAAACCTAAAAAGATGGTTCCGACATTTTTTCTCTTGTTAGATTTTGAAGCCATCAGCATGATGACGCCTGCGAAGGCCAATATTGGAGAAAATGTTTCAGGTTTTAGCAGTTTAAAAAAGAAGCCTGCACTTTCTTGTATTGCTGTTAAACTGAGCAACCATGCCGTAATTGTTGTACCCAGGTTAGCACCGATGATAACGGTTACTGTTCTTGAGAGTGTCATTATTCCTGAGTTTACAAGACCTATTAACATAACTGTTACTGCTGAAGATGACTGAATCACAGCAGTAATAAAAGCTCCGAGTGCAAAACTTTTAACCGGATTAGAAGTCATTTTCTTTAATAGCTGTTCCAAACGTCCGCCGGCAACCTTCTCCAAGCCGGCTGACATAATAGAAATACCATAAAGGAAAAATGCCAGTCCGCCTAACAGAGTAAATATTGAAAATATATCCATAATTAGCTATTCCTTTCGCCCCATTTTCCCAAAAAGGGCATATATCTTTAGTGTATCATAAGGAAAAAAATTCAACGAATACATGAAAAAATTGTTGCGAAATATTTACAAAATGGATTTCTAATAAACTCAATGTTACAATTCTTAACAATGCAGAACAAAAAAGTCAATTTTCGAAAAGTTAAATACTTTATATATACATAAGAGATATATAAAAGTATAAGAGAGAGAGTACTATGACAGAAGAAAAACGAAAATTTACGGTTATCAGCAATGAGAATACATCGCAGGATTATTTTAAGAAACAGCGGTTGCGATCTTATCAGACAAATCCGCTGAATATACAGGGGCAGTCTTTGCGAGAGCAGTTTATGCGGTTTACGAACGGCGAAGGCGGGCGAAGGTTCACGGTCGAGGATTTGCTCCGAAGTTAGCAGGCGAAAAAGAGAAAACGGAAAAAGAGGGTAAATGAAAAATTTGCCCTGAGAAGAAAAGGACTTAGAAAACGAGGTTATACAAAGCCTCGTTTTTTATATGAAAAATTATGCTAAAATTGTTTTATGTATCAGATAAAAAACCGTATATACCTGAATTTTGATAAAACTCAAAAAAGTGCCGTCTGCAATTATCTGCGCGCATTATCAAAACAAAATCTGACGCTCGGGGCAGCCGGTATTCTGGATAAATTTATTGAGGATGAGAAGTATTATCTTGAGCTTAATGCGTCAAGGTTTCCTTTTCTTTCTGAAGTTATTGACGATAGTCAATTTCTAAAGGATACAGAGGATTACATAAAAGAGTGTATAAAATATTACGAATACAAAGAAAAACAAAAACCGATAATAGAGGCTCAGAAAGAGTTTGAAAAGAAAAAACGGAAATTTTTGCAGGAAGTAAAAATGTCAAAAGAAGCACCTACAAAAAAACAGCTTTACTATTACGACAGATTATGCAAAAAATATTCAATAGAAAAAAAGAACGTGGATGAGCTTTCAAAGCTTGATTTAAGAGATGAGATAGAAAGAATATTAGATGAACATTCAGACGATTATAAAAATGTTGACTGATGCAGGAATAGAGGAAAGAGAAGCAAAAAAAGAGATAAAAATGCTTCTCGAACATTTCTGCAATTATACGGAAAAAGACGAAATCTTAGGTCATCCGCTGACGGAAGAACATTTGAATATAGTTAAATCTAAGGTCGAAGCAAGGTTAGCTGACAGAATTCCTGTTCAGTATATAATAGGTGAATCTTATTTTATGGGAGAGTTTTTTAAGGTTACGTCTGACGTTCTTATTCCCCGTCCTGAAACAGAGATACTTGTTAGTAAGGGGATAGAGATTATAAAAGAGAACGGTTTAAAAAATATTTTGGATATAGGAACGGGGTCAGGCTGTATTGCTTGTACTATTGCAAAAAGAACAGATGCGACTGTTCTTGGTGTTGATATATCTTCAGATGCTTTAAGGATTGCGCTGGATAATGTAACAAGATTAGGAATAAATAACAGAGCTGTTTTCAGGAAATCGGATCTTTATTCAAAAATCAGGGAAGAAGAAAAATTTGATATGATAATTTCCAACCCTCCGTATATTCCCGTAGGAACAGAACTTGAGCCTGAACTCAGTCATGAACCGTCTGTTGCACTTTTTGCCGAAGAAAACGGGCTTAAGTTGTACAGAAAGATTGTTCAGGAAGCACCCAAATATCTGAATAAAAACGGATGGCTTATTTTTGAACTCGGTATTGGTGAAGCTGATGCGGTTAAATCCTTTATGAACGAATACTTTGAAGGGGTAGAGGTTATAAAAGATTTAGATGGTATTGACCGTGTAATATACGGAAAGTTAATATAACGCAATAAAATATATTAAACTATATATTTTGATGTATAAAGAATAAATTGTTATTCTGAGGCAGAGTTTTTTAATTTAACTAAGCGCTGAAGAATCTCTGATATTTTTATATGCCCCTTTCTTTGACCGCAAAGAAAGAGG